>JAJPJA010000129.1 GCA_021324455.1 Pseudomonadota bacterium | reverse complement strand
TGCTTACGCCCATGCCCAGCGCCGTGATCAGGGTGCGCAGCTCGGCCGAGGTCAGCACCTTGTCGATGCGCGCGCGCTCGACGTTCAGGATCTTGCCGCGCAGGGGAAGGATCGCCTGGGTGCGGCGGTCGCGGCCCTGCTTGGCGGAGCCGCCGGCCGAATCGCCCTCGACGATGAACAGCTCGCTGCGCGCGGGGTCGCGTTCCTGGCAGTCGGCCAGCTTGCCCGGCAGCGACGCCGAATCCAGCGCGCCCTTGCGGCGCACCAGCTCCTTGGCCTTGCGCGCCGCTTCACGGGCGGTCGCGGCTTCCACCGCGCGCGCCACGATGCGTTTGGCGTCGCCGGGGTTTTCCTCCAGGTACTGCCCCAGCTTTTCATTCACAGTGGCGGCCACTATACCTTCGACCTCGGAGTTGCCCAGCTTGGTCTTGGTCTGACCTTCGAACTGCGGCTCGCCAATCTTGATGCTGATGATGCCGGTCAGGCCCTCGCGCGTATCCTCGCCTTCCAGCCGCAGGTCCTTGTTCTTGATCAGATTGTTCCTGGCCGCGTAGGCGTTGATGGTGCGCGTCAGCGCCGAGCGCAGGCCCGAGACGTGGGTGCCGCCCTCGATGGTATGGATGTTGTTGGCGTAGCTGAACAGGCTCTCATGCACCGCATCGGTCCATTGCAGCGCGCAATCGACGTCGATCCCGTCGCGCATCGAATGGAAATGGATCACGTCGTGCAACGCTTCACGGCCTTTATTCAGAACCTCGACGAACTCCCTGATGCCGCCTTCGAAATGGAATTCCTCGCTCTTGCCGGTGCGTTCGTCGGCCAGGTGGATGCGCAGCCCGGCGTTGAGATAAGCCATCTCGCGCAGGTAGCGCGCGATTACCTCGTACTTGAACTTGACCTCCGGAAAAATTTTCGGGTCAGGCGAGAACGTGGTCTTGGTTCCGGTCTTCTTCGTGCTGCCCTTCTCTTCGACCCGGGTCTTGGGCACGCCGCGCTCGTAGCGCTGATAGTAAATTTTGCCGTCGCGATGAACCTCGGCTTCGAACTCCTCGCTGAGCGCGTTGACCACCGACGCGCCGACGCCATGCAAACCGCCCGATACTTTATAAACTCCGCGATCGAATTTGCCGCCCGCGTGCAGCACCGTATGCACCACTTCAAGCGCCGAGCGCTTCTCGGTCGGATGCATATCGACCGGGATGCCGCGTCCGTTGTCTTCGACCGTGATGCGATCGTCGCTGTGGATGGTAACGTTGATCTCGTCGCAGTAACCGCCCAGCGCCTCATCGACCGAGTTGTCGACGATTTCAATCACCAGGTGATGCAGACCGCGCTCGGCGGTATCGCCGATGTACATACCCGGGCGCTTGCGCACCGCTTCGAGGCCTTCGAGGATGCGGATGGACTCGGCGCCGTAAGTTTGACTGGAATTTTTGTTGTTCATAGGAGGAAACCCTCAGCCACCCCAACTAATCAAATGTATCCCAGGCTGCGCGGCGAGTAAAGACTGTCGGGGGCCTCTAGGCGCTAGAATCAAACAGTGGTTTACAAACGTTCAATCAAGATCGGAGCCAAATTACAAGCGATTTTCCAACACCTGCGGCAGGTGACACCGGGCTTTTTGGCGATGAGATGGCTGGAAAGTTTAAAATGACGTTCTATGCTTCCGCGCCACAACTCTCATCCCGCCCCCAAACCATCATTTTTCGCCATTTTCACCCAATGTCAGAACATCGCCCGAATAACAGACAGGATAGCGACAGCATAGCATAACCGACACCCGGCGCGATTGACCCGCGCCGGGGCACCGACGGGACGAGCGGCCACTGAATTGCGCGGCCGCAAGCGGAGGGTTGTGCCGCAGACCGAACTTCTCTTAAATCACTTCCGCTTCCCTGAACTTATTCAACTCCTCCCATCCATAGCCGGCTTCCAGCAACACCTCCTCCGTATGCTGACCCAGCTCCGGCGGCGGCTCCGCCTCCAAGGTCACTTCACCGCCGGTGGAAACCGGACATCCGACCACCGTAATCGCACCCGCTTCAGGATGTCTCATCCGCCTCAGATAACCGTTGGCATGCGCCTGCTCGCTTTGCAGCAACTGGCGGTAGTCCGATACCTCCGTGGCCAGAATGTCGGCCTTGACAAATTCCTCCATCCATTCGCGGGTGGTGCGGCGCGGAAAGATCTCGTCCAGAATCGCCTGGATGCGATAGCCTTTAAAATTGCGCACCACGTTGGCCGAGATCTCAGGGTCGTTCTCCAGATGCTCGATACCGGTGATCTGACAGAACGCATGCCACCTTTTGTCATGCACGCCGGCAATGCAGATAAAGCCGTCTTTGGTGCGGAAGGCGCTGTACATGCCGCCGCGCATGAACTGATGCCCGCGGCCGGCGCGCTGACTCTCCAGCCCGCTGACCGCGGTGTAGTTGATTTCCAGACTTTGCATCGCGATCAGGGTGCCGTAGATCGACGCGTCCACGCGCTGACCGACGCCGGTGCGCTCGCGCGCGAACAGCGCCGCCATCACGCCCGCCGCCAGGCTCAGCCCGCCCGAATGGTCGGCGATAAAGGCGCCGGCCGGAATCGGCGGGTCATCGGGCATCCCGGTCTTCGCCATCAGACCGCCCGCCGCCTGCGCCAGGATATCGCGGCTGGGACGGCCGACCCACGGGCCCTTGGGTCCCCACGAACTGGCCTGACCGTAGATCAGCCGCGGGTTGATCTGATGCAACGCATCGAAGCCCAGGCCGCGGCGATCCAGCACCCCGGGACGATAGTTGGTGATTAGCACGTCATAGGTAGTCAGGATGCGCTTGATGATTTCGACCGCCTCGGGCTTGCGCAAATTAAGCGTGACGCTGCGCTTGCCGCGATTCATCGCGATGAAGTAATGAGACACCTTGGGATTGTTGGCTTCGGCACCGCCGATCATTTTGGGAAACATCCAGCGGCTGGGGTCGCCGGTGCGCCGTTTCTCGACCTTGGTGACGCTGGCGCCGAGATCAGCCAGAAACAAGGACGCGAACGGCCCCTGAATTTCCTGTCCGATCTCCAGCACCTTGATACCTTCCAGCGGTTTAGCCATAGCCTCTTCCTCCGGCGCCCGGCGGCGATACTCAGGATGTCCCGATATTTAGCAGACTCCGCCGCCGCTAACGACCCGCGCTTGACGGCGCCTGGATTGTGTCGATCATCGTCCGCATGAAGATCGTTTCGACCTTTGTGCTCACCGCGGCGCAGCGCCGGCTGATCGTGGAAGCCTGCCCCGGCGCCGACCTGGTCGATCCCACACAGGTGCCCGGCCAGCAGCCCAAACACACGCTGTTTGACGCCGAGGCGGTAGCGCCGCATCTGGCCGACTGCGACGTGATGGTGGCCTACACGATTCCCAGGGACCTGGTGCCGCGCGCCCCGCGCCTCCGATGGCTGCATTGCATGGCCGCCGGTCTCGACTACGTGCTGCGCACCGGCATGTTCAACGACGGCAAGGTCGTACTCACCAACACCAGCGGAGCGCAGGCAGTGATGATCGGCGAATACGTGCTGATGGCGATGTTGTCGTATGCGCATCGCTATCACACCTCGATCCGGGCGCAGAGCCGCCATGAATGGATCGGTCTGGGCTATTACTTCAGTCATGCCGACAGCCTGCGCGGCAAGACTGTTGGGATCATCGGCTACGGACCGATCGGCCGCGAAACCGCGCGGCTGGCGCAGGCGTTCGGAATGGAGGTATTGGCGCTCAAGCGCGACCCCGGAGCGCGCCGCGACCCGCGGTTCGGCTTCGCCGGTATCGGCGACCCCGACGGCAGCATCCCGCGCCAATGGTTCGGACCGGATCGGCGCGCCGAGATCGTTTCACAGTCCGATTTCATCGTGGTCGCGCTGCCGCTGACGGCGGATACGCGCAACTTTTTGGGCGAGCGCGAACTGGCCGCCGCCAAACCCACCGCCTGCCTGGTCAATGTCGGACGCGGAGAAGTGGTGGACCAGGACGCGCTGCTGAGGGCGCTCGCGGCCAAACGTCTGGGCGGCGCCGCGCTCGATGTGATGGTACCCGAGCCGCTGACGCCGGACCATCCGCTGTGGGACATGGAAGACGTGATCCTCACGCCCCACTGCTCGGGGCCCAGCGTCAGCTACCAGGAGGATTGCTGCCGCGTGTTCGCCGAGAATCTGCGCCGTTTCATTGCCGGGCGCGAACTGCTCAACGTGGTCGACGTCAGGCGCGGTTACTGATCGGGCGGACGTCGGCAAACCCGGGGCCGCTGCGGCGCCGGCCCGCAAAACGGCCGGCTGGCAATCGCCGATCGGCTGGACTAAAGTTCGCTGACGGCACGCGGAGGTACCGGCAATGGCGCACGACCAACGGCGAGCGTGGCTGGTAGTTGCGACCCTGTTCATCGCGCTGCTTTTGGTGCTGGGCCCCACTGCCAGCACGCTGAGTTTTTACTTCGCTTCATTCGTAAAGCTCTTCGGCTGGTCGCGCGCCCAGGTTTCGCTGATCGCAACCGCGGTCAGCCTGGCGATGGGTCTGAGCGCGCCCGCCGCGGGATGGCTGCTTGACCGTATCGACGCCAGCCTGGTGATAGGGTCGGGGGCGGCGCTGGTCGTTGCCGGGCTGCTCATGGCCAGCCGCGCCCAATCGCTCAGCGCGGTGCTGTGGGCCTATGTTCTGATCGGCATCGGGGTTGGATTCTCGACCATGGTTCCGGCCAGCGTGGTGGCCGCCAACTGGTTCAGCGCGCGGCGGGGATTGGCGCTGGGAAGCACGCTGGCGGGCGCCGCGGCGGCCTCGGTCGCGATGCCGCTGGTTATAAGCCATATGCTGACGGTGTACGGCACGCGCGAAACCCTGGCGATATCGGCGGTTCCGGTTGTTTTTCTGGTGATACCCGCGGTGCTGATCCTGGTGCGCACGCGTCCCGCCGGCGCTGGCGGCACCGACTCCTTGCGCATCGGCCATGCCGACGGTGTGGCTGGACTGGAGTTCGGTCAGGCGCTGCGCACGGCGCCATTCTGGCTGCTGGTTTTTGTACAGCTATGCTACGGCGCCGGTTTCGGCGGATTGCATTATCATTTTGTGCCGATGGCGCTCAGCGCCGGCTATGCGCAGAACACCGCCGCGATTCTGATGAGCACGGCGGCGGCAGTGGCGGTGGCCAGCTTTTTCCTCATCGGTATCGCCGCCGATCGATTCGGCGGACGCGCCACGCTGGCCGGCTCGATGGCGGCACTGGGCGTCGGCGTGGCGTTGTTCGGCTTTATCGGTTTGGGCCGCGCCGCACATCCTGCCCTGATTGCGGCGCTGGCGCTGATCGGGCTTTTCGCCGGCTCCTCGCCCATCGCCGCGCCGGTCCTTCTGGCTGAAACGCTCGGCCTCAGACGCTTCGGCTCATTGTGGGGCGTGCTGAACTTTGTCGGCTTGATCGGATTCGCGATCGGACCGGTGCTGGTCGGCCGGGCTTTCGACCGCACGGCGAGCTACGTCCTCGCAATGCAGCTGTGCGGGGCGGTCTGTATCGCCGGCGGCATCGCGGCGCTCGCGGCGCATCCGGCGGCCGGTTACGATCAGCTTCCGCAGCCCGCGGCCGGCAGCGTGGAGCTTGCTCCCAGCGGTGCCCGCTAGCGGGCTGGGCTTTTCAGCGCCCGAAGGCCTGCCGTACCGTGTTGATGATAAACAGGAAGTCGCGCGAACTTCGAACCCGGCCCATCATATCGACCTTGGACAGCAGCGCCAGCTCTTCGGGCGATATATTATGAATCCGATGCAGCCGCTTGTCTTTGCGAAATTCCTCCCACGCGGAGTCCTGGGAGGGCTGCGCGGCTGGCGCGATGATGGCTTCGGCCTGGGGATTGGCCAACAGGAACAGTTCGGCGCGATCCACCCCAAGCGCATCGGCAAGTTTGACCACAACTTTTTCCGAAGGATGCCGCTTGCCGGATTCCAGATGGCCTACATACGGCGTAGTGGTTCCGATCCGGTTGGCAATCTCCTCCTGGGTCAGGTCAAGCGCGCGCCGGCGTGAGCGGATGAAATGAGCAAACGCATTGGCCTCTTTTTTTCTGAACGCCACTCTCGGTTCCTTCCCCTGTGGTTGCCAAGCCGGCAATTCAGCTTAGTCAAGCGCGGGGCGCCGCGCAAAGGGGAGCGGTTACTGTACAGTTAGTAACGACTTGTTACTGGCGGAATTGTTGCCACCTGACTGGCGTTCGGTTAAGTTGCTCGCGCCTGACGAATGTTGCAAACAACCCACCCGCTGTCTGCCGCTACCGCTTGTCCCGCTGACGAATTGTGAAAAACCAATCCCCTGGCGGACACATCGGGGGCGCCGCTGTTTTGATACGCGGTATGGCAATATGCGGCCTGGCCGCTTTGCTGACCCTCGCGATCGGCGGATTGGCCAACGCGCAGGAGCGGCGCTCTGCGGAACAACCGGATCTGCGGGATTGGCTTGCGTTGAGTTCCGGGGCGCATGCGCCAATCTCCGCGGGCACCAGGATCACGGTCCGCAACTGGCGTCAGTTCGAGCAGTACATGCCGATGGGAATGCAGGGGCTGTTCGCCGGCCGCTTTTTCTGGCGGATGCCGCAGGGGGCGGGCATGAAGGTGGTCCCCACCGCGATCAATCCGCCGCCCGCCGCCTATCTCGACGCCGGGCGGCGCGCCGCGGTCCGGGTCGTGCATCTGCCCAACGGCCACAACGACATCGCCGGCTACAGCGGCGGCCTGCCCTTTCCTGACCCGCAGGAACCCGACAAGGGCTTCAAGCTGCTGGTGGACCTGTGGTTCGCGTATACGCCGCATCTGATCGCGGGAACCCCGGAAAATCCTTTTCTGACCTGCGTGGAAGACCATTTCCTCAACGTGGCCTGCACGCTGCTGGGCTATGTATATCGTCAGACCGCGTATCGCACCGATCCCGGAATCCCGCGCGACGATCCGCGGGCGCCCGACGTATGGCTTACCCAGTGGACCCAGGTGGAGGCTCCCGAACAGTCGAAATACACGGCGCAACTGACGGAATTTTTCAGGAACAATCAGCGGCCCGAGGAACTCTATGTCTACATACCGTCATTCCGGCGCTCGCTGCGGCTGGGCGTACCGGCGCGCTGCACCCAGGTGGTGGGAACCGACTATCTGCAGGACGACGCCCGCAACAATGGCTTCAATGGCGGTATAGCACTGTTCGACGCGCACTTTCTGGGCCATCGAAAGATCCTCGCCCTGACCGGCAACTACCCGGGCGGCGCCGGCGATTTCCCCGCCGCCTACGATATGCCGGTAGGATGGCCCAAGCCCTCCTGGGGTTGGTGGCAGGTCCGCGACGTGGACGTGATCGACGTGCGCCGGGTGCCCTCCGAACGGGCTCATTACTGCTATGGCAGCCGCATCATCTACGAGGACTCGCAGACCCATTACGCGCTTTGGGAAGACGTTTACGACGCCAACCTCAAGTTGTGGAAAATTGCCTTGGTCGCCCCTCGCGATACCCCGGCGGGGTCGCTCGGGATGGTGCCGGCGTCAGTCACGTCGGTAATCTGGGACGTACAGAACAATCACCTGACTATCGGCACCACCCAGGACAAACACGGACACGACGTGCTGATCAATCAGGCGGTACCGGCGGAATACCGCGATTTCGCCAAGTACTCAACGCCCGGCGGTTTGGTTCAGATCATGAAATGAGGGGCGCGGCCAGCGCCCCCACCCGGTTCCGGTTTTCGACGATCTGTCAGGTTTATCTGAAGATAAGCTGCGGTCTGTTTGTCCTCGCCTTGCCGGGTGACGTGGGAAGCCGGTCGCGGGGCGATCGGATTTCTGCGATCGGCCAACCCGGCTGCGCGGCTTCCCGGTCGTATTACGCGTTGTAGTTTTTTGCTCCCGTAATCCTCAGTGCAGGATTGGCCCACGCGAGTTGGGCGACTGCTGGGGTTTGAACAACTCCCCCACCATCCGCACCATGATGCGTTGACAAATCACGCGGCGCTCTTCATCGCTGAATTCCGTCTGCCAGCATCCCTTTCCGGCCACGGAATCGAACAGGAGAGCGCTGCTGCGGCTGACCAGTTCCGCCAGCGCGTCCAATTGATCTTCGCTGAGCAGTCTGCGCAACGCGTTCGCGTCCAAATCGTCCCTGCTGTATTTATTCATGCCATTTCCCTTCGCAGCTGGGCACCGGAGAACGCCGCAAGCCGGCCGCCTTCGAAGTCGCTGTGACTCATTTCGCGCTGATGGCGGACGACATCCGATCCATGTCGATCCGGCGCTCCGTGTGAGCCAACGCCAGCCGCTGCTCGCGATGGGCCGCGCGCGCCATTCGCTCTCTCCTGCGCTCTTCAATCGCCGCGGCCAGAGGATTATCGAAGCGAAACCGGCGACTACCGTCGAGCGCCTCAAAACCTGCGCCCATAGCCGAGGAGATACGCCGCGCCAGATTGGCGCCGTCCAGGATCATAGGCTGCACGTAAATCTTCTGTCCGTCCAGAGTTTCGGCAAACGGCCATTCGATCGGCGCGTCCACCGCGCGGTAGTCAGGATAGTTCCCGGTCAGATCCCACGGTTTGGCGATCGGGTAAATCAGCAGCGTCGTCGCAGCGAAGGTCCCCAGCACGATAAAGCCGCCATGACGGGCCGCGGCTCCCGCGCCCAGGCTCGAGGCCCATAGCTCGCCGACTTCGAATACTTCCGCGGGCGGCAGATGCGTCAGGTCGGGCTTGGGATAGCTTTGACTGAACAGATCGAGGCTATGCATGGCGAAACCGGCCAACATCCGATCCGGCGTGCTGCTGGTTTCGTCAAACACGGCCCACAGATCGGCGAAGGCCAAATGCACGCGTCCCAGCCGCGAGCGCCGCTTCTCCATAAAGCCGGAGCCCTTGCTCGCGCGCGCTTGTGTCAACGCATGCTCAAAAGCAGCCCGTTCGGTTTCGCTTTCCAGTAAACGCAATTCCATAGTGGTTCTCCTTTTGCGGCGACCTCCGGTCGCCTTTGGTGCGTTTTTATGACAAATTGGGGAGTCTTACTAGCTGACTGTGTGCTGTTATCAGATTGTTAGAGTGCGGCTTGACCGCCGCTTCGTCGGGAGGATTCACTCTCTTTGACAACTCGCCTGACGCTGCGGTGCGCAAAAATCCGGTTTTACGCTAAATTGAACACTTCACGGTGCGGCAAAAATTTGCAATAGCTGCTGCCCTCGCCGCACGAATCGGCGATGATAATGAGCTCTGAGGTCGCGAACGGAGGATTGCCATGACGCCAGGTTCCGAAGCTGGATTTAAGCCCGGACGATTCAGTGAACTGGATGCGGCGGGGGAGACTGCTCAATACGTCGGTTATCTGGAACGAACCGGGTCGCGTCTGCGGGATTTAAGCCGCGCCCGTTACCGCCTGCTTCAATTGCGCCCCGGCGATGCGGTGCTCGATGTCGGCTGCGGTCTGGGCGACGACGCGCGCGAACTCGCCGCGATTGTTGGGCCGCAGGGCCGCGTGGTTGCGATCGACTCCAGCGCCGCGATGGTGGCGCAGGCCCGCCGCAGGTCGGAAGCCGCCGCGGTCGAGTTCGCGGTCGGCGACGCGCATCAACTGCAGTTTGCCGACGCCGCTTTCGACGCCTGCTGGTCGGAACGCGTTCTCCAGCATCTGGCCGACCCGGCCCGCGCCGTGGCCCAGATGGTTCGCGTGCTGAGTCCGGGCGGCCGCCTGGTGGTGTTCGAGCCCGATCATTCCACCCTGGTTATCGACGCCGAAGACCGCGCCACCTCGCGGGCGGTGGTGCAGGCGCTGGCCGAGAGCATCCGATCGTCGTGGATCGGACGTTCACTGTTCGGATTGTTCAAGCAAAGCGGTCTGACCGGCGTCTCCACCACGCCCATCCCCATCCTCTCCCACAGCCTGTCCGATACCAACGCCTTGCTCAGACTGGATGCGGCGGCGCATGCGGCGGTCGAGCGCGGACTGATCGAGCAAGCGGCGGCGGCGCGCTGGTTCGAAGATTTGCAGCAGCGCGACCAGTCAGGCCGGTTCCTGGGATGCCTGGTATGCTTTACCGCGGTGGGGAAAAAACCCTGAGGCTGCGGCGCCCTGACGTCGGTCAGCCGCGGCGGGGCAGCACCACGATCGCTTTGCCGGGGCAGGTTTTGGCGCCGGTCTGATTGACGACATCGACGTCGAGGTAAACCCGATTTTCGCCTTCTTCGACGCTTTTGCCCGTCACCGTGCCGATCACGGTAAGGACGTCGTTTTTCTGATTGATAGCGCGGAATTCACAGAAAAGTTCTCTGATTTCGGTTTCGTCGCCCAGCCAGTCGCGCAGCGCGTTCAGGATATAGGCGAAGCGTAGATTGCCCATCCCGAAGGCGCCCTGCGGATTGGCCGCGGCCCGCCCGGCCTCATCGTCCATGTGAATGTATATGAACTCGTCGTTGACCGCGGCGTAGCGGTTCCAGTTCATGAAATCGGTTTTGCGCGACCACGCCGGTATCCGATCGCCTACGTTTATATCCTCGAAATATACGTTCACCGCCATAACCGTTTCCTCTGTTTGCTCTCCCGCTGCGCGGCGGGCGCTGGTAAGGGCCGCGCAACCGTTCTTCATGCGCGGCGGGGAGAATACGACCGGCAACGCTCCTGACGTTGGGCTCAATAGCGGATGAAATTCTGAATGTGCCGCTTGACCAGCTGGTGGTCCTGATTCCACCATTCCGTCTCGGTGTACATGAACAGCGTCAAGCCCAGGCGCGTCTCGCGTTCGTTCCAGTCGCGCAGACGCGTGCGCGAACTGATAACGTCACCCGGGCGCATCGGCGCGAAGTAGGTGTCCGTCTGCCCTCCGTTCATGCCGCGCTTGCCCTTGCCGCTGCCGCTGGGGATGAGGGGCGCCAGGGCGGTATCAGCCTTGATCGGCCATGCGAACGGATTGAAATCCTGGGGCGCGATGATCCCGCCCCAGCGCGTGGTACGGGCATACTCCTCGTCCCAGAACAGGCGCGGCGGGGTCTGGGGCCAATACACCGCGATCGCCCACTTGCGAATATCCGACCGTGAAACCGGCGGCGATACGTGCTCGCGGCTCCATACACCCTTGCTTTCGATCATTGCCGGGCTGACAAGGGTTTGCTGTGCTTGCGCCATGGCGGATTCCTCCGGTTTTTTTCCGACGCATCATAGCGCAAACCGGCGGCAACGCGCTCGCGCGGCGGTCAATCGATCCAATCGAAGCTGGCGCTGAAATGGCGCAGGAAGGGCGGCTCCTCCACGATGCGCATGCCGCGGATGCGATCGCGCGCAGCGTTGACCTCCAGGATCGCCTCGACCACGTAATCGATATGGCTTTGCGTATAGACGCGGCGCGGTATCGCCAGACGCAGCAGTTCATGGCGCGCCGCCGCACCAAACATCACCGATCCAATTTCCACCGAGCGGATCCCGGCATGGCGGTACAATTCCACCGCCAGCGCCTGACCCGGGAACCGGGAGCGCGCAATATGCGGCAGCATCCGCGCCGCGTCGATATAAACCGCATGCCCGCCCGGCGGCTCCACGATCGGCACGCCGCCCTGCGCGATATGACGCCCCAAATACGCGGTCGACACGATACGGTAGCGCAGGTAGTCGGGGTCCAGCACTTCCTCCAAACCAACCGCGATTGCTTCGAGGTCGCGCCCGGCCAGCCCGCCGTAAGTGGGAAAGCCTTCGGTAAGTATCAGCAGATTGGTTTCCTGCGCGGCCAGCCGGTCGTCGTTGGTACAGAGCATCCCGCCGATGTTGGCGAAGGCGTCTTTCTTGGCTGAAAAGGTGCATCCGTCGGCCAGCGCGAACATCTTGCGCGCGATCTCGCGCGGCGGCCAGCCGCGATATTCGGGCTCGCGCTCGCCAATCAGCCATGCGTTTTCGGCAAAGCGGCAGGCGTCGAGGTAGAACGGAATGCCATGCCGGCTCGCCACTTCGCGCACCGCCTCCAGGTTGCGCATCGAGACCGGCTGGCCGCCGCCCGAGTTGTTGGTGACGGTCATCATGACCAGCGGTATGCGCTGCGCGCCCTCCTGCGCAATCAGCCGCTCCAGCGCCGCCACGTCCATATCGCCCTTGAACGGCAGCTGCGCCTGGGTATCGGCCGCCGCGGGTATCGGCAGGTCGACGGCGCGGGCGCCGGCAAATTCGATGTTTGCGCGCGTGGTGTCGAAGTGGGTGTTGTTGGGCACCACCTGCCCCGGCCGGCACATCACGCTGAACAGGATGCGCTCCGCCGCGCGTCCCTGATGGGTCGGGATAACGTGGCGAAAGCCCATCAGGTCCTGCACCACCTGCTTCATGCGGAAGAAGCTTGCGCTGCCGGCGTAGGATTCGTCCCCGCGCATCATTGCCGCCCACTGCCCGGTGGACATCGCGGAGGTGCCCGAATCGGTGAGCAGATCGATCAGCACGTCTTTGGCTTGAAGCTTGAACAGGTTGTAGCCGGCATTTTTGATCAACGCGTCGCGCTGCTCGCGGGTCGTATGCCGCAGCGGCTCGACGCTCTTGATGCGAAACGGTTCGATGATGGTCTTCATGGCTGCGCCTGATACAAGGATAGCGGTCCGTTGAGCGGATTGGCCACCGCGCGCATCGCGCGCGCCTGGCGCGTTGACGGCGCCTGGAGTATGCGATCCGCATCTTGCGCTGGAGGCGTTCCGATGAGCGACCGACCTGAAATCGCGGGTCCGGTGCGGTGGAATAACTACGTCGACGAGCGATGGCTCAGCGGGCGGACCGAGGAGATTTTGGAGCCCGAGCTGCCCATCGTCGATCCGCATCATCATCTATGGGAATGGCTCGGATACATGACGCCGGAATTGCTGCGGGATCTGGGCGCCGGACACAACGTCCGCGCCACCGTTTTTTTGGAAACCGGCGCCTGGTATCGCAAACACGGCCCCGAGCATCTGCGCCCGGTGGGCGAGACGGAATTCGTCGCCGCAGTGGCCGCGCAGTTCTCCGGCAATAAAGCCCCGCCGCATATCTGCCGGGGCATCATCGGCCACGCCGATTTGGCCATGGGCGCGGCGGTGGATGAAGTACTGCAGGCGCACATCGCGGCCGGCAAAGGTTACTTTCGCGGTATCCGCAGCAACGCCCAATACGACGCGGCGGTGAACTGGGCGCCGGTCCAGCCGCCGCCGCATCTGCTGCTGCAACGGCCATTCCGCGCCGGCTTCTCCCGTCTGGCCGCCCACGGACTGGTCTGCGATGCGATGCAGTTCCAGACCCAGCTGCCCGACCTGACCGATCTGGCGCGCGCCTTTCCGGATACCACCATCGTCGTCAACCATTGCGGCGGTCCGCTCGGCGCCGGTCCGTATGCGCATCGGCGCCAGGAGATGTTCGCGCCGTGGCGGGCGGCGATGCGCGAATTGGCCGCCTGTCCCAACGTGTACGTGAAGCTGGGCGGACTCGCCAATCCGTTCTTCTCCGGACTGAGCTTTCGCAACCGGCCCATGCCGCCGTCGTCGCAGGAGCTGGCGGACGCGCTGCGGCCGTACCTCGAAACCTGCATCCAGGCGTTCGGCCCTGAGCGCTGCATGTTTGAGAGCAACTTTCCCGCCGACAAGGAATCCTGCAGCTACGCGATTTTGTGGAACGCCTTCAAGCGCATCGCGGCAGGCTGTTCGCCAGCCGAAAAGGAGGCGCTGTTCGCCGCCACCGCATCGCGGGTTTACCGGCTTGCATATTGACCTGGGGCCCTGCCCGCGGGCGGCGGTTTGTATTAAGATGACCTGAGCGCTGGTTCAAACATGATTGGGCCGGAGCCGGAGGATTTACATGAAGCTGGGTTTCTTTTTCGAGCTGCAGGTGCCGCGCCCATGGGATGCCGAATCGGAGCATCGCGTCTACAAGGAAGCGATCGAACAGGCCGCGCTGGCTGACAAGCTGGGCTTCGATTACGTGTGGGCGGTCGAGCATCATTTTCTGGAAGAATATTCCCATTGCTCGGCGCCCGAGATTTTCCTCACCGCATGCAGCCAGCGTACCAGGAACATCCGGCTCGGCCACGGCGTGGTGCTGACCTCGCCCGGCTATAATCATCCGGCGCGCGTGGCGGAGCGGCTGAGCGCGCTCGACCTGGTCAGCGACGGGCGGCTGGATTTCGGCAGCGGCGAATCGTCCTCGGAATCGGAACTGGGCGGCTTCTGTCAGCAGCGTGCGGAAAAGCGCGAGAAGTGGCGCGAGGGGCTGGAAGCGGTGTGCCGGATGATGGCGGAGACCCCGTTTCAGGGCTATGAGGGCAAGCATTTCCGGATGCCGGTGCGCAACGTCATCCCCAAGCCGCTGCAAAAGCCCCATCCGCCGCTGTGGCTGGCGGCGTCCAAACCGGAAACCATCAACCTGGCCGCGCAACTGGGCATGGGATCGCTGACCATCACCTTCGTCCCGCCCGAGGAGATCAAGCCGCTGGTGGACAGCTACTACAACAGCCTGGCCAACGAATGCGAGCCGATTGGCTTTGCGGTTAACCCCAACATCTTCTTCGTGGCGCCGTTCATGGCCGCACGCAGCGAGGAGCGGCTCAAGCAGATGCTGCGCGGTTCGGAGCATTTCTTCCTTCACGCCTCATCGCATTACTTCGGCGACGGCGAGCATGAACCGGGCAAAACCAGCGTATGGGAGAAGTTCCAGAAAAATCCGATCGACCTGCAGAAGGCGTTTCCGCATCTATACGGCAAACCGGGCAATCAATGCGTCGGGACGCTGGAATACGTGCGCGACAAGCTGCGCAAATTCGAGCAGTCGGGCGCGGATCAGGTCGGTCTGATGGGCCAGCTGTGCAATTACCGGCATGAAGACATCTGCGAGGCGATGGAGCTGCTCGGCCGCGAAGTGCTGCCCGAATTCAAGGATCGCGACGCCAAACGGGCGCGCGAAAAAGCCGCCGTTGTCGAGCCGATGATCGAGCGCGCGCTGAAGCGCAAACCCGCGCCCCGCATCCCCAGCCACGACGGCCCCACGATTATCAAGGCGGCCGGAGTCTACTGAAGCCTCGCCTGCGCTTCTCGTATCGTACGGTTCGAGACGTCGGGCGGTGGAGCGCGCGTCCCCGCCCGCCAAGCATAGGTGGTAAGCCCGCGAGGGCGCGGGTGTCTGTGCACTGGTTAGCCCAAGGCGAGAACGAAACCTGGCGGGCAGCGACGCCGCCTCACTGACCGGCACTCTCGACTGACCGCACGGCGGTAGTCCGCGGCTGTCTGCCGGCGTACGCCCTTCCTGGTGTCCGCCTCTCCCCTCATTCCGGCCTGCTCTGGTAGGCTGGTGCGCAAGCCTCAGGCAGGAGGAAACCGATGGCTGAGTCGAGCCCACCCTCCAGAACCATAAGGATCGCCGACCTCGAATGGCGTCTGGGCCGCTTTGGATTGTGGACCAAGGACCTGTGGTCGGATCCGCCCACCCAGCGCAAGGCGATATTGACGCGGTTTTGGGCCAACGGCCAACTGCCGCTGCATCGGCATGTCGGCGACGAACTGCTCTACGTCATCGAGGGCGCGATCAGCGACGAGAGCGGGGTAATCCAAGCGGGCAACGTTGGCTATCGTCCCCGCGGATGCGTCCATACGGGCGACAGCCGCAACGGCGCGACCGTTTTGGGAATCTTCACCGGCGGATTGGAAGCGGCGGACAAGATTGGCGACGCGCCGCAGACCCAAATCTTTCAGCTCAGCGACATTCCCTGGAGCGAGGGGATCCCCGGCGTTCGCGCCAAACGCATCTGGAGCGACAAGGCCACCGGGCGGATGGCGATGCTGTCGCGGTTCGAGCCCGGAGCGACTATCCCGCGCCATCGGCATACGGGCGATGAGTTGATTTTCGTCATTGAGGGCGCAACCGACGACGACTATGGCGAAGTAACCGCGGGCAATCTCAACTTCCGCCCCCAGGGCTGCACCCATACGGTGACGTCGCGCAACGGCGCCACCCTGCTGAGTTTCCTGAGAGGCGGAGCGGAACCCGCCTGACCGTCAATCGCGCAGCAGAAAATCGGACAGGATCCGATCCAATTCCTGCGGCCGTTCGAATTGGGGTAGATGGCCGCATCCGTCGATTACCGCCAGGCGCGAATTGCGGATCGCCGCGTGAAACAGATCGGCGCATTCCAGCGGCACGATTCGATCCTCTCTCCCCCACACGATCAGCGCCGGAACATCCAGCCGGCCCAGCAGCAGCGGCAGCATCGGATCGTGCGCGTACGGCTTCCAGCAGTAGCGCGTGGTGGCTTCGCGATTATGATTCTGCAGTTCGCGCTGCTCGGGGGTTTTGGCCGGCGGGAAGAAGGCCTCGTACTCGCGCGAGCGTTGCGCGTCATGGAATGAGAGCTCGCGCGTACCCTCGATACCGTGCAGAAAGATGTCCGCGATTTCGCCGCGTTCGGGCTTGATGCCCGCGGCGTCGATCAGCACCAGCTTCTCGACCGCGTCCGGGCACATGGCAGCCATTTCCGCCGCCAGCCATCCGCCGATGAAATGTCCCATCAGCGTTGCCCTGCCGATTCCCAGCTCCTGCAGGATCCACGGATAGAACCGCGCCAAGTCGATGAAACTCTCCACGCATGAAGGCCGCTCGGAGCCGGCGTATCCCGGATGGGTCGGGACGTAGACCGTGAAACGATCGGCCAGCCGCTGGTAGCACGGCAGCCATCCGAGGTTGCCTTCAATGCTGTGCAGCGCGACCAGCGGACGCCCGCGCCCGCCCTTGAGCACTTCGATCCTGGATCCGCCGGCGGTGACAGAGATTGTCTCGTACTCGACCGTCATACTGCGATGCCTCAAATCAGGTTCGCGCAAACGTTGATGGATAGCGGGGGAGTCAGGGCGCCGCTTCGAACGGCCCCGGCAAATCCAGCTCCTTGCCGATTTCGCGCAGCGCCGGCAGCACTTCCTCCTTCATCAGTTGCAGGCATCGCATCGAATCGCGATGCCCGATCGTGCCGTCGTTGCTCCATACGCCGAGGATCCCCGGACGCAGCATCTCCAGGCCCTGCCGGATCTTGCGGATGACGGTTTTGGGACTGCCCACGACCACCCGGTTGCTCTCGGTGACCTGCTCCCAGTTGGCGGCGTCAACGCCGCCGTAAAGCGGGTCATGCCTGAGCGGCTTTTTGTACAGCTCGAGGACGTCCTTGGGGAGCTGGCCGCGCAGGTTGTATCCCGGCGGCGCCATGAAATCCACCGGCATCGGCACGCGCCCGACGCCGGCGTTGCCGATGAGAAAGCCCCTGCCCACTTCCGACGCCTTCTCGTCGGTGTCCTGCACGTGGATGCGCCACAAGTAGCCGAAATGCTGCGGCCCGGCCTGGTAGCCCAGCCCGCGCGCAACATGGCCGTAGATGTTCATCATCTGCAGCGTCGATTCCTGGTCGGTCTCCAGATAGATGTAGGGGTAGCGATGCTGTGCGGACCAGACCAGCGTCTCGGGGCTGCCCACGCCGGGAATCCATACCGGAGGATGCGGTTTTTGCATCGGCACCTGGAACGGATTGACCACCCGGAACTGGTAATGCTTGCCCTCCCATCGAAACGGCCCCGGCGTGGTCCACGCCTTGATCACCAGATCGTGCGCTTCCTGGAAACGTTCACGGTTGTGAATCGGATTGGTGTTGGTGGCCCAGCTCTCGACTCCGGTGCCGCGCACGAAGCCCGACACCAGGCGCCCGTGCGACATCATGTCGATCTCGGCCAGCTCCTCCGCCAGCCGCACCGGATTGTCGAAAATCGGCAGCGGATTGCCCAGCAGCACGATCTTCGGCTTGCGCGTGATGCGCGCCAGCACGGCCGCTTCGAGGTTCATGGTCGCGCCCATGCAGGTGGGCGTGTTGTGATGCTCATTGAGCATGATACCGTCGAAGCCGGCTTCCTCGGCGTATTGATTCTCCTCGAACGCCTCGTCGTAAACGCGCGCGCCGACCTGCGGATCGAAATGCGCGTTGGAAAAGGTAAGGCGCACCGAATTGCGGAAGCTGCTTCTGACGTCACTCTCGGTGTAGGCCACGTAGGGCCGTTCAGTGAAGCGCATTATGAACATCGCGGCGTCACCTCCCTGTGCCGAAATTCAACCATAGGTTGCACAGGCGCCGCTGCGCAAACCCGCAACCGCCCGGCCGCATGGCGCACCGGCCGTCATTTGCGATAACAGTGACCGCACACGCGCATTACAATCGGGCAGGAGAGCAGATGAAGACGGCAAAAGATTCGATCGACCTGGGAATCGTGGTCAGCGACGGCGCCAGGGCGCTGGCCTTTTATCGCGACGCCCTCGGGATGGAACAAATCGGCGAGCAGCCGCTGCCCGGCGGCGGCAGGATGTACCGCCTGCTATGCGGCACCAGCCACATCAAGCTGTCCACTTTTCCCGCGCCGCGCGAGGGCAAGGCGGCGCCCGGCGGCCCGTTCGAGGCGTCCGGCCTGCGCTACTTCACGATTAGCGTGCCGGACCTGCGCGGACTGCTGACCCGGCTGGAAGGCCAGGGCATCAAGCCGTACATGCCCGTCACCGAAGTCCGCCCCGGCGTAATCGTAGCGATGGTCAGCGACCCCGACGGCAACACCGTCGAATTTTTGCAACCGTCCTGACAAATCAGGACGCTCAGGGACTGCGAACAGTCATCGCGCCTTTCCTGCCCGCGATTCTGGCGCTTCGGGCATCGTCTGCGGTAACAGTGGCGCAAGCGCGTGTTGAGCGGGAGGTTTCTCCATGGCCGGAATTTTTACGGGCATCAGGGTGATCGAGTTCAGCCAGTGGGTATCGGGGCCGATGATGGCCAAGATGATGGCCGATCTGGGCGCCGACGTGATCAAGCTGGAACTTCCTCCCGCCGGCGACAACATGCGCGTGCCCGTCACCAAAGCCGGATGGGGCGCCGGCTTCGTCAGCGAGAACCGCGGCAAGCGCAGCGTCTGCCTCAACGTAAAGCATCCCGACGGCGCCGCAATCGCGCGCGACCTGATCGCGCACGCCGACGTGTTTTTGGAGAATTTCACCCCGGGCGTGGTGACCCGCTACGGGCTCGGCTACGAAGCGCTGCGCGCGCTCAATCCGCGGCTCATCATGTGTTCGATTTCCGGCTTCGGCCAGAACGGTCCCGACGCACATCGGCCGGGCAACGATCTGATCGCGCAGGCGGCCGGCGGTCTGCTGAACCTGGTGGGCAATCCCGAGGGTCCGCCGCTTTATCCGGGCGTCAACGTGGGCGACTGCACCGGCGGACTCAGCGCCTTTGCCTCGGTCAGCGCGGCGCTGTTTCATCGCGAGCGCACCGGCGAGGGCCAGTACATCGACATCGCGCTGGTCGAATGTCTGGCCTACATGAACAGCCTCGGCATGGTCGCCTATAACATGACCGGGGTCCAGCAGCGGCGCGCCGGCGGACATTCCACCGGGCTGGCTCCGTTCGGCATCTTCAAGGCCACCGGCGGCTACGTCGCGATCTCGGTACTGGGATATCAATGGGGCATCTTCACCAGGGCGATTGGCCGGCCCGAGCTGGCCGCCGATCCGCGCTTCGACACGCCGGGGCGGCGGATGGAACATCAGGCGCTGGTAAACGAGATCGTGGAAAACTGGCTGCAGTCATTCCCCAACCGCGAAGAGCCGCTGGCGATCCTGGAACGCGCCCACATCCTCAGCACGCCGGTGGCGGACACTGCTGAAGTAATCAATCGGGAGCAGACGCGGGTGCGCGGCTTTATCCAGGAAGTGGCGCATCCGGGAGCCGGTCCGATCGGGATTGCGCGTACGCCGTTTCATTTCTCGCAAACCCCGCCCGCCATCGCGCGGCGCGCACCGATGGTCGGCGAGCATAACGAGGCCGTGCTGGCCGAGGTGCTGGGGATGCCGCACAGCCGTATCGACGAGCTCACCGCGGCCGGCATCCTCGTGCAGGAGCCGCGCGTCGCCGAACTGCGCAAAAGCGGCGCGGCCCAATAAAGCAATCGCGGGCGGCAACGCCGCCCCGCTCCACGAGGGACATCGGGATGCCACTGGCTATACCCAGCAAGTTCATCGACGCCGAAGCGCTGCTGCATGACATGGCGATGGCGGAGGTCGGGTTCAGCGATTTCGGACCCGACGATTACCTGGCCGGACTGCGCGCTCTGCTCGCCGCGATCGATTCCGACCTCGCACCCCAAGGGGAACTGCGCGAGCGCGTATTCGGGATGATTCTGGCGGCCCTGATCAGCCGGCTGTATTCGCAAAAGGGATGGCATGAGAATCCGGACTGCCTCAAAACGGAAATCCGCCGCCCGTTGATCATCACCGGCCTGATCCGCAGCGGGACGACGCCGCTGCAGAAGGTGCTGGCGCTCGATCCGCAATTCCAGGGGCTTGAGTACTGGCTGGCGGAGACTCCGATGGTGCGGCCGCCGCGGCGCAAATGGCGCAGCCATCCGCTCTTCCAGAACGCCGAGGCCAACCTCAACGCGATGCTGCAGGCCAACCCGATGATCGGCGCGATCCATCAGATGGCGGCCGAGGAGGTGGACGAATGCCTCAACATCATGCGCCAGAACTTCATCAGCAACATGTTCGCTTCGCAGTTGCACATCCCCAGCTATGACCAATGGTGGATGGCGCAGGATGAGACCGCGGTCTATCTGCGCCATCGCGACAACCTGCGTCTGATCGGCTATCGCGAACGCGACAAGCGCTGGCTGCTGAAAAATCCCGGCCACATTCTGGGGATCGAGCCGCTGCTCAAGGTCTATCCCGACGCCTGCATCGTCCAGACCCATCGCGATCCGGTCAAAGCGATCCCGTCGATCTGCAGCCTGATCATGATGATCCGCAAATCGATCGTGCCGGCGGCCAACCCTCTGGACGACGGACCGCGCGAGAACAGATTGTGGAGCATCGGTCTCAAGCGCGCGATGGCCGCGCACGACCGCCATCCGGAGAACTTTCACGACGTGCAAATGGAGGACTTCGTCGCCGACCCGATCGGCGTTATCCGCGCCATCTACCGGCGTTTCGATTTGACGCTCCAGCCCGAGGTGGAAGCGGCGATGAAACAATGGCTCGACCAGCATGCGCAGGCCAAACCCGGATTCCATCGCTACAGGGCGGAGGATTTCGGCCTGACCGAGGACGATATCCGCCGGCAATATGCCGATTACATCGAGCGCTACCATTCGCGATGAGGTTCACGCCGATCGCCCCACCGCATCCGCGATCGAGCGGTATCCGTCGCGCCGCATCAGCTCAAGCAGTCCGCGCTTGATGGTCCGCGGCAGTCCCGGCCCCTCATAAATCAGACCGGTGTAAAGCTCCACCAGGCTGGCGCCGGCGCGGATATGTCCGTAAGCGTCCTGCGCGCTGGCGACGCCGCCCACGCCGATGATCGGGATTTGGCCGTTGGTGTTGCGATAGATCTGCGCGATCACCTCGCGGGCGCGGGCTTTGAGCGGCGCTCCGCTGAGGCCGCCTGGATGCGGGCTGGGCACGCCCAGGGATTCGCGCGCCACAGTGGTGTTGGTGGCGACGATTCCGTCCACGCGCAAATGCGCCGCCGCCGCGCAAATCGCGCCGAGTTGATCGCTATCCAGGTCCGGCGCCAGCTTGATCAGCAGCGGTTTCCCGCCCTGCCGACCGGTTGCCGGGCCGGCTCGATCCGGAAATGCGCGCGCCACCAGCGTTTGCAGCAGGCCGGGCGCCTGCCATTCGCGCAGTCCCGGCGTGTTCGGCGAGCTCAGGTTGATGACGATGAAATCCGCCATCGGGCTGAGCCGCTGCGCCAGCGCCGCGATGTCCTCGGCCATTTGATCGGGCGGGGTCTGCCGGTTGGGTCCGAGATTGACGCCGAGCCGCAGCGTCAAACCGCGCTGGCGCAAACGCGCCAGCCGCCGCGCCGCAGTTTCCATCCCGCGGCTGGGAAACCCCAGTTGATTGATCAGCGCGCGGCTTTGCGGCACGCGCCACAGACGCGGACGCGGATTGCCCGGCTGCGGACGCGGCGTGATAGTCCCGACTTCGGCAAAGCCGAAGCCGCATCGCTGCCACGCCGCGACGGCGGCCGCGTCCTTATCCAAACCGGCCGCCAGCCCGAGCGGATTGGTGAAGCGTACGCCCCAGATCTGGCGGCTCAGCGACGCATCGTCCGCGGGGGCCGCAACCACCGGAACTCCGGCCAGAAACGCAAGTACCATCCGATGGGCTAATTCAGGATCGAGGCGGAACAACAGGGGCCGCAGCGCGCGCTGCCAGGCCAGGTCGGAGAGCGAAGCCATCGGCAATGCATCGTCGCAGCCCGCCGCCTTCGCGGCAAGCCTGTTTGCCCCTTGCGCGGCAGCGATAATCCGCCCTCGCGCGAACGCTCATTTTTCGGAAAATCTTTCTACCCGCGGCGGTCGGCCCTTAGACGCGCCATCAGCTCGAACAGATTGCCTTCGTGCTGCTTCCTGCCCCCGGAAAATTCCCGATAAAGCGCCGCCACGTTGAGCACGATGCGCTCGGCGTCGCCCCACGACGAATAATCCACCAGCGAGATATCCTGCGCCGCCTCAAATACGCCCATCCCGGCGTCATAGCGCTGGCGCGCCTGATCCGTGATGTATTCCAGGTAGTCCTTGACCGCCCTCACTCCGTCCTTGCCGGTGATTGGTCCGTGGCCGGGCACGATCGCTTCCAGGTCAAGGTCGAGCATCAACTGGCACGCCTTGATCCAGTTGGCCACGGGACCGGCCCAGATAATGGGATGGCCGTTGATAAACAGCATGTCGCCGGTGAACATCACGCGGTCCTGCGGCACGTAGGCCAGCACGTCGCCGCGGGTATGCGCGGGGCCGACCTCGATCAGGCGCACGGTTTTGTTGCCGACGCGGCGTTCCAGTTGACCCTCGAAGGTAACGGTCGGCGCCGGCACGAAGCCCACGCCTTCGAAATCGAAGGGGCGGAAGATCTCGGCCATGAATGCGCCCAGCAGGCTGTCGGGGTGGTTGGCGCGTTTCATCTCCGCCAGGCGGCGCGGGTCGCCCAAATCATGGCTCATCTCCTCGGCGCAGGCGCGCGAGGCGATTATCTGCGCGCCTTCCACCAGCCGATTGCCGAAGGTGTGATCGCCGTTGGAATGGGTATTGACGAGCGCGCCGATTCGGGCCGCAGCCGGTTCCGCCCGGCGCATCGCGTCGAGCATCGCGCGGGTCAGCGGCAGGTCGAACAGCGTATCGACCAGCATCGACTCGCCGCTGTCGGCGATCAGTCCCGCGTTGCTCCATCCCCAGGAGCCGTCAGGCTGCAAGTACGCGTAGCATCCGTGGCCGAGGTCGTGCAGCCCTTTGGTGTACGCCCATTTGCCCGCGCTTTGTGCCATGGTCGTGTTCCTCCCGCGGCGGATGTATTCCAACGGTGATACGGCGGCACCCGGAAAAGGTTTCTCCCGCGGCTTGCAGGATGCCACAATGCCGGAAAAAAGCGAGGCTGCCGCGATGGCCGACGAAATCAAAATCGAACGTCACCCCAATTACGTCACGCTGGCGCTCAACCGTCCCGAGAAGCGCAACGCGATCAACATCGCGATGCTCGAGGCGCTGGATGCCGCCTTCAACACCATCGAAGGCGACCGCGACATCCGCGCCGTCATCATCCGCGGCGAGGGACGCGGCTTCTGTTCGGGGCTTGACCTGCGCGACGTGGAGCGCGCCGGCGGCGGACCCGCCTTCGCGCCCGACCGGATCCTGCATCGCATCCAGACCCTGGCGGTGCCGGTAATCGCCGCGATTCACGGCGACGCGCTCACCGCCGGGCTGGTAATTCCGCTGCTGTGTGATCTGCGGATCGCGGCCGCGAGCGCGAAGCTCGGGATGACCCCGGCGCGAATCGGTTATCTGCCGACCTACGCCATCTTCCGGCGTTTCACCGAAGTAATCGGCGTCGCCAACACGGCCGAGATCATGTATCTCGCCGAACCCGTTGACGCGGCGCGGGCGCACCAAATGGGACTGGTGCACAAGGTGGTGCCCGACGATCAACTGTTGTCAGCCGCGGCGGCGTGGGCGGAGAAAATCGCCGGCAACGCCCCGTTGTCGGTGCGTGCGATGAAACGCATGATCGGACGCACCATCAGCCGCGCCTTCGAGGTCGAGCATGAAGACCTCAACGAGCTGGCGACCCGGGTGCGATCCAGCGCCGACGCCAGAGAAGGAGTGCGCGCGTTCCTGGAAAAACGCAAGCCGGTCTGGCGCGGCGAGTAAGCGCATCAGCGCGGATACTCGCGCCGCCGCCTCACGAATCCGGCTCCGGAGTGGGCGTCGGCGAGGGACTCGCGGCAACCGTCGGCGCGGGGGTGGGCGTTACCGCCGGCGACGCGATTCCCACCGTCAGCGTGAAGCTTCCGCCGCTGTAGGTCTTGGTGCAGCCGCCGCCGCGTCCGCTGCGGCAGAATATGTGCATCTCCGCCTGCACCTTGTCGACCGTCACCGGACGCCCGCTGCTGTCCAGTCCCGACGCCGTTCCCGTGATCGCGTAGGTACCGCCCGCTGCCGGAGCGAAGGTGCCGTTGAAGTTGGTCAGAGTGGCCGAAACGCCGCTGGGCAAAACGTAATTCAGATAGGTGCCCACGTATCCGGCCGGAAAATGACAGGTCATCCCGTAGTAGCAGTTGGGCCCGACCACGGGATTAAGCGTCACCACTCCGCCGCCGCTCAGGTTCATCGTGGTGTAAAGCGTGGATGAAACCGTTCCGGTCGGTGCCGGATATACGGTGGTGCCGATCGGACACTGCGGCATCGCGGCCGCCATTGCGAACAACAGCGCCGGTAGCAGCAGGGCTCTGGCCGCGCGCGAGGACGGGAGCCGTGAAACCGCCGGGATAAGCGCCATCTGTCGAGATTGCTAACATAAGCGGCGCATCACTGACAATCGCGCGCGAATCGCCGTTTTTATGCGATTGCCGCCATCGCTCGGACTATCGGCGAAGTCTCGGCCTGTTTCGGCGCAATCCGTCTGCCGGCGATGGATTTCATTGCGGCGCGGCGAACCATACCACCGCCAGCGGCGGCAGCGTGAACGCCGCCGAATGATCGAAGCCGTGGGAGGAGACCGGCTCCGCCCACACGCCGCCGCCGTTGCCCACGTTGCTGCCGCCGTAAAACTCGCTGTCGGTATTCAATATCTCGCGGTAGTAGCCGGGGCCGGGCAGGCCCAGCCGATGGTTGTAGCGCACCACCGGTGCGAAGTTGCATACGCAAACTATCTTGCCGCCCGCGGGCGCGATGCGGATGAACGCGATCACGTTGTCGTCGGCGTCGTCGGCGTCGATCCATCTGAATCCCGCCGGCTCGATGTCCGCGATCCACAGCGCCGGTTCGGCGCGGTAGATGCGGTTGAGGTCGCGCACCAGGCTTTGCAACGCGCGATGCTCGGGCCGCTCCAGCAGATGCCATTCCAGGCTGCTGTCGTGGTTCCATTCGTTCTCCTGCCCGAATTCGCCGCCCATGAACAGCAGCTTCTTGCCCGGCCGCGCCCACATGTAGGCGTACAGCGCGCGCAGGTTGGCGAACTGCTGCCAGCGGTCCCCCGGCATCTTGCCCAGCATCGAGCGCTTGCCGTACACGACTTCGTCATGCGACAGCGGCAGGATGAAGTTCTCGCTGTAGGCGTACAGCAGTCCGAAAGTCAGGTCGCGGTGATGGTAGCGGCGATGGATCGGGTCCTTGGAGAAATACTCCAGCGTGTCGTGCATCCAGCCCATGTCCCACTTGAAGCCGAAGCCCAGACCGCCCACGTAAGTCGGCCGGCTCACCGCCGGCCAGTCGGTTGATTCCTCGGCGATGGTCATGATGCCGGGGTCGCGTCCGTAGGCGCGCTGGTTGAGCGTGCGCAGCAGGCTTACGGCGTCCAGATTCTCGCGTCCGCCGTGGACGTTGGGAATCCACTGGCCCGGCCGCTTGCCGTAATCGAGATAGAGCATCGAGGCGACCGCGTCGACCCGCAGCCCATCAACATGATTTTCCAACAGCCAGTACATGGCGCTGCTGATGAGGAACTCGCGCACCTCGTCGCGTCCGTAATTGAAGATGTAAGTGCCCCAGTCCGGATGCTCGCCCTGGCGCGGGTCGGCATGCTCGTACAGGGCGGTGCCGTCGAAGCGGCCCAGCGCGAATTCGTCCTTGGGGAAATGCGCCGGCACCCAGTCCAGAATGATGCCGATGCCGCGCCGATGCAGGTAGTTCACCATGAAGCGGAAATCGTCGGGGGTGCCGTAGCGCGCCGTCGGCGCGAAGTAGCTGCTCACCTGGTAGCCCCACGAGCCGGTGAACGGATGCTCCATCACCGGCAGCAGCTCGATATGCGTGAAGCCCATGTCGTTGAGATAGTCGGCCAGTTCGACCGCCAGCTCCCGATAGGTCAGCGGCCGGTGGTCCTCCTCCGGCACCCGCCGCCACGAGTTCAGATGTACCTCGTAGATTGCCATCGGCTGGCGCAGGGCCTCGCGCGCGCGCCGCGACTGCATCCAGTGCGCGTCATCGAAGCTGAAATTCGGCCGGTACACCACCGACGCGGTGGCGGGCGGGCGCTCGGTCGCCTTGGAGTAAGGATCGGCCTTAAGATGATATCCGCCAACGCGCGGGCGGACTTCGAACTTGTAGCGCTCGCCGGCGTCAAGATCCGGGATGAACAATTCCCAGATGCCGGAGCTGCCCAACTGGCGCATCATGTGGATGCGCCCGTCCCAACGGTTGAAGTCGCCCACCACGCTGATGCCGCGGGCGTTGGGCGCCCACACCGCGAACGAAACCCCGGCCGCGCCCTGCGCAACCATCGGGTTGGCGCCCATCTTCTCCCACGGCCGCTCCATGGTCTGCTCGCGGAAGAGATAGAGGTCCATCTCACCCAGCGTGGGCAGGAAGCGATAGGGGTCGCCGGCTTTGATGCGTCCGCCGTGGTGCCGCACGATTTCGAGGCGGTAGGGAAAGCCCGGTTCGGCGTCCTGCACCAGAGTTTCGAACAGATCGGTGCCCGGCCGCCGCATCATCGCCTGCGCCGGTCCGTGGTCGGGAATCAGATTGACCTGTTCCGCGTCGGGCCGAAACGCCCGCACGATAGTCCCCTGCGCCTGCGGATGCGCTCCCAGGATCGAATGGGGATCCGGATGCTCCAGGGCAAACAGCCGCTCCAAATCCTGCCGTGAAGGCGCCTTGTCTGCCGAACGATGCTCTTCAGTCGGGGTTGCTGCCATAACGATAAATCAAGCGACCAGTAATTTTTTGCCCGTGACTTGCTTTGCGGTTTTCACCGGCGTTTTGCAGGCGCGAAGTCACCTGACGATTGCGGCCGTCCGCTTCAAGGTCGGCATCAGAGTCGTATTCTATTTGGCGTGAACAATATGCGCGAGCAACTTCCATCCCTGCTCAGCAATCGATTGGGCGCTTGCAGCCGCGGGCCGGCGCATGTAGGAGTGCGCTCAGAAGCCTATATTGATGGAGGGCATTTTTATGGCCGGCCGGCGGATGGAATTCGGGTTCGGGGTTTTTCCTTACAGCTATGTTTCTTTTGCCGAGATGGCGGAGGTGGCCAGGCTGGGGGATTCGCTGGGCTATTATGCCATCACGCTCCCCGAGCATCTGCTGACGCCTAACTGGCCGCAGGCGCCGATTTCGACCAAGCTGTGGTACGATACCGCGGTCATCGGGTCATATCTTGCCGCCGTTACCAGCAAGGTCAGGCTGCTGACCAGCGTCAGCGTGGTCCCCTACCATCCGCCGGTGCAGATGGCCAAGACGCTCGCCACGCTCGACGTGGTGTCCAACGGGCGCGTGCTGTACGGCGTCGGCAGCGGATGGATGAAGGCCGAGTTCCGCCGCCTGGGAATCCCCTTCAAGGAGCGCGCGGCGATCACCGAGGAATACCTGCGCGCGATGAAGGAGTTGTGGACCGCGGATGCGCCGAAGTTCAGCGGCAAGTACGTATCATTCGATGACGTCGCCGCCTATCCCAAGCCGGTGCAGAAGGGCGGCATCCCGATTTTCATCGGCGGCTTCGGCGACGGACCGTTCCGCCGCGTGGCTACGATCGGCGACGGTTGGATTCCGATGAGCCTGTCGCCCAAGGATGTCGTCAGGGGACTGGGCCAGATCAAATCGCTGATGGAAAAGCATGGACGCGATCCCGCATCGCTTTGGGTCGGGGTCAGCGGCGGGCTTGATATCGGCGCCGGCGAAACGCGCCAATGGCAGCACGATGTCCTGGGCGAGCATAGCCCGGTCCAGATGCCGCCGCCGGTCGATTCGATACGCCAGGCGGTGGACGTGACCGGCGAGTACCTGCGCGCGGGCGCCAACTACATGTCGGTATCGTTCAAGTGGCGCACTGCGGCGGAATTGTCGGACAAGCTGGAGCAGTTCGCGCGCGAAGTGATGCCCGCGTTTGGCTGAATCGGGCGCCGGCGCTTTTTTTGAGCAGCCAATTTGCGCCCCAACGGCGCATCCAGGCGCCGCCCCCGTATGGGAATCGGGGATTTCGAAACCTCAAAGAGCTAGTTGTGAGGCAACCGATCTCCGCCGCAGGCAAGCCGCTGGCGGCCCTGGTGCTGGCGATGGCGCTGGTCGCTTTGGCGTTGGCCGCGCTGGGCGCCAATCCCGCCGCGACTTTCGCCGCTTTGGCCGGCGGCGCCTTCGGCAACTGGCTGGCGTTTACCGACACCCTGGTCAAAGCGACGCCGCTGGTCTTTACCGGGCTGGCGATCAGCACCGCCTTTTCGGGCGCACTGTGGAATATCGGAGCGGAGGGGCAGCTGCTGGCAGGCGCGCTGGCGGCCACGGCATGCGGGATCCATCTGGCGCCGATGCCGCGGCTGGCGGCAATCACCGTGGTGCTGGCCGCGGGCGCCGCTGCCGGCGCGGCGGCGGGAGGGTTATGCGGATGGCTGCGGGCGCGCTTTGCCGTCAGCGAGGTAATCAGCACGATCATGCTGAATTTCACCGCTCTGCAGATGCTGAGTTGGGCGGTTCACGGCCCGCTGATGGAGCCTTCGCGCGCCTATCCGGTAAGCCGCCTCCTGCCCGCGTCCGCCTGGATGTACCGTTTTTTTCCTCCCAGTCGGCTCAACGCCGGGATGCTGCTGGCGCTGGCGCTGGCGCCGTTGTGCTACGTGCTGCTGTTTCGCACCAATTTCGGATTCCAACTGCGGGCATTGGGCAAAAATCCGCGCGCCGCGGCTTTTTACGGAATTGCGGTCGCGCGCACCAGCGTAATCGCGATGGCGCTTTCCGGCGCGCTGGCCGGCCTGGGCGGCGCGGTCCAGGTTTCCGCCGTCAGTCATCGGCTGTTTGAGCGTTTCTCTCCCGGATGGGGCTACGAGGCGATTGCGGTGGCGCTGGTGGCGCGCCTCAATCCGATCGCGATCGTTCCCAGCGCGCTGTTCTTCGGCGCGCTCGACAACGGCGCCCAGGCCGTCCAGCGCGCCCAGGGCGTGTCGCCCGTGCTGGTGCAGGCGGCGCAGGGATTGGTCATCTTCGTGCTGCTCGCCTTCGACACGCCGGTATTGGCGGTGCGGCGCCGGCGTACGATTTCGACCGCCGCCGAGCCGGCGGAGCATGCCGATGCTTGAGGCGTTTCTCAGTTCCACCATCAGCATGGCGGCGCCGCTGCTGCTGGCGGCGTTGGGCGAATTGCTGGTGGAGGAGTCGGGCGTCATCAATATCGGCATTGAAGGCGTGATGCTGACGGGGGCGTTCGCGGCGATGGCGGCGGCGTACGCTACCGGCAGCATCGCAGCCGGCCTGGGCTGCGCGATTATTGCGGCGGCCGCGATGTCAGCGCTGCTGGCTTTCCTGGCGGTGAATCTTGCGGTCAACCAGGTGGTTGCGGGCACCGCGCTGGATGTATTCGCTCTCGGCGTAACTGGAGTTTTCTACCGCCGGATATTCGGCGTAACCGGCCAGGCTCTTACCGTCCGCACTCTGCCGCGGGTCGGCCTCGGACCGCTTCAGCACATTGCGCTGATTGGCCCCGCGCTGTTCGATCAGAACGCGCTGGTTTACCTGTCGTTCGGCGTGGTGCCGCTGATCTGGTTCGTCCTGTATCGCACGCGATGGGGTCTGACGCTGCGCGCGGCGGGTGAGCGGCCCGAAGCCGCCGACGCGCTGGGGCTGGGCGTATACGCCCTGCGCTGGCAGGCGCTGATGATCGCGGGCGCGATGACCGGTATCAGCGGAGCCTATCTGACGCTGGGCTATGCCAACACGTTTGTCGAAGGGATGTCCGCGGGGCGCGGGTTCATCGCGCTGGCGATTGTAATCCTGGGCGAATGGCGTCCGGGCCGAATCGCGGTGGCGGCGGTGCTGTTCGGCGCCGCGCTCGCCCTGCAATTCGTGCTGCAGGCGGTCAATACCGGGATTCCGTACCAGCTCTTTCTCGCTTTGCCCTACGTCCTGACGCTGGTCGTGCTCACGGTAGTGGGCGGACAAGGCCGCGCCCCCAGCAGCCTGGGCGAACCCTATCTGCGGCCGTGATGCACCGCATGGCGGCAGCGGCAGGGGCGATCCGAAAAATGGCAGGACGGCCGTTGCTCACTGTTGTCATCCCGAGGATCGACGCTGCGCGGCGCAGAGGCGAAGCGATTTGCCTGGCGCGCATATCGAAAATATTTGGGTTGTTTTTTTCGGCAGCTCCGGGGACAGGCTTCGCGCTTTCCTCGCTGGCGCTCTCAGCTTCGCTGCCGGCCGGAATGACACTCAGCGGCGGGCATTAGCCCCCGTCTTCACCGGCGGGAGGCTTGGCGCCGCGGCGCTGGCCGCGGCGCCAAGCGGCACACTCAGTTCAGATTTACCTTGATCTTGATCGGCTTGGCCTCGGCCGGCTTCGCCACCGAAACCTCCAGCACGCCGTCCTTGTAGGCCGCGGTCACCGGCTGGCTGGCATAGTTCTCCGGCAGATGGAATGCGCGATGGAACTTGCTGTAACGGCGCTCGCTGCGATGGGTCGTGGTCTTGCCGCTGAACTCCGGACGCCGGGGCTCCGCCTCGACGATCAAATTGCCGTCTTCGACCTTGACCGTGATCGAATCCGCCTTCATGCCCGGCATCTCAAAGTAAAAATGATAACCGTCCTCGGACTCAATCACATCGGTCCGCGGAACTTCGTATCCGGGATTGACCTGATGCGGCTTGACCAGGTCGTTGACCCGATCGAAAAACCATCGGTTGGGCCATTCGCTGTTCCATCCGTTGTTGAACCGAACTTCCATTTTCGCTGAAAACCTCCGTGGCTGAGGGAATTTATCGCCTTGCCATATTTGTCTTTGCTACCAGACTCAACTTAAGTACGAACCGTGGTTCGTCAAGTCGGGAAAATAACGGCAGATGCGAATTACTCAGCCGCAGGCGGATCCGAAACGCGGGCGATTTCCTCGCTGAAGCGGCGCGCCATCCCATGGTCGCCGAGGCTTTGGGCCAATTCCTGCCCCTCCTTCAGCGTCTGGATTGCGCGCGCTATGTTGCCCTTGCCGATCAAAGTGCCGGCCTTGCGGAAGATGCGGGCGTAGCGTTCACCTTTGGCGGCGGCGTCCATGGCAATGACGGGCGAAACCATCGACTCGATTCTAGAAGGTTCGCTGCGTCTGATCCAACCGCGCAGCGGCTACCGCTTTTCGATCGACGCGATCCTGCTCGGCCGCTTCATCCGGCCGCGCCCGGGCTGCCGTATTCTGGAACTGGGCGCGGGCTGCGGCGTGATCGCGATCATGGCCGCCGCCCTGTACGCGCCGCGCGAAGTGGCGGCGCTCGAAGTACAGGCGGAACTGACCGAACTCATCCGCCGCAACGCCGCAATGAACGGATTGGCGGCGGTGCATGCGATCGCGGCCGACCTCCGCGCGTCTGCCATCCCCGCCCTGCGCAACGCGAGCTTCGACTGGGTAATCGCCAATCCTCCCTACCGCGCCGGCGGCAGCGGACGGCGCAGTCCGATGGCGCAGCGCGATCTCGCGCGCGCGGAATCCGCAGCCGCGCTGCGCGACTTCGTCCAGGCGGCGGCGCGCTACCTGAAACATGGCGGCAAGGCGGCTTTCGTCTTCACCTCGGCCAGAGCGGCGGAATTGATCGGCGAGTTGCGCGGGGCGCGGCTGGAGCCCAAGCGGATGCGCCTGGTGCATCCGCGGCTGGATCTGCCCGCGACGACGATTCTGATCGAAGCGCGCAAGGGCGCGGGCGTGGAACTCGAAGTGGAGCCGCCGCTGATCGTGTACGCGTCAAAAGGAGTTTACAGCGAGGAGGCCAAAACGCTGCTGGGAACTCCCTGAGCGTTGGGGCGTTGCGCCGCCGGCGGCTTTACGATTAGCTTTTGATGATGTCCTGCCTTTGTGAATGCGCCGAACGCCGTCGGCGCGGGCGCGCGCAAGCCGCATTGGAAGTCCGGCTCTCTCCATGGCACGGCTGATTGCCCGCGGCAAATACCTCTACGAGGACGGCGTGAAGTTCTATGCCAAAGGCGTTTCCTACGGCCCGTTTCCGCCCAATTCGCGCGGCGAGCGCTATCCGGAGCCCGAACGCGCGGCGGCGGATTTCGCCTTGATGCGCGATCTTGGCGTCAACGTCATCCGCACCTATGTTCCCGCGCCCGCCTGGATGTTCGAACTGGCGGCCAGGCACTCGCTGCGCCTGATGGTAGGACTGCTGTGGCCCTCGCACCTGATGTTCCTTGAGACAAGGGAAAACGAGCGCGAGATTCGAGCCACGGTCGCCCGGCTGGCGGCCGAGATGCGTCCGTTCCGCGAGGTTATTTTCGCCTATTCCCTGGGCAACGAAATCCGCCCCGACCTGATCCGATGGTACGGGATGCGGCGCGTCAGCCGGTTTTTGGCCGGACTGTACGACGTCGCCCGGGAGATCGACCCCGAAGGCCTCTTCACCTATTCGAATTACCCATCGGCCGAATATCTGGACCTGAGTTTTCTCGACCTGATCTGCTTCAACGTGTACCTGCATCGCGAGGCCGATTTCCGCCGCTACATGACCCATCTGCTGGGTATTGCGGGCGAGCGGCCGCTGGTGCTCAGCGAGACCGGGATGGACACGATGCGCGAGGGCCAGGCGCATCAGGCGCAACTTCTGCAATGGCAGGCACGGGCGGCATTCGAGGTCGGACTTTCCGGCTTCATCATTTTCGCCTTCACCGATGAATGGCACACCGGCGGCATGCTGATCAGCGACTGGGCGTTCGGCATCGTCACCGCCGAACGCCGGCCCAAGCAGGCCTTCTCCGCCGTGGCGCAGGTGTTTGCCCATCCGCTGCCGCCGCCGATTACGGCGCCGGAAGTCTCGGTAGTGGTCGCCGCCCGCAATGCCGAATCCACTATCGGCGCGTGCCTCGAATCGCTCAGGGAGTTGGCTTATCCCAATTACGAGATTGTCGTGGTGGATGACGGATCGAACGACCGTACCGCTGCAATCGCGCGCGAGGCGGGCGTCAAGCTGGTGAGCCTCCCGCATCAGGGGCTGGCCGCGGCGCGCAACGCCGGCGTGGCGGCGGCGCGGGGCGAGATCGTCGCCTTCATCGACGCCGACGCGCAGGCGGATCGCGACTGGCTCTATCATTTGGTCGAGGCGATGCGCCGGCGCGAGACCGTCGCCGCGGGCGGACCCAACTTTCCTCCAGCGCCCGATTCGTTGCTGGCCGCGGCCATCGCCGCGGCGCCGGGTCAGCCGCGCGAAGTGCGCGCCTCCGACGACAGCCTGGCGCAGATGTGCGGATGCAACATGGCGATCGCCAGAAGCACGCTCATTGCTTTGGGCGGATTCGATCCTGTGTTCACCGCCGCCGGCGACGATGTCGATATCTCGTGGCGGCTGCTCAAGTCCGGCGCCGCCCTGGCCTACGCGCCCGGCGCCGTCGTAACCCATCGGCGCCGCCGTTCGATCCGCGCCTATTTGGCGCAGCAGCGCGGCTACGGCACGGGTGAGGCGATACTGGCGCGCAAGTATCCGGAGCGGCGCGCCGCGCAGATTTACGGCTACAACGGGTGGCAGGTGCGATGGCTGGGGCTGGCGCGCATCTATTACGGCGCGCTCGGACGCGGACTGTTCCAGAGCGTCTATCCGGCCGGCGTCGAGCCGCTGATCGATTTGCCCCTGAGTTCAGTTTGGGTTTCGATTTCCGTGTTGAGCGCGATTTTGGGCGGCGCGCTGGGCCGATGGCCGGTTGCCGGATTGGGCGTGGCCGGCGTTGTGCTCAGCGCCGCCAGCGCGATTTTCCATGCGGCGCGCGTGCCGCTTGCGCGCCGACGCGATAATCTCCGCATCCGCGCGTTGATCGCGATGCTTGCGCTGATGGGTCCTGTCATCCGCGGCTATGCCCGCATGAGACCGGCCCGCCGCACGATGGCCGCCGCCGGCCCGATCAGGAGCGGCGGCGCGGTCAGACTTGCGATCGCCCACAACGGCGTCAGACCCGATCACGACAGCGTCGCCCAAGCGCTGCGCTACGCCCTGTTCCGGCGCGGTCTAATCGTGGCCGGCAATACCGGCTTCGAGCCATACGATTTGCAAATCCACCTGGGTCCGGTCTGCCGCGTTGCGCTCAACGCGTTGTGGGAGGAAGACGGCGGGCTTTATCTGCGCTGGCGTCTGGGGATGTCGGCGCTGCCGATTCTGATCGCGGCGGCCATCGTGCTCGTACCGATGGCGGCGGGCCGGTTGCTGGCCGGAGCCGCCGTACTGGCCGCAATCCTGGTGTGGACGGCCGCGCTGACGCTTCCGGCGCTGACCCGGCTGCCGGCCACGCTGTGTCAGGCGCTGGTCGAAGCGATGGACCGCCTGCGGGTTGAGGCGACGGTGGTGGCGGGAGGCGGTTGATGGGCACGACGCGAATCTACGCCGCGGTCGCGGCCGAGATGCGCCGGCATTTGTGGCGCCTGCTGTTTGCCATCGGCGAGGTGCTGATCATCTCGGCGCTGGAAGTGCTCAAGCCGTGGCCGCTCAAAATCGTGATCGACAACGTGCTGGGCGGCGCGCCGCCGCGCTTGAGCTGGCTGCAGGGTCTGACCCCGTCGGCCCTGCTGGGCACCGCGTGCGCCGGTCTGATACTGCTTTATTTGGCGCTTTCGGTGCTGCAGGTCAGCAACAATTATCTGACCATTTCGATCGGGCAGCGGATGGTAAACGATCTGCGCGCGCGCCTGTTCGAGCATCTGCAGCGCCTGTCGCTGGCGTTTCATCGGCGGCGCGAAGTCGGCGACCTGATGATGCGCATCAACTACGACACCTTCTCGATCCAGACGATCGCGATGAACGGCATGTTTCCCATCCTGTCCTCGCTGATTCTGCTGGCGGCGATGTTCATGATGATGGTCCGCATCGACACCGCGCTGACGCTGGTCGCGGTGGGCATCGTGCCGGTCCTGCTCATCCTGATCGGATCGATCAGCAGCCGCATCGACCGGCTGGCGACCGGCGCGCGGATCAAGGAGAGCGTGCTGTACAACGTCGCGCATCGGGCGCTGTCCGCGATCCACGTGGTGCAGGCGTTCACGCGCGAGGCCGAGGTGCAGCGCGAGTTCGTGGAAAAGAGCAGCGAGAGCCTGCGCGAGAACCTGCGCCTGTACATGTTTCAGACGGTTTACAGCGGCGGCGTCAACGTGCTGATCGCGGCCGGCACTGCGCTGGTCATCTATATCGGCGCGCTGCACGTGAGGGAGCATCGCCTGACCATCGGCGACCTGGTCGTATTCGTCACCTATCTGGCGTCGCTGTATGCGCCGATCAACCAGTTGTTCCAGACTTACGGCCAGGTGCATAGCGCGGTGGCCGGGATGCGCCGATGCCTGGAGCTGCTCGATCTGGAACCGGAGATAATCGATCGCCCCGACGCGCGTGCGGCCGGACGGCTGCGCGGCGCGGTGGAATTTCGCGATGTTACCTTCGGCTACGATCCCGCCGATCCGGTGCTCAAGAACATCGGCTTCAAGGCCGACCCGGGCGAGACGGTCGCGGTCGTCGGACCCACCGGCGCGGGCAAGACCACGCTGACCAGCCTGTTGGCGCGGTTTTACGAGCAGCAGTCCGGCGTGATTGAAATCGACGGCCGCGCCATCGAGCAGTTCACGCTGCGCTCGCTGCGCGAGAATATCGCGATCGTGCTGCAGCCTCCGATGGTGCTGAGCGACACGATTCGGGCCAATATCGCGCTGGGCAAGCCCTCCGCCGGCGATGAAGAAATCGCGCGCGCCGCGCACATGGCCCGGCTGGATCCGCTGTTGACCAAACTGCCCAAAGGTCTGGATGAAATCGTCGGACCCGGCGGGCATCAACTGTCGCAGGGCGAAGCGCAGCGGGTTACCATTGCCCGGGCGCTGATCAAGAACGCACCTATCCTGATCATGGACGAGCCCACCAGCGCGCTGGACGCCGAGACCGAAACGCTGGTGATGGCGTCGGTGCGGGAGCTGATGCGCGGACGCACCACGCTGGTGATCGCGCATCGCCTGGCCACGATTCAGAGCGCGACACGAATTCTGGTGCTGCGCGACGGGCGTATCGAGGAGCAGGGCGCGTTTGCCGAGTTGATGAAACGCGGCGGGTTTTTCAGCTATCTATACAGCCTGCAGTCGCAGCCCGGCGGCGCGGAAAAACTCAAGGCAGGCTGAAACAGGCAGGACTCATCGGATGCTGACAATCGGATTGACCGGCGGAATCGGATCGGGGAAAAGCACGGTGGCCAAAATGCTGGCCGAGTTGGGCGCGCCCAGCTTCGACGCCGACAAAGTCGGCCACGACATCTATAGCCCCGGCGGTCCCGCCTATCACGACGTTATCGCGGCGTTCGGGCAGGGCATCGTCGCCCCCGACGGCACTATCGATCGCAAGCGGCTGGGGCCCATCGTGTTCTCCGATCCCGCCCAGTTAAAACGCCTGGAAGCGATCGTGCATCCGAAAATGTTCGAACGGATGCGCGAGATGGTCGCGCGGATGCGCGCGGAGGGCGTCACGGCTCCGATCGTGATCGAAGCCGCGATCCTCATCGAAGCGCATTGGCAGCCGCTGTTCGACGAAATCTGGCTGGTGATGGCGCCGCGCGAACACGTCATCAGGCGCATCGAGATGGAGCGCGGTCTCAAACCCGAGCAGACCGAAGCCCGCATCAAGGCGCAGCTTTCCGACGAGGAACGCCGCCGGCATTGCACCCTGGTAATCGACAACGGCGGGAGTATCGAGCAGCTGCGCGCCAAAGTAACCGCGCTGTGGAAGGAACTCCTGATCCGCAACGGCTGACCTGAGCGTTCTCTCCAATCTCCCTGCGCCCAGGCGCCCCGGCTCAGGAATCTAAAGCGCGGATGAGCTGACAGATCTTCGGTGCAGGATTTACCGCAGCGATGCCGATTGCCTTCCGGCTCTTTGTCTTTATGTTTGAACTCTCTTTCGTTCCCTTACCGGCTGACGCAATCAACCGGGCGGGACTGTCGAAGAAACCGCCTGGAGTGTCGAAGGATTACGGGCGCAGGATCCATCCGCCGTCCACGTGGATTACCTGGCCGGTGATCCAGGCACCGGCGGGCGACGCCAACAGCAGCAGCGTGCCGACCAGTTCGTCGGGCTCGCCGGTGGGGCGCAGTGCAACGGTGCGGCGCAGCATCTCCATGAACGGCTCGGGCGCGGACAACTTGCCCGCCTCGCTGGCGACGTTGCCGGGTGCGATGGCGTTGACCGTGATGCCTTCGCGGCCCAGTTCCGCAGCCAACGCGGTGGTAACGCCGACCAGCGCCAGCTTGCTGACGCCGTAACCCGAGGTCGCGGGAAACGCGCCGCCGGAGACCTGGTTGATGATGCGTCCGGCGCCGCGTTTGCGCATGTAAGGAAGCGCCGCCTGACTGCATATCAACGCCCCGTTGACGTTCACGGCCATCAGCCGGTTCCATTCATCCAGCGGCGTCGCACTGACCGGTTTATAGGACAGCTCCACCATCAAAGCCGCGTTGTTGACCAGGATGTCGATTCCGCCGAAGGCTTCGTTCGCCGCTTCCACCATTCGCTTTACCGATGCGGGATCGGTGATATCGACGTGTGTGCCGATAGCCTTGCCGCCGCGCTCGCTCAGTTCCTTTGCCACTGCCTTGGCGCCTTCGCCGTTGAGATCGGCGACCAGCACCGACGCGCCGGCGGCGCACAGTCCGCCCGCGTAAGCCGCGCCGATACTGCGCTGGCGCGCACCGGCGCCGGTTACGATTGCCACTTTGCCCTTGAGAGAGAATGCGTCGAGCGAAAACGCCATGGTGCGACTCCTTGCGGCGGTTCTACGCGATCATTTCATAGCTGCGCAGCAGCTTGCCCGGCAGCGCGCCGGTGCAGCGATTTTCTTCGAACGTCACCACGCCATTGACGATGGTGTAGCGCAGACCGGTGGCTTTCTGGATCAGGCGGCGCGCACCGCCGGGAAAGTCCGAGGCGTAGCGCGGCTGGTCCATCGCCAGGCGTTCGAGGTCATACACCAGGATGTCGGCCGCCATCCCCTCGCGCAGGATGCCGCGGTCGCGGAAACCGGCAATCCATGCCGGCAGCGCGGAGATCTTGTAGTGCGCGTCCTCGATGCTCATCAATGAACGATCGCGAATCCAGTGGCTCAGAAAATGGGTCGGCCACGCACTCGAGGTCTGGTAGCGCGTATGCGCGCCGCCGTCGCCGAGCGAAACGTGCGTGCACGGATGCCCCACGATCTCGCCCGAGGCAACGTGCAGGTCATGCCATGCGAAGCGGCATTTCAGCGCCTCGTCGACGCACAGGTCCAAAAATACATCGACCGGATGCCGGCCCTCGACGCGCGCGATCTCGCCGATGCTGCGTCCCTCGTAGCGGTAATTGCGCTCCTGCGTGACTTCCAGCACCCTGGCCGCGTCCCACGCCTGCGGAGTGCCGCGGCGCGTGCGGTCCATGTCTTCCTTGAGGCCGGCGCGGCGATTGGGGTCGCCCAGTTTCGCCAGCCGCTCCTCGACGCTGCCCAGCGTCGCCTCCAGCCAATGCGCGTTGGTGTCGAAGAGGTTGTAATCCTCCATGGTGAATTTCTGCGACACGTCCACTGCCATCGACTGCGCGTACATCGGGTAGCCGCGCCGATGCATCTCGGCAAGCCAGGCCAGCTGCTCGCGATGCATCTCGGGGTGGTTCTCGATCTGCATCACCAGGCCCCATTGCAGCGGGCGTCCGCTGAGATCCATCAGGCGGGTGAGAAATTCGCGGTCGCGATTGGCGCCCATGCGATCGGGGATGCCGCGGGTCCAGCCGATATGTCCGACGCCGAACTCGCGCAGAATTTCGGCCAGAGCATAAAACTCCTCGTCGGCCGCCACCTGGGTGGGCAGATAGCTGCCGTCGCCGGGCCGGTCCTCAAGGCTCTTGTCGGCCGAGAAACCGAATGCCCCGGCCGCCATCCCTTCGCGAAACAGCCGCTTGATCTCCGCCATCTCGGCGCCGGTGGTCAGCATGCGCTCGCGCGATTCCTTCACTCCCATCACGTAGGAGCGCAGCGGCGAGTACGGCACCAGCGAGGCGATATTCAAACCCAGCCCCTGGCGATCGAGGCTGTCGAGATATTCCGGAAAGCTGACCCAGTCCCATCGCATCCCCGCGCGCATCGACTCCATCGGCACCGCCTCGATACGGCACATCATGTCCATCGCGTCGGCGCGGTCCTCGGGTCTGACCGGGGCGAAGCCGAAGCCGCATTGGCCGATAGTCAGCGAGGTTATTCCGTGCCATCCGGAGAGCGTGCAGTAAGGGTCCCAGTTAAGCTGCGCGTCGTAATGGCAATGCAGATCGATTGCGCCGGGCGCCACGTAGCATCCGGTGGCGTCCAGTTCGCGGGCGGGTTCGCATACGATCGTGCCGCTGATTTTGGCGATTTTGCCCTGTTTGATCGCGAGGTCGGCCTTGTATGCGGGCAGCCGCGTGCCGTCGACGATAGTCCCGTTGCGGATTACCAGATCATAGTCGCTCATGCGGGTACTCCTCGACTTGCAATTTTATCGGCGGCCCTGGCGTGATTAGAACGAATCACGATTGCGGCGAATTTTCAATGACGCCATGGCAATCGCGCGCTTGCAAATTCGCATCCGAGGCGAAATGCTCCCGCCCATGGAGCGGAAAGTTGCCATTGTAACCGGAGCCGCGCGCCCCTGGGGAATGGGCCGTGAGATTGCCCTGGGCCTCGCCCGCAAAGGCCACGATATCGCCGTCATCGACGTCCGCGACGACTGGGGACACGCAGCCGTCCAAACCATCAGCCAGCAGACCGGTCAGAAAGCGGTCTACGTCAAAACGGATATTGCCCGCCGCTGCGACGTCGAATCGATGGTCGCCGGGGTGCTCCAGGAACTCGGACAGATCGACGTTCTGGTCAACAACGCCGCCATCGTGCAGACCCAACCGATCGAAAAGATGACCGATGAGCTGCTGGAGCGGATGTTCGCGATCAATTTTCGCGGCACGGCGCTGTGCTGTCAGGCGGTAATCGAGCCGATGCGCCGGCAGGGCGGCGGACGCATCGTCAATATCGGCTCGGCGATCACCGCGGGTCCGACGCCGCCGCTGCGCGGACTGGGGCTTTACGCCGCGACCAAGGGCGCCGCGATGGCGCTGACGAAAGTTCTCGCCCTGGAACTGGCGCCCGACAATATCATGGTGACCATGGTCTCGCCCGGCTTCATGCATACGGCGCAGGGATCCGACTCTCCGCCCACCGATCAGGACTTCAAGCGGGGCCGCAGGCAACTGATGGGACGGCCGCTTTATCCGGCCGAAGTCGCGGATGTGGTGGTGTACGCCGCGACCTGCCCCAGCCATGCCATCACCGGCCAGACTATCCACGCCAACGGCGGCGTCATCCTGGTCTGAACCACAGGAGCGTAATGCGATGAAGGATCTTCTTTCGCTCAACGGCAAGGTTGCGCTGGTCGCCGGCGCCAGCAAGGAGATGGGCGGCGCGGTGGCGCGGATGCTGGCCGAACACGGCGCCGACGTTGCCGTGGCGGCGCGCAGCGCGGATAAGCTGGCGCGGGTGGCCGAGGAAATCCGCGCGCTGGGCCGACGCTCGGCGGCAATCGCGGCCGACCTGACGCAGGTGGATCAGATCGGATCGACCATCGAGCGCACCGTCAGGGAACTGGGCGGCTTGGATATCCTGGTCAACGTTCTGGGCGGCGGCGCCGGCAGCACCGCGTGGGCCCTGCGAATGACCGAGCGGATGTGGGACGACGTGTTTACGCTCAATGTGAAGGCGCCGATGTTTCTGTCGGTCGCGGCGGCCAAAATGATGAAGGAGCGCGGCGGCGGCAGTATCGTCAACATATCGACCTCCGCGGCCACCGGCGCGGCGCCCCGGCTGACCAATTACGGCGCCGCCAAGGCCGGACTGGAACAACTGACCGAAACCCTTGCCGCGGAATGGGGCCGGTTCAGGATCCGGGTCAATGTGGTGGTGTCGGGCAACATCTATACTGCCAACCTGCGCAGCATCCTGCGCCCGGATATCGAGCAACAACTGATCGACCGCACTCCGCTCGGCAGAATCGGCGAGCCCGAGGACATTGCCGCGGCCGTGCTCTATTTCGTCTCGCCCGCCGCGTCCTGGGTAACCGGCGCGAAGCTGGTGGTGGACGGCGGCCTGGGCAACATCCGTCCGTTTGAGATGAAGTGAGGCGGCGGAGTTTTCGGCAGCGGAACAGCTGCATCAAACCGGATTACCGCCGCCTACCCGAACGGACGCGTCGCCTGGCCGCCGCCATCCACGGCCAGGATTGCGCCCGTCACCCATGACGCCACCGGCGAGACCAGGTAGAGCACCGCGCCCGCGATGTCGGTCGGCTGGCCGAAACGTCCCAGCGGCATCGCCTTCATCATGCGCTCAAGGCGCTCGGGAGTGTTGTAGATGCCTTTGCGGTTATGCTCGACGTCCACCATCCCCGGCACCACCACATTGACGCGGATACCGAAGCGGGCCCATTCCTGGGCCAAAGTCTTGGACAGGTTCTCCAGTCCGGCCTTGGCCGCGCCGTAATTCGCCATCCGCGGCGCGGGACTGTTCGCGACGCCCGAAGAAATATTGACGATGGCGCCGCCGCCGCGCTCCTTCATCACGCGCGCCGCCGCCTGGGAGAGAAACATCGGCGCCTTCAGATTCAAATCCACCATCCGATCCCATTGCCGCTGCGTCATGGTCAGCGCCCAGCCGAAGTCCTCGAACTCGCTGCTGCCGGCCAGATTGATCAGGATGTCGAGACCGCCCAGCTCACGCGCCGCGCGATCCACGATGGCGGGCAGGCCGTCGATATCTCTGAGATCGGCGGGAATGGTAATCGCGCGGCGCCCGAGGTTGCGGATGCGCGCGGCGATCTCGTCCAGTTGCGGCGCGGTGCGGGCGGTCAGGGCAACGTCGGCGCCATGCTCGGCCAGCGCGTAGGCGACGCCCTGGCCCATCTCCTTGCTGGCGCCGGTGACCAGCGCGATCTTGCCCTGCAACGAAAAGAACGCTTCGGACATGGCCGCATATCCTCCTGACGGCGCCTATCTAAGCATGAGCGGCAGCCGGCGAAAATAATCATCAGGCAATCAACCCCGGCGATGCGGTTGCAACATCCGCCATGTGATATAAATTGGACAGGCTTCCGCGCTTGCTGCCCGCCGCTGATAGCTGGGTCCTGCGCAAGGGAAAGTCGCGAACCCCGCCAGGTCCGGAAGGAAGCAACGGTACCGACCCCTTCCCTGTGCCGCAGGGGT
>JAJPJA010000133.1 GCA_021324455.1 Pseudomonadota bacterium | reverse complement strand
GGATTTGGACATGCCGATCAGCCTGCATGTCGCCGCCAGCAAAAAGCATTTCTCGCACACCGGTAATGTGATGGCGGACTTTGCCCTGGCGTTCACCCCCACCATGTACTCGCTGGCGGCGATGATCTTCTCCGGCGTCTTCGACCGCCATCGCAAGCTCAAAGTGGTATCGGTGGAGAATGACGCGGCCTGGGTGGCGGGAATCCTGGAGCGGATGGACTTCCGCGCGCATCGCGACCAGGGCTGGGCGGGCGCGTTCAACGGGATCACCTCCGGACGTGCGCCGAGCCGGATCTTTCACGAGCATGTGGGAGTTACGTTCATGCGCGACCGCACCGCGGTGCGCAATCGCGACATCATCGGGTTGTCCAGTCTGATGTGGGGATCGGACTATCCGCATTTCGACGGCACCTGGCCGCATTCAAAGGAGGTGCTGGCCGAGCATTTCGACGGCGTGCCGCTGCCGGATCAGATGCGAATCGCGCGCCGCAACGCGATCGAGATGTACAAGCTGCCGCTCGAGCAATAGCTGGCAACGCCGGCAGAAATCGCGGGCTTGGTCCGAATCAGAACACAGAGGGGGAAACAGGACACGTGGCCGTGGATATGGTTCTCGCACCGCGCGGCGCAAGCTGCTACTCCGCTTCCTGCCGGACGAGGTTGAACACTCCCTCTTCGATCAGCATCCCGCCGCGATAGCAGACGTAAACGCCCCGGGCCTGAGTGGCGGAGGCGGCGGCGCCGCTATAATAACAGTCGGAGTTGTCCGCCGCTATTTTAACCGCGAGGTTGACCCGGTTGCCGGAAATCGATCCGGCTGCGATGGTGCCCGCGTCGTCGGCGCCGCCATGACGGCAGCTCATGCTCCCCGGCGCGCAAGTATAGTTTCCGGTTACCTGGGAACCGTACTGAGTCAGGGCGAAGGTCACGTTGTTGATCGCGTTGCATCTCTGGATGGCCAACTCGCACGGTGTGACCTGGATGGTGCCGGTCCACAGGCCGCCGATCTCCGCGGTCGGAACTCCCGGCGGCGCAGGGGCGGCCGGCGGAGCAGACGTGGTGCCGCAACGCGCGACCCCGGCCAACGCCATCAGCAGCACCATACGATTGAGCCACCCTCTCATTGACCACCCTCCGGCAGGCCGGGCGCCAATCCCAATCGACGCGCACCTGGAAACCGCTTGCGGTCCGTCCGCCTGCTATTCTTTGCGATCCGCCTCAATCTACAATGAGCGGCAATAATATTGGCTTATACTTAATGCAATCGAGGAACAATGGCTTCAGAAAGCGATAAGCCGGGCAGCCGCGTCGATCACGGCGACTGGGTAATCCCGGAGAGCGAGGAATACCATCTCCGGGAAGTCCAGCAGACCAGGCTCGGCGCCCCCCGCAGGTCGGGACCGGGTTTTCTGGCCGGCGGATTGATTGTCATATTGCTCGGCTTTATCGCTGCGGCCACCGTCGTCGTTCCCTTACTGACGGATCGGCCCTGGGTCGGACCCGCCGGCCGCGAAGAGGTCCTTCAGGGGCTGGCACCGGGCCGGCCGATGAAGGTGCGCGTGGTGCTCAGCAACACGGGCAGGAGCCCGGCCGTGAACCTGCGCATCGCGGTGCGGCTGATCGTGGGCAATCCGCCGCCAGCGCCGTCACCGGCGCTGGGCGAATGCGAGCAAAGCGACCTGCCCATGGCCGAGACGGTACTGTTTCCCGGCGCAGTGCATGCCAGAACCGTTTCGACCTTGAAGGAAATCGACGATCAGACGGTGGCGGCGGTACTGCGCGGCGACAAGATTATTTACCTGGCGGGCTGCGCGCAGTACGACGACAGCCTGCTGCCATGGCTGCCACTGGGCCGGCGTTCAACCCATTTCTGCCGGATGTTCGCGCCCACCAGCGCCGGCAACTACGGCGTGTTAGGCAGCTTCGAAGACTGCCCGGCCGGCAACTCCGCCGACTGATCGCGATCGGGATTGGCGGCGTCGTCCGCAGCCTTCCAGATGCCGCCCCATGCGGCGTCGCGGGCGCGCCGGTAGGCTTGCTTATCGCGCCGCGGGATTACCACACGTTGAGCCGCTCCCGTAGCCGTACACAGGTCGAGTATGACGTGGCCGCTTTTCTTGAGCGGCCGGCGGATGATGCGGGCAGCGCGCGCCGCGGTTGTCGGCAATTCCCGCGCCGCGATGACGTAGGAATATTTTTCGATCTCGTACGGCAGCGATCCGCCCTTGATCCGCCGATGAAGCGGAGTGCGTTGGACCCGGGTATCGAAGTGGCACCAGTCTCTGTCCGCCAAAGGACATGGTTGGGTGTGGGGACAGGGCGCGACGATCCGCGCCTGCTCGCCAATCAACACGCGGCGCGCGGCGAGCATCGCGCCATAGCCGCGCGGCGTGCCCGGTTCAACGATAATCATGGCGCGGCGCGCCGACTGCCAGGCGCGCCGGACCAGCCGCCCGGCCGCATCGTTGTCCATCTCGCCGATTGCATAGGAGATGATCGCCAAATCATGCGGTTCGAAAGCGGCTGCGGCATCGAGATCGCCGGCGGTGAAGCGGGCGCCGGCGGCCAACTTACGGCCGGCCGCGGCCAGCATCCGCCGCGCGATCCCGAACCATTCGCCGTCCCGGTCGATCAGGGAGGCCGACGTGATTTCGAAGCACTCGTGAGCAGCCAAGGTAGCCGTAGCCGGACCGCATCCAAGGTCGAGCACGCTATGAATTTCGAGCCGGCGGTATCGGCGCGCGAGCTCTGCGCACAGCAATTGCACTACCTGGAATATCGGGGGCATCCGCGCGGCAAGATAGGCCAAACGCGCGGCGGCGGACTCGATGCGCATGGCGCGATCCGGATCGGCGCCGCTGTACAGTTCCGCCTGCCGGGCGGACGCCAACGCCAGCAGCGGCGCGGGAATCGCCGCGGCCTGCTCCTGGATTGCCTGCTGCAGCGCCCGGGGAAGCATCAGTGGACGCCGTCGCGGCGCCTCCTTGCACCAGCATGAAACCGGAACCGGAGCGGCGCAACCCCGGATGCAAACGGCGCCGCGTCGATATACAATCCGTAGGCTGAGCATGCTGACTTGAAAGGCAGGGAATGATGGCAGCGGAAACCGGCAAACCCGGCGGAAGTACGGCCCCGCGCCTGGCGTTGGTGACCGGCGGTGCGGGATTCATCGGTTCGCATCTGGTTGACACTCTACTTGCCCGCAAGATGCGGGTGCGGGTGCTGGATAATTTCACCACCGGCAAGCGCGCCCAGCTTAATCCGGCGGCGGAGCTGGTCGAAGCCGATATAACCGATGCCGCGTCCATCCGCGAGGCTTTTCGCGGGGTCGATTGCGTGTTTCACACGGCGGCGATGCCGCGGGTGCCGCTGTCGATAGAAAAGCCGGTCGAAACCCACATGGTCAATGTGATCGGCACGCTCAACGTCCTGATGGCGGCGCGCGATGCGGGGGTGCGGCGGGTGGTCTATTCGGGCTCCTCTTCGGCCTACGGCGAGCAGCCGCGGCTCCCCCTGCGCGAGGACATGACGCCCAATCCGCTCAATCCTTACGCGCTGCAAAAGCTGACCGGCGAGTACTACACGCGCCTGTTCCATTCGCTGTTTTCGATGCAGACTCTGACCCTGCGCTACTTCAATGTTTACGGGCCGCGAATGTCGCACGAGGGGGCCTACGTCACGGTTATCAGCGTCTTTCTGCGGGCGCGGCGCGAAGGCAAACCGCTGACCATCCATGGCGACGGCGAACAGACCCGCGATTTCACGCATGTGCTCGACGTGGTGCGGGCCAACCTGCTCGCGATGGACTGTGCGATCGCCGATGGACGCGCGATCAACGTCGGCAACGGCCGCAATATCAGCATCAATCGCGTCGCCCAGTTGATTGGCGGACCGGCCGTGAATCTTCCGCGCAGGCCCGGCGACGCGCGCGACACACTGGCCGATATCACCGAGGCGCAGCGCACGCTGGGATGGCGTCCGGAGGTGAAATTCGAGGACGGCCTGACCGAATTGATCCGGTTGTACGGACAGTGAGAGACCCAACAAGCTCCGGATGATGCAGGCGCGCGCAAAACAACGCTCGCGGATGATAGACAGCGGCCTTATCCCGCCTTGAGCGCCGGGCCGGCGTATTTGCCCCTGGCGCGATCCCGCATTAACATCCGTCCGCACGCGGCAGCGCGTCGAGGAGGGACAGTCATGGTCGGCTACAAGGACGCCCACACCCACATTCATCCATCGGCCAGCGCCACCAGAGCGTTCATGAACGCGCTCGAATTCCATGGTCCGTGGGACGGAACGATCGAGCAGGCGCTGCCGATAATGGATCGGGCCGGGATCGCGGCCACCATGATTGTGCCGCTGATTGCGGATACCAGGCTGCTCGCCGAACGTATCGCGGAGCAGGAGAAGCAGGGCATCCGTCCCGACCGCGACCGCCTCATAGCGCAGCTGGCGGCCGAGCAGTCGGAGTACAACAAGTGGGCGGCCGCCGCGGGGCATAAGTATAATGGCCGCTTCGCCGGCCTGATTGCCGTCAATCCGGTGCTGTTCGGGGATCAATGGACGCGCGGCGAAATCCAGGCGCGCCTGGCCGAGGGCGCCGTGGGAGTCAAAATCCTGCCCATGTACATCGGCGTGTATCCGGATGATCCGAAGATGCATGTGCTGTGGGAAGAGGCCAATCGGCGGGAACTCGCGGTGCTTACCCTGGCGGTGGCGGCGGTGCCCGCCGAGGGTTTGGCGAAAATCGGGGTCAACCAACGCTACACCGATATTCATCATCCAAACCGCTTCGAAGAGGTGGTGCGAAGCTATCCGCGGCTGAAGCTGGTCCTGGCGCATCTGGGTATGGGCGCGGAACAGGATACCATCAGGCTGGCCAACAAATATCCCAACGTTTTCACCGACACGTCGCTGCGTTTGCATGAAGTCGGCCAGACGGGCGGATGGACTTTCAAGGAGACCGCCGAACTGTTCCGGCGCATCGGGGTCGATCGCGTGCTGTTCGCCAGCAACTATCCGTTCGTCAGCCAGGCGGATTACGTCGAGGTGATGGAAAAGCTGCCGCTCGGCGAAGAGGAACGCCAGAGCATCGGATGGCGCAATTACGATCGCGTGTACGGCGGATAATCCAGCCCGATTCGGACCGGTCGAGCGGCGCCGCTTCAGGCCAGCGGGGTTGATGGCCCGGCGCGTGGTTTCAGCGCCGGTTACTGGTTCGATACGCGGCTTTCCAGCTGCGAGGCCAGCCGCGCCGCCTTTTCCGTCAGGCTGCGGGCGCGCAGCGAATCATGCTCATTGAGTGCCGTGTGGGCCTCGGTGACAAAGGAAGCGATGCGGTCGTAATCCGCCGCGTCCTGCGTACTCAGCCGGTTGCGATTGATTCTTGCCAGATGACGTTCAATGCGTTGCAGATTCTGCTCCACCTCGGTCCGCTCGCCGGCGGGCTCGCCGGTGGTGATTACCGCGTCGCCGACTGATGCTTCCGCCATGGGCGTCGGCGAAACCAGCGGTGTCGGCGTCGGGGTGTGCATCGGGCGCTTGCGGCGTTTGCGCTTTCGAATTTCCGGTGTGGCAGTGGCGGTCGGAGTCGGGGTTAAGGTGGCTATAGGAGTCAGGGTCGCTTTGACGACGCCCGGATGCCTGCCGGCGGAAAAGGAGGACAAATAGGAACAGGCCGCGGCAGTCAGCAATGACGCCAGAACTAACAACAGTCGAACCCGGATTGCTTTCACAAACGCTCGTCAGGCCAGGGGCGGATTGATTTCCAGCCGCGCCCCCAGCGGTCGCACCGGGAGCTTGACCCGGACGCGTGTTCCTGAGCCCGGGGTGGAATCGACTTCGACCGTTCCTTGATGCAGGTCGATGGCGCGCAAGGCCAGGCTCAGGCCCAGACCGGTTCCGCCCGGTTTGGTGGTGTAATAGAGGTCGAAGATCCGCGCCAGCTGATCGCGCTCCATGCCGCAGCCGCAATCGGCGATCACGATTTCGATACTGCCATCGCGCAGATGCGCGGCCTTGACGCTGATTCGACCGCCCCCGGGCATCGACTCGGCCGCGTTCTGAAAGATGTTGCGAAAAGCTTCGGCCAGCAGGGCGCGGTCGGCGTCGAGCGGGGGCAGCATCGGGTCCATCAGGAAATCGAGTTGGATGGCCGGCGAAGCGACCTGCGAGCTCGCTTCGGCCAGCAGTTCGGGAATCGAGACCTGGCTGCGTTCCATGCGCTCGGGCCGCATAAAGCGCAACAGCCCCTCGACGACGCGGTCCAGGCGATGGATCTCGTAGCGGATACTTTCGATATGCGCGCCCAGCGGCACGCCTTGGGCGGCGTCCTGACGCATCCACTCCAGCCGGATCGCCAGCACGTTGAGCGGTTTTCGAATCTGATGGGCCACGCCTGAAATCAACCCGCCCATCCGCGCCAGATGACTTGAATATTCAACCACGGTTTCCAATTCAGCCACCGGTTTCAGATCGCGCAATACCACCAGCAAACCGGCGACCTCGCGCGCCTGGGATAGCGGAAAAATCGATACCAGGCAGTGCGACGCGTGCTGCGCCGGCCCATACAACTCGATCGCCACGTCGTGGGCCTCGGTGCCGGCCGCCAGCGCCGCGTCGACCATTCGCACCAGCGGATGGTTGCGGCCCAGCGCAACCGGCAGCGCGCGTCCCTCGCTGATGCCGGATCCCATCGCCAGGCGCGACTGGGCCTCGCTGTTGGCGAACAGGATGGTGGCGTCGGCGTCGATCAGGATGATGGCGTCGGTAATCGAACGCAGCGCCTTGAACAGGCCGCCCCGCTCGTTTTCCCATCGGTTGCGTTCGCTCAGCACCTGACGCGAAAGACGGTTGAACTTGATGGCCAGGGTGCTCAGTTCGTCGTGTCCGCTGACAGCCAGCTTCACTTCCTCTCGTCCGGCGGCGAGCTGATCGACGCCGGTGGTGATTGCCAGGACCGAGCGGGACAGCAGATCTCCAAGAGCGCCGCCGGCACTGGCCGCGATCACCACTATAACAATCGCCACGCTGAACATGGCCCAGACTAGGCGATGTACCTCTTCAGCCAGCAAAGCGGTGCTGACCCCGACCCGAATCACCGCGAAAGGCCGGTTGTTGATCAGCACCGGACGCTGAACCACATAGTTGTGTTCGCGCCACAGGTCGCGCATCAGCTGGAACGGCAGCGGCAACTGCGCGGCGCCGCGCAAAACGTCGATGGAGGGCACGTCCGCCGGCACCGGAGCGCCCTGATGCTCTTTGATGATGCCCTCGCCGTTGGCGCCGTCGATACCGATAAAGACAATCCCGGTGCCGAACGCGCTCACCGACTGGATGAAGGAATGGAGCCTGGAGTCGGTCCGCAGCGCGGTAATCGGGTCCTTCGGCGCGCCCGACAAAGCGGTTCGGACCTGCTCGAAGATTTCCGCGGTCACGACGTTGCCCGAATCGATAATCTCGTCGGCGATGCGGGCCAGGTTCCAACTGAGGTCGATCAGGCTGGCGCCCAGAACGGCGGCGGTGAGCAGCACGACAAAAGCGCCTGCCAGCTTTATGCGAAGGCTCATCGCAACAATCCAGCGCCCATCTCAGACCGGTTTGGGCCGCTCCTTGATATCCAGACGATCGAGACGGTTGTAGAGCGTCCGCAGACTGATACCAAGGATCTCGGCTGCCCTGGTCTTGTTGCCGCCGGCAAATTCAATCGTGCGGCAGATCATTTCCCGCTCCACATCTACCAGTGAACAGTCGCCGATCGGCACCTCCAAAACCGCGGGACCCGGTCTGGATGGGCGCAACTCGGGCGGCAATTCGTCCACCGTCAGGATCGGACCGGCGCTGACCACCAGCGCGCGTTCGATCACGTTGCGCAACTGGCGCACATTGCCGGGCCAGGCGTAACTCTCCAGCGCGCGCAGGAAGTCGGGGTCCGCCCCGCGAACGCCTGATCCGTATTGCGCGCCGAGCGCATCGATAAAGTGATATACCAGCGGCGCGATGTCTTCCGGGCGATGCCGCAGCGGCGCCAGCTCGATCGAGCATACACTCAAACGGTAATAAAGGTCATCACGCAGCCGCCCCTCGCGCAGCGCCCGCTGCGGATCGCGATTGGTGGTGGCCACGACCCGCACGTCCAGCGCAACCTCGGCGCTGCCCCCCAGCCGGCGCAGGCGGCGGTCTTCGAGCACGCGCAGCAGCTTGGCCTGAAGATCGACCTTCATCTCAGTGATTTCGTCGAGCAGCAAAGTGCCGCCATTGGCGCGCTCGAAGCATCCGTCGTAGCGGCGGTCCGCGCCGGTAAAAGCTCCGCGCTCGTGGCCGAACAGCTCGGTCTCCAGCAGACTTTCCGGAATTGCGGCGCAGTTCAGGGCGACATAAGGTCCCGTTCGGCGCGGCGACTGATTGTGGATCATCGCCGCGGCGATTTCCTTCCCGGTGCCGCTTTCGCCGAACAGCATCACCGAACTGGCCGATGGCGCGATCTTTTCAATCAATGCGCGCGCGCTGCGAATTGACTTCGAGGTTCCAACCAGAATTGGCGGCGCCGCCGACGGCGCCGCCTTGGCCGAAGCGGACTCCGCGGCCAGACGGTTGCGGACCAGTGCTTTGAGCAGCCCCAGAAGATGCGGCGGGTCGATGGGTTTGCGGACGTAGTCAATCGCGCCCAGTTTGATCGCCGCGACCGCTTCGGGGATATCGCCTTCCCCGGAAATAATCAGAGTGGGGACGCTGACCCCGAGCCGGCGCATCTCCTTGAGCAGGTCGAGACCGTCGCGGCGGGGCATTTTCAGGTCCGAAATCAGAACGTGCGGATTGTAGGCCCGTACGCGCTGCAGGGCTTCCTCGCCGTCGGCGGCTCCGGAAACGTCGAAACCCCAGCTGCGAATCATCCCGCACCACGCTTCCAGGGTAGTGGCGTCGTCTTCGGCTACCAGTATCCGGGTGCCATGGTTCATGCTGAGTACAGCCTAAAACTACAGATGAAATCTATCACAATCATGGCATTAGCTAAAATCGGTTTTTTTGAAATGCGCTTGACCAGCGAAGCTGTGCGCCCGAGCTACCGGCGCATCGTAGCATTTTGAACCAATCCGGATGCCGCGCCAACACCGATCGATTTAATACCAGCGCGGCCCGATGAAGGCGCCGTCGATGAAATGCTTGGTGGCACGGGCCGCCCTGGGGTCTTTTGCGGCCAGCGCCTCGGCCAGTTCGCGCGCCTCGGTCATCAGGCGCTCGGGTTTCACCACCCGGTTGACCATCCCGAGATTGAAAAGTTCGCTGGCGCTGTAGCGCCGGCACAGGATCATCGCCTCCTTGGCGCGCCACGGACCAATCCGCGCCGCCATCATGCGGGCAGGGCCGCCGACGAAGGCCTGATTGAGATCGACTTCCGGGATCCAGAACTCCGCGGTGTCCGCCGCCAGGATAAAATCGAAAGCGGCCGCAAGCGCCCATCCGCCGCCGACCGCGTAGCCGTTGACCGCCGCGATTGTCAAGCAGTCCAGCCGCGTGACCAGGTCGAACACGCGGCCGATGACCCGAGCCAGTCCTTTGTTTCGCTGCGCGGCGATAGCTGCGCGCTGGGACGGATCGATAATCTCCCTGGGCGCGGAAAGATCCGCCCCCGCCGAAAACGCCGCGCCCGTGCCGGTCAGGATCAGTACCCGCGCCGCCCGATCGTCGCGTACCTTTCCAATCCATTCCTCCATTTCGCGCATCACGTCATGGTTCAGGCAGTTGCGCCGATGCGGCTGGTTGAAGGTTAGCGTGGCGATGGGACCCTGCTTTTCGAACACCAACGTCTGGCTCATGGCTTCTCCCGATGCAACCGGTGCGGGATGACGGAGAGTGCATCGGCCTGCGCCGGAGTGTCAAACGCCGATTTGCGCGGGAACGCCGCGGCGAGGCGAGCGGCCGCGACGCGCGAGGCGAGCGGTTCACCCGGCGATCATGGCTGCAGCGGCAGGTTGTAGAACTCGATCGTATTGCGCCGTCCGATTCTGATCTGATCCTCCAGCGCCACGCCGCCGAAATGGCCGTTGAGAACCTCGGCGGAATTGGGCCATGCGCCGTCAAAATGAGGATAATCGGAACCCCACATCAGATTTTTCCGCCCGATTATGCTGCGATTGAAGACCGCGGTCTTGTCGCGCATGAAGGTGCATGCGATCTGATCGTGAAAGATCTGACTGGGCAGGCGGCCCGATTTGATATTGTTGGCGAACCCCGCCCATCCCTGGTCGTGCTCGAAACGATCGTCCATCCGCTCCAGAATTGCCGCCGCCCATGACGCGTCGTTTTCCACCGAAATCACCTTGAGCCGCGGATGGCGGTCGAACAGGCCGGAGAAAATCATCGCCGCCATGGTATACATGGTGGGACCGAATCCCAGCGAAAAATCGGCGAACACGTTGTCCGTGTAGGTGAATCCCTTGCGGCTGGCGGCGACGTGCAGGCTGAGCGGCATCTGCAGATCCTCCGCCGCCGACCACAGCGGCTCGTACACCGGACTGCCGTAGCCGGGATTTTGCGCGATACTGATCATCGCCCCGCGCATCCCCATTTTGGCGCATCGTTGCAATTCCGCCACCGCGCGCTCCACCGGCTCAACCGGCAGCATCGCCACGCCGAAGAATCGATTGGGCGCCGCGGCGCAGAAATTCGCCAGCCAATCGTTGAACGCCTGGAAAATCGCGTGCTGGAAATCGAAATCCGGAATCGAAAAAAAGGTCAGGCCGAAACTGGTGTAGAGCAGCTCGCCGTCGATACCTTCGGCGTCCATCTCGCGGATGCGCGCGAACGGGTCGTAGCCGCCCGCCGGCACGTCTTCCCAGCGGCCGGCAAAGCCAAACCCGCGCAGCTTCGGATTGTTCCATTTGGGCTGCGTTGCCAGCAGTCCGATACCCTGTTTTTCCGACAGCGCGCCTTCACACACGAAGTAGTCGGAATCGGCCTCGCGGATAATGCGCGGAGCGCGCTCGAGGTATCTGCGGTCGATGCGTTTGAGCCATAAGTCGGGAGGTTCGGCGATATGCGAATCGGCTGAAACCAGCTTGAAAGGCAGAGCTCCCATGGTTTCCTCCGGCGGTCTTGCTTGAGCGGGATCTGCCGCGCTTGTAGCACGGAGTTTACAGCGCGACAAGCCGATTATCGGATTGCGCGGGAATTGGGCGCGTTGCCCGATGCTGCTAGATTATGAACTCCGGCTGCCGCGGACTGCAGCTATTTGTGAAGCAGCCGGTTTCTTATGCCGCCCGAAATCGCCACCTTCCCGCGCGACGCCCGGCGTCCAGCCGCGATCGACCAACTCGCCGCCGCAATCGACGCCGACGGCGGCGCGGCGCTGGCGGCCTACCAGGAGCCGCTCGGATCCAACTGGCAGCTGTTTGCCTTGATCCCGGCGGCGATGCTCAAGGCGACGCCGTTTCAGCGCGATCTTTCCGCCGCCCATCTCAAGCGTCTTACCGAAGTGATGAAGAAGCTGCGCCGCTTCACCGAACCGATTGTGGCAGTGCGCACCGACGGCGCCTACTGGACCCCGAACGGCAACCATCGCCGCGCCGCCGCCATCCGGCTGGGCGCGCAAACCATTCCGGCGATCGTGATTGCGCAACCCGAGGTCGCCTACCAGATTCTCGCGCTCAATACCGAGAAGGCGCATAACCTCAAGGACAAATCGCTCGAAGTGATTCGGATGTATCGCGCGCGGCTGGAGCAATCGCCGCGCGCGGCCGAAAAGGACTTCGCCTTCGAATTCGAACGGGCGCATTTCGCCACCCTCGGCATCCTGTACGAAAACAACGCGCGCTTTTCGGGCGGTGTGTACGCGCCGCTGCTGAGCCGCGTCGATGCCTTCCTGTCCAAACCGCTGGGTGAAGCGTTGGCCGAACGCGAGGAGCGGGCGGCCCAAATCGCGCATGCCGACGAACTTTTGGCGGAGCTGGTCGCGCGCGGCAAAAAGCGCGGCCTGACTCATCCGTATCTGAAGAATTACATCGTCGCGCGATGTAATCCGCTGACCCGCGCGCGCAAGAACCTGCCCGCCTGCCGCGCCGCACTCAACAGCCTGGTGCGCGCGCTGGAAGAATTCGACCTCGGCAAAATCCATTTCGGCCAGATTCAAAGCGCGGCCCAGATCGCGGCGGCCGCCGCGGTCGAACCGTAGCCATCCGGGATTTTTCCTCGCTATGGTGCGGATGCTGACCGCCATCTCCAGAATATGCATTGCGGCGGCGGCCACGCTGCTTGCGCTGACGCTGGCGGAGATCGGTCTGCGGCTTGAACTGGCGCGTCTGCCGGCGCCGCTGGCTGACGAACTGGGCACCGGCTACGTCGATTTCGGCGACGGCATCTATCGCTTCGATCCCGCTCTGAACATGGAGCGGATGCGGCCGCATTACCGGCGCGAGATGTTCTTTAACGGCTACTTCTGGCGCCATCAGACGGACTGGATGGGCTTTCGCAATCCAGCCGATCGCACCCACGACGATATCGTGTTGATCGGCGATTCGATGATCTATGGCCACGGCGTGGAAGAGCACGATACGGTTCGCAGCTGGCTGGAACGGCTTGTGGACCGTCCGGTTGCCAACCTCGGAATCCAGGGCGGGGCGATGGATACCGAATACGAGGTCCTGCGGCATGATGCCGTGCGCCTGTCGCCGCAGTGGGTGTTTATTTTTTTTCTCAACAATGACATCACCGACGTTGAAGGGCGCCTGACAGACGGCGAGATGCGCCGTTTTCTGCAATTGCCGGTGCGAGACCATACCACGCGCTATTTCAACCTGCGTCCGTATCCGCATCATCGCCGCGGCCAATTCGACTGGCGCAATCTGTACGTGATTCGCGCCTACCGGCTGCTGGAAAAGGAAACAAAGAACCAGATGCGCCGGGCGGCCATGGCCATCAACGGCGCCGCGCCGGATCATGCTCGCGTCGCCGACCGGGTCAGCGCGCCGGCATCAGGCAACGCGGGCGCCGCGCAACCGCGATGGACGGCACAGCCGCCGTTTGCCGGCGACGCGCGGATGCAGCTGGCGATGCGGTTTCATCCGCGCGCGATCCTCAAGTCCGACGATTTCGCGCGCCGGCATCATTTCCGCTTCGCCTACGTCTTTATCCCGGTGCCGCTGCCTTATGACCAACTCTATGAAAGCATCATCGAGGCGTACTGCCGCGGCCATGGTGTCGATTTTTTCAGCTTACGGCAGAGTTATGACGCCGCTCGTCTTGCGGGCACGCAGTTATACCTGCCCCATGACGGCCACCTGACCGGCGCCGGCGCGCGCGTTACCGCGCAGGCGTTGGCTGACCGTTTCGGACTGCGGGCAACGCTCAAGGCGTCGCGTTAGATTCAGCGGCCGGCCTGGGCTGAGGAGCAATAAGCTTGCGAACCGGCCAACGCGCCGGTATAGCTGCTGAACCGAACGGGCAGGGGCAATGCGCGGCGGCAACCGACGAAGTTTGCGGTGATAGGAAGCGTAAGGCTAAACGGCTATCATTAGTCCTCAAGCCTCGATATGAATTAGCTGAGGACCGTGGCGGCTAGGTCAATGGCGCCGCGCAACCGGCAGGGCGATGCCCTGAAGTCACTGGAACGGGGACTGGTCAGCGAGTCCGCCGGCTCGAACGGGCCCGGCGTAATGGCTTGGTTCAGCCAAATCCGGGAGTGAATCGATGCCATTCCAGCCCTCCCCGGTTTCTTGGGTGTGAGGATCGCTGCAAAAAGATGTACTACGAATTTTTTGGACTGCGCGAGGCCCCCTTCAAATTCCTGCCCTCGAACACTCTTTTTCTAAGCGCCGCTCACCTCGAAGGTCTGGCCGCACTCGAATGGGCCTTCAACGAGCCCAGCGGCCTGACGCTGCTGGTCGGAGAGGTCGGCACCGGCAAGACGATGCTGATCCATTCGCTGATCGCGCGGATGAAGGACGACCGCATCCGTATCGCGCAGCTGAGCAATCCGACCATGAGCTTCGAGGAGATGCTGGCAACCATCCTGCAGCAGTTGCGGATCAACCCCGCCGGCAAAGGCAAAATGGCCGCTCTGCAGGCGCTTAAAACCTTCGTTTCGGATCCCGGCAGCCAAGACCGGGTGATTCTGATCTTCGACGAGGCGCAGGGGCTGAGCGATGAAACGCTTGAGCAGATTCGTCTGCTGTCCAACTCGCGTCCGCCGCAGCGCCATGCGCTGCAGATGATCCTGGTCGGGCAGCCCGAACTGGTCGAACGGCTTACCGATCCGAAACTGCGCGCGCTTAACCAGCGGATCGGAGCGCGGGCGCTGCTCCGCCCGCTGCGCGGCGAGGAGGTTCACGACTACGTCAATTGTCTGATACGCGCCCAGGGCGCACGGCATGAGCTGTTTACGCGCAGAGCTCTGGATCAGGTCGCGTCGCTCAGCGCGGGCCTGCCCAGAAAAATCAACAACCTGTGCCATAACGCGCTGTTCCATGCCTACATGGAGCGCAGCCCGGTGGTCGAGCCGCGCCATATCCAGGCCGCCAGCGCGGAGTTGGAAAACCTGCTGGACACCCGGCGCGATGGTCGGCCGCGGCTGCAGGCGCTGCGGCGCGGATGGCATTGGTTGCACAGGGACAAACCGCTGATCGCGGGTGCGCTGTCGGCGGTAGCGGTAGCCGCTGTGGCGATGGCGCTGGAATTGGGGGCGGTCGGGCGCGGCGCGCCGCCGCATTCGCGTCCGCTCGCGCATGCGCAGGCAGCGGATTCGCGTATCGGCACGGCCGCCAAGTCAGCCCCGGCACCGCATAATTCGGTAAACGCGAATCGGCCGCCGCAGCCTCAATCGATGGCGGCCAACTCCAACCTGAGGCCAGCCGACGCCGGGCGGATAGTTTCAGCTCCGGTTCCCGCCAACGTCACGCCTGCGCCGGCCGCCAATCCGCCCACGCATCCGGCTCCGATGGCACAGTCGCTGGCGTCGAACCCGTCAACCATGGGCGGCACCTCAATCGCCATCGGCAACAGGTTCGGGCCCGCGGCGTCTGAAGCGGCCGCGCCGATCGCTTCGGCCGCGCCGCCGTCAACCGAGCGCGCGCCGGCTCACAGCCGGCTGAGTTCGGCGCAGGAACGAAGGCTGAGATATGAAATCCGGCGGGCGCAGAATTCGCTTGAACTCGGCCGCTTCATGAATGCCATCTATCATGCCAGACGGGCGCTGGCGATCGATCCCGGTAACGGCGAGATGCGCGACGTTCTGGCGCGGGCCCAGGCGGGAAAGTCAACGCCGCCCACAAGCGCGGTCCGCAGCAATCCGGTGCAACCCTCCGATTACGGCGGCACCGATGTTGAAACGCCGCCGCCAGCTCCGATCGCGGGTTCTGCCGACAAACCGTTCGCCGGTGTGGTCCGGGATGAAATCAAAGCCGGCGACGCCTACATGAAGGCCGGCAACTACGATATGGCGCTGCGGAAATTCCTCACCGCGGCCGTGCTCGATCCCGGCAACGAAGACGTCAACGACCGCATCGCCCGCGCCCGCCAGGCCAAGGAAGCGACCGAAGACAACGGCAGCGACTCCGCCGCCGAGTCGGGCAGCGCGCCTTAGAGCGGGAAGAAGTCCAGATCGCGCGCCCCCAGGCGTCCCGGGGACAGCGGCCGCCGGCCCTCAACTCCAAAAATTTCAGTTTTCATGGGCTGGACACCCATTGGGTTGGGTTTGCGCTATTTCGGAGCAGGAAATAGTCAGTCGTAGTATTCCAGTCCCAGATGCGTGATCAGGTCCTCGCCGCGCATCCAGCGCAGGGTGTTCTTCAGCTTCATCAGTTGGATGAAGATGTCATGCTCGGGATAGATGCCGGGCGCATGCATCGGCGCCTTGAAATAAAACGACAGCCATTCCTGGATTCCGCGCATGCCCGCGCGATGCGCCAAATCGAGGAACAGAACCAGGTCCAGCACCAGCGGCGCGGCCAGGATCGAATCGCGGCACAGAAAATTGACCTTGATCTGCATCGGATAGCCGAGCCATCCGAAGATATCGATATTATCCCATCCTTCCTTGGCGTCGCCGCGCGGCGGGTAATAGTTGATCCGCACGCTGTGATACAACTTGCCGTAAAGCTGCGGATACAGATCGGGCTGCAGGATCTGGTCAAGCACCGAAAGCTTGGTCTCCTCCTTGGACTTGAAGGAGCCGGGATCGTCGAGCACTTCGCCGTCGCGATTGCCCAGGATGTTGGTCGAGAACCATCCCGACATCCCCAGCATCCGCGCCTTCAACCCGGGCGCGATCATGGTTTTCATCAGCGTCTGGCCGGTCTTGAAGTCCTTGCCGCAGACGGGAAGATTGGCGTCGCGGGCCAATTCCAGCAGGGCCGGCGTGTCGACCGACAAGTTCGGCGCGCCGTTGGCGTACGGGATGCCCATCTTCAACGCCGCGTACGCGTAAATCTGGCTGGGCGCGATTTCCGGGTCGTTGGCCCTGAGCCCCGCCTCGAACGCTTTAAGCGTCTGATGCACCGGCGCGGGACGGTTGAAGACTTCCGTCGATCCGCACCACACCATCACGCAGCGCGCCGCTTTGCTGCGATCGCGGAAGCGGCGGATGTCTTCCATCAGCATCTCGGCCCGGTCCAGCTTGGTGCGCGCTTCCTTGACATTGGGGCCGTTGATGCGCCGCACGTAGTTGCGGTCGAATACGGCCTCCATCGGATGGATTTGCTCCAGCGGCGCGCGCACCCGCTCCAGCATCGCGGGGTCCAGCACCGCGGCTTTGCGCGCGGCCTGATAGGCGTTGTCTTCGTAGATGTCCCACGCGGCGAATTCGAGATCGGCCAGAGCGGCCAGCGGGACGAAATCCTTGATCAGCGGAGTGCGGCCTTCGTTGCGCTTGCCCAGACGGACGGTCGCGAGCTGAGTCAGCGAGCCGATGGGCGCCGCAACGCCGGCTTTGACCGCCTCAACGCCGGCTATGAACGTGGTGCTCACGGCGCCGAGTCCGGGAAGGAGAACACCCAGCTTACCCTCCGCGGGTGCGATGCGGACGGGTTCTTTAGTTGCCAACCTTACGACTCCTTTTGACCGCGCCGGCGGCGTGGAGCAACGCTGTTGCGGGCGCACAGGTTTTGGCGGACCGCCCCCGGTCGCAGCGGCTCACGTGCGCAGCTTTTTCCGCTGCGAATGATATCGGCACTGAGCCGCATGCGTAAGAGACGGCGGCCGCTCCAAACCTGCGGCCAACAGACTAACGCTGGAACCGACGGCGTTGCGATGGCGTGCCCCGCCGCCCGCGCATCCTCAACCTTTTTTGAAGCGCGAGGGATAATCGGCGGCAAACTCCTGGTCGGGATGAAGCCGGCGGGCCCTTTCGATCAATGCCTGTTCGGTTTCGGGATTGTTGGGATCGGGGATGCAGCAGTCGACCGGGCATACCGCCGCGCATTGTTCCTGATCGAAGAAGCCGACGCATTCGGTGCATTTGTCGGGCACGATGTAGTAGATGTCGTCCTTGAGAGCGGGATGATTGTCGCCCTCCAGTTCCCACTGGGCGCCGCCCTCATAGATGGCGGTATTGGGGCATTCGGGCTCGCAGGCCCCGCAATTGATGCATTCTTCCGTAATTACAGTTGACATTACCGAACTGTCCTGAAAATGACCCAGGCTCGCCGCCTGTCCTCTGAATTTTTCCGCACCCGTTTGGGTTCCTTAGAAGTCGTAAGGGCGGGTCCGATTTGACTGGCAAAGGATAGCCGCTGCGGAATTTTCCGGCAAGGTACTCAATCGGGCATCTGGCCGGCGATTTGGCGCGCAATCTCGATGAACGCTTTGCTGGCCGGATGGCCGGGGTTGGCCAGCACGATCGGCATCCCCCGGTCTCCGCTCTCGCGGATTTCGCCGTAGATCGGTATGCGTCCCAGCAGCCGCGCGCCCTCCTCCGACGCCATCCGCTCGCCCCCGCCGCGGCCGAAGATTTCTTCCTCCTCGCCGCAATCGGGGCATACGAACACGCTCATGTTTTCGACGATGCCCAGGATTGGGCAATGCACCTGATGAAACATTTTTATCGCGCGAACCGCGTCGAGTACCGCCACGTCCTGCGGCGTGGTGACGATTATCGCGCCGTCCAACGCGACCTGCTGGGCCAGCGTGAGCTGCGCGTCGCCGGTGCCGGGGGGCAGGTCGACAACCAGGAAGTCCTGCATGCCCCACACGGTTTCCTTCAAAAACTGCCGCACCGCGCTCATCACCATCGGACCGCGCCAGATGACCGGCGCCTTGTCGGTGAGGAAAAACGCCATCGAAATCAGCCTGATGCCGTACTGCTCCACCGGATGGAAGCGGGTCTTGTCGGCCGCCTTGGGCCGTGCGTCGCCGGTCCCGAACATCATCGCCATCGAGGGGCCATAGATGTCGGCGTCGAGCAGGCCGACGCTAAATCCGAGCTGCCGCAGCGCCACGGCGATGTTGGCAGCCACCGTCGACTTGCCGACTCCGCCCTTGCCGCTGGCAACGGCGATCACGTGGCGCGTGCCCTCGAGGTGGACGCGCCCGGTTTTTTCGCCCAGTTCGGGTTCCAGCCGCCGCGCCTTAAGCTCGACCCGGTCCAGTCCCAGCTCATGGCTGAGCACGTGATGGATCTGCTGGGCAACCTGCCGCAGGACGTCTTCGTTTTCGGTGGCCTGACGCAGGGTAACGCCGACGTTGCCCTCGGGAGTCGCGGATACGTCCTCGAGCATTCCGAGGGTCACGATATCGGCGGCATAGCCGGGATATTTGACTCGTCCCAGCGCGGCGCGAATCGTGTCTATTCCGATTGCCTTGGACACCAGAAAATTATGTCAGACGCAGCTGGGCAAAAGAATACCGGACTCCTCCGGTCCGGTTTTCCAACGCCCCAAATCAGACCCGGCTGGAGCGCCATGAGAAGCCGTTGGGCGCGTCGGCGCTGATCAGCAGCAGCGGAATCCACAGCGTGAACAGAATTCCCAGCACCGGCACATGCCAGAGCCAGAACAATCCATAGAGCAGATAGACGCCGAGCGCCGCCAGATGCGTCTGGTACAGCAGTCGGCCGGCGCCGCTGTGGACGCGCGGGAAAATCCTCGACACCACAATCGCCTGCCCCAGGCAGTGCCATGTCCCGTAATGACGGCATCGGCGGCACGCCGTAGTGCTGCTCTCCAGCCACAGGACCCCCAACAGCAGAAGTCCGGCCATGCCATAGCCGGCGCCGCGGCTGAACGCCTGATAAAGCATCAGAACCGTAAACAGACCGAGTCCGCCCAATCCGATTATCCGGAAGGATTGCGGCTTCTGGACTATATAGACCAGCGGTTCGAAAATTCCCGGATTGAATCGACGCATGTTCAATCAGCTTTCGGTGGCGGCGGCTTGTAGCTGCGATTTTGACGCAACTCAATTAGCCAGTGCCGCGGCAGGGCGCAAGTCCGCGCTCCGAATTGATCAGGACCGATGCAGAATATCCCGGGTTTGGGTCTGCGCGCCGATCCGCCGGCGCGGTTTCCGCCGCGATTATGTTCTCAGGTCCCGCGGCTGTAAAATTATGATTGCCCTATGCCGGGAATTGCCGAGCGCCGCCACTGATGGCATCCGCTGAATATCGCAGCGCCCGCGACGTTGTCGTGATCGGGGCGGGCCCTAACGGTCTGGCCGCGGCAATCGTAGCCGCGCGCGCCGGAATGTCAGTACTGGTGCGCGAGGCGCGCGAAACCTGGGGCGGCGGCGCGCGCTGCGCCCAATTGACCCTGCCGGGCTTTATCCATGACGCCGGCTCGGCGGTCTATCCGCTGGGCGTCGGATCGCCCTTCTTGCGCACCCTGCCGCTGGCCTCATTCGGCCTGAACTGGATTCATCCTCCGGCCCCCTTGGCGCATCCGCTGGACGACGGGACCGCGGTGATGCTGGAACGGTCGGTCGAAGTAACGGCGCGCGGACTGGGCTCCGATGGCGCCGCGTATTACCGGCTGTTCGCGCCGTTGGCCGCGCAATGGCACAAGCTTCAGCACATGCTGCTCGGTCCGCCCGCGCTGCCGCCTCATCCAATCGCATTGGCGCGCTTCGGGCTGAGCGCATTGATGCCCGCCGCGATGTTGGCGCGGCGCCGCTTCGGACAGGCGCCGGCGCGCGCCCTGTTCGCCGGCATGGCGGCGCATTCGATGTTGCCGCTGGAGCGTCCGCTCAGCGCCGCCTTCGGTCTGGTGCTCGGAATCACGGGCCATGCGGTCGGATGGCCGATCGCGGGCGGCGGCTCGCAGAAAATCAGCGACGCGCTGGCGCTTTACCTGCAGTCGCTCGGAGGTGAGATCCAAACCGGGGCGGCGGTTGAGGATTTGGATCAACTGCCGCCCGCCGGCGCCGTGATTGCCGACCTGACGCCGCGGCCTTTGCTCGCCATCGCGGCCGGGCGCTTGCCTGACCATTACCGCAAGAAGCTGGAGCGGTATCGCTATGGCCCCGGCGCTTTCAAACTCGACTGGGCACTGGACGCACCGATTCCCTGGAAAGCCAAACAATGCGCCCGCGCCGCCACCGTGCATCTGGGCGGCACGATGGAGGAAATTGCGGCCGCGGAGCGCGCCCCGTGGGTCAGCCGGCATTGCGATGCGCCCTTCGTGCTGCTGGCTCAGCCAACGCTGTTCGACCCTCGACGCGCGCCTGAAGGAAAGCACATCGCGTGGGCGTACTGCCACGTGCCTAACGGGTCGGACTTCGACATGACCGGCCGCATCGAGAATCAGATCGAACGATTCGCGCCCGGCTTCAAGTCGCGCATCGTGGAGCGCAGCGTGATGCCGCCGTCAAGGCTGCAAGCGCTCAACGCCAACCTGGTGGGCGGCGATATTAACGGCGGGGTGCAGGATTTCCGGCAATTGTTCACGCGTCCGACTCGGAGCCTGTATTCGACCCCGGCGCGCGGTCTCTACCTATGTTCGTCCTCAACTCCGCCGGGCGGCGGGGTCCACGGGATGTGCGGCTATTACGCCGCCGTCCTGGCTCTGAAGCGGCTGCGCCGGGGCTGAGCGATATTAACCGTCCGCCCCGCACCCGTGTTCCCCGGCCACAGGCCACATCAGCCTCCCTGGCGACGTTCCACAGCGGGACCGGTCCTACTTCAGGGTGAACGCGCCGCCCGGAGCGCTGCCCGAACTCGTGAACGGCACAAAGGGCGGATTGAGCGCCTGCACATACGATGGTCCCGGGATCGCGCCGGCAGGCTCGGTGAAGGTGAACTTGTCGGAGTTGATGATGGTCAGCGGTATCTTCGCGGTGCCGCCCGGCCCCAGCCCGCCGAGGTCAACCGCTCCGCCCGACTGCGAATTGAAGAAGTTGATCACCGTAAGCGTGGAGAAACCTGTTCCGTTCACCGTAATCGTGGTTCCCGACTGCGTGACCGAGGCGACCGAGATCGCCTGCCCGATGGGCACGGAGACCGCGTTGCTCTTGATTGCGTAGCTCTTCGACGCGCCCGCGTTGCTGATCACGAAGGAACCCGGACCCGTCGCCGGTGCGTTGGTGCCGGTGGAGGGCAGCGTGAAGCTGATCAAAGTGCTGCTCAAGCCCGGGTCGCCGGGATTGATAAAGAACGGCCCCACCTTGCCGCCCGTGCAGGCGCAGAACAAATCCACCGCAACTCCGTTTTTGGTGTCGAAGCCGGAGCCGCCCAGTCTTACCACGGTTCCCTGCGGGACCACGGTCTGCACGTTGTTGGTGGCAAAGCTCGGGTCGGAACTGGTCGCCGCCAGTCCGATACCATTGATCGAAGTCAGACTCGGGATTCCCGCCGGTGCAAACCCCTGCAGCAGCGCGCCCCGGGCGTTGGAACTGGCGAAGCCCTGATCGATGTTGACGACCTGCACCGACACAAAACCCTGGCCCAGCGGAACGGTTGCCGGAACCGGTACCGTGAGCGTGGTGCCGGTGTGACCGCTGGGCGTCAACGGTCCTGCGTTGATGGCGCCGGTGGAGGTCGCGACAAAGAAATTGATGCGCGATCCGGCGGTGAAATCGGTTCCGCCGATATTGAAGCTGCTCCCCACAAGGATCACCGCCGGCAGACTGCCGATAAACGGACGCAGCGGAGTCGGGGTCGCGGTCGGCGTGCGGGTTGGAGTCAGGGTCGGCGTCGGTGTGCGCGTCGGCGTGGGCGTCTGCGTCGGCGTCTGAGTGGGCGTCGGCGTCCTGGTGGGAGTGGGTGTGACGGTCGGCGTTGAGGTGGCGGTAGCCGTCGGCGTGGGAACCATTATCGAGGCGAAACTGGAAGTGTATACCTGCAGCGCCGGATTGCTGCTGCTGAGATCGAGCGCCACCAGCGCGTCGGCGCCGGTCGGATCGCTGGTCGCGAAGGGGAGCTGATTCTTATCCAGCAGGTAGAACGAAAACGAATCCGGAATTCCGCCGGATACGAAATTGGTCGTCACCGACAGCTTGAAATGCATCGTCGAGCCGAAGGTCAGCCCCTGTTCCCATTCGTTGAGAAAACTGGTGTCGGTGAAGGACAGCGGGCCGGGCGTCAGCGTGCCGGTGACGCCGCCGCTGGGCGTGGCGCTGCCCAGCGTGGCGTCGCTGGTGAAACCTTGAATCTGGGCGGTATTTTTCGCCGGCGGACTGCCGGCCACAAAATCGAACACGGCAAATCCGGTCTCACCCTTGATCGGCGTGGTGTTGACCGTAACGTCGAAGGTGGCGGCCCGGCAGATGGTGCTGACCACCAGGACCAGGATGGCCGTCGCAATAAGATGCTTGTTCATTTTCGATCCGTGCTGGCGCCTGTTGCGCTCCGATTCAGGGCGTGACCGAAGTGCGGAAAACCTTGGGCGTGTAGGCTATCTGGGTGCGTTCCGGATTGAGGAAATTCAACACTGCGGAAATGCTTTCACCCGGCTGCAGGGTAAGCCCGTCGGGCAGGTCCATCGCGATGTACGGACTCCCGGCCGGCGCGATGTTGCTGGTTGCGCCGGAGTTGACCAGCGTCACGCCCGACGGCAGTCCGGTTACCACGAAATACAACGGACCGATGACAGGCACCGCACCCGTGTTGGTCCATTGCACGGTCTGGTCGAACAACCCGGTGTTGCGATCGACGCGGAACCCCTCGCGCAGGATGTTTACCTGGGCGGTGACGTCCTGCGGCGCCAGTGCATGGCCCGGCGTTTCGACGGTGAAAGTGGCAAACGCCTGCACCCCGCCGTTGCTCACCGTCACCGAAGCGGTGCCGAATCCGGTTGCTTTGACGTTGCCTTCGCTATCAACCGTAATCACACTGGTGTTGCTCGACTTGTAGGTGGTGCCAGACGCCGACGAGGTCAGGTCGCGCTGCACACCGCCGGTGTAGTTGCCGATCGCGTCGATCGTTTCGGTCGCGCCGATTGCCGTCAGCACATAGTCGGACTGACTGAGCGTAATGCTCAAAGGCGGCGTGGTGGGCCGCACCGCAATCGTGGTGGTGACGCCCGTGATCGGATTGTTGCTGGTGTCGGTAATCAGCGGCGTCAGCGCGAACCCACCCGCCACGGTATTGGGGATAGTGAAACTGACCTGGTAGGTCGACCCGTCGTAGTTGGTTCCGGGCACGCGTCCCAAAAGCGGCACCAGCAAGGCCACGTCGTTGGCGCTCAGCCCCGACGCAATCGATACCGTGACCGATACCGTGGCGCCCGGAGCGAACACCTGGCCGTTGGCGGGCGTGGTGATCGTCACCCGCGAGTCCGCCGCGCTGGCCGACGTTGTGTCCGAAATTGTATTAACCCAGGGCTGGCGCTGGGCGCCGGTGAACAGGACGTTGCGTTTCATCGGCGGCGGCGACCCCGATATGCATTGGGCTGAATAGGCAGTGGTGTCGGTGCCCGGCAATCCGGTGACGGTTATCGGCTTGCCGGTCCCGTTGGAAGCAAGTCCTCCCGGAATCGAATCGGAAAAGCCGCTGTCGGGTCCGTCGAGCAGCGGAAACACCGAAGTGGAAACGGCCTGGGTATTGGTTACACCCGCGACCAGCTGGAACCAGAACAGATCGGCCCCGAAGTGAATCAGGCTGGTGAAGTTATAAGCGCCCGGCGAGCTGTCCGGGCATGAAGTACCGCCGACCCCGCCCTGCTGCGCGCAAATTGCGATAATCGCGTCGTTAGGCCGGGTGAAGGTGAACGCGTTGACCGTGGTCTGATCGAAAATCGGCATCGTCTCCACGCAGATGGAGCCGTGATCGACGAACTCCCGCTTGGTGCATCGGGTAGCCGTAAGCGCGGCCTGAAACGACCCCAGATGCAGCGGTCCGACGCCGTTCCAGAACGACCCAATCGGTCCTCCGGTGGCGGTGACCACCTGCGATTTGATGTTGGTCGGATTCGCCAGCGGCTCCAGTCCGGGACTGTTCTCCGCTAGATCGCACACCGCGCCGTTGACCACGCTGCCATGGGTCAGCCCCTGCACCGTGGTTTCCAGGTCGGACGGATCCTCGCTGTGCAGGGTAACCAGCAGGTTGGCGAAGCTGCTGCCGCCGTGCGGAGTGTCGAGCGTGACGAAGCGATGGATATCGCCCTTGTTGTAATTGTCAACCCGCATATATTGCGGCGATGCGGCATACAATCGCGTCAGGATTCCGCCCATACTGTGCGCGATCACGTCCGCCTGCGTGACGGCGTAATTCTTGGAGCGCGCCATATCCAAAGTATCGGCCACAAAGCCCTGCACCTTCGGCGCGTTGGTGGTGAAGCTGGCGTCATGGGTCGAGGCGTAATCCGCCTTGGACACGACGTAATCTTTCTTGGGACTGCGCTGCCAGAACGAGGGCCAGCCCTTTCTATCCGCCCACAGCCCATGAATCAGCATCAGCGGCGGCCGCACCAGCGTCAGCGGCAAGCTGAATTTCGTCGTGTTGCCGTTGCCGATATTGGGAGTGAAGGCGAATTGAATGGTAACCTGCCGCTCCGAAGAACTATCGCCGTACGACGTCGGCGTCTGGTAGAAGGAGAACGCGTAGTTCGATCCGCCTACCATCTGGGTCGCGGTCACGTCGGTCGACACGCTGCCCTGGTCGGGCGGGCCGCTCGAAGTGATCTGGAAGCAGGCGGTACCGGCCAATCCCGACTGCATCCGCATCAGCACCTGGGTGACGCCGTCGGTGGCCGCGCCTTTGACCGGTTGTCCGCAGGTTGAGAGCACGTTGGGATCGGTGGACAGACTGGCGCTGCCCGACGCGCGGCAGGTGTTCGAGGGCGGATTGGCGTCGAGAAACTTCATTCTCGGCGCGGAATCCGGACTGATATCCCAGGCGCCCAGCGGATCGGAAAATCCGCCGAAGCCGGGCGTAAGTGGAATCGCGTCAAGGAACGTCGATCCCACCTTGATGCCGAAGACCTGAAACGGATTGCTGATGGTCTGCCCCTCGGGCACCGTCACCATCGGCAGAAACGATTGCCGCGGGTCGCCGGCGGCGACGATCGACGGATCCTCGGAAGATAATTGAAAGGTTGCTCCTCCCGGCGGCGCCGGCGTTGGGATCAGTACGGCCAGCGTAAGCGGCATCTTTACCGGGACAGAGATCGAATTGAGAACACCGCCCTGATTGGGACAGGTGGAGGTCGTCATCTGGTTCTGTCGCGCCGGCGTCACTGGAAGGGTGGTTAAGACGGGCTTGATCGCTGCCTGCGCTTTAATCGGTGTCAGACAGGCGAAGGTAAGCGCGATGATGCTGAACCGACCGCATAAAGTTTTCAAAACGCGTAGCACGTAAATCCTGCCTCCAGCTATCTCGAAGGGCGCCAAGCTGATGAGCTTGGATGACGATTGGATAAATTTTCTTATTTCGGGTGGCGATGTCAAGAGAAGCGATGTAAAGACAGTATGAAACGAAAAGCGGAGTTATAACCCAATGCTTGCGCGTAGGGTTGGCGCGCCTGGGCGGCGGCACACCGGCGATGACCGTTGGGAATCCCTTGCCGGCGGCTGTTTGCGCCCGCTCAATCTCAGGCCAGAGGCGATCGGTTACTCGCCCACGCCAAATTGCTCCCGCAGCGGGCCGGTGCGCCTGGTGCGGCGGGTCAGAGGCTGCGGCCGTCGAATTGCTTTACCTTGAGCGATCCGATGTCCACGCCCTCCAGGCAGCGCACGTTGATCGACGCACCGTCATCGCTGCGGACAAACGGCGCGCATCCGCAGGTCGGACAGAAGTGATGCTTCAGTTTGTGGCTTTTGAAGGTGTAGGTGTAAAGCGCGGATTCGGGAGTGGACAGCCGCAGCTTGACCGGCGCCACGAACCAGTGCAGGTAGCCGCGCCTGGCGCAGATCGAGCAGTTGCAATCCATCACTTCGCTCAGCTCGCCCTCGACCTCGAACGCAATCCGTCCGCAATGGCATCCGCCCTTGTACGTCATGGTCTTTCTCCCTGGCCGCGCGGCCGCTTCAGATCGCGCGCGGAACTGAATCTCTACCTTACCCTTTCACGCGCGCAAGACGAACGGACAAAAATCAACTCCCGTCCGGCGCGGTGTCATCGGGGCGGCGGCCGTGCTCAGTTGCGGCGCGGCGGGCGGAGCGATGAATTCGGGGCCAGGATCGGTGACGGCGTGCTTCACGATGCGTTCGATTGCGGCCATGGCGTCATGCTTTATTGCAGGCTTTTATGCCGTGTTCTCTTCTTTGCGAAAGGCGCGAAAAAAGACTTCACAGGGGCGTGTTGCAAACCCTTCACACCGGGTGAACGGCCAAATATGACCGGGCTCAAGTAACATTTACCGGTGGGCGCCCGCCCGTTTTTGAGGGAACCGCAGTATCGTGGAAGTTTTCCGGCCGTCGAGGTCTGGCACGCGCCGTGCGTTGACTTCCCAAACCCAGTTCGTCGTGGACTACATACAGACCAGCCGCACGGGGTTTGTGCGGCGGGAGGTAAGTCAATGAAGAACACGAAAAACGCGGCAGTGGCGCTTATGAGCGCCGCCGTTTGCCTGATCTTGAGCGGATGTTTCTCCTACAGCAAGGAAGTCAGCCATACGGCGACTCCGGCGGTTGAAGCCCCGCCCGCAACCAGCACCACCACTACCACCACCACGGACGACGGCGTCGTGCAAAGGCAGCACACGTCAACCTCCACCTATCCCTGAACTTCGGAAGCCGCAAAACCCTCAACCTGATAATCCTGCGCCCTCAGCTACCCGGCGGATGAACGCCGCTTAACCTGGTCATCCCGATACCTGATAATCCGACGCGTTCATCCGGCGGCCTCCGACCCTCGCACCGGCCCGGACAAGCCCACCGGGCCGGTGCATCTTCTCAGGTTTTGATTCTTCAATTCCGCCGTAGATCTGGTGCCCGGCGCGATGTTTGACGAGACGGGGAAATTGGGCGCGTGGATGATTCGCAACCTCACGGCGCAACCCCGCTGACAGACGACCTGGCTGCCTCTTCAGCGCGGCCGCCGGTCATGGTGACGGCAGTCATTACGGCGCAGCGCGGAGCTCAGCCGCTGAAATCGCTAGGCCAACAACCTCGACACCAGTTCGGTGTCCAAATACGCGGTGAGCTCGCGCACCCGCCCCTGCTCCAGGCGCATAACCCAGCAGTAGGTCTGATCGTAGGCGACGCCGTTTTTGCCGCGCGCGTGGCTGTCGAACTGCACCGCGACCTTGTCGCCGTCGGCGATAACGTCGCGCACCGCTATCTTCAATTCGGTAGCCAGATGATCCGACATCGCCTGTAAGGCGTTCCTGAAATCCTTTTTGCTGGTGTAGGTGCGCGAGATGGGGGTGCTGCCGGTCACGGTCCAGTGCACGTCGTCGGCGACCAGCTTGAAGAAAGGGCGGCCGTCGCCATGGCTCCAGGCCGCGAACGCGTCCGCGATCAGCTTTTTGTTTTCCGCTGCGCTCATAAAATGTTCTCCCGGGAAACCAGTCTACGCCGCAGGCGCATCGCGGTAACAGTAAATTTCTCAAACCGGGTCCGGGCGCAAAGGTTTCCAAAAAAGGGGCGCGATCCCGATGTCTTGACTCTCGCTGAACGGTTTTTTCAGGCGCGCCGCAGTCATAGGATTGGTGCGATGTCCCGCATCGCTTTCAAACTCTACCTCATCACCGACCGCAAGCTGGCCGCGGGGCGCGGCTTGGCGGCGGCCATCGAAAACGCCCTGCAAGCCGCCGCCGAGATCGATCCATATCCTCCAATCGCGGTCCAGCTGCGCGAAAAGGACCTCGACGCCCGCCCGCTGCTCCAGTTGGCTGCCGAACTGACGCCGATCTGCCGCCGCTATCGTGTCCCGCTGCTGATCAACGGACGCGTCGACGCGGCGATGGCGGCCGCAGCCGACGGGGTGCATCTGCCCGCCGACGGTATCGCTCCCGACGACGCCCGCAAGCTGTTGGGTCGGTCAAAACTGATCGGCGTATCCACTCACAGTGCGGCCGAGATCACCCGCGCCGAAGCGCTGGGCGCGGACTTCGTGGTCTTCGGGCCGGTCTTCGCGCCAATCTCCAAGAGCGGCTACGCCGCGCCGTGCGGTATCCAGGGCCTGGAATCCGCATGCGCCGCCGCGTCGATTCCGGTCTTCGCGCTGGGCGGCATAAGCGCAGCGCGAGTCGCGGAATTGGCAGACACGGGTGCCGCCGGCGTCGCGGCGATTGGCGCTGTCCTGGGGGCCAAAGATCCCGCCCAAGCCACGCTTGACCTGATCAAGGCGGTGCGCGAATGGGATTAGCAGCATGGATTGCACCGGCGCCTGAATAAAGCCGCAGCGGGATTCAGACATCGCCCGCGCCAAAACAAAACCCCTCGGAGCCATGCAAGCGGCCATCTTTGGCGGAGCGCAAGCACGATGCTTTCGGCTAGCTTTTCAGCCGAAGAAATTTCAGTACGCGGCCAACGAGCGTTTGCCGATGCGACGCCACCCTGGACAGGACTTTCCTCAACACGTGTGCGTCGTGTTCGTGCTGGCGCAAGAACGGCTCAATCTCGGAGCTTTGAATCGCAACTCCATGTTGACGCGCCATCCGCGCGATTATCACGGCCCGCAAGCGGAGCACGGCGCGTTCCAATTCGTCCTGATTCATCGCGTATTGGACCCGGTATCCGCGGAGGCCCGCCAGCCACCGCATTCGTTCTGCATCTTTATGTAGAACCGATCCTCAACATCCCTCAACAGGAGCTTGTAGAGGGTTTTTTCGCCCGCTTCGGTAAGATCGCACACCCGTACGTAAAAGCGGCAGTCGTTTTGCTCGCTCCAGTCGTATAATTGCTGGGTCTCGGCGATGAAGGTTCCTTCATCGAGCGGCCGTCCAAATTTCATCTCTTGCAAGGGGAGCGTGTTTTCGTCGGGAGCCACGTCGGCCACTTTCTCGCGCCGAAGCTCGATTCCGTCACTGGTCAATGCAAGGTCAAAGATAAATTTCACATTGCCTTGTGCGTCCACCCAGCAAGGTCTCTTGTCGCGGCCGCCCGCCGCGATGGCCGCTATCCGGTGCTCGCAGTTCTTTGCCTGACCAGTCGCCGAATCGAGCTTGTGCTTCAAGTCCTCGTTGTTGTGTGCGAGCTGTCCAGCCTGATCCAGTGTAAGATGGCTGCGCTCCAGAGCCGCTCGCAGCTTGTGCGCGTCCCTGGCCTCCTTCAGGAGTGCGCTCATCTTGTCGGCCTCGGACGCGCCCGGGGCGGCGAGAATCAGATCGTTGAAGTCATCCGAAATTTTCCGATAAGGTGCGAGGTCAGTCTGAAGCTGCCGGTTCTTTTCCCTCAATTGGTCGCGCTCACGTTCGCGCTCGGCCAACTGTTCGCGCAGCCGCCGGTTTTGCTCGGCGAGATTGGGATTCTGATTCCCGCGGTTATGCATCATCTGCGCGGTCAGCACGAACAGCAGCGCAAATACGAACAGGAAAAAAATTTCGCCCAGCGTCCATCCCAGAATGAGGCCGCGCCGGTAAAGCCGATTGCCGGCCTCACGGCTAAGCATTGGGAAGATTGTCGCTGATAAACTTGATCAGCGAGACTGCATTGTCGTGCAGGCGCGCTCTGAGGTCGCGCGCCTTTTCCAGCTCGCCCTCCAGCTCCGCCCGGTACCGCGCGGATAGCTGCGCGTCTTGTTCTGTCTGCTCGCGCAGACGCGCGCCCGCCGCCTGCAAATCGGCGGTCAGACTTCCCAGCATCGCGTGACTGCGCTCAAGCGCCTGTTCCAGATTATGTCGGTGGCGCGCGGCTATGTCGGCGTCCGCGCCCGCCTGCCTGGCAAGCTGGCTCATCGTCGAGGCGGAATCGCCGGCGGCGGTGATAATGCTACGGGCCGCATTCTTCAGTTCGGCTGCCAACAGCGCCATCTCTTTGCGAATCTGCTCGAGCAGCAACACCAGCCCGCCCAACTGGTTGACAATCTCGGCCAGCTTCAGCATGGCGTTGTTGATACGGCCAACATCGCTCTCGATTTGGGAGAGCGACGCGTCTAGGCGGTCGTTGCTGTTCTTCGCCGCTTGCGCTGCCTGAGCGACCTTGTCCAGCGCCTGCGCAACCACGTCGGCCAGGGGGTTGAGCCTGGCCTTGATCAGGTCGGCGGGGATTTCAATCTCGCGCACACGCTGGGCCATCTGTTCCAGCGCAGCCGCCACCGCGTCGACGCGGGAGCCAATCGTATCGATGCGCTTGTGCAGCGCCGTTGCGCTTTGCCGCAGCGCACCGGTGGTTTCGGCGGCAGCCGCTTTCATGCTGCCAGCCGTGTCGTCGAGCATCTGGCGGGCTGCTATGGCGGCTTCGGCAAAGGATTCGCGGATGGACTGACTGGTGTCGGTATAGCTGCGGCGTATTTCTTGAACCGCCTGGCGCGCGGTCGCACTGGCTTCGGCAAAGAACTCCTTGGTCGATTGGCTGCCCTCGACATAGGTATAGCGTACTCGCTCAACCACGCGATTTAATTCCTGGCTGGCTTGGCGCGCGCTTTCGCCGAGCCTTTGCATGGAGATGACCGGATCTTCAGGCGGTTCGCCGTAAAGCTGGTAAAGGATTACGCGTCCGAGCAGACCGACGATAGTGGTAGTAAGCGCGACGCCGAAACTGTAGACCAGGATGGAAGATACGCTGGAATCGTTCGGACGCAGCATCAGCAGCGAAACCAGCAGGCTGATCAGTGTAAACAGAAAGCCGAGGTAGTAGACATTGTCGCCAAGGCGGTCTTCATGGCCTTTATAGGTTCCGCTCGACTGTTGCACGGCGCCATAGACAACCATCAATCCCACCGGTACCAACTCTGCGGCAAGCCTGGGACCATAGAGTCCGTGCAAGAAGAGTATTGCGGCCGCGCCCGCCCCGAGCACCGCGAGGAAGAGTCCGTCGAATCGGCTTTGCCACCGGTTATCCGTACTCGTTTGGCTGGAAGGCGTCGCCATGGATGCTCAGCCTTCCACTGCTGCGACTTCGACGGGCCTGGCTCTCACGTCGGTGAAGAAGTCCCGCCAGAATTCGACATGCCGCCCACCCTGTAGATGTCTGAGCTCCGGGCGCCGCAGATAGAGAATAGTCACATCGACCCCGTCCAGCTCGGGCCGGACCTTGAAGTAATAAGCACTGTTGCGAAAGCGAGTAAACGATTCGTCGCCGTGATACTGGGAATAGCCGGCGGTGTTCTGAAGCATATCGGAGACAATAATGAGCTTGCGATTGGCAATCCTCCTCAGCTCCGGTCGGCCGAATACTCCCACCGCCACACTCTGAATACTCTCCATTATCGGAGAGTCCTGCGTTGCGCTTCCGTGCAACATCTGATCCAACTTTGCATCGAGCGGTCCGAAGAAACGCGTCTGCCACCGCTTGTGCATCAACTGAGGATTGGAGAACCATTGACTGGTCCCCTCGCCGCTGCCCGGGTTGCAAACATTCGCGACCGGCTGGAGCAAAGTGTTGGTAATGTCGCCGACTGTGTAAAGTTGGATCTCGGTATGGTCGGGTGATTGTTCAATAGCTTCCCGAAGCCGGTTGTCTACGGCTTTGCGCTGTACGATGCTGAGTGGATCGCTGGTATCCACCATCACCACAAGCAGCGCCGGCGGTGCGCCCTGCTTCGGACACAAACGCGCGTCCAGTGCCGAGTTGGCGTCAGCGCTGACGAAAAAGCTGTATCCAACTCCCAGGGCAGCCGCCAGCAGGATCAAAGCAACGCCGTAAGTCACGTATTCCGGCCAGTTCCGGGGGTCGCTGCTACTCATTACAGTTCTTCCAAAGTCGGCAAACTTTCAATTGCGGCTACGTACTCGTGCAGTATGCTGGCGGTCGGGGCACTATTTTGCGCCGCCGCCCCGTCAGTCTGCGACAGGTCGGAAGTGATTTGCGCCGCAGTTGCGCCGTCGCTGTGCACGTACATCCGAGTGATGGGGTTGTCGGGGCGTTGAATTTTCAGCGCCAGGCCGAAATGCGCCGGGGGCGGAGTGGTGCGTGCGTGCCGGTTGGCCTCACGGTAAATTTCAGCCAGGGTGTTGGCTGCACGTTCCAGGTTCTCCATCTCGCGCTCCCAACTCGCGGCCAGCTCAGCCAGATACCGAATCTGCTGGCGCAAGCGTCCCTCGAGGCTCGGCACATAGTCGGTTTCCTGGCGGATTCGGGCCAGGGAATCATCTTTCAGCCGGGTCAGAGCAGCCTCTTCCTTTCGGCGTGCCTCCTGGAATTTTTTGCCGGCTTCCTCCCATTTGCGGGTGACAGGACCGTAGCCTGGGTAAGGATCGTCCATCCGTCGTCCATCATAAAAGGCGATTGCTGAAAAAACCCCGCCCAGCACCAGCAGAAGCATTGACTGAAAATCGTGAATCGCAACCGTGTTGGATAAGAACAGCTTGACTGCGTCTATGCCGGCGTTGTCAGGGTCGGGACCACCGAGAGCGTCGCGGTAATGCGCCACCGCTAGGTTGAAAAACGCCAACCATGTAACCCAGCAGGCTATAATCAAAAAGCCCGCAGTCCTGCGCCATGGATTGACGTGACTGACGTAGTGGGACATCCAACCCAGTAAAAACGCAAATACCGTGTTCATGGCTGCTAGGACGAAAGCTATCGCGAAGCCCTGCGCAAACCGCCCCACAGCCCCCGCTGGAACAGGGAACCGTTGAATACGCCTTCAATGATGACCAGCACGCCGAGTACGAAGACCCGCGCGGCGTGCGACCGTATTGGCTGGGCGTTCCGCTCCAGCCCGTTTTGCTTGCGGAAAGTCTCCATTTCTTGTCTGCACATGCGCGCCGCCTGCAGCCGGAGAAATACCTCGTCGCGGCTGGCGCGCGCCTGCGCACGAAGGCCGATCAACGCCTCCTCGGTCATGTCGTGGATGCGGCTGCGGCAGGCATCGACCTCGGCCTTTAGTCCCGCGGTCTCCAACGAATAGGCCGCCTTTTCATATTCGGCCCGAATCCTACTCATGCGATGCTGGATTAAAGCGACGAGTTGCCGCTCGACCGGATCGGGCGCGGTGTTGTCGGAAGGCGGTTGATTCTTGCGGCCGTTTTCCTGCCCGACTTCCTCCAACCTGAGTTGCGCGGCAAGATCTCTCAGCTCGGTTTCCGCAAATGTCGCTTCGACTCGCACGACTACGGCCGGTGTCATGGCGAGCTTTGGGTCTGGTGGTGGGATAGCCTCCGGCTGCGGATAGTATTGGACCGGCTCTTCAGCAGCGGAACTGCCAAACAGCTTCTTCAGAACGCGGGCGACCGCGCGGAACAAAGTTCTGAATAGATCCCCCATTCGCTTTCGCCGTCTTGGGCGCTAAGTTCCTCAAATCAGCCCAACTAAGCGCCAGGTATATGGTATTTGATCAGCATAAGAAACAAGCTTGGGTCAAGCCGTGCGTTTCATGTCTTCCCGGATAGCGCTCAAATAGGCCACACCGCCCGACATTCGCACCGCCCGTACCAAACCCAAAGCAAGACGTCCAGCACACAGAAGCGGCGGATCCATAAGCGCGCCTTGATTGCTTGCTAGGAATGGAATTCGACCGCAATAGGCCATCGCGCCGCCGAGCAGGCATCCCAGTACGCGACGGAGCAGTGGCGAGTCGACGCGCGAGCGGCTGAACCAAACGCACGCAGCGCTCCTGATCGGAGATCTCTATTGTCCCCGGACGCGCTGTGCGGATCGGCTGGACAGGTCGCGCCGCCGCCCATCTCCACCAGCAGACGCGCGGCAATTGTCCGGGCGCGGCCCAAACACCGGGTCATCCCGGGGCGGCTGCCGTCTCCAGGTTTCGCCCGAATCCATGCGCCGCGGCGAATTGAGCGAGTGAGCAGTTTTCCTTTCAATTTGATTTTTTTTCCTTCCCTTAAACATGCCGCTGGATGGACAACGGTTGTCACCGCCGTCCAACCGTAGCGGCGCTTGCGCCCGGTGGGCAGGGCGCGATATTGCCGCGATCGAAACCACAGCGGCTTTATTGCAATCCGCCGCAAAGGAGAAAATGCATCATGGCGGAGAGTCAACGGCTGACCGGTAAGGTCGCGATTGTTACCGGTGCGGGGCGCGGGATCGGACGCGAGGAAGCGGCGCTGCTGGCGGCGCAGGGCGCCAGGGTCGTGGTGAATGACGTTGGACGCCATCCGCGGGAGACCGCGCAGGACGTGGCCGAGCAGATCCGCGCGGCGGGCGGCGAAGCGCAACCCAACACCGACAGCGTCGCCTCGATGGAAGGCGCCGAGCGGCTGATCCGCGCCGCGGTCGCGAAGTACGGGCGGCTCGATATTTTGGTCAACAACGCCGGAGTGATTGCGCCGGGCGAAATCTCAGGTCTGTCCGAAGAGGACTGGGACAAGGTAATCGCGGTGCATCTGAAGGGTACTTTCGCGACGATGCGCTTTGCGGCCGCGGTTATGAAGCGTCAGCGCAGCGGCGTGATCGTCAATACCGGTTCCGAATCCGGCCTGGGGCATCCCGCGATGGGCAATTACTCGGCGGCCAAGGAAGGAATCGTCGGACTTACGCGCACGGCGGCGCGCGAACTGGGCCGCTTCGGCGTGCGCTGCAACGCCATCCGGCCGCGCGCGATGACCGAGGGCACCGCCGAATATGCCGAGCGGTTCAATCGATGGCAGCCGCTGGCCGACGCGCTGCAGCGTTATTTCCTGGGCGCGCGCGGACACATCGGCGGCGAGATCAGGCCGACCGCGGTCGCCACGATGGTGGTATGGCTGTGCTCCGACGCCGCGGCCAACGTAAACGGCCGCACGTTTTACGTGGGCGGCGACGAGATCGGATTGTGGTCGGAACCGGAACTGACGCGCAGCCTGTCGCGCGAGGGCGGATGGAGCCTGGAGGCGCTGGACAACTTCGCGCGTCAGCGGCTGATTGGGGACTTGAAGAACGAATTTCTGATTCCGGAATTCGGGCCCAAGGAGTTGTGAGCCGGATCGGAAGTTCAACTTCAGGCTTGCTGTTGAATAACCCTGATCCGAAACTTTCGGATCAGGGTTAAAAATGGCGTGCCCTGCGGCAACCGTATCAGTCACCCTCACCCTGACCCTCTCTCACGGAAGATTGTGGGAGAGGAGATGCGGGAGAGGAATCACGCTCTCGACCAGTGTGTTTCGATGAAGCGCTTGACTTCCGCCTGGACCTCGGCGTCTTCGGGGGTGGTGCCGCCAAAGCCGCCGTGCGGCATCGCTTCCCACACGTGCAGCTCGACTTCGATGCCGGCGCGCAGCAGCGCCCGATGCATCCGCACGCTGTTGGACAGGAAGATGTCGCGCGTGCCGGTCTGGATAAAGGTCGGCGGATAGCCCCGGCTGAAGTCGCCGAACAGCGGCGATAGATAGGGGTTCTTCAGATCGTGGCCGTCGGCGTAGAGTTTGATCATCTCCGGCAGGCCGTTTTTCAGCACCACGTCGATATGGCGATTGGTCTCAAAGGTATCGCCCGATTCGGTGAGATCGACCTCGGGCGTGAGCAGGACCAGTGCCGCGGGCAGCGCAATTCCCAGATCGCGGATTTTGAGCGCGGCGGCCGCGGCCAGATTGCCGCCGCCCGAGGATCCGGAGATCACCAGATCGCCCGGCCGGTAGGTTTTGAGCAACTCGCGGTAGACGCCGACGATGTCGTCCAGCGCGGCCGGGTAAGGATGGTCGGGCGGAACGCGATAATCCACCGAATACGCGACGCATCCGGTGCGCGCCGCGGCCATCGCCGCCCCCGCCATCGCGAACTTCCCCGCCAGCAGCACCATCCCGCCGCCATGCAGATCGATGCGCGCGCGTCCGCGATTGCGCTCGGGCATCTGGTTGGGAGTGCCGACATGGACCGTGACTCCGGCAATGGTTTTGGTCTCGACCTGTGCCGGCGCCGCCTGGAGCATCTGCTCGGCCATCGGCTCAAGCATCGCGTTGAAGCGCGCGATGCGCTTGCGCCAGGCCTCCTTTTGGTGCGCCGGCGGATCCTGCGACGCCAGCAGCGGGTTGGGCGTGGCGAGGAATTTCCGCGCCTGCGCGCTGATCGAGTTGGGCGGCGGAATTACCCGCGGTCCCAGACACAGATTGCCGTTTTCATCCAGAGCGGCGGTCCAATCGGCCATCGTTTTTTTCCTTTATCAATCGATGATCCGGGTTATATCCACGGCCGGACGCGCGTCCGGCCGCGGAGGCCGGCGCACGCGGCTATTTCTTCTGATTCTCGAACACGTTATGCGCCACGCCCGCGGCGGTCACCGCGCTGGGCCATCCGGCGTAGAACGCGACATGCGTGATCAGCTCGCCGATTTCCTCCCTGGTGAGGCCGTTGGCGAGCGCGCGCTGAACGTGGCCATGCAGCTGCTCGGGACGATACAAGGCGGTCAGTACGGCGCAGGTAATCAGGCTGCGATCGCGTTTGGACAGCCCCGGACGCTCCCACACGTCGCCGAACAGAACGTTCTCGGTGACTTCCATGAGTTTGGGTGTAACCGAACGCAGCGCTTCGCGCGGGTCGTTTCTGGATGCCATGATCGTTGCCTCCTGATTTTCAGCGACAATTCAGCCCACTCGTCATAGCAAATTTGCATACCGCGCAGGCAAGTGCGAGCGGAGATTTGTCCGGGTGCCGGATCGGAATGGACGGCTCGCGACGCGTTTCAGCCGGGAGCTTTGGACGGCGGCACGAAGCATCGATCCTTCACCTGATGCCCCCAGATCCACCATTCCTCGACGCGCGAGCCGTCGGGCCGCACGATTACACTGGACGGACCGTCGGCGCGATGCGGTAGGTCGTCGACGTACCAGCGTTCGCTGCGGGTGCCGTCGGCATAAAGATCGATCCACGCCGGGCCGTCGACGCGATACAGCTTGCCTTCGCGGTACCATCCCAGGCTGCGGCTGCCGTCGGCGCGGCTTTCGATGTGGGCCGGCCCGTCGATCCGATGCAGCTTGCCGGCGCGGCGCCACTGCTCGATTCGCCTGCCGCCGCTCTCGCTTTGGACGTGTTCAATCGATGCGTCGTTGTGCACTGAGCTCTCTCTGTACCCAACCCAGCATAGCACGGGGCGGGCGCTGAAAACCCTTGCGCCGGCTCGCCCTTTGCCCTGAAATGATCTAGCTTTTCAGTGCCGTCCGTAATCTATGGCAGGAGCGAACCGATGAAGCTTGCCGAGATCGACCCGATTCTCACGGATCTGGACTACTTTCAGCAGCAGGACATTCCGCACGACGCGTTCGCAGTGCTGCGGCGCGAGGACCCGGTGCACTACACGCCGCGGGAGTATCCCTACGGTTTCTGGTCGGTGACCCGGTTCGAAGACGCGCTTGCGGTGTATCGCGCGCCGGAGCTGTTCAGCTCGCATCACGGACTGGCGCTCACCAATCATGACATTGAGGAGAATCAATACGGCACCAGCATGATCGCGGCCGACCCGCCGCTTCACAACCGGCAGCGCCGCCTCGTCAGCATGCGTCTGACGCCGCGGCAGGTGCTGCCGCACGAGCCGCACATCCGCGCGATCGTCGGATCGATCATCGATCAGGTCGCGCCGCGCGGCGAATGCGATTTCGTGACCGATATCGCGGCGCGGATGCCGACGGCGGTCATCTGCGAGATGATGGGAGTGCCGCGCGAGGATTGGGAGGACATGTTCCATTGGGGCAATCTTCTGATCGGCAGCCAGGACCCCGAGTATCGCGAGGAGGGCGAACACGCGCGTGAGACGGCCGAGCGCGGGCGCGTCGCGGTTTACAACTACTATATGAAACTCATCGCTCAGCGGCGCAAACATCCCGGCGACGACCTGGTCAGCGCGCTGGTGCATGGCGAGATGGACGGCGAGAAGATGTCCGACATGGATATTCTCGCCAACTGCCTGCTTCTCATCCTGGGCGGACAGGAGACCACGCGCAACGCGATGTCGGGCGGCATGATGCAGCTGATGCAGGATCCGGAGCAGAAAGCGCGCGTCGCATCCGATCGGTCGCTGATCAGGAGCACCGTCGAGGAGTTCCTGCGCTGGACCTCGCCGATTACGCATCTGATGCGCACCGCCACCGCGGATACGGAACTGCGCGGCCGGAAAATCCGCAAGGGCGACAAGGTCGTGGTGTGGAACGTATCGGCCAATCGCGACGACGAGGCCTTTCGCGATCCGTTCAAATTCGATATCGCGCGCGAACCCAACGACCATCTGGCGTTTGCGCACGGCGAGCATTTCTGCGTCGGCGCGAACCTGGCGCGCCTGGAGCTGCGCATCATGCTGGACGAGCTGCTCACGCGGCTGCCCGACATGCAGCCGGCGGGCAAGCCCGAGCGCTTGCGATCCAACTTCGTGGCGGGCATCAAGCACATGCCGGTGAAATTCACGCCGGCGCGCGCCGCCGCCGCCTGAGACGGTGCCGGCGCCCGCTCAAAACCTTCCTCAGTTTGGCGCCGGTCTCAGGCGTGAAGAGTAATCGGGTCCAGTCTTGAGAAAATTGTCCGTTCAATTTGCGCTCGTATTGCTGCTGGCGCTGGTTGGCGGGGATGGCGGTTCGGGCTGGACGGCCGGGGTCCCGCCCGCCGTGCAGGCCGTCTTCAGGGGTCGTCCTCGGGGCTGATGCTGAAAGGTCAGGCGTTCGGCGGCTATATCGACACGCGCCGCGCCAGGCATCTGATTTACGAACTGGTGGTAAACGATGTCAGGGTGAAGGGGCTGAACGAGGTGCTCGAAGTGTTCCAGGACGAGGGCGCGATTTCGGCGATGCTCTGGCGCGACAACTGAGGCATCATTAGTTTCGCCGCCTGGCGGACCGTGACCCGAAGCGGCCGCGCGGCGGCGAAGGAGGCGCAATTTGCAAACCACAGAGCGCGACCGTATCGAGATTGGCGAGGTTGTGTATCGCTATGCAATCGGCGCCGACCGCAGGGATGCGGCGATGTTTGCGTCGGTGTTTACCGATCAGCTTACGGTTTTGATCCGGGGCGGATCGTTTGGCGAGGGCCGCAAACGTACGGTGGCCAATACTCAATTCGGCCAGGAGGTGACGCGTGCGCTGAGCCGCTTTCCGGTCACGCAGCATTTCTTCAGCCTGTATAAGATCGATCTGGACGGCGACCAAGCGCATACGCTGGTCTATATGCAGGCGCGCCATTTTATCGCCGAATCCGAAGGCGTCCGCCCGCCCTGGGACATGGGCGGATACTATGAGCATCATCTGGTGCGCACGCCCTCGGGTTGGAAAGTGCGCGACTATACGCTGAACATCACCTGGGAGCAGAACATCCCGCCCAATGCACCCAGGGGATGAGCCGCGGGCGGGAAAATCCCGGGGACACCACGTCCCCGGGGCACCACCGCTTACTGCAAACCGAGCGCCGCCAGCGGACTGCGGTCCGCCACCGGCGCGCGCGCCGCACCGGCGGCGAGGCTGACCGATCCGGGGGTACGCTGGATCGGATCGACCAGGCCGAGTTGCCTGGCATACTCGCGCAACTCCGGCATCACTTCCTGCGCGAACAGGCGCATGCTGGTCATCCGATCCCGATTGCCGACCGGCCCCTGCACGTTGAATACGACCAGCACGCCGGGACGCAGCACCTGGAGCAGCGTCTTCATTTTGGGCAGCACGGTTTTGGGCGTGCCGATGATGAGCCGATAGGCTTCCTGCGAGGATTTGTATTGCGCCAGCGCCTTTGTGCGCGCTTCCTGATAGGGGTCGGCCAGTTCCAGCCCCTCGCGTTGTTTGCGCAGCTTGTCGGCGCTGACGCCGAGCCAGCTGCCGCCGGGCTGGCGTGCCAGCCTGCGAATCGCGTCCTTGGTGTTGTAGCCTGGGGGCAGCGTATGCTCGGGCCGCGAGAAGGCGGTCTGGCCGGCGCCGAATGCGTAGCCTTTGCCGAGTTCCTGGGCGCGTTGTTCGGTTTCCGCCAAAAAGGCGGGAATTATGTAGCCGAAATTTTCCG
>JAJPJA010000160.1 GCA_021324455.1 Pseudomonadota bacterium | reverse complement strand
TCAATCGAATGCTCCGCGCGCAAGGCTGGGCAGTAGTGCGGTTTTGGGAGTCTTCCCTTCGGAACCCCGGCCGTGTAACGGCGAGACTCAGAAAGCTGCTTGATGCCAAGAGATCGATGAAGAGCAACCGGGGCCACGCTGATCGCTCCTGATGAGAGCCGCAGGCACGCGCGCGTCAGGGCTGGCGCGGCGTGCTAGCGGAGCGCACGCCACCTATGAGAGCGACGGTGAAGCGGAGACGCAGACGGCATCAGGCGGGGCTGGATGATGGGCGCGAGCGGCGCAGCTTGCGGAGCCCGAGCGGGCGTCTCACAGCGGAGCCGCCGCTTATGGTCATCAGGTTTTGACCGACAGTCTCGTTGGCAGACCCTGTTCCCTCGTTGGGAACTCTGCTTGACTGTGATGGGTGCGGGTGATTGCGCGGAGGACGTTGACGCGGTTCGTCGAATCGCTGAAGGGGCAGAAGGGGCAAAGGGCGGTCAAGGCAGCCTTGGATGCCTGGTTTCACGAGGTCCAGCGAGCGGGATGGCGGAACTCGGCCGAGGTGAAGCGGAGCTACGCGACCGCCAGCATCGTCAGCGCCGACCGCGTAGTGTTCAACATTAAGGGGAACGATTAGCGGTTAGTCACGGCAATCGATTACGAGCGTCAGATCGTGTTCATCACGCGGATTGGAACCTACCCGGATTACGACAGGATTGACGCAAGGACGGTTCAGCATGGAGATTAAGCCGATTCGCAATGACGCCGATCACGAGGCCGCGCTGCGTGAGATCGAACGGCTGTGGGGTGCCGAAGAGGGGACGCCGGGAGGGGATCGCCTGGATGTCCTGACGACGCTCGTCGAGGCTTACAAGAATAAACATTTTCCGATGTACGCGCCGGACCCGATTGAGGCCATCAAGTTCCGGCTTGAGCAGCAGGGACTGGATCATCGGGCGCTCGTGGGCGTGATCGGGGGTCGGAGCCGCGTTTACGAGGTGATGCACCGTAAGCGGGGGCTCTCGCTTGAAATGATCCGCCGGCTCAACCAGCGCTTCGGGATTGCGGCGGAGGTGCTCATCCGCCCGATTCGAGCTCCGGGTCGCAGCTTAGGCGGATTTCAAGCCGCGTGGCATCTCGGCGGCGGGCCGGGACACAAAATGGACAGACGACTTGCGCGACGAAGGAATCAAGTTCTTTCGTCGCGCGGCGCCTTGGAGGTCACCGAGACTGCTCCGCGTTATGAAATTCTCGTTCTTCGACGAAACGCTACGATTTGGAAGCGGACATAACTGCGGCGTTTCCGCTGTCGATGCTGAACCGGATTTTCTTCGGGCTCGACCAAACTGTCGGTCTAATCGAGAAATGGCTGCTGGAAGAAATTGAGCGGGCGGAGAAAGCTGCTTCGTAGCAGTCGATTCACCGGCGAAAACCCCCACAGCTATTTAATGCGGACATGGAGTCGTCCGCAAGAATTGTCATAGCTCTTCACCCTGCCGTCCGGTTCCGAAAATTCGACCTGGCAGTTATATCCGTAGTCCCAGTCCTTGATTCCAAGAGCATCATAATTATGAACGGCGGTTGGCGTGCCTTGAATGGCTGGTACCTGTTCTTTGGTTGAGCCTATGGTGAAGTAGGCGTGGGTAGATCCCGCCGTTTCTTGGGCCGGCGTCTTAGACGCTGACGCGGCCATGCTACGTGCCTTCTGCGCTTTCAGAGCCGCTATCCGCTCGTCAACCTCAGCCGAGAGTTCGTCGACGTCTGTCGCTGCCTTCTCATTTCCACCTCGCGATGGAAAGCCATGGCGGCTGTGCGCTGCATGTCTGGATCGGCGAAGTTATCAAGCATTACCGCAGGAGCCGGCGGAACACGGCTCCCGTTATCCGGCCATTGTTTTCAGACCCCGAAAAGCTGGCTGGCGCGGCTCCAGGAGTGGAGGTGCTTACAAGCCGCGGGGGTGTAGAACGAATCATAGCGCGTCGGCTTCAATCCAAGCTTGAATTTCACGTGCTGATGACGCCGTCGGCGCGGCCCGCGGATGCGTGTCCGAAAGTGAACCCGGCCGGCAGTCAATAGCTCGGCTTGTTCGGAAACGGGGTGAGCTGAAGCTCGTGTGTCCAGCAGGATCGGTCCTGGGTATGCAGGTAATAGAATGCCTCTGCGATCTTTACCGGATTCATCACGATCTCGGGCCGCTTCTGGGCCATCGGCAGCGCGCGGGTTCCGGGTGAATCAATCAAACCGTCGATGACCACGTTGGCCACATGTACGCCGTGCTCGGAGTATTCTTCGGTGAGCACCTGCGCCAGGGTGCGCATCATGACCCTCGGATAGTACAGCGACTGTCCGGTCATTCGTTTGCGTCCGCGCAGCGAGCTGGGATTGTTGCTGAAGAAAAACGAGCCGTGTCCCTTCTTGCGCATCGCCGGCAACACTTCCCTGGCGACGAGAAACGGCCCACGGCTGGAAATGTGCTGCGCGGTTTCGAATATCTCCAGCGGAACGTGTTCGAGCAATTCCTTGTCAGGAGGAAGTTCACGGCCTTCCAGGTAACCCGCGTTGTAAATCAGAACCTCGGGATCGCCGGCCTCGCGCCGGATGGCGGCGAAGGCCGCGGCGATCGATTCCTGCGCGACCAGGTCCAGCTCGACGATCATACATTGACCGCCCTGGTCGCCGATGGCCCTGGCCAAGGCCGACGCGTTGCCCGCCTTACGGGTGGTCAAGACGACGAAAAAGCCCTCCTGGGCGAACTTCTGCGCGATGGCGCCGCCCACGCCCCAGCGCGCGCCGACCGGCAGGCCGCTGTCGTCCACGGTCGTGCCGTGCGCCAGCAGAGTATTGCGGCCGTCCGATTGCCATTTGGAAGTGGCGCCAACCACCACGGCAACTTGCCTGTCCTGCGAGTTGGTCCTGCGATTCTGGCTCATTGGAAAACCTTTCCCTTTGTCGGCGGCGGATGGAGCGTGCGATGTCCGGCGCGGTTCAGAATCGGCCGCGGCGCCGACGCAAGCCAGCATGGCCGAAACCGTCCGTACCGTATGTCGGATACCATGCGCTGGTGTCATGTTCCAGAAGCTGATTGAATTGTTGCCTGCTCGCCGCGCTCGATTTCACCGCTGGCAGCGTGATCGGTGAGTGCCGATAATGGAATTCGCGATTGTCCCCGGATAGCGGCCGGCAAGGCAGCGGCGCGGGTTTTGCCCTCACGGAGGCCGAAAGAGTGAGTCTTCCCCGGGAACGGATTGATTCCTTTTGCGCGCGGTTCGGGTTGCGCGTGCCGATTATGCTCGCGCCGATGGCGGGGGCCAGCGCGCCCGCACTGTCCATTGCGGTGGCGAATGCCGGCGGCCTGGGCGCGTGCGGCGCGGTGCTGATGCAACCGGGCGAGATCACCGCCTGGGCGGGCGAAGTGCGGTCCCACACCCGGGGTCCGTTCCAGATTAATCTGTGGATTCCCGATCCGGAGCCGGTGCGCGATGAGTCGCGCGAGGCGCGCGTACGGGAGTTTCTGGCTGGCTGGGGACCGCCGCCGCCGCCCGCCGCCGGCGATGCCCGCCCGCCTGATTTTGCCGCTCAGTGCGAAGCGCTGCTGGATGCCGCGCCGCCAATCGTTTCCTCCGTAATGGGACTCTATCCCGCGGAGTTTGTGGCCCGGCTTAAACAACGCGGTATCGCCTGGTTCGCCAACGTCTCGACCGTGGCCGAGGCCCGCTCGGCGCAGGCGGCGGGGGCCGACGCGATCGTGGCGCAGGGCGCGGAGGCCGGAGGACATCGCGGATGCTTCGACGCGGCGCAGGCGGAGCGCCAAATGGTTGGGCTGTTCGCATTGCTGCCGGCCGTGGTGGACGCGGTGCGCGTGCCGGTGATCGCCACCGGCGCAATCGCGGATGCGCGCGGTGTGGCCGCGGCGTTGATGCTGGGCGCGAGCGCGGTCCAGATTGGAACCGGCTTTCTGCGCTGCCCCGAGGCGCAGATTCATCCCGCATGGGCGGCGGCGCTGGCTGATACCGCGCCTGAAGATACGATCGTCGCGCGCGTGTTCAGCGGGCGCGCCGGACGCAGTATCGCGACTGATTACGTGCGCGCCGCCATCGCCGCGGACGCGCCGCCCCCGGCGCCCTATCCGGTGCAGCGCGGGCTGACGGCGCCGATGCGCGCGGCGGCGCAAACGGCCGGCGACGTACAGCGGATGCAGGCGTGGGCCGGACAATCCGCCGCGATGGCGATGGCTTGGCCGGCTTGCGAGGTGGTGCGGCGCCTGTGGGAGGGCGCCCGGACCCTGCTGACCTGAACGCGATCCCCCGCGGATTACCTGGTTACCGGCAGGCGTTCGAGTTCGATTCCGCGGCCCGGCTCGAAGCGCACGTGCGCCACCCATCCGGCTTCCTGGTACAGCGGCGCCGGAGTGCCGCAATACGCCGCACGCGTCGGACCGCGCGAGCAGTCCGTGAAGACGTGGATATGCCCCAGCGCGATATAGTCGTAGCCGCTGTTCTCGATATCGACCGGATTAATCGGCGAGGAGCGGTCGAATTCACCTTCCTCCATGAAGAAGCCATGCGCCAGCGCGATGTTCCACATCCCCTCCATCGGCGGCGCGATTCCGGCCAGCGGGCGGTAGTCCGGCGTATGCTCGACCAGCGCCCGTCCCCAGACACGGGCGCGCAGCTGCGAAAACTCCAGCGTCGATCCCTCGGGCTCCAGCAGCATATGCAGGTTACGCGGCATCTCGGAGGGCGGCAGCTTGATCCACAGCGAGCGTTCGTCGTGGGCGTCGTGATTGCCCGGCGTCATCACCACCGGCATCTTCGCGCGCGCGATCTGCCCCAGCGCGAAGTCCATCGCCTCGTCGGTGACGCGGCTGGAATCGAACAGGTCGCCGACGATCAGCAGCATATCGGCCTGAAGGTCGTTGGCGGTGGAGATGACGGTACTGAAGGCGCCGCGAATCGAATCGCGCAGCTTGCGTCCCTGCTCGCCGTGCCCGAAAGTATCGCTCTCCAGGTGGACGTCGGAAGTATGCAGCAGCCGGAGCGGACGGCTGGGATGAGAGCGCCGTTGATGCGTTGGCGCCGTCGATGGCATGATCAAGTTACTCACCGCGGCATTTCCAATGGAAAGATATTTATCCTGTATTAGTTTTACCAATTCGAGTCGAGCCGGCGCCAGCATTCCCGCGCCGCTTTTATCCGCCGTGGAAAGGAACACACCGTGATCGTAGTGATGAAGGCGCACGCCAGCCCCGCCGAAATCCAGGCCGTGGTGGAGCGCGTGGAACAGGCCGGGTTTCAGGCTCATCAGATAGTCGGCGTGGAACGCACCGTGGTCGCCTGCGTCGGCGAGGAACGCGGCAAGGACGAACTGGCGCAACTCGAATTCTTTCCCGGCGTCGACAGTGTGCTGCCGATTCTCAAGCCCTACAAGCTGGCCGCGCGCGAACTTCATCCCGACGGTTCCCGGATCAGGGTCGGCGGGGTGGAAATCGGCGGCCAACGGCTCACCGTGATGGCGGGGCCGTGCGCCATCGAGAACAGCGCTCAGATGGAGCATGCGGCGCGCGCGGTCAGGCAAGCCGGAGGCCACATGCTGCGCGGCGGCGCGTTCAAGCCGCGCACCTCGCCGTATTCCTTCCAGGGTATGGAATACGACGGATTGCTGCTGCTGGAGCAAGCCGGGCGCGAAGTCGGACTTCCGGTCGTGACCGAAGTGATGGACGCGCACGACATCGAGCAGATCGCCGACCATTCGGACATGCTTCAGGTGGGGGCGCGCAACGCGCAGAACTTCTCGCTGCTGCGCCGTTTGGGCAAAGTCAACAAACCGGTGCTGCTCAAGCGCGGTATGTCGACCAGGCTGGACGAATTCCTGATGGCCGCCGAGTACATCCTGTCCGCCGGCAATCCCAACGTGGTGCTGTGCGAACGCGGTATCCGCACCTTCGAGACCGCCACCCGCAACACCCTCGACCTCAACGCCATCCCGGTGCTCAAGCAGTGGACGCATCTGCCGGTAATCGTCGATCCGAGCCACGGCACGGGCGCGGAGTCGCTGGTAATCCCGATGGCGCTGGCGGCGGTTGCGGCGGGGGCGGACGGCTTGATGATCGAAGTGCATCCGGAGCCGGAGAAGGCGCTGTCCGACGGTCCGCAGCAGTTGCATCCGGCGCGTTTCGCCGAGCTGATGCGGTCGGTGCGGCGGGTCGCGGAGGCGGTCGATCGCACGCTGTGAATTGACGATGAGCGCGGCGCGGCGGCAATTTCGCGCCGCCGGGCGGATTCATGCTAGCCTGAATTTCCGTCGGTGAGTTCCACAGCGCCAATCAAACCTCCGCCGCTTAAACCCGGCGATACTATCGGAGTGGTTGCCACGGCCGCCGCGGTCGAACGCGAACATCTTGAGCGCGGCGTACGCGAGCTGGTCAAGCTGGGCTACCGGGTCAAGGTTTCCGATCATGTTCTGGCGCGCGACGGCATCCTGGCCGGCGCCGATTACCAACGCGCCTTGGAGCTGATGCGGTGTTTTGGCGACCCCGGGGTGCGCGCGATTTTCGCCGCCCGCGGCGGCTACGGCTCCGGCCGCCTGCTGCCGTTAATCGATTTCGATCTGGTGCGCCGCGCGCCCACAATTTTCCTCGGCTTTTCCGATCAGACCTTCCTGCTCAACGCGATTTTCAAACTGGCCGCGATGGTATGCTTTCACGGCCCGATGGTGGCCAAGGATCTAGCCGGCGGCATCGGCGCGCGCTCGGCGTCGCATCTGCGCCGTTTGCTCGCGGGCGAGTTGGATGGCTTTGAGATGGACGCCCGCGAAGTGCTCCATCCCGGTGCGGCCGAGGGCGAGCTGATCGGCGGATGCCTGTCGATCGTCGCGGCGATGCTGGGGACGCCCTACGCTCCCGATTTCGCCGGCAAGATCCTGTTGCTCGAAGACACCGGTGAGAAAGCCTACCGCATCGATCGGATGCTGGTGCAGTTGCGCCACAGCGGCGCGCTCTCCAGCGTCGCGGGCGTGGTCTTCGGCGGGATGCGCAGTCCGCAGGACGAAGAATCGCAGCGGCGCCTGATTCGCCGCTTCGCCGCTGAACAGACCACCGGACTGGGGGTGCCGGTGCTGTGGGGAATCGAGGCCGGCCACGGCACGGAGAACTTCACTCTGCCCATCGGCGCGCGGGCACGGATTGACGCCGCCGCGTGCCGTCTGACGGTTATGGAAAATCCGGTCTGCCGCGCGTGATCAGAGGAATCGATGAGAGGGATGCGTCAAGCGCTGTGAACTGGTCCGGGGTCGAGCAGGCATTCAATGACGCCGTCGAGCGGGGCGTGATGCCCGGCGCCACGGTGGTCGTGCGGCGCGGCGCGGAGATCGTCTTCGAGGGTTGTTTCGGCGCGCGTCAGATCGTGCCCCAACGCCATCCGATGCGGCTGGAGACGGTCTTCGACCTATCCTCCCTGACCAAGGTTCTGGCCACCAGCGTTGCGGTCATGATGCTGGTGCGCGAGGGCAAGCTGAAACTGGATGACCGCGTGACGCGTTTTTTCCACAACTTCGGCGTGCACGGAAAAACCCACATCACCTTTCGCCATCTGCTGGGCCATTACTCGGGCCTGGCGGCGTGGCGGCCGTATTACGAGCAAATCGCGGGGAGCGAACGCGGCGGACGGATCAATTTCCTCGCCAGCCGCGGGGCCAAGGAATTTGTCTATGAGCAGATTCACCGCGAAAAGCCCGAAGCCCGGCCCGGCACGCGCGCAATCTACTCCGATCTCAATTTCATGCTGCTGGGCGAAGTGGTGGAGCAGATTGCCGGAGTGGAGCTCAATCGCTTCTGCCGCGACCGCATCTTCCGCCCGCTTGGTCTGCGCGCGACGGATTTCGTCGACATGTCGCTGATACGCACCCGCCGCCTGGAACCGGTGCCCGAGATGTTCGCCGCCACCGAGGTGTGTCCCTCGCGCAAACGCCTGCTGATCGGCGAAGTGCATGACGAGAATGCCTACGCGATGGGCGGGGTGGCGGGGCATGCCGGCCTGTTCGCACCGGTCGGGGAGGTGGATAAAATCGCCGCCGAGTTGATCGCCTGCTATCACGGCCGCTCTGAACTGGTGCCGCGTCAAATCGTGGGCGAGTTCTGGAAGCGCGCCGGCGCGGTTGAGGGTTCGAGCTGGGCGCTGGGATGGGACACGCCGGCGCAGGGGCATTCCGCCGCCGGGTCGCATTTTTCGCCCGCCGCCGTCGGCCATCTGGGCTTTACCGGAACGTCGATCTGGCTGGAGCCCGAACGCGAAATCGCCGTGACCATCCTCACCAACCGGGTGCATCCGCGGCGCGACAACGAAGCGATCAGGGAATTCCGCCCGCTGATTCACGACCGCATCATGGAAGTACTCGATGGATCAAACTGAATCCGCCGCCCGTCTCGCGCGCGTACCGGCGGCCTGCAAACGCATCCATTTGATCGGCGTGGGCGGCACCGCGATGGCGGCGCTGGCCGGGATGCTCAAGGAGCGCGGCTTCGCGGTCAGCGGCTCCGACAACCAACTGTACGAGCCCACCGCGTCGCTGCTCAAACGCCTTCAAATCGACGTGCGAAGCGGCTTCAGTCCTGACAATCTTGACCCGGCGCCCGATTTGGTCGTGGTCGGCAACGTGATCACGCGCAACAATCCCGAAGCGGCCGCGCTGATGCGCAGCGCGATTGCATATCTCTCGATGCCCGAGGCGATCTGGCATTTCTTTCTGCGCGCGCGCACGCCGCTGATGGTATGCGGGACGCACGGCAAGACCACCTCCACGGCGCTGATGGCGCAGGTGCTGATTGCCGCGGGACGCGACCCCGGAGTGCTGATCGGCGGCGTCAGCCTGAATCTGGGGTCCAACTACCGCCTCGGTTCGGGCCCGCATTTCGTAATCGAGGGCGACGAGTACGATACCGCGTTTTTCGACAAGGGGCCGAAGTTTCTGCATTACCGCGCGCAAGGCGCGATCCTTACCTCGCTGGAATTCGATCACGCCGACATTTATCGCGACCTGGCGCATGTGAAGTCGTCGTTTGAGGCGATGGCGGCGGCGCAGGATAAAGCCGCGGTGCTGGTGGTATGCGCCGATTATGCGGCCGCGCTCCAGGCGTCGGCCCGATCGCCGGCGCGGCGGCTGGAGTATGGGCTGCGCGCCGGCGAATTTCGCGCAGCCGATATCCGGGCGGATTCGGCCGGGACGCATTTCAGCGTGACGCGCGGCGGCCGCGTGATGGTGCGCGATCTGACGGTGCCGACCTGGGGCATCATGAACGTGGCCAACGCGCTGGGCGTGTACGTGCTGCTGCGCGAGTTCGGTCTGACTGATGCGGAAATCACTGATGGGCTGCGCACCTTCCAGGGCGTGGCGCGGCGTCAGGAAGTGGTGGGCGAGGCCGGCGGGGTAACGGTGATCGACGACTTCGCGCATCATCCGACCGCGATTGCGGCCACTCTGGAGGCGCTCGCGCAGCGTTATCCGGGCCGGCGCATCGTGGCGGCGTTCGAGCCGCGCTCAAACACCAGCCGGCGCAGCGTGTTTCAGTCCGAGTTTGCCCGCGCGTTCGATCGCGCGTCGCGGGTGTATCTGGCGCCGGTTTATTTCAAGCAGAACGATCCGATCGCGCCCGATCAGCGTCTGGCGACGGACGTGCTGGCGCGGGAGATCGGCGGCCGCGGCCCCGCCGCGTCAGCCTGCGCGTCCAACGAGGAAGTGCTGCGCAAAATGACCGCGGATGCGCAACCGGGCGACGTGATCGCCGTAATGTCCAACGGCCCGTTCGATGACCTGAAGAATCGAATACTGGAACTTCTGCGCGAGCGAACCTGATCAAGCCGCGCGGCCGCTTCCAAGTCACGGTTGCAACGCTGGCGGTTGCGAGGGGCCGGCCAAAC
>JAJPJA010000026.1 GCA_021324455.1 Pseudomonadota bacterium | reverse complement strand
GGCCAGGCCCATTTTATCAAGACGGTGGAGGACCTGTACGAAGCGATGGTGCAGGCGGTGCCCGGAATCAGGTTCGGCGTCAGCTTCTGCGAGGCGTCGGGGCCTTGCCTGATCCGCCACACCGGAACCGACCCGGAGATGGAGCAGCTTGCGGTCGGCGCCGCGGGCGCGATCGGCGCGGGGCACGTATTCGTGATCATGCTGCGCAACGCTTTTCCGCTGAACGTGCTCAACGCGGTCAAAGCGGTGCCCGAAGTATGCCGCGTGTTCTGCGCCAGCGCCAATCCGCTGCGCGTGGTGGTTGCCGCCGAAGGCCGCGACCGCGGGGTGCTGGGCGTGATCGACGGCAGCGCGCCCAAAGGAATCGAGGGGGACCAGGAGCGCGCCGACCGCCATGCGATGCTGCGCCGCTTCGGATACAAGCAGTGAGCGGCCTTCGGACGCCGCATCAGCCTGAAAAAAAAGCGGGCGTTGGCGGCCGCGCACGGTTATATTTGAGGTGGTGCTATATCGTATGGGACCAGGTCGTTTGTCCTTGCGCGAATCAGGCCTCACTGACACGGGCCGCTGTGTCCGCCGTTTGGCATCCGGCCCCGACAGGATGACGGCTGCGGGCGGAGGATGATGTGCGGAGCTTAACGCGGATGGCGGGATGGCGCCGCCTCCTGTCATGGCGCAAAGTTGTGTTGGGGACGCTGTTGGCGGGGTTTTTTATCTTCGGATTCTACCTCGCCGCTATCTATAACCAGACTTCGCAACTGATTGAACAGCGCCGCGCGGCGCTCACCTCCAGCGTGTTCTCGGCTCCGATGCTGCTGGAGCCGGGGCAGGACATCGACCGGATTCATCTGCTGGAGCGGCTCAAGCGGCTCAGTTACACCGAGGTTCCGGCGATCGCCAAGCCGGGCGAATACAGCCGCAGTCCCGGGGGCGTGGTCATCTACCGGCGTCCGTTCAGTTGGGGCCTCCAACAGATCCCCGGCGCGGTGGTCAATCTGAAGCTGGATGAGGGCAGTATCGAGGCAATCACCGACTCCACCGGCGCCAATCTGCGCCAGGCGATGGTCGAACCGCAGGTTATCGGGCGCCTGATGCCCGACGCGCCGGCCGAAAGAGTCGAGACCCCGCTCAGCGAAATCAAGCCGATGGTGGTGCAGAGCCTGCTCGCCACCGAGGATCGTTTCTTCTACTACCATCCCGGATTTGATCCGGTGCGGATCGTTGAAGCGGCGTGGGCCGATTTGCGCGCGCGCCGGCTGGTGCAGGGCGCCAGCACCGTCACCCAGCAGTTGGCGCGCACGTTTCTCAGCCGCCAGCGCAGCTTCTCGCGCAAATTCCGCGAAGCGGCGATCGCGCTGGTGCTGGAAATCCGGCTGAGCAAGGACGAAATCCTGGAGCGCTACATCAACGACGTGCCGATGGGCGATTACCATGGCGTACCGATTTATGGCCTGCCGATGGCCGCGCGCTATGTCTTCGGCAAGGACCTGCACGAGGTCACGCCCGCCGAAGCCGCGACATTGATCGGGATGATTAACGCGCCCTCGCTCTACGATCCGCGCCGGCATCCGGAACAAAGCCGCAAACGACGCGATACGGTTCTGGGCGTGATGAAGAAAGCGGGGCTGCTCAACGACCAGCAATATGCGGCGGCGGTGGCGACGCCGGTTACGCCCGCGCCGGATTTTCCGGTGCGCCCCGCGCCCTATTTCGTCGATTACATCGCCGCCCTGGTCAACCGGCTGCCCGGCTTCGATGGCGACCTGCATGGTGTGACGGTTTACACCACTCTCGATCCCGATTTGCAGGAACTGGCGCACAAAAAGGTGGTCGAAAACCTCCAACGCCTGGAACGCGCCCATCGCCGCCTGCGCCGCGCCGGCCAGCGGCTGCAGGGTTCGATGGTGGTAATCGACGCGCATACGGGCGCCATCCGCGCCATGGTCGGCGGACGCGACTACTCGCATACCCAGTTCAACCGGGTGACGATGGCGCAGCGGCAGCCGGGTTCCGCGTTCAAGCCCATCGTTTACCTGACCGCGCTCGATCCCGCGCGCAATCCGATCCAACAGCCGCCCTTTACCCTGGCCTCGGTGCTGCCGGACAAGCCGATGTCGTTCGAGGGCTGGACGCCGGTGGATTACGAACGCACCTACCGCGGCACTGTCACCGCCGTCGAAGCGCTGGCCGATTCGTTGAACATCCCCACCGCCTACCTGGGCAGTCTGCTCGGACCCGTTCACATGATACAGACCGCGCATGACATGGGAATCGGCGAAAATCTGCCCAGCGTGCTGCCCATTGCTTTGGGCGCCAGCGATACCACGCTGCTGGAGCTGACTTCCGCCTACCAGGTGTTCGCCGACGCGGGCACCGGGCAGCCGCCCTACGCGCTGGAAGCCGTCGTCGACGGACAGGGGCATCTGCTGTATCAGCACAAGCTGTCGCCCAGACGCATCGCCACGCCCGCGGTTGCGTACCTGATAACCGGCGCGCTGCGCGAAGTTCTGAAAATCGGCACCGCGGCGAGTTCGCGGGCGTTGGGCGTCGATTTTCCCGCCGCGGGCAAAACCGGAACCACCGAGGACTATCACGACGCTTATTTCATCGGTTACACGCCGGATCTGGTCTGCGGAACCTGGGTGGGATTCGACAATCCGGCGTCCATTGGGCTGACCGGCGCCCAGGCGGCGTTGCCCGCGTGGGCCGAATTCATGAAGGAAGCGGTGCCGGACTCCTCGCCCGCTTTCGCAATACCGGGCGGAATCGTGATGGCGTCGATCGATCCGGATACCGGTGGGCTGGCCACCCCCGCATGTCCGCGGCGGGTCACGGTTCCGTTTCTGCGGGGCACCGAACCCCGGCGCATGTGCGCCCTGCATGGCGGTTTTGCCGGGTTGGGCACCGCTAGCGCCGCCCTGCCGCCTCTGGTTGCGGGCCTCAGCACACCCCCGCCAACCACTCCACCGATGGCGTCAGCCGCTCCCTCGGGCGGCAACCTGTTGAACAAGGTTGCGGGCTTCTTCGGTTCGCTGTTCGGCCACCACTGAGGATTGCGCCTGATCTTCTTGCGTCTGGTCTAAATCTGGACCTCGCCTTCAAAGGCGTGGATCAGCGCAGCCGTCATCAGGCTGTCGTCGGGCGCGATGAGCCGGTCCCATGAAGGCGTGCGCAGCACCTCCGGAGCGGCGATTCTAATCTCCATCCGTTCGCGGTCGGGCTTTTCGCCGCGTGCTTCGAAGGTGCGCCCCGCCATGTATCCGCACAGGTCCGGCAGTCGACGAATCGAGTCGGCGTAGGAGCGCAGCCGATGCGCCGCGCCGGGAAGAAGGTTGTACAAAAGGACGATAACCGCGCACGGATGGCCGGGTTTGCGGCCGCTGAAGGGCAGGATTTCTTCGCCTTCGCAGGCCGTCACGGTCGTGCCGACAATATGCGCCGCGCTGTCCGCCATCAACTCGGCGCCGACCGGATTGTCAAGCGAGGTCATTGCCGCCGGCGCGGTATCGTAGCCGAACAACACGGCGCGATAGCGGTCGGGCTTAAGCCGCGTTTCGATCAATTTCCCGGTCAGATACATCCGCACGCCCGGCAACCGCCGCGCCAGCCGCACATGGTTATCGAAATAGTTTTGGTCCTCGGCGGCGAGATCCGGGCTTTTGAAATCAAAGCGGGCAAACATCAGAAACATAATGCGCCCCCGAACTGATTAGTTCAGATTTTTCAATGGCTATTGCGGCAAAGGATCTATCCGCACCCATTGGCGATCGCGCGCGGATTTTTCCACCGCCTCGATCACCATCATGTGCGCAACGCCGTCGCGGAAGTTCGCGGAAGCAACCGCTCCGGCGCCGCAACCCAATATAGCGTCGCGAAACGCCGCCGCCTGCATGATGTATTCGGGCGAGCCGCTGACCATGTTGTGAATCGCGTCGTATGCCGGCGTATCCTGCGCGCTCGGCAGAATATCCAACGCGGCCGGCACGGCGATATCTTCCGGCGCGGGTAGCGCGCGTTTGCCGGCGCGATCCGCGATCCACAGCACCGGCCGCATCGTCTGCCCGTCAAGCTCAACGCTGGCGCTGGCTTCGCTTCCGCTCACGCGCTCCACGTTGACGAAGTCCCACGCCCGGCAACTGCCCTGCATCACGCCTTCAAGTCCGTTGCGCAGCCGGAACACGACGCTGTAGCTGTCGTCGGCGTTCATGTTGCGATCGGTGCCGAAGGTCAGATCGGCGCTGACGGCTTCGAACTCGCCCAGCGTATAGCGGATGAGATCGATCACATGCGAGGCGAGATTGCGCAGCCATCCGCCGCCCCGCTTCGATTCGTACCACCAGTCCGGAATTCCCATGCGGGCGGGATCGGCGCAGATGCTGGCGTCGAGGATAAAGGTGGCGTTGCGCAAGACGCCCAGCCTACCCGCCGCGATCGCGCGCCGCAGCGCGATTTCGTGCGAGCGGAAACGGAACTGATGCTCCACCATGTGAACCACGCCCGCGCGCCGCGCCGCCTCCAGCATCTCGCGCGCCTCCGCCGCGGTCAGCGCCAGCGGTTTCTCGCAGATAACATGCTTGCCCTTTGCCAGAGCCTGCAAGGTCAACGGCTTATGCGTCTGCGGCGGAGTGGAGATCGCGACCGCGTCGAGCCCGGGAATTTCCAGCGCCTGGTCAAACGAAGTCAGCGCCCGCGGCACGCCAAAGGCCTCGGCCCGCTGACGGGTCCGGATCGGGTCGCGGCCTATCAGCGCCGTGACTTCGAAGCCCGCCGCGCGCAGCGCCCGCACATGCGCCTGGCATCCGAAATTGGTTCCCGCCACCGCAATTTTCAGTCCTGCGCCTGAGTCCATGCGTATCGCCTCGCTCCGGATGCCGTTTTGTTTGCTCCATACTTCGTGCGCCCGGTTTGAAATGTCAACTAGCAGCCGGCTGGGCGGCGCTTGACATTCGGCATCGCCTGGTGGTACGAGCGAATTGGGGATAGTACACACAGCGCCCGGCGGGGACCGGCGCTTGTGCATTTCACATAAGAATCCTGACTTTCGTGCAGGAAAGGAGCGACTGATGAGAACCCTCAGACTCCTGTGGGGAACTGCAACCGGATTGCTAGCGATGTTGTTTGTGTGCGGCCTGGCCTCGGCGCAGTTCAATTACAACGTCGCCAACTACCAGGCGCTGGCCGACGCCGATTCGCCTGAAACGATTCCGCCCGGAACCAGAATTACCGTGCAAAACTGGGAGAAGTACAGGAAGTTTATGCCGATATGGGTGCAGGCGGCGTTTTCCGGCAAATACAAGTGGCACGTCGGTCCCGAACCGGAATATACAATCGTGGTAGGGGCCACCCAGCATTATCCGCTGGCCCGCCAATTTGTCGAAGATACGGAGAAATACGGCGGACAAGCTGAGCTGGTTCCTCTATCCAGAGGCTCCTTCAGCTGGAAGGGTTATCAGGCCGGGATCGCGTTTCCCAATCCCACCGAACCCAACAAAGCGGTCAAGCTGGCCTACGACGCGTGGGCCAATTTCCGCCCTAAAATCATGAATTTCCAGGCCTGGAACTGGCTGGTGGACAATTACGGCAATGTCAGTCCGCTGCAGAGCGATGACACCTTCTTTCGCCTGATGCATCTGAGCGACCCGCCGGGCGGACCCATAAATCTGCCCTTCGCCAACGGTACTTACTATGCCAGCCGCTTCACCGAATTGATCCCTGAGCAGTCCAAATATACAACCGAATTGACGCTGCGGCCTGACGATCCGACGCGAATTGAGGAAATATACGTATTCCTGCCGTCGCTGCGGCGCTCTCTGCGCCTGTCCAGTGCGGCGCGCTGCGCGCCGATTCTCGGCACCGATTTCGTCGAAGACGATAACGCGTGGATGCCGACGAATTTCAAAATCACGCTGCTGGGCAAAAAGAAACTGCTCGAACCGATAATGGATTATGACAAGGCCTTCAACAAGAATTCCTATATGCAGCCACCGACAGGTTTTCCAGTCTGGCCCAAGGCCGGCACCGGCCATTGGGAACTGCGCGACTTCTATCTCCTCAACCTGGAATGGCTGACCTCTCTGGGAGCGTACTGCTATTCACAACGCGTTTTCTATCAGGATGCGGAGTGGCTGGCTGCAACTCCGCTCGAATCCTACGACCGCAGCGGCAGGTTCTGGAAAGTGGTATGGGAATCTTTTGTTCCGATTAAGTTCAGAGGTCAACGCACGTTGATCGAAATCGCCAGCATCGCCACGGTCAGCGGCGTCGATTTTCAAAATTCCCACATAACCGCGACGGTCGAATCTCCAACCACGATCGACGAGGATGGCGCCGGGTCTGACGCGGGACCGGTCCCGCCCCAATACAGGGATTTGGCCGACGTCACTACGCCGGGCAGCCTCTCGCGCATCATGAAATAGACGGTGCGGCAGCGGCGGATGCATCCTGGTATCCGCCGCTGTTCACCCGTATTGGCGGAGCGTCCGATGATTGACCGGGTGGATGGGTCCGGGGTCGAACTTAATCCCTGCGGGGGAAATAATATGCTCGCCAACCTGCCGATTACGACCACCGATTTGCTGGTTATGGGCGGAACCCTGGTTGTGTTCCTGGCCCTCAGCGTGCTCGTCTTCTTCCGCCGCGGCAACTGAGCGGCAAGCATAATTAATCGGGCCGAACTTCGCTCACCATAGCTTGCGCCCCGCGTCCACCACCAGCAGCTGCGAGGTCATCAGGGCGCTGTCGTCGGAGGCGAGAAAGACCGCCGCTCCGGTCATGTCGCGCGGCTCCATCGTGCGCCCCAGCAGCGCCTGGTTGCGCAGCACGCCGATAAATTCTTCCGGCAGAGATTTCAGCGTCGCCTCGGTCAGCACCACGCCGGGGACCAGCGCGTTGACGCGCACGTTGTACGCTCCGTAATCAATCGCCATCGCCTGGGTCAGATGGACCACGGCGGCTTTGGAGAGGCCATAGTAATAGGCGCGCCGAACATTGGTTTCAGTGATGGTGGTGAACTTGGCGCCGCGCGCCGCGATTCCCGGCCATGCCGCGTTGGATGCGATGTTGATAATCGACCCGCTGCGCTGCTTGATCATGTAGGGCACCACCGCCCAGGTCGCCGTCAGCACGCCGAATACGTTGACGTCCATCACCTTGCGCCCGTATTCGATGGTCGAGTCGGCCAGGTCGATATCGTAATAGAGCGCGGCGTTGTTGATCAGCGCGTCGATGCGGCCGTATTTGCCGGCCACTTCGCCCGCTATCTGCTCCATCCGCTTTTCACTGGTGACGTCGGCGTCGAAGGCCGCCGCCTGTCCGCCTTGGGCGGCGATTTCCTTCTCCACCTCGCGCGCCTGATCGATGCGCCGGTCGAGCAGCGCCACGGCGGCGCCTTCCTGCGCAAAGCGCAGCGCGTACTCGCGGCCGATACCCTGCGCCGCGCCCGTTATCACCGCCACCTTGTCCTGAAGTTTCATAGCGGCCACTCCTGGATAGTCAGATACCGTAAACCCTGGCGGCATTGGCCCCCATGTAGTTGGCCATAACGCCGCGCGGCACGCCGCCTTCTTCAAAACGCCTGAGCGCCGCGGCGGCGTCCGAAGCGTCATGATGCGGATAGCGCGAGCCCCATGCTCCGATCGGCGCATACAGTTCGCTGGCCGCGACCGCCGCGCTTTCCCACGGATTGAACGTCGCCAAATAATTGCGGCTGTAAAAAATCTTCTCTGTGTCCAGATTGATGTTGTCGTACATGTAAAAGATGGCCCAGTTAGATGTCTTCTCCAGCATCAGCGTGACCCATCCGATGCCGCCGTGGGTGTAGGCGAGCTTCAGTTTGGGAAAACGTTCCGGATGCCCGCAATAGGTAAACGTGCTGCCGGCGATCGCGTTGTCCATGGTGTATGAAATTGCTTCCGCCACGCGATGGCCGATGCGCAAATTGGCCGCGACCCGCTCCACGTAGGAGCCGGTCGAGGTCCATTCAGGATTGGCCACCCCGGGCGACGCGTGGATCGCGGCGGTCAAACCCGATTGCTCAATCCGCTCCCACAGCACGTCGTAATAGGGATGATTGATGAAGCGGCCCTCGAAGAATACCGGGCGGATCGATACGGCTTTGAATCCAAGCGCCGCGATTCGATGCAGTTCGGAGATCGCGAACCCGACGTCCTGCAGCGGCAGGATCGCGGCCGCAAACAGCCGGTTCGGAGCGGCGGCGCACAAATCGAGGATCCAGTCGTTGTAGGCGCGGGCCAGCGCCGCCGCCACGTCGGGATTTTCGACCGCCGGAAAGTATTCGCTGAACAGCGTCGGAAAGATAATTGCCTTGTCGATACCCATCCGATCCATGTCGGCAAGGCGCGCTGCGGGATCGCTGGCGCCGGGATTTATCGGATGCGGCCGCGCCGGATCCAGCGCCCCAATCTCTTCGGGCGTCATACCGGGGCGCCAGATCGCCGACCGGTTGAGCCGTCCGGAATGCATCAATGGCGCCTGGCGTCCGTTCAGGATCACGCCGGCCGCGAATTCATCTTCGTGATAGTAGAAAGCCGATCGCGCCGCGACCCGATATTCGGGCGCGAGGTATTTCTCCCAGATGATTGAGGGTTCGAATACGTGACTATCTGCGTCGATTACGATCATGCCGTTTTGCATCGTTCCCTCCGCGCCGCTGCGGGTTTGGGGAGAGAGTTGGTATTGGTACCCGGAATATCAAGTGGTAAAGGCTGCTCTAATCGTACCAGTCACCCTCACCCTGATTCTCTCCCACGCAGGAATGTGGAAAAGAAAACCAGAATGCCGCTCCCCGCAGAGTTTTCAAAAGGAATAGTCATTTTCCGGCATCCGCATGATCTTCCGGCTTCGGGGCGATCTTCCAGCAGGGATAAATCTTTTTCCACTACCCGGATTTCCAGCTTCTCCAACAATCTTGCCGGACTTCTCCTTCCTTTCCCACAATCGTCCGTGGGAGAGGGAGGGGGTGCGGGTGCCTGATACGCTTCATGTACTTACTCACTGATTACCCACTTCAACCACGCATCCTGTCAGCACAGACCTGAGTTCGAATCCTCCCGCTGATTCTTTCCTGCCCGGAAATAGAAATCAAAGACCGGTTCCTGCCATAGGAACTGATTGCGATTTAATACCTGTTCTCCTGGTTGACTTCCCGTTTCCACCAGTCGCGAAACTCCTCATCCTCGTTGGGGAACCACTCGGGACGGCTGATTGGCGGCGCCTGCTCGGTGACGAACATCCGCGGCTCGATTCCGTAAAAGCGGCGCGCATTGCCGCCCAGCATTCTGGCCTGCGCGCTTTGCGGCACGCCGGCGCGCTCCATATGCCGGATCGCCTCCCACACGTCTTCGGCGTCGGGATGGTACATATCGGACGCCCACACGCCGATGTTCTCGAACTTTTTGTAGGTGCGGAACACCAGATCCTCGTCCGATTCGAACGAGATCATGCATTGTTCGGCAAACGCTTCGCTGGGCAGCCGCTTAAGCGGGGTCGTGCGCTCGTTGGCGTACAGCCGGGCCATCAGGTCGCAATGCTCGAGCAGTTCCGGCAGCCATGCCGCATTGGACTCGAAGATCGCCATCTTGAGCCGCGGATAGCGATCCATGAATCCCGACAGCAGCACCTGGGCCAGCCAAGTCATGGCCTCGAAGATGAAGCTGAACGTGGAGCCGACGATCACCCGTCCGGTGCCCGCGCCGGTACGGGTCAGAATATCGCCGGGCGAGATCGGCTTTTCATTCACTTCCATGCCCACACCCAGGGGCGGCGTGAACGTATGCATCCCGAGCACCATGCCGGTTTCCTCGATCGCGCGGAACAGTGCGTCGGTGTAATTGGGGCCGAATCTGCCGTGGCTGGTCGAGCGCTCGGGTCCGGGCTCGAGCCGGTTGGGATACAGACCGCCGGCGTCGATCGGCCGCAGCAGGACAACGCGAAATCCCAGCTTCGCGACGCGATGGATCTCCTGCACCGCCAGCCGCGTGTTCTGCAGCGCGAAAATCGCGGCCGGAAACAGGCGCTGCGGCTCCGCCTTGCACCAGTCATGAACCCAGTTGTTGTACGCGCGCGCGAACGCAGCCGCCCCTTCGGGATTCTCAACGAAATAGAGATTGTTGATGAGCATGGTCGGAATGACCAGCACCTGGTCGATTCCCATCAGATCAAGATCGCGCACGCGCACATGCGGATCGTAGGCGCCGCGATGGTCCAGGTAGGCGACCTGCTCGTGAGTCAGGCGCGTACGCATCAGGCGGCGCTTGACCCTTTTGTTGACGCCGGGACCGCTTACCGTCAGCGCGTTCAGATTGATGAATTGCGGACCGCTGCCCTCGCTGTTGCCGCTCATCACCATCTGGCGCTCGTTGATGAAGCCGGTCGCGCCTTTGCACCAGTAGGCCCGCTGAACGACGCCGCGGTATTCCGGCTCGACGTATTGGTCCCAGATCTCAACCGGGTCGTTGATGTGCGCGTCGCAGTCGAAAACCGGGAACTCCTTGCGCATCGTGTGATTGCCGTTTTCCAAGTGACCGTCCTCAGCGCAGGTTGAGTTGAACGTCCCAGAACGGCGGCTCCTCGGAGCGCGCCAGTTCGTTTTCCATCAGTACACCGCATCCCGGACAGATGTAGCTGCGGTAAACCATCGTATCGTCCAGCTCTTCTTCGGCATCGCCGTACAGGAAATCGTCCAGTTCATTGAGGCTGCCGTCGATCCGGGCGCATCCGAGCTTGTAGTTGCCCGCCGCTTCGCACAGGTAATGGCCGCAGTCGGCGCAGACGATAAAGGCGCGGCCGTCGACTTGCGTGACTTTGAGTTCGCCGCCCAAATTGAACAGCAGTGTCTCGCCGCCGTTGGGCGCCGGCGGCTGAATCGGACGAAGCGGCGCCAGCGCGCGCGCTTTGCGCTCCTGCCGGATCTCCTGGCGCCGCGCCTGCGTGCGCGCCAGGTCGACGCGGTCGCCGTCGATTGCGACGCCGTAGATTCGTATCGCCTGCTCCAGCGGCAAGCCGTCGCGGACGTCTTCGAGCACCGCCTGCGGGTCGCGCTTGATCGGATCGCCGTAGCCGCCCGCCGATCCGATATCCATCACCCAGACGTCGTCATGCAGCAGCGGCACGCCGACGCTCTTGGGCGCAACCGGATTGAGCTTGACCACCTTGCGCAGTTTCTCCACCGAGCCGGGGATTCTGCCCTCCTTGATCTCGCGCGCGATGCCGCAATCCTGCGCGGACATGAAGAATCCGGCCTGGCCGCAATGCCCGCCCCACAGTCCGTTGGCGCCGGGCAGACTCAGCGGGATACTGGCGGCCGACAACAACTGATTTTCGGTGCCGCGCCCGATCCATCCCAGAACGATGCCGCGTCCGCCGCGATATTTGCCGTGGCCGAACCCGAGCGAATAGCGCCGGAACAGGTAGAGGATGGGACTGGCCTGCTCCCACACCTCGCAGTCGCCCGCCTCGCTGCGCGGAATCGTATAGGTGCCGCCCTGATCGATACCGTCCTTGAAAGAGAACGCGCCGCCGCCGCTGGCGATTTCATCCAGCGATACGGTGGCGTAGGGCTGGCCCCACTGGTCGATCCCGGACATCCCGGTCCACGCGCTGCTCGCCTTGACCGCCATCTGGTTGGTGCGCAATTCCTCGTCGCACGCCAGCATCTTCGAAATCACCGTCGCGCTCATCGCCACCGAGGACATGATGCCGAGCAGGTTGGATACGGCGCCGCTGCGGTCGATGCAATTGATGGTGCCGGGAACGGGACGGAAGCTGGCATGTTTGAGCACGCCGCCGGTGCAGTAGCGATGGTCCCACGCCAGCAGCGCCGACATCGAGTTGGCGATCGCCGCGCGCCACGCGCCGAAGCTGCAATTGGCCGATCCGAATTCGCTTTCGGTGCCTTCGTTGGAGAACACCAAATGATCGCCGGTTTTGGTCATCGACATGGTCACGCGATGGGCGCGGCGGTCGCCGCGGCTCAGCGCGCCCAGGTATGTCACCTCGCGCCAGGTGCCGTCGGGGATGCGGCTCAATCTGCGCGACACGGCCGCCGACGCGTCTTCCATGATCTTGCGCATGGCGGTCTTGACGGTGGCGGCGCCGTAGCGCGCCACCAGTTCCCGGGCGCGATTGATCGCGGCATGGACGCCCGCCAGCTGCGATCGCAAATCCAGCGCGAGCAGACCGGGAATCCGCGAATGCCGCCGGATCATCTGCTCCACGTCAACGCGCAGGCGCCCGCGCTCGGCAATTTTGATCGGCGGTATGGGCGTCGCCTCGCCGTACACATCCCTGGCTTCCACGCAGAAGCTGGAGGGCTCGGTGCCGCCGATGTCGCGCACGTGCACCGAATTGAACACCCAGCAGAAGAGCGCGCCGTCGATGAATACCGGCGCGAAGGTCTGCACGTCCATCTGATGGCTGACGCCGACCAGCGGATCGTTCTGGAAGAAGACGTCGCCCTCCTCGATACCGGGATTGTCGCTGCGATTCTCCAGCGTCCACTGCACGACCAGATCGGCCACGCCGGCGAAATACTGCACGTACGGCGCGAACATCACCGCCTCGCCCAACTCGGTCTGAATCGAGGTGTTGAGATCGTTGGCGAAGCTGGCCACGGGCGACGCGCCGACCTTGCGAATGGTGTCGGCGTGCTCTTCGTTCAGGATCCACAGCGCATTGCGAATCACTTCGAACGCGATCGGATCGATTTCCGCCGCGGTCTCCGTATGCAGCCGCAGCCGGGGACTGATGTTGAGCTTCTCGCGCGGCGCGTAGCTGAGCGTAAAGCCGTCCCAGATGCGCGGGTCCAATGCCGCGGCCGGCTGCGCGGCGGATGCGGTCAGACGAAGTTCCTGTTCTTCCATGGGAGCACTCCGAGGGGCCTCTTCAGACATTAATCAAAAGGTTGCCGAAACGATCAACCTCGGCGCTCTGGCCGGGCCGCACCGGCACGGTGGTGTGCGGCAATTCGATAATCGCGGGGCCCGCGATACGATGGCCGGCGCGCACCAGTCCGCCGTCAAAAATCGGGGTATCCGCGTAGCGCTCGATCTCCCACCAGTATACCAGGCGGCGGCTTTTTGGCCTGGGCGTGGTTCGCCGTTTGGGCGCCGCGCTTTGCTTGAGCTCCACCTGCGGCAGCACGCCGACCGCCTTAAGCCGCAGCCGCAGCACCTCGACTCCGGCCTCGCGATAACCGGCGCCCTCGCCGTAGCGCTGCGTGTAAACGGCCTGGAAGTCGTCGATCAGGCGCATGGCGTCGGCCGCCGACAGAGGTCCGTTGGGCACCGCGATCTCCAGATGCGACACCTGCGCGCAGTATTTGATCGCGATCTTGCGCTCCAACACGATGCTGGACGCGTCGAAGCCCTGCCCGCGCAGCCGCTCCAGCGCCTGGCGCTCCATCGCGCCGTACGCGGAATTGATCGCGCCTACGTCCAGCGGCTCGCGCAGGTACAGGTTGCGCTCGTACAGATGGACCATCCCGCCGACGAAGGTTCCCAACGCCGACCACGCGGCCGCCGCGTTGCCCAGCGGGACGGCGACCTGCTTGACGCCCAACTCGCGCGCGTACATCGCGGCGTGCGTGGGACCGCCGCCGCCGAACGCAAACACCACGAAGTCGCGCGGGTCGTAGCCGCGGAACACCGTGAGACGGCGAATCTCTCCCGCCATTTTGGAATCGACGATGCGGCAAATCCCGGCCGCCGTGTTCTCGAGGCTGAGCCCGAGTCCCTCGGCCAGCCGCCCGATTCCGCGCCGCGCCGCCGCCACGTCCAGCCGCCGCTGCCCGCCCAGGAAATAATCGGGATTGATGATCCCCAGCACCACGTTGGCGTCGGTCACGGTCGGTTCCTCGCCGCCCTTGCCGTAGCACATCGGACCGGGCTCGGCGCCGGCGCTGCGCGGTCCCACCTTCATCGTGCTGCTGGCGGGATCGATATAGGCGATGCTGCCGCCGCCCGCGCCGATCGATACCACGTCGATCATCGGCAGACGCATCTCGAAACGGTCCAGGATGGTCTCGTTGCGGGTCATCGGCACGCCTTTGTAAACGATGCCGACGTCGAAGGTCGTCCCGCCCATGTCCGTGGTGATGATATTGTCGTAGCCCATCTTGGGTCCCAGCACGCCGGAGCCCTGCACGCCGCTGACCGGTCCGGAATCGATCGTGTACAGCGGCGCCGCGGCGACTTCGGCCGGCGGCACGCATCCGCCGACGCATCGCGCGAACATCACGTCGGAGGACAGCCCGCCTTCGCGCGCGCGGCGGTTGATGCCCTCGATGTAGCGGCCCATCAGCGGACCGACATAGGCGTTGAACAGGGTCGCGACGGTGCGTCCATGCTCGCCCAGAAACGGCGACACCTCGCATGAGCAGCTGATAAACAGATGCGGCGCGACGCGCGCGGCCAGCCGCTTCAACGCCAACTCGTGATCCGGCCGCTGAAACGACCACAGCAGGCAAATCGCCAGCGCGTCGATTCCCCTGGCCGCCAGCCGCTCGATTGCTTCGCGCGCCTGGCCCTCATCCAGCCTGACCACCACCTCTCCCTTGCAATCGACGCGTTCGGTGATCTCCTCTATATAATCCCTCGTCACCAGCGGTCGCGGCTTTTCCGATCCCGCCATGTAGAGCAGTTCGTCAATGCCCAATCCCTTGGAGCGTCCGCTGCCGTTCATGATGAAAAGCGACTGTCCGTGGCCGACGGTGGTGAGGAGTCCCAACCGGGCGCCGCGCTTGGTGACGATGGCGTTGGTCGCGGTGGTGGTGGCGTTGACCAGGATCCTGGTCTGCGCGAGGAAGTCGCGCGAGGTCAGATCCAAATCTTTGGCCGCCCGTTCCAGCGCGTCGAAAAATCCCTCGGCCGGATTTGACGGCGTCGTCGCCGCCTTTGCCGTAGTGAACGAGCCGCTGGCGGGATTGAACACCGCGCAGTCGGTGAAAGTGCCTCCGATATCTACGCCGACAATGTAATTCATACTCGAAATTTTCCCATCCGCATCGACACCGCGGACGATAGCACGGTTTAACCCGCAGGCGGCAGCCGCCCCCTCAGTCGCTCTTTTCGGGATAAGTCGATGGGCCGGCCGTAACCGGCGCCGCGGCCGGCCTGGCGCCGGCCGCGCGACGCTTGCGCGATTTGCGCCGCCGTTGACGCCGGTCATGCCGCTCGATCAGATAATTGATCCGCGCGATGTCGGCGTCGATTGCTTTGGTGTCCTCGCGCACCGTGCGCTCGGTGTGGTCCGCCGCCAAAGTCGCGGCGTGCGCCGCCTTCTCCGCGGCGGCAGCGGCGGCTTCGGCGCGATCGGCGGCCGCGTTGGCGCGCGCCGCCGCCTGCTGCGCTCGTTCGGCCGCCTGATTGGACGTCCCGCATCCGGCAATCATCAATAAAAATGCGATCATCGCCGTTGCCGCGATCGGGGTGGTTACGCGATAATCCATTGCCCTTCATGCTTGTAAGGCATCTGCCGCCGGGCGTCCAGTTAAAGCGTCAGGCGCAAAGGAAAAGGACATCATGGAATACAAGGGAAAAGTCGCGGTGGTAACCGGCGCCGGCAGCGGAATCGGCGGCGGTCTGGCCGGCAAGTGTGGACAATTGGGAATGAAGGTCGTCGCCTGCGACATCGACGCCAAAGGGCTTAAGGCGGCCGAGGAAAGTCTGAGCCACAAGGGCGTAGAGGTGCTGGCGCTGGAAACCGACGTTACCGACTACAACTCCGTGGCCAGGGCGGCGGAGGCCGCCTATGCGCGGTTCGGACGCGTCAATTTGCTGTTCAATAATGCCGGCGTCCTGGTCAGCGGAATTTCCTGGGAGCGCAGCCTGGAGGACTGGCGCTGGAACCTCGACGTCAACGTGATGGGCGTCATCCACGGAATCAAGGCGTTTGTGCCGCGCATGGTTGCGGGCGGCGAAGAGGGTATCGTGGTCAACACCGCGTCGGTTGGCGGTCTGACCGCGGGTCCGTTTATGGGGCCGTATACCACATCGAAATTTGCCGTGGTCGGATTGACCGAAACGCTCAACGCGGAATTTTCCGTGATGGGGCTCAAGCTGCGCGCGGCCTGTTTGTGTCCGGGTGAGGTCTCGACCGGAATTTTCCGCTCCGAACGCATCCGCCCGCAGAAATTCGGCGCCAGGGCGCAGTCCTCGCGTCCCGAGGATGTCAAGTTTCACGAATACCTGGCCAGCTTCGTCGAAGGCAAGGGTATCGCGCCGGCGGAACTGGCCGAGCGCGTCTTCGCTGCTTTGGACGCGGGCAAGTTCTGGATCTTCCCGCATCCCGCGTTCAAGAAAGCCTTCACCCAACGGCACGAAGCGATGATGAAGGACCAGGCGGTCCCCAGCCGCTTGCCCCAGAGCGTGGCAAAGGGGTGACGTCCAGGCCCGGCCCTCTGCCTCGATCCGCTGTCCGGTGCCTTCTCCCACAATTTTTGGTCCGAGAAGGTCAGGGTGAGGGTGCCTGATACGCTTCAAGTACAATGCTGCGTCTTGATAACTCGGTGCTGCAGTTGAGGAATGGGAGGGCTTACAGATTCTGGCCGCGCACGGCGGGGTCCGCCCGGCTCGCCTTGCGATGATTGCGCGCATAGACCAGCTGGGTGCCGTCGTCGAAGTCAAGCGTCAGCGTGTAGCTGAAGGTCCAGATGTCGTCGGCGGCGGGCTCGATCCGGATCACGTGATAGCCGCCCTTGATGTCATCTTTTTGTTTGGCCGCGTCGACGGCCAGGTCGATCGGCCCGTCATGGGTAAAGTGGCGGAACCCGCCGTAGGTCTGCACCGGATCGTTTTTGGCCGCGATCGATCCGTCGCGGCAATAGACCTGGATTATCAGGCGGGTGTCTGACTTTTTTCCTTTGCCGCCGGTTTTGAATTCGATCTGCGCGGACTTGAGATGGGCGTTTTCATGCGCGTGCGCGGCGCTCACGCACAGCAGGATTACCGCTATGACAGCGATTCGACGAACCAGAGCTTTCATCAGGTATTCTTTTTCCGGCCCTAAGGCCCGTTTGGCTCACGCAAGAGGGTGACTGATAGTTGCACTCACCGCAACAATCCCGCCAGCGCATTGGCAAGCGTCCGCCTGCCATCGAATCAGGCCGAATGCGGTCCAGGGGCGGGCAGGGACGCCGGTTGAGAGAATCGCCAAAGCGGGAATTGTCCGCTGCCTGAAGCGGGGTTCACTTGTAATGTGGGATGATTTGCTCGCCGAATGTACGAATCTGCTCCTTGACCGTCTCCAGCGGCAGGAAGCCCTGGTCGCCGCCCACGTTCAGAAACTCCGGATTGGCCTGCTCCACCAGACGGTCGAGGCTGCGGCGAATGTCCGCCGCCGTGCCCGCGTACAGGTACTCGCATCGCTCCAGCCGGTCCACGGTCCATTCGCTGGGCGGCAGCGTCGTCTGCCCCCGCGGATATTTCGCGTCGTCCTCAGGCACGCGGAAGGCTTCCCAAAATCCAAATACGCCGCCGAACTGCTTGTAGTAGCAGTCGCCGATACCCGCCTCGGCCAGCTTCAGCGCCTCGTGCCGGTCGCGCGCGATGCTCACCGAATGCGCCGACGCGATACCCTGGCCCAGTTCGACCTTGTGCCCCGCCGCGGCCGCCTCTTCCCTGTATAGTTGCGCCAGCCGCCTGACTTCGGGCGTGCGCGGACTCAACAGCACGGCGTTGATGCGCTCGCGCCCGCACCAGGCCACGGTCGCGTCGCTGATCGAAAAGGCCTGGAAGACGGGCGGATGCGGCTTCTGGTAGGGTTTGGGCACCACGGAGATTTTTTTTACCCGATCGCCCACGACCTCGCCCGGCGCGCCGTACGTATGCGTCCACTCGGCGGCTTTCCACGGCGTGCCTTCCTCGTACGGATAGGGCAGCTCCCAGAACTCGCCCTTGAACGAAAACGCCTCCTCTTTCCAGGCCAGCTTCAGGATCTGGAATACCTCCTCGAACACCTTGCGGTTGAGCAGGTCGACGTCGGACTGGTCGCTGGGCGCCGCCTGCACGTGCAGCTTTTGCGCCATCGAGTTGAGCCATCGGGTCTGATACCCGCGCGCCATCCCGACAATTGAGCGTCCCCGGGTCAACTGATCCAGCCATCCGATTTCAACCGCCAGCCGCAACGGGTTCCATCCCGGCAGCACATATCCGATCGGACCGACCTTGATGTGGCGCGTGTTCATCGCGGTGTAGAGCGAGAGCGAGGGTACGCTGCCGACTTCAAGTCCCTCGGTATGCAGGTGATGCTCGGTGAAAGTCGCGATATCGAAGCCCACGTTTTCGGCCAGCCGCGCGATTTCGACGATCTGGTCGAACATCCGCTGCCAGTATTCCGTCCGGTAGGCGACCGGACGTTCCCTCAGGCGCTGTTCCTGGCTGACCGGAAGGGTGGGAAGAAAGCCGAGAATGAATTTCATCTACCAACCTCTGCGCAGTCCGTAGCGGTCCAATACACCAACCGCGGCGCGTTCCCCTTATCGCGCCTGCGCCGCGCCGGCTTGCGCGTGCCGTCTGAAATGAGGCAGCACGTAGCGGCCCATCAACTCGAACGATCGCATGATGTTGGCGTGCGGGATGCGCCCGGCCTGCTTGAAGCAAATCACCTGGTCCACCCCCGATCGCTCCAGGATTTCGAACTTGGCGATGACCTCATCCGGATTGCCGACGATGACCAGCGGATGCTGCTTCAGTGCCTCGTCGGGCATGTCGCCGGGATCGACATCGGTGGCGAATAACGTACGGGTGTATTCGTAGGAGTAGAGCTGATTCTTCGCCATCATCGGCGAGAACAGCTTGCCGACGTGATGCATGAACCAGCGCGCGCCGTCGATCCCGATCGGTTCCTCCGCCCTGTTCTCGGTCACGTGACAGATGATCATCGCGGCAAACGCCTCATTGGGCACTTTGGGAATCTGGTCGGATCGGCTGGCGAAGGCCTTGCGATACTTGTGCATCGCCTTCTGCACCGCCTCGAAGTTCAGGCTGAAGCTGAGCACGCCCAATCCGCGATCGCCGGCCAGCGTGTAGCTGTCCGGCGCCACGCACGCCATCCACATCGGCGGATGCGGCTTCTGAATCGGCTTGGGGACCACGCGCCGCGGCGGAATCTTCATCAGCTTGCCGTCGTGCTCCAGGATGTCGTCGGTCCAGGCCTTGACGATGATCTCCGAGGCCTCGCGGACTTCGTCGCGCGTGCGCCCGTAATCGATACTGAAGCCGTCGAGCTCCTGCACCGTGGTGGAGCGGCCGAGCCCGAATTCGACGCGGCCATTGCTGATGATGTCGAGCACGGCGGCCTGTTCGGCCAGCTTGATCGGATTGTTGAAATGAAACGGCAGCAGCCGCACGCCGTGCGCGATGCGGATGTTTCTGGTGCGCTGACTGACGGCGCCGAAAAACACTTCGGGCGCCGGACTGTGCGAATACTCTTCGAGAAAGTGATGCTCCACTTCCCACACGTAATCGAAACCGAGGCGGTCGGCCAGTTCGATCTGTTCCAGCGCCTGCCAGTAGATGTTGTATTCGCTGCGGTCGTTCCAGGGCCGCGGGGTTTCCATTTCATACAGCAGACCGAACTTCATGATGAACCTCCGTCGCCGCAAGTGTCGGCGTCTGGCCTTGACTAATGCCACAAGGAACCCTCGACCCGCCAGTGCCGGAACTGGATTTGCGCAAGCGCTCCGGCGCGTCTGCTGCGCAGTGAGCGCGTGTGTTCCCGGAAAGCGCGGCGGTGTATCCCCTTTGGAAACAGCCGCGGGCGCCGGCCGGACACGCCAAAAGCGCGCCGGTTGAAAATCCCGCAATTATTCCTCAAACAACGGCGCCATTGTCCGATGGCATACGTCTTGCGCTGTAAGCGCGACAATCCATTGAGGGAGAACACGATTGTGCCCAGATGCTACGAGGACACTGTTCGCACCGGCGGAATCGACCTCAAAATCGTCAAAGGCGGCGCCGGCAAGCCGGTGCTGATCTTTCACGATGAACTCGGTTACCCGGGCTGGATGACCTGGAACGAGCGGATGGCGCAGGAGCGGACCTTGCTGATGCCGCTGCAGCCCGGATTCGGCAGCACCCCGCGATTGGATTGGATTCGCGATTTTCGCGACCTCGCCAGTTTCTACGCGCGGACGATCCGCGAGATGCGCCTGGATCCGATCGACGTTATCGGTTTTTCCGCCGGCGGATGGATCGCCGCGGAAATCGCCGCCGCCGACCCTCATCTGCTGCGCCGCATGGTGCTGGTCGCGCCGCTGGGCATCAGGCCCAAAGAGGGCGAGATTCTTAACTTCATCGGCATGACCATCCGCTCGCATCTGCGCGCGACCGTGGCCGATCCGTTGAACACGCCGGAATTCGGCAGGATATACGGCGGCGAGATGACCCCGGAAGTGTTCGAGGCGTTCGAGGACGCGCGCGCCGAAACCACCCGTATCGGATGGGAGCCCTTCATGCACAGCCCCAGCCTGCCGTATCGGCTCGAAGGAATACAGGTTCCGGCGCTGCTGGTCTGGGGCAGCCGCGACGCCGTGGTCCCGCGCGGAGTCATCCAACGCTATCACGAGGCGCTCGGCGCATCGCAGGTGGCCGAGATTGACGCCGCCGGGCATCGGCCCGAGATCGAGAACTCCGCGGAATTCGTTCGCGTCGTGAAGAATTTCCTGGCTGCGTGAGAAACAAGGAGAACGCCGTGCAAATCGGATACTTTACCGAAAGACCGTACCGTTACATCCCGGAGGAGGAAGCGTTTCGCAACCAGGCTTTCTTCGGCATCTCCAACCGCTTCTTCGATCCGCAGAAAGGATCCGAAGACTACAACTACTATCTGGACGAGAATTGCTACGCCGAGGAGTTGGGGTTCGACGCGGTCGCCCTCAACGAGCATCACGGCACGCCCTTCTGCATGGGCGGCGTGATGAACGTGGAGGCGGCGATCCTGGCGCGCATCACCTCCAAGGTCAGGATCGTGCTGGTGGGCAATCCGCTGCCGGTGATCAAGAATCCGCTGCGGATGGCGGAAGAGCTGGCGGAAATCGATATGATCTCGCGCGGGCGCCTGGTCGCGGGATGGGTCCGCGGAGCCGGCAGCGAGCAGTTCTTCAATCATGCCAATCCGGCCTACAACCGCGAGTTGTTCGAAGAAGCGCACGATTTCATTATTCAGGCCTGGACGCGGCCCGGTCCATGGCGTTACGAGGGCAAGCATTTCAATTACCTGTTCGTCAATCCGTGGGCGCTGCCGCTGCAAAAGCCGCATCCGCCGATGTGGATTCCCGGCGTGCTCAGTTAT
>JAJPJA010000114.1 GCA_021324455.1 Pseudomonadota bacterium | reverse complement strand
CGCCGCGAATGTATCCGCGTGTACAACGATTTTCTGGCGGAGTTCTGCTCGGCGGCGCCCGACCGTCTGGTGGGCGTCGGGATACTCCCGATCGGCGGTCCGATCCAATGGGCGGTGGAGGAAGCGCGCCGCATCGCCAAAATGAATCTCAAGTCGGTGCTGCTTCCGGCCGATACCCCCAACCGCCCGTGGTGGGATCCTTACTACGTGCCGTTGTGGGAGGAGCTGTCGGAGCTGGGACTGCCGCTGGCGTTTCACAACACCGCCACCGAGCAGTTCCTGTCGCCCACCGACAAGGCCGCCGGCCTGAGTCTGGCCACGCGCGTGGGCAGTTACGCGATCGTGGAGACTAAGATCGGCAACCAGATGCGCAGCCTCACCTGTCTGCTCGGCTCAGCCGTGGCGCAGCGCTATCCGAAGCTGCAGTTCGTGATCGCGGAGGGGGGTATCGGATGGGTCGCGCCGGTGCTGCGGCTGATGGACCACTGGTGGGAAGACCACCATCATTATCTGGAACCGAAGCTGGAGGAGCCGCCCAGCTTTTACTGCCATCGCCAGTTCTGGTTCACCTTCGAGGACGATCGCGCCGGATTGCTGACGCGCGAGCTGCTCAACGTCGAGCGCCTGATGTGGGGCTCGGACTATCCGCATACCGAGGGCACCTTCCCCAGTTCGCGCCAGCGCGTGGAGAAGGATTTTGCCGGAGTTTCGGCGGCCGAGCGGCGCCGCATCACCGCCGACAATGCGGCGCGGCTGTACGGGATCTGAAAGCCGCCCCGACGCGGCTTACACCAGGTCTCTGTGGTGATGCCAGCGGGCGTCGCTCCACTTGACGTGGATGCTGCGCGCGACCTTTCCGCCCATCACCTGCACGCGCAGCCCGCGGCGGGTAAAACTGAGCACGCGCCCGCGCATCCACTGACTGCCGGTGTACGGAAACCAGACTAGGTCGCCGACGCGAACGGTCTGGGACGTCGGCCGCTCGCGGGCGCAAGTGCGGCGCCGGGGTGCCGGAGGCGGCGCGTCATCCGCACCCGCCCCCAGGAGCTCGGCCCGCATCCTCATTGAGGATACCTATGCGGCGGATACCTATGCGGCATGATGGCAGCTGGAGATCCATTGCTCGATTTTGGAGCGCAGGAACCGCCATTCGGAACCCAGCCTGAAGGCCGGGATTTCGCCGCGCTTGGTCAAGCGGTACACGGTGCTTTCGTGACAGCGGAGAAACTGCGCCACTTCATGCAGCGTCATGACGGTTTCGGTGCCTACATTTTGTCGATCCAAGTCCATTCCTCCCTCACCGGCCTGCGCGGACCCGGAGGAATCCCGCGGCCGGCTTCGCGGCTGCGATGCTGATTTGCGGCCGCCGCGGGCCATCCGCGCCGCTGCTTTGCCGGTATTCAAACCATACCTCGTCTTAAATCAGCCTGGGGCCGCCTTCGATCGGGCGGCGAGTTGTCCCCTGTCCAGCACTCCGCCTTGACCGTCAGCCTTGACCAAACATGGACAGGCTGAACGTACTTCCTACCATATTCCCGAAATGAATACAAATCCTACAATCTGATATAGCACCTTTTACGCTCGCATCCAGCAAAAAACCGCGGCCGGCATGATTGAGGCGCGGCGGGAGCGCACGGCGGGTTGCGCTTACCAATCGTATGAGTAGCATACCCGCAGTTGCAAGTATTCCGCCGGGCCGCGGCGGCCAGGGAGGAACAGGGCGCACAAATGGCCGATCTGAACAGCGTGGAAACCATCGTGGTGGTAATCATGGAGAACCGGTCGTTCGACCACTTGCTGGGCTATCTGAACCTGCCCGGAAGCGGCCGGATTGCGCTGGACGGAATCCAGGACAGCGAGCAATGGCGCCGGAGCTGCGCCAATCCGGGACCGCCCAACAATTTCATGTACGAACCCACGCCGCTGGCCGAATTGCATGTGACCGACCCGCCGCATGAGCGCGCCAATATCGCGCTACAGTTGGGCGAGCGCAGCGCCGAAGGCGTTTTCCCGATGAAGGGCTTTATCCACAGCGCCGGCGGCAATTCGCAGGTGATGCAGTATTACGACGCCGCGACCGTACCGGTAACCGATTTCTTCGCGCACAATTTCGCGCTCTGCGACCGCTGGTTCGCGCCGCTGCCCGCCGGCACCCAGCCCAACCGCCTGATGGCGATGAGCGGGCAGTCGTGGATCGACACCAACGTCAGCACGCCGCTTCAGTTTCCCGACCAGCAGCTGGTGTACGACTGGCTGACCCGGCACGGAGTGCGCTGGCGCGTTTACCATCAGGGATTTTTCCCGTTCTTCGCCCTGATGCCGCGCTGGTATCCGAAGATGGCGTCGAGCGATGACTTTCGCCGCTTCGATCGCCTCAAGCTCGATTTCGAGCTGGAAACCGACGCCACTTTTCCGAGCGTGATCTTCGTCGAACCCAAGTACACCGATTCGCCCCATGTCGGCGAGGGTACCGACGACCATTCGCCGTCCTCGGTGCTGGGCGGACAGGCGTTCCTGCTCGACATCTACAATGCCGTGGTTGCCAATCCGGTGCGATGGCGCAAGACGGTGATGATTGTCACCTACGACGAGCACGGCGGCTTTTTCGACCACGTGCAGCCGCTGCCGATCGTTACCAGAGATCCGAAAGGCCGCTACCCGGATTTCACCAGCACCGGCGTGCGCGTGCCCTCAATCGTAATTTCGCCGCTGGTCAGTGCGGGCCTCGTCTACAGCCGTCCGCTGGACCATACTTCGATCCTGAAATTCATCGGTCAGAAGTTCAACGCCGGCAGTTACGGGCCCGGAGTCGATGATCGGGGCGGCGTCGGCAGCGTGCTGGACGTGCTGGACCTGAACTCTCCGCGTCAACTGATCCCGCCGCCGCCTGACCCGTCGGTTATACCGGCGGCGCCGCAGTACGTGCGCGGCTTCAAGAGCCAGACCGAGAACGTGAAGATCTTCCAGGATGTGACCCATCAGTTGACGGTAACGCCCGAATATCGCCACGCGCTGGCCACCAAGTTCCCCGAATACCGCGATTTTCTGGGGATCTAGCGGCGCGGCTGCGAAAGACGCGCTGGCGCGGCGCGTTATTCCCCGGGCCAGATCAGGATGTGCTCGGCCACGAACAGGTTGGCCGAACTGCCGATGAAGCGAGCCGCGTCTTCGTTCAAGGCGCCTGATTGCGCCACGGTCTCCATCGCCCGCTCCGCCGCGGCGGCGTCATCGAACCACAGGTGTGTGATACCGTCCCACTGCGGTTCGCAGAAGTTGTACACGCTGTCGATGGTGTGGCATTGCACATAGCGGCGCGGATCCAGCTCTTTGAGCGCAAGCGGCGCGTGCACTTCCAGCCAATGCCGGCGAAAGTCTGCAACCGTAAGCCCGGGCTTGCGCTTGAGCATGAACATCCCTTTGACCATGCCGCGCGTGCGCCGGCCGTCGCGGATGATGTGATCGACCGTGGTCAGGTTAACCGCGCCGCTGACGTCGACAAAGTTAAGTTCGTCGGCCTTGAACAGCTTGTACTGCGGGCTGGCGCAGAACGCGCTGAGGGCCGCCTCGTTCTCGTACCAGACCTCGGCCACGGCGCTGTACTCCGTCTGACTGGGCGGCTGCTCGACGCGATGGCTCTGCACATATCGAAGCAGGGCCGGGATGCGCTGGTCGCCGGCGGCTTTGATGTGTTGACGGCGGTAATAGCTGGAGAATTGCTGATGGGTGAAATCGGCCCGCCGGGGCATGAAAAAATGATGATGAATCATGAGCGCCGGTCCTCTGCCGATAGCGATTAGCGCCTTTGGAACCGAAGTGGCAAGCCGAAGCATCGTTCGGCGCTGCCGGGTTTCGCTCGCCCACGCTGCCAATTTCGTGCTATTTCCACGTCCGTAGCACTCCATCGCGGAGTATTTTCCTTTGAGCGGAGGAAACTTGATCGACTCCCATCCAATCGCCATCCGCCATCGCGCCCGCCTTGCGCGCCGCTTCTTCTCACTCACGGTTGCTTTATTCCCGCTGATTGTAGCGGCCGCCGCGTACGGGGGCGGCGCGCCTTCGATTGCGTTCTTCTCCCCGCAGGGAACCGTCAAGGGCGTACGGCAGGTAACCGCGCGCTTTTCGCAGCCGATGGTCCCTTTGGGCGACCCGCGCGTGAACACCAACATCTTCGCGATCGCGTGTCCGCCGCCGGGCAAGGCCCGATGGATCGACAGCCGCACCTGGTCCTATGACTTCGACCAGGATCTGCCGGCCGGAATTCGCTGCACTTTTACCCTCAACCCCGGAATCAAGTCATTGGGCGGCGCCGTGATCGGCGGACGCTCGCAATTCAGCTTCGATACCGGCGGCCCCTCGATTGTCGAGTCGCGGCCTTACGCCGACAGCACCGATATCGACGAGGGCCAGGCCTTCGTTCTGGTTCTGGACACTGGCGCCGATGATCAGTCGATTCTTCAGCACGCCTATTTCGCGGTTGCAGGCATCCCGCAGATGGTCGGCGCCGCGATCATGCCGGGCGCCGACAGCGCGGTCCTGCTCCAGCGCTTCAAAAATTTCATCGCCAATCGTCCCGTCGTGATTCTCCAGGCGCGGCAGCGCTTTCCCGCCAATGCCGCGGTGAAGCTGGTATGGGGCAAGGGAATCAGGAGCACCAGCGGTATCGCCACCACCGAAGACCAGGAATTCAACTACCGGACCCGGAAACCCTTTGAAGCGAAATTCTCCTGCGAGAAGGAAAGGGCCAAAGGCCCCTGCATTCCGGTCACTTCGGCGACCCTGTATTTCTCATGGCCGGTAACCGCCGCGCAGGCCCGGCGCGTGGCGCTGATCGGCCCCGGCGGCAAGCGCCACAGCCCCGAATTCGAGGATCAGCAGGAAGTTTCCTCGGTGATGTTCGAGGGACCGTTTGCGGAATCGGTGCAGTACACCCTGGAGGTTCCGCATGACCTGGTTGACGTCAGCGGCCGTCCGCTGGCCAACGCGTCGGCTTTCCCCATGGCCGTCGCGATGGACCAATTCCCGCCGCTGGCCAAATTCCCCGCGCGTTTCGGTATTATCGAGCAGGCCGACCCGGTCCTGCCGGTCACGGTGCGTAATCTCCAGGCGCAGCTGCATGGCGCGAAACTGGACCTGCAGGGCAAGCCCGCGGCGTCCACTTCAAGCTTCTACGATCTGATAGCGCGGGTCCGCGGCACTTACCGCCGAGTGCCCGCGCCCGACGCCGCCGCGGTCCTGCAATGGCTGGGCAGGGTGGCGCGCGCCAATCGCGACAGTTCGGTGTTCGGATCGGGTCCGCAATCCGGCGCGGACGGCTTTACGATTCCCAAGCCCAACGGCGCCAAGGCGTTCGAGGTCGTCGGCATCCCGCTCAAAACACCGGGACTGTATATCGTCGAACTCAGCAGCGCGAAGCTCGGATCGGTGCTGCTGGGCGGCCATCAGCGCATGTACGTACCCACCGCGGCGCTGGTCACCAATATGGCGGTGCATTTCAAGCAGGGCCACGACAACTCGCTGATCTGGGTGACTTCGCTGGAGCAGGCCAGACCGGTGGCCGGAGCCGACGTCGCGATTGCCGACTGCAGCGGCGCGCAGCTATGGGCGGGACGCACCGATCGGCGCGGAATCGCGCTGGTGCCCCGGCTCGACGCTCTGGAGCATGTGCGCGAATGCCAGCAGCCCGCACAATCCGATGACTTCACCAGAAAAAATCCCGATTACTACACCAGCCAGAATGACGCTCTGCGCGAGCTCGAGCATGGCCTGATCATCACCGCCAGCTATGGCGGCGATTTCAGCTTCGACCGCACCAACTGGCAGAGCGGAATCGAGCCGTGGCGCTTCAATCTGCCCACGGAATGGCGTCCGGACAATATCGCGGCCGCCACGGTGCTGGACCGCACCCTGTTCCGCGCGGGCGAGACCGTGCACATGAAGCATTTGGTCCGCCGCCGCACCATCGGCGGCTTTGCGCTGGTGGCCGCCGATAAACTTCCCGATGCGATGCGAATCGGTTTCCTCGGCGGCGATCAGACGTGGGATTTCAAACTGGACTGGAGCGCCGGCGGTATCGCGCAGAGCACCTGGGACATCCCCAAAGACGCCAAACTGGGTGAGTATTCGATAACGCTCATCCGGCACAACCGGAGCGGCCCCGCGGCGCCCTCCGGCGATCAGAGCGCCGGCGAAGATACCACGGAGTTCTCCAGCGGCAGCTTCCGGGTCGAGGAATTCCGCGTCCCGCTGATGAAGGCAGCGGTGCGGCTGCCTGCCGCCGCGCAGGTCCGCGTAAGCTCGGTTCCGGTCGATGTCAGCGTCGAGTACCTGTCGGGCGGCCCGGCCAAAGGCCTGCCGGTTGTTTTGCGCAGTCAAATCACCACCGACTCGTTGCCCAGTTTTCCGGATTTCGACCGCTACACCTTCGCCAACGGCGCGGTGAAAGAAGGCGTGGTGAAAAACGAGGAATGGGAGGACAGCTCCGCGCAGCAGACCGCGCCCGGCGTTCAGAAAACGCTCCTGACGCTGGATAACGCCGGCGGCGCTCGCGCCCGGATAACCAACATTCCAGCCGCGCAAACGCCGCTCGCGGTCCAGGCGGAACTGGAATATCGCGATCCCAACGGCGAGGCGCAGACGGTTTCCAACTCGCTGACGATCTGGCCGGCGAAGCTGCTGGCCGGAATCTACGCCGGCCAATGGGTCTCGTCCTCGGGCGCCCGTGTCCACGTGGCCGTGGTGGATCAGCGCGGCAAACCGGCCGCGGGTGCGCCGGTGCGCGTCGTCCTGTTCCGCCGCAAGACCTACTCGTATCGCAAGCGCCTGATCGGCGGCTTTTACGCCTATGACAATATCGTCCAGACGCGGCGCGCCGGCGAACTGTGCGCCGGCAAAACCGATTCCCACGGCCTGCTGCTCTGTGCCGCGAACCCCGCAATCAGCGGCAGCGTGGTGGTCGAGGCTTCGGTAACCGACGACGCCGGCAACGTCAGCGCCGCCAATACCGATATCTATATACCCAGCGGCGGGCCCGAATGGTTCGAGGGCCACGACCAGGATCGGATGGACGTGCTGCCCGAGCAGCCGCGCTACGAACCGGGCGACACCGCGCGGCTGCAGGTGCGGATGCCGTTTCGCGCGGCCACGGTGCTGGTCACGGTGGAGCGCGAAGGAATCCTGGCCGCCTCGGTATTCCCCCTGAGCGGCAAGGATCCGGTGATCCGCGTCCCGATTCGCGACTACGCGCCCAACGTCTTCGTGTCGGTTCTGGCCGTGCGCGGCCGGGTCGGGTCAATCCAGCCCACCGCGACGGTCGATCTGGGCAAACCCGCGTTCAAGCTGGGAATCGCGGAGCTGCGTGTGGGATGGCGCGATCACGAACTGAAGGTCGCGGTCAGCGCCGATCGCGCGGTGTATCGGGTACGCGAAAAGGCGCAGGTGAAAATCGCGGTTAAAACCGCCAGCGGCGCGCCGCTGCCGTCCGACGCCCAGGTCGCCGTCGCGGCGGTCGACCAGGGGCTGCTTGAACTCAGTCCCAATGAGAGCTGGAAACTGCTCGACGCGATGATGGGGCGGCGTTCGTACGAAATCGAAACCTCCACCGCGCAGATGCAAATCGTCGGCAAGCGCCATTATGGATTGAAAGCGCTCGCCCCCGGCGGCGGAGGCGGACGCCAGGTTACGCGCGAGCTGTTCAATACCCTGCTGCTGTGGAAAGCGGTCCTGACGCTGGACGAGCATGGCGAGGCCCAGGTCGAAGTGCCGCTCAACGACTCGCTGACCAGCTTCAGAATTGTCGCGGTCGCCAACGCCGGCAGCGGTCTGTTCGGCGCCGGATCGACCACGATCAGATCGACCCAGGACCTGATGCTGTTCGCGGGCGTTTCGCCCATTATACGCACCGGTGATTCGTTCGACGCGCAGTTCACCGTGCGCAACGCGTCCGAACGCGCCTTCCAGGCGCAGATCGCCGCCAGAATCGACGGACTGGCCGCACCCCGGCAGCCGCTTCAGACCGTGCAGCTCGGCCCCGGCGACGGCAAAACTATCGGATGGCGCGTGACGGTGCCGATGGGGGCGGCGGCGCTCAAATATCACGTTGACGCGAGCGGCGGCGGCGCTTCGGACCATCTGCTGATAACCCAACCTGTGCTGAGCGCGGTCCCGGTGCGGACCTACCAGGCGACGCTGCTGCGATGGGAAAAGCCGATCGTTCAACCAGTCGCGCGGCCAACCGACGCGATTGCGGGCGCCGGCGGCGTCGCCCTCACGCTCAGCCCCTCGCTGGTCGCGGGTCTGGACGGCGTGCGCCAGTGGATGCTCGATTATCCTTATGGATGCCTGGAGCAGCGCGTGTCGCGCGCGGTCGCGCTCAGCGACGCGAAATTATGGCAGGGAATCGCCGCCGACCTGCCATCTTATACCGACGCTGATGGCCTGCTCAAATATTTCCCCGGCATGGATCAGGGCAGCGACGTGCTCACCGCTTATTTCCTCGCCCTCACCAATGAGGCCGGACTTGAGATTCCCTCCGCTTCCCTGGAGACGATTCAGAAGGGACTGGCCGATTTCGTCGAAGGCAAAGTGGTGCGCTACGAGGCGATTTCGACCGTCGATCTGCCGCTGCGCAAATTGGCGGCGATCGAGGCGCTGGCCCGTTTGGGCAAGGCGCAGCCGGCGATGCTCGGCACTATCACCATCGATCCCAACCTGTGGCCGGATTCCGCCCTGATCGACTGGTGGAGCATCCTGATGCGGATGAAATCCGCGCCGCAGCGCAGCGCGCGCGCCGCGGCCGCCGAGCAGATCATGCATTCGCGGCTCAACTGGCAGGGCACCGGCGCGCATCTGTCGGGCAGCGACCTGTGGTGGCTGATGATCGGACCGCAAACCAACCAGGTGCGTCTGGCCTTGCTGTTGCTCGACCACGGCCTATGGCGCGAGGACGTGCCCAGGGTGATGGCGGGCGCGATGGCGATGCAGTCGCGCGGGGCGTGGGCCACCACCACTTCCAACGCATGGGGCACGCTGGCGGTGAAGAAGTTCGCCGCGGTGTTCGAATCAAAACCGATCAACGGCGTCACCACGGCGTCGCTGGACGCGCTGCGCAGGCAATTCACGTGGGACAAGGACCCCAGGGGCGGCACGCTGGACTTCGCCTGGCCCTCCGCGCCCGCCGACCTGCGCGTGGAGCATTCGGGCGGCGGCAACCCGTGGGTGCAGATCCGCGCCAACGCCGCCATCCCGCTCAAGGCGCCGCTATCCAGCGGCTATCGCATCACCAAAACGATCACGCCGGTGGAAAACTCGCATCAGGGCGGATGGCGTCAGGGGGATCTGGTCCGGGTGCATCTGAAGATCGACGCGCAGACGGATATGACCTGGGTGGTGGTGAACGATCCGATACCGGCGGGCGCGTCGCATCTGGGCACGGGGCTGGCGCGCGATTCCCAAATCGCGACCTCCAGTGAAAACCTCAATAACGAGAATTACCTGTGGCCGGCGTACGTCGAGCGCGCCTTCGAGGGCTTTCGCGCCTACTATGATTTCGTACCCAAGGGAACATTTGAGATTGAGTACACAATCAGGTTGAACCAGCCCGGCACCTTCCAGTTGCCCGCCACCAGGGTCGAGCCGCTGTACGAGCCGGAGATGTTCGGCGAGGCGCCCAATGCGCCAATCGTGGTCGGACCGTAATTGTCCTTCGCGCAATTGCGCGGGAGAAATTGCGGTGCGGGTCGCCGCCATCTGCGCCGCCATCGCCGCGATCTCGCTGGCCGTGTGGGCCGCAATCTCGACTCCGGCGCTGCCCGGCTTTGATGAAGTGCGCGCGCGATGGACTCCTTCCGACGCGCAGCTGCTCGACCGCCGCGGCTATCCACTGCACGAGGTGCGTATCGACCGCCGCGGCCGGCGTCTTGCGTGGACGCCGCTGGCGGAAATCTCTCCGGCCCTGATCGATGTGGTGATCCGGTGCGAAGACCGCCGTTTCTGGACGCATCACGGGATCGATCCGGCCGCGATGGCGCGTGCGATCGGAGCTTGGGGGCGCCGCGGGGCCAGTACGATTACGATGCAGCTGGCGGCGATGCTCGATCCGTCGCTGGCCGGCGCGCACCGGCATAAAAGCCCTGGCCAGAAGCTGCGCCAGATGCGCGCCGCGCTGGCCCTTGAACGGCGATGGTCCAAAGGTCAAATTCTTGAGGCTTATCTGAACCTGGTGACGTATCGCGGCGAGCTTCAGGGGGTGGGCGCCGCGGCGCGCGTGATGTTCGGCAAGAATCCCGACGGTATCAGTCCCGCCGAAGCCATCGTGATGGCGGCGCTGCTCAGAGCGCCCAACGCCCGCGCCGCGGCGCTGACGCGGCGCGCGCAGGCGCTGCGCGCCGCCGGCGGCGCCGACGCGCCCGCCCCCGATGAAGTCGCCGCCGCGGTGCGGCGCGCGACTTCCGTCCGCGGCAGCGACTTCAGCCGCGTCACGCTGGCGCCCGGATTGGCCCAACGATGGCTGCGCGGCGCCAGCCGCTCGCTGCGCTGCACGCTGGATCGCGGTGTGCAGCAATTCGCCGCCCGCAGCCTGCGCAGCCAGATCCTGCAGGTGCGCGATCGCCATGTCAGCGACGGCGCCGTGCTGGTGGTCGAGAATGCAACCGGCGACGTGTGGGCCTATGTCGCCGGCGCCGCCGACCTTTCCAGCGCTCCGTGGGTGGACGGGGTGCGCGCGCTGCGCCAGCCCGGCTCCACGCTGAAGCCGTTTGTTTACGCGTTGGCGCTGGAGCGGCGTCTGCTTACGCCCGCTTCGCTGCTGCTGGATACGCCGCTGGAGTTGCCCGAAGATCGCGGTCTTTACCGGCCGCTGGACTACGATCGTCAGTTCCGGGGGCTGGTGTCGATGCGCGCGGCGCTGGCGTCCTCGCTCAACGTTCCCGCCGTGCGCACCGCGTCGTTGATCGGGGTGGAGGCGCTGGCGGACCATCTGCGGCGCCTGGGCTTCACTGAAATCGACCAGCCCGGCGATTTTTACGGCGCTTCGATAGCGCTGGGATCGCCCGACGTCGCGCTATGGAATCTGGTCAACGCCTACCGCGTTCTGGCCAACGGCGGCGTGCTCACGCCGCTGCGGCTGTTTTCGGGCAATCGCGAAGCACAGATACCCGCGTCGCGCATCTACTCGCCCGCGGTTGCCTGGCTGATTTCGGACATTCTCGCCGACCGCGCCAGCCGCAGCACCACTTTTGGTTTGGAGAACAATCTGGCCACGCGCTACTGGAGCGCGGTCAAGACCGGCACCAGCAAGGACATGCGCGACAACTGGTGCGTCGGCTACACCAAACGCTTCACCGTGGGCGTATGGGTGGGGAATTTTTCGGGCGCCGCGATGCATGACGTGACCGGCATCACCGGCGCCGCTCCGGTATGGCTGGAAGTGATGAATTATCTGTATCAGCGCCTGGGCGGCGGCGTTGTGGAGCGGCCCTATGGCTTGCGCGCGCAGACGGTCGAGTTTGTGGGCTCCAACGAACCGCCGCGCCGGGAATGGTTTCTTGCCGGTACCGAGCCCGGCCCCGCCGCGGCGCGCCTCAACAATTACGCTGCGCGGATTATCGAACCCGCCGCGGATACGGTCATCGCGCTGGACCCGGATATCCCGCGGGCGTTGCAGCGGGTCAGATTCGAAGCGTCGCCGGCACCCGCCGGCGCGCGTTGGAGGCTGGATTCCCATGACCTGGGCGCAGCCGCGGGACTGGTACTGTGGCCGCCGACGCCCGGAGCTCACGTACTGGCGCTGACCGACACCCGCGGCCGGGAATTGGACCAAATAACGTTTAAAGTCCGCGGCGCTTACTAGCAGGCTGCTGACGGACGCCTGCGAGTGCGCTTTTCCATGATGTCTGGCGCGTCAGAGGTGTGAGTCGGTTCAGAGCGACGCGTCCGGAAGGCCGGGATGAAGTCTGCGCGGCTGCTGCCGGCGCCCGTGGAGGAGCTGCAGTATGCGCAAGCGGCTGACCCGGTGCGAGCCCGAATTCGCTTCCCTCCCACGATTTTGTTGCCTTGCTTTGCGCGATTTGGACCGCGTTGCGGTCGGCGCAATCGTCCCTGCCGCCAAACCGGGGGTCGAAATATTGAAAGTCGATATAACCGCCGGCTCTGGCGCCGGCGTGCAGCGGATTCTGAAAGGCTTGCAGCGAACGCTTGCGGAACGCCGCCCATACCGCGCTGCATTCGAGAGCCTTCACGCCGGGCACCGTCTTTTCCTGTGCTTGCAAATAATCGTTGCATAGCATTTCCGGGTCGCCGAAATTGATTCTGCCGGGCTGGTAGGCAAAATCGGGTGCGGCGTTCAGATATAACTTGCGAATAGCCTTGGCTATTCCATCGTCATAATAAAGATTTGAATAATTCGCATCGCTCTGAAGGCTCAGAATCTGGTCCAAATCGAAATTATGCGAACTGTTGTCATGCCAGTAGGCGTCGTCCAGTATATGGAAGTAGTAATCCCACATCGCGGCGCGAGTGGTATTTTCACCGCCGTTCGCCCGTCCGGGCATCGGTATGAAATGAACATTCATGCGGCTGAATAGATACGACGCATATTCCAGTATTTTCGCCTGCTCCGTGTAAAATGGATAATCCGGGAAATGGAAATCGAAGGCGTGCCCCAGGCCGCTGGCGTACATAACCGGATTTTTGGAATAGCTTTGCAGCGTTCGATGCGCGAACGAATCCCCCAGAAGGTGAAAAGCAAACCCCAGGGCGCATAGACCAATTGTCCGATCCCGCAAAGTGGGCGCCCGCTCCACGTCGTCCCACAGCCTTCTGATCGTTTCTTCGGCGACCATGGTCACCTCGTCGCCGGAGCCGCCGGTCAGGCCATGCAGAAGTTGCTGCACGGTGATTACCCTGGCCAGTCCCGGGCTGACGGCGCCCCCTAACAGGGCGGGCAAATTCCAGCGCGCCATCGTTACGGGATGGCTCATGCAGTCGGAGAAATTGGTTGCCGCGTCCAGCTCCCGCGACTCGTCGGGAAGCTGCACGCAAAATGCCGCCAGCGCAGCCTCCTGCGCCGGCAACGGAGAGCGCTCCTGTGTCAGCGTCGAAGCTATCGCCGCCGCGGCGCTGTAATAATGGCCCGCAAGATCGTACGCGGAAGCGCTGACGCCGTGATCGACGAGCAAGGCCATCGCGAGCGCCGCGGCGGCCACTGCGGGCTGCGACAGGCGCGACATGTTAACGCCCCGGTATGTACGGTGGATGCCAGTGCAGGGGTGTGGTCAGAAGAAAAAACAGCAGCACGAGCGCCATTGCGAAAAGCACGACGCCGGGCGCGAGCACATGCCTGACTGGGCGCGAGGCAGCGCGGTAGCCGGCCGCAAACGAGCGAGCCATCGTTATGGTCTGAGCGCTGTCGGTCTTGCTTGCGTGCCGGATACCCAGAGCCTTCAGGGCGCGGATCGATGACATGGCGCGGCGAAAGGCGAGGATAAACAGAATGAAGGCCGGCAGGTAGAGATCGAACGCCAGGCGCATCAATATGCCTGTCGGCCGGTTGCCGGGCAGCGATGCCATGCCGAAGAACGCCACCGCAAACAACCAGATCAACAGCAGCACCAGCGCGGCCGCGGTGAGCATAACCGCGGTCAGGGCGTTTGCGCGGAATTGCGCGTCTTGCTGCGGATACTGGCCTGCCTCCATGTTTATTCCCCCTTGTGCGAAAACAGCCGGCTCAAGGATCCGGTTGCGGATAACGCTACGCCAGGCGCTTGAGGCGGGCCTTTCTGATCGTTTCAGCGATCGCGTCTGGATTGGATACGTTCTGCATCCGGATCAGGTAGTCGGCGCTGGCCGCGGACGACACTACGATCGTGCCCAAACCGCACAGGCGCTGGGAAAAGCTGCGGGTGACCTCGACCGATCGGATGTCGGCCAGTTCCACTTCGCGGCGCGCCTGACTGAGAAATCCGCGCCGCTCGATCAGCCGTTCCGAGGTGATGCTCCAATTGGTGTTGCGCCGCGATACCATGGCGACCAGCGTGATCAGAACCGCCAGCGCGAACAGCCCAATCGCAATCGGACGCGCGCCCTGCTGACGCGACGCAAGCGCGGCAATCGCCAGCCCCACAAGCATCGCCGCGGCGGTGAACGAACCGGCGTAGGTCCACCATGAAGTCATTATCCGGCTCAGTGCGAATTCGTGGCGGGATTCGGGACGCGCCGAAAACACCCGCGTGCCGCATCTTGAACAAAACGCCGCTCCCGCCGCCACCTCGAAGCCGCATTGCGGACATCTCATCGTGCCGCCCGCCTGTCCGGTCTGGATTCAGTGCCGCTGTGGGTCTTGTTTTTCATACCGCCTCAATATTGTACACGGGCCCGGCTGTTCGGCTGAAGCCGTCAATTCGATGGTCAAACGGCGCGGGGATCGGCTAAGGTCCGCTAGACTTCAGGTGGAGGTATTGCGATGGGTCAGGAGGAGGGCATCCTGTCCGGAATACGGGTGGTCGAGATGGGACAATACCTGGCGGCTCCTTCGGCGGCCAAGATGATGGCCGGGTTGGGCGCCGACGTGATCAAACTCGAGATGGCGCCGCGCGGCGACCTCAGCCGCCACTATACGCTGATCAAAGGCCAAAGCGTCGCGCACATGGTGCAGAACCACGGCAAGCGCAGCGTCTGCATCGACGTCAAGCGGCCGCAGGGCGCCGCCCTCGCGGCGGAACTGATCTCGCGCTGCGACGTGTTCGTGGAAAACTTCAGCCCCGGCGTGCTGGCCAAGTACGGGCTGGACTGGAACTCGCTCAGCGCGCGCAATCCGCGCCTGATCATGTGCTCGATCTCGGGCTTCGGCCAGGACGGCGCCAACGCGCAAAAGCCCGCCAACGACATTATCGCGCTGGCGATGGCCGGCACGCTCCATCTGATCGGTTTTCCCGACCGGCCGCCCGTAATCCCGGGGGTCAACGTCGCCGACATGAGTTCGGGGGCGCACGCGCTGGCCGCGGTGTGCGGAGCATTGTTCCGGCGCGAGCGCACCGGCGCGGGCCAGTACATAGACGTATCGATGGTCGAATGCATGGCGTCATGGAACGACGGCGGCTACCTGTTCTATCAGGTCAGCGAGGGCAAGATCGTTCCGGCGCGGATGGGATCGGATTTTCCCTCGGTCTCCCCGATGGGCATTTTCAGGGCGCGCGACGGATACGTTGCGATCACGGTTCTCATCGACCAGTGGGAGCTGTTCACCAAACTTATCGGGCGCCCCGAACTGGCCCGGGATCCGCGTTTCGATACGCTGCCCAACCGCCTGGCGAATCGCCCCGAAGTCAACCGGATCGTGGAGCAATGGCTGCAATCATTCGCCAGCCGCGACCAGCCGCTGGCGATCCTGGAAGCCAACCATATCCTCAGCGCGCCGGTGTACGACGTGCCGCAGGCGATGACCTCGGCGGCGGTCAAAGGACGCGGGGCGCTGCAGCAGTTCAGCTATTCCGGCGTGGGCACGATCGAGGTGCCGCGGGCGCCCTTGCGCTTTTCCGGCGCGCGCACCGAAATCCCGCGTCCCGCCCCGCGCCTGGGCGAACACAATGCCGAGGTGCTGCGCGAGTTGCTGCAATATCCGGAAGAAAGAATTGCCGCCCTTATCGGCGACGGTTTGCTGGCGCAGGACAAAGCGGAATAGCTTCTATCGCTTGGACATCAGCCGGCCGCACGACGTATTGTTCGAAGCAAAGTACCAAGGTTCAGAGCGAAAGCAGCGGAGCATCGAGATGGCACAAATCGCAATCGTAATCATGCCTGGATCGCATAAACAAATCGGGGATCTCGCCCGCGCGGCGGAGGACGCCGGGTTTGCCGGCGCATGTATGCCTGAGCTGACCAACGACGGCCTGATCTCATGCACCATCATGGCCGCGGCGACGAAGAAAATCCGCCTCATCACCTGGATCGTCAACGTCTACTTCCGCCATCCATGGCTGTGCGCGGCGGCGGCGGCGATGGTGCAGGAGGCGTCGGAGGGGCGGCTGACGCTGGGCCTCGGCGTGAGTCATCGGCCGTTCATGAACGCCCTGGGGATCGAGATGGGCAACGCGCGCGACAAGCTGCGTTCAGTCACCCTGGAGCTGCGCAAAATCTGGAACGGCGAGGCCAGTATCGGCGTGCCCGCGCGCAAGCCCAAAACCCGGATTCCGATCTATTACGGCGCGCTGGCGCTGGAGACTGCGCGTCTGGCCGGCGAGATTGCCGACGGCGCGGAATTCTACATGTGCCCCGCCGACCGTCTGCGCAAGCTGGCCATCGCCGCGCGCGAGAGCGCGGTCAAGAACGGACGTAAGGCTTCCGATATCGCGGTTACCGTGGGCCTGCCGACCTTCGTCGATGACAATCTCGAACGGGCATACGATACCGCCCGTCAGCAGATTGCGTTCTATCCCGCGCTGCCGTTTTACAATCGCCAACTGGCGAAGAGCGGCTTCGAGGCCGAAGCCCGGGCCGCGATGGAAGCTGCCGCGCGCGGTGACCAGAAGGCGCAAGTGGCCGCCGTTTCCAATCGCCTGGTCGACGCGGTCACGCTGGCCGGTCCGGCCTCGCGATGTATCGAGCGGCTGGCCGCGTTTCGCGAAGCCGGCGCCGAACTGCCGATCCTCGCGCCGGGTGGACCCGACACGATGGAAAACACGCGCCGCGCGATCGAAATCTTCTCCAAAGTGATTTGATTCCCCGGCCTCGTGTCGGCTTTGCGGAGGACGGAATATGGCCGCTGACAATCGGGCGGAAATCGTGAAGCGGATGTGGACCGCGTGGTGCGCCGGCGACCTCGAGACCGCGCTGAAGGACATGGCGGAGAACATCACCTGGACGATTCCCGGCAATCGCCAGGTCTCCGGCCGGCGCGAGGGCAAGCCGGCGATGCGTGAGCTGTTCGCCGAAGTCCATGGGATGTTCCCCAGGGGTCTGGAGGTGGTGTTTCATCGGCTGCACTCCGCGACTGACTCGGTGACCGCCGAGATGACCATCAAAGGTCCCGCCTTTAACGGCAGGCATTATGAAAACGCCTACTGCATCGTGTTCGATATCGCCGGGGATAAGATCCAGCACGGACGCGTGTACGTGGACATGGCCGAAGTGGCCAGGGTGTTCGACACTTAATCGACGTTCTGAGGCCTGGGGCTGAAGGCCAGGGGTTGGCGGGCGTGGAGATTTGTTTCGGCGTGCGCCGCCTGCTCACCCAAACAGGTGTTGGGGGCGTGCTACCGGGTCAGGCGCGGTACGTCGGCGGGGGCGTAGGGCGTGGTGCAGGGCGGGCCGGGGGCGAAGTAATGCTCGACGCGGCCGTCGTCGCTCAGAAAAATCAGGCTCGACTCTCGGGTGCCATAATCCCCCAGATGCAGACACAGCGAGTTGGGGCGGCCGGTGCGCGGGTCCAGTTGGGTGGAGTGATCGGACAGTAAAGCTGCCAGTCGCTGGCGCATCAGCCGCGGGTCGGCGGCCTCGGAGGCCAACGCCGCGAAGCGGCTGAACGAGCGGCTGATGCGCGGGCATTCGAAGTCGTCCACGTCCAGATTGGTCAGCAGATGCGCGCCGCGGGTCAGCGTGGTCGTGTCAATCCGGCCGTGCCGATTATGTGCGACCGCCGCGCCGTGGCGCGAGGCCAGCAGCAGGTTGAAGGGATTGTAATGCTCGGGATCCTGCGCGGCGACAAAACGCACGGCATCATCCACGGTCCGGTACCTGAGCGCGTCCAGACACAACAAACCGCGCGATCGCCGCTGCGGATCGGGCGGCTGATCGGAGCGGCGGTTGAGCAGCCCGGCGATCAGGCCGAATTCGTTGATCGCCAGCCAGGTGCCGCCGGCCTTCAGGTCCTGGCCGCCGACCACCACCGGCCGCTCCGACAGCCGGGTGGGAGCGGCGGCGGGACGCGCCAGAACCTCGTCGCGATTGGCGGCGATAACCACTGGATAGTGTGGAAATACGCGCAGATAGATCGCCAGGGTGCACATTGCCGCATGCTTGCCCCGCAGTGCGGGATCCGATGGTAAATCTGGCAGCACCGCGGCGCGCGAGCAAGCGCATCCGGCGCAATCCCTATGCTTCAGCCGCGCATCGATGGTTCTGCTACTATTAAAAGCGTGGAAAATGGCGATCCAGGCGGGCGCTGCGACGTGGCGATTGTCGGTGCCGGTATTGTCGGAAGCTCGCTGGCGATGGCGCTGGGCGAGCGCGGGGTGCGCGCCGTCTGTGTGGATATCGATTTGTCGGGGCGGCTCAGCTCCAGCGAACGCAACGCCGGCGGAGTGCGGGCCACCTGGTGGCAGCCGGTCAATATCATTTTGTGCCGGGCGTCGATCGAGTACTACGAAAAAATCGCGGCCGAAGTCGGCTTCCGCCAGCGTGGCTATCTGTGGCTCTACGACGCGCAAACCTGGCCCGGCGCCGTCAGCCATCTGGAGGTACAGCGCGGCCTGGGGCATCCGATTGAAGAATTAACGGCGGCTGAGGTCGGCCGGCGGGTGCCCGAAATCGATCGGCTCGACGGTATCGCGGGCGCCACTTTCTCGCCGCGCGACGGCCTGATCAATCCGAACCTGCTCAAACAACATTACCGCAGGCGATCCAGGGAGCTGGGCGCGCGCTATCTCGACCGCGTTTTCATCAACGCGATCGTTCCGGCCTCGGACGAGGTGCGGCTCACCTGTTGGCAGGCCGACGCCAGCCTGGAGCAGGAGGGGCTGATGCGTCTGATGGCGCAGGACGTGCGCGAGGCGGAGGCGGAAACGGGGCGCCTGTTCGAATTGCGGGCGGCGTCGGCAGCGATCTGCTGCGGCGCATGGTCGCCGAACCTGGTCAGGCTGCTGGGGGTCGAGACGCCGGCTGAAGCGGTGCGGCGCCAGATTTGCCTGGTCGACAGCCGCGCCACCGACCTGAGCGCTTACGGCATGATCGTCGATACGTCGGGGCTGTACTTCCATAACGAGGGTCCGCACATTCTGGCCGGTTACTCTCCGCCCCAGGAGCCTGCCGGGTACCATTTCAATTATGACGGCGAGGACTTTTTCCTGAACGAGATCTGGCCGCGGCTGTATGCCCGAATGAGCTGCTTCGAGCGGCTGCGCCATGTTACCGGATGGGCGGGGCTGTACGCGGTGACGCCCGATCGCAGCGCAATAATGGGCAGATTGGCGCCGCGTCTATTCGAGGCGCATTCCTTCAGCGGCCGCGGCGTGATGCAATCCTACGGGGCGGGCCAGGCGCTGGCGGATTTGATCGTCAAAGGCGGTTATGGGACTGTGGACGCCGGCGCATTGGCACGCGATCGCTTCGCCAAGGGAATGCTGGTAACCGAGGCGCTCCACATCTAGGCGCTGTACCATGGAGCCTCCAGCGTTCATCGTCAATCGCTTCCGTTGCCGACTGTTGAGCGGCGCAAGGATAACGGGAGCGGTTGTGCTGGCTTCATTGCGTACCACAAGGTATTGAAAAAAGGGGCAAAGTAGCTAGGGTAGCCCGGTTGCCCGACCCCAAATTGCTGTAGAGGCAGGCGGGAAAACCAGGAGGGTAGATGTTCTCAACCATCGAGGACGTAATCGAGCAGTTCGCCAAGTATAACTATATCGCCAGCCGCCGCATCGCCACGGTCATCTATCTCGCCAACGCGCTGAAAAAGCCGGTGTTGGTGGAAGGTCCCGCCGGAGTCGGCAAGACCGATCTCGGCAAGGTTTTGGCCGAAGCCGTGGGCAATCCGCTGATTCGTCTGCAGTGCTATGAGGGTCTGGACGAGAGCAAGGCGCTGTACGAATGGGAGTACGCCAAGCAACTGCTCTACACGCAGATTCTGAAGGACAAGATCGGCGAGGTGCTGCACGGCGCCCGCGGTCTGGCCCAGG
>JAJPJA010000128.1 GCA_021324455.1 Pseudomonadota bacterium | reverse complement strand
GCGTCGATTCCTCCTTGCGCGGCGCCGGGAGCCTTGCTCCAGTCGCGACCACAGGCGCGAACAATCGCGGCGGGCAATGCAGAATCTGCCGGCCTGAAGCGGCCGGCAGTCCGGTCATGCAACCGGGTGCGGATTGGTGTGTTTGGAATTGCTGGCGAGATTCAGATGGCGTTGGGGCCGCGTTCGCCGGTTCGGATGCGGACGACTTCCTCCATCGGCATGACGAAAATCTTGCCGTCGCCGATACGTCCGGTACGCGCGGCGCGTTCGATGGTTTCAACCACCTGCGCGGTTAAATCGTCGCCGACGATAATTTCCAGTTTGACCTTGGGCAGGAAATCAACCACGTATTCGGCGCCCCGATAAAGCTCGGTGTGCCCTTTCTGGCGGCCAAACCCCTTGACCTCGCTTACGGTCAGCCCTTGCACACCGATGCTGGAAAGGGCCTCCTTCACCTCGTCGAGTTTGAATGGCTTGATGATTGCCTCGACCTTCTTCATATCGCTTTCCTTTACCGCGGGTCACAAACCTCCAACCCATCCGGCCGGGTCCTGGTGGCGGCTCACAGGAGTATAGGTACCGCTCGGGCACGATTCTATCGCACTCAAATGGCATTTATCCACACAGCCGGCGCCCGCCAGCAACACGCAATCGCGGTGCCATCGCGGGGGCGGCAGATCGCCAAACCTGGGCCCGGATATGGTCAAAAAGCGGGCGATTGCCCATCTAGGCGGCGGATGGCCGGCCACGTCCGCCCAGCGCCGGCTCGCTGCCCGACGCCAGCCGCCCGATATTCTCGCGATGCCGCCAGACCACCAGCGCCGCCATCGCCAGCGAAAGGAGGAAGAACTGCTCGTAGGAACACAGCGCGACCACGATCGGCAGGGCGATCGCCGCCGAGATTGAGGCCAGTGACACGATGCGCGAAATCGCCAGCACGATCAGAAAGACCAGCAGCAGGATAGGTGCGACGGACATCGGCGCCAGACCCAGCCAGATGCCGAACGCGGCGGCCACTCCGCGCCCCCCCGAGAAGCCCAAAAAAACCGAGTAGATGGCGCCGATCAGGGTGGCCAGCGCAATCAGCGCCAATCCGCCCTGACTGACTCCCAAACCATAACCGGCCAGAATCGGAATCCAGCCCTTGAGGATGTCGCCCACCAGGGTCAGGATGGCGGCGGTTCTCCCGCCTGCCCGCGCCACATTGGTCACGCCGATATTGTGCGATCCGACCGTGCGCGGATCGAAGCCGAAGATCTTCCCGACCAGCACCCCGACCGGAATCGAACCGATTAGATAGGCGGCGATTAGAACCACAAGCGAGGCGAGCGTCAGCATGCTATTCCCTATTCACGAACAATTGATGCGGCGTCAATCCGATATATCAAGACGCAGTCGAGATGCCGATATTCGAGGCGTAGAATTATGCCCGGGGAAGTCGAGGGGATGGTCGGGGTGACTGGATTTGAACCAGCGACTCCTGCGTCCCGAACGCAGTGCTCTGGCCAGGCTGAGCTACACCCCGACGAATACGACTGGCCTGGGTCTCACCGGAAATGTTGTTATAGCATTCATCGCGCGCCCGAAGCGAGCCGCCGCCGCGCGGCGGCGGCCGGGTTGCCTTAGTCGAGATAGATGGCGCCCGCCTTGAGCAATGCTTCGCGCTCGGATGCAGTCAGGCCGAGAACCTTCTCCAGCACCCAGTCGCGGTCCTGATCGGTTTGCGGGGCGCAGCGGCGGATGGGCGCGGCAACTCCGGAGAGGCGAAAGGGCACGCCGCTCATCCGGGTCTTTTCGCCGCCGGGCAGCTCCACGACCGGCCAGAACTCGCGCTCCTTGAGCTGCGGGTCGCGCGCGCATAGATCCTCGGCGTTGGATACCACCGCGGCGGCGATGCCGGCCTTCTGCAGCATGCGCATCGCCTCCCACGCGTCCAGCTCCTGCGTCCATTGCGTAATATGCCGGTCCAGCGCCGCGCGATTGCGCATCCGCACGAACAAGGTGCGAAAGGCCGGATCCGAGGCCCATTGCGGCGACCCCATGGCGGCGACGAAGCGGCGCCAGTCGCTGTGCGAACGCACCGAGATCACGATCCATCGGTCGCCGTCATCGCCCTGCGGACGGCATCGATAGACCCCGTGCGGCGCTGCCGGAACTTCCTGCGGATGCCATCGCGGGGGCGGCTGCTCCCGTTGGTTGACGGTCAGATCCAGCAGCGACGGACCAATCACGCTGACCAGCGCTTCGAACTGCGAGATGTCGATGAACTGGCCCTGCCCGGTGCGCCGCCGATGCCACAACGCGATCGACGCCGCCAGCGCGCCCGAATAGCCGCCCGCCATGTCGGCGTAGGAGTAGCCGAATCCCGCCGGACGCCCCTGCTCGTCCGCCATCTGCAGCGTGAAGCCGCTGAGCGCCTGCAGCGTCGGCCCATAGCTGACGTAGTTGGTGCGCGGGCCCGAATGGCCGAATCCGGACATGCTGATACAGATGATGTCGGGTTTGATTTGGACCAGGCTCGCGTAGTCCATCCCCCACTGGCGCATCACGCGGGCGGAGAAGTTATCCATCACGATATCGCTCATGCGCACCAGCCGATGCGCCAGTTCGACGCCGGCTGGTACCGCCATGTTGATCGCGATCGAATACTTGTTGCGGTTGAGATCCGCCATCAGACCGGCGCGCCGCGTGCCGATGACGAATTCGGTGGTCTTGCGCTCGACCTTGATTACCTCCGCGCCCTGGTCGGCCAGCACGCGCGTGGCCGCCGGCCCGGCCACCACCCAGGTGAAATCGAGCACGCGCACACCTTCCAGCGGCAGCGGCATCAGCAGACCCCTTCGGCGTGCAGCACGGTCAATTCCTGGTCAGAGATGCCTAATTCGGCGCCGAGGATTTCATGGTTATGTTCGCCGAGCAGGGGCGGGCGCCGATACAGCCGCCATGGCGTGGCACTGAAAAGATATGGGGCGCCGGGGTAGAGAAACTTGCGGCCCAATTCGGGATGCTCCACTTCCACGAAGTAGCCGCGCGCGGTGAGCTGCTCGTCGCGCGGCAGATCGTTGATCGAGCGCGGGATGGCGTAGGGCAGCCGCAGGGTCTGGGCGCGTTGGGCGATTTCTTCGCGGCTTTGGTCTTTGGCCCACTGGTCGAGGACGTCGAACAGGTGGGCAGCGTTGGCGCGCCGATACGCCGGGTCGGACCATTGCGGTTCGGTCAGGTCCTGCGCGGCGCCGTCGCCCTTGACCCATTCCAGCAGCGTGGTCCAGTCGCCGCTGGTGCTGTGCATGAGCCATCCGTCGCGGCAGCGGCCGAGCCGAAAGCCGCCCGCCCAATGCAGCGTCCCGCGCCGGCGCGCGATCTGATTCATCCCGAAGTAGCCGGGCGCGACGTGCTCCACGCCGCACGCCGCCGCCTCCTGCATCGAGAGGTCGATCCATTCGCCATGTCCGCCGCCTTCGCGCGCCAACAGGGCGCACATGATCGCAATCGCGCCGTAGTAGCCCGCGCAGTGATAAGCCTGAAGACCCAGCGGCGGCACCGGCGGCTCGTTGGGATAGCCGTTGACGTAGAGCATGCCGGAGAGCGCGGCGAGCACGGTGTCGTCGGCCTCGAACTCGCGCCACGGACCGGTCTGGCCGAAGGGTGCGATGGAGCACAGGATCAGCGCCGGGTTGCGCTCATGCATCCGCTCCCATTCCAGACCGAGCTGCTCCAGATGTCCGGGCTCGAAGCTTTCGATCACGGCGTCGGCCGATTCCATCAGGCGCATCAACAACTCGGCGCCGCGCGCATGCTGATAATCGAGCGTAACCGCTCGCTTGTTGAGGTTGTAGAACCAGAACGGCAGGCTGCGATCGGGATGGGGCCGGTCGCCGACAAAGGGGCCGAGCCGGCGCGTGGCGTCGCCGCCGGGCGGTTCGACCTTGATCACGTCGGCGCCCATGTCGGCGAGCAACCGCCCGGCGGTCGCGCCGCGCAAGTCAGTCAGGTCGAGAACGCGCAGACCCGCAAGCGCACTGAGATTGGGCAAGCTAGCTTCCTATGTCGGACTGGCTGTGTCCCTGGACGCGGACCCTGGGAATATGGCGCGTGGGCTGCACTTCCTGCAGCAACTCGCCTTTGGGGTCGGTGCGTTTGCCGCCGCGCAGGTAGATGGTTTCCAGGGTATCGGGATTGACCCAGCGCACACCGAGCACGGCCGGCTTGGCCTGGCCCTCTTCGTCGACGGGTTCGGAACCCAACCCGGAATGGTCGAATAAAGTGACTTTTCTAAGTGCCATAAGCGTCCGCTGCAGCGTGTCCTGAGCGGATTCTAAATCGGGCGCGTTGCTGTTTCAAACCGCTGCTCGCGACTTTGACATTTGCCCGGCTACTGGCAATATCCAGCGCTGAAATCTGCCGTGCGATGAGGTCCAGATGGCCCAGCCGACGCGCGCGAGCGCAATGGGGAAAACCGGCGACGCGACAGGTCTGCCATTAGCGGGGGTGCGCGTGGTCGAATGCGGACAGGGGGTGGCGGCCGCGTTCGGGGCCAGGCTGATGGCGCTGTTGGGCGCCGACGTGATCAAGGTCGAACCGCCGCAGGGCGACCTCACGCGCAGGCGCGGGCCGTTCAGGAACGATATTGCCGATCCCGACAACGGCGGGCTGTTTCTCTATCTCAACGCCGACAAGCGCAGCATCGCGCTCGACCTTGGCGCCGCGCGCGGCCGCGAGAGGCTGGATGATCTGCTGGCGTCGGCGGACATCCTGATTCACAACATCCCGGCATCGGAGCGCGCGAGCTGCGCGATGGAGAGCAAAGCGGTTTCGCGGCGGCATCCGCGGCTCATAATCGCGGGCATCTCGCGCTACGGCGAATTCGGTCCGCGCAGCCATTACAAGGCCTACGAGCTCAACACCATCCACGCCAGCGGCAGTGCGATTCTCAATCCGATGCTGTGCGAAAGCGCCGATTTGCCGCCGCTCAAATACTTCGGTGCGCAGGCTGAATTTCAGGCCGGAATTCACGCCGCCATGACGTCGATGGCCGCCTACCGGTATCGGATCCAATCCGG
>JAJPJA010000126.1 GCA_021324455.1 Pseudomonadota bacterium | reverse complement strand
TGTGCTCTTCCGATCTGGCGATTGAGCGCACTTCCGGCGTCCTGCGCCGGATTCAAAAATCGCGGCGTCCTGCGCGAAGGGTGGGCGGCGGATATCATAGTTTATGATTACGACCGGCTCGGCTATACGTTTCCGGAGTTCAGACGGGATTTGCCCGGCGATGAGTATCGGGTGATCTCGCGCGGGCGCGGGTACCGCTATGTACTGGTCAACGGTCAAGTGACTATTGAGGACGATAAGGAAACGAATAGCTATTCCGGCATGCTGCTGCGCGGCGGAAAATCCCGATAATCTGCTCCGTTTCCGGACCAGACGCTGTCGAGCGGCGTTTCCTCCTGCCCTTGCAAGCTTCTCGAGCCGTTCCGGTCCTGCCCGCGCAGCGGTGTACTTCCTCCACTAATTTCTGGTTCCCTCTCCCACATCTGCCTGGTTCCCTCTCCCACAATCTTCCGTGGGAGAGGGCGGACGGTGAGAGTGCCTGATGCGGATCGAGCAACCTGAGCGCAGCGAGGAGCCCGCCCTGAGCTGCCGAAGGAATCTGGCGGTCCTGAGCGTTTGTCCGCTCTGCGACAGGAAATGCGTTTCGGCTCAAACCACGCCGGCGGCATGATCGGGCCGAAACAAGAACCCTCTGCGCCGCCGCGGCGGCCATGTTCCGGGCGGCAAGAGGGCTGGTAGCCAGTTACTTCGGCACGTTCAACTTGAACACTTCGATTGCGTTGTCGCGCAGGTAGCGGCGTTTGGCCTCGTCTTTGAGCGGCACGGCCCAGCCTTCCTGCGAGCAGCGCTGCATCGGCAGGATTGGATAGTCGCTGGACCACAGGATTTTGTTCGCGCCGCGCGTATTGGCCAGATTCCACAACTCCTGCGGCACGTGCTTGGGCGCCCATCCCGAAGTGATCATGTAGAAGTTGGGAAACTTCTGCAGCAGCGCCACCGTTTCCAGATGCCACGGATGGCCGACGTGGGTCCCGACGATAGTCAGTTCCGGAAATGCAATCAGCACTTCGTCCAGGTTCATCGGCTGCTGCAGTCTGGCCTGCCGCAGCGGTCCGGGTGCGCCGCAGTTGATTTTGATCGTGAGGCCCATCTCGGCGCACTTGGCGTAAACCGGGAAATAGCAGGCGTGATTGGCCGGCAAACCGACCAGCGCCGGCATTATCCAGATCGACCTGAAGCCGTATTCCTTGTATGCCCGCTCGACCTGGCGCACCGCGCGCATCATCCCGGTCGGATCGATCGCCGCGCATCCGTAAAGCCGCCCCGGATAGCGCTTGATGATGTCCGCCACTTCCTTGCAGGCGGCGTTGAAGGTCTCGTCCGTCATCCGCTGGCCGACTGAGTAGGGTCCGGTCGGCAATTCCGGCTGCCCGGTGGCGGTGAGGATCGCCGCCTCGATCGAGCATTCGTCCATATCGGCCACCATCTGCTCGACGGTCGCGCCCTCCATCAGCGCCTTGGAGTTGCGGAACCAGCGCGCAATATTGGGATCCTGCGACGGATTGGGCGCTTTGGGCGGCAGGCCGATGAACGGATCGATCAGTTTGTACTCTGGCGCCATTGCCAACCTCCTGGGTTTGATGAGAGCGCAGTCTTCACCGGTCCCCGCGTGGAATCACCGGCAGCACGACGTGCGAGGCGTGCTGCGAGTCGTGGAAGACGCTCTGAACCGCGGGGCGCGTACTGCGCGCCATGGCCGCAGGCTCGCCGGTATTCGGATTGCGGTCGAATTTGGGAAAATTGCTGCTGGAAATTTCCAGCCGAATCTGATGCCCGGGCAGAAAGACGTTGCCGGTGCCGTTGAGGTCGATGGTGAATTGATAAACCTCGCCCGGATGCATCAGCTCCGCGTGTTCCCACGAATCGCGATAGCGTGCGCGAAGCAGGCCGTCGCACAGGTTGGCCGCGTAGCCGTTGGGAGCGACGTCGACCAGCTTGGCGGTGAAGTCGGTGTCGGGCGCCGAACTCGACGCGTAGAGCGCGACAGTCACGGGGCCGGTTACTTCCAGGGCCTCGGTCAGCGGCGGCGTGGAATAGACCAGCACGTCGGAGCGGGCTTCGACGGAGCGCTGGTCGTAGATTCCGCCGGCGCCGATGCTTGGAACCGGATTAAGCGGATTGTAGAGAAAAACGTCAGGTGGTTGCGAGGGCGGCGGGTCCGGGCTCAGGCGGCCGTCGCCGCTGAGCGAATTGGCGCGTCCGCCGCTGTGCAGGTAGTAGCGCGTCCACTGCGTGCCTTCCAGCGGCCACTCCCGCTCATGGCGCCAGCCCTTGTTCATCACATACACGCGCACCGGCGCCTCGGACACGACCCAGTTGTCGATATCGCGCAGCCAATGGTCGAACCATCCGAGCTTGGTTTCGCTGAGCGGCACCAGCGAACGCCATCCGTAGTCGCGCTCGCCGATCGGCGAGAGCTGCGACTGCAGCGAGCCATGCACCCACGGGCCGAACAGCAGGCGCTGACCGGCGCGGGCGCGCTCGGTGGCGGCGTGTTTTCTCATCCCGGCGAAATTGTGCAGCGCTCCGGCCACGAACAGGTCGTACCATCCGCCCATATGCAGCGCCGGCGCCCTGACGCGATCGTGATGCGCCATGATGTTGACGCGCTGCCAGTATTCGCCGTCATCCGGATGCGCCAGCCAGTCGTAAAAGTAAGGCGCCAGACCTTCGAGCTTGAACAGCGGCAGCTCCGCCAGCGGCATGTGCGAGACCGTGCGCCGCAGCCGCTCGACGCTGTCGAGCAGGTTCTGGCGTTCGCGTTCGCGCTGCTCGGGCGAGAGCGGGAGATGGTCGAGATGCGGCACGGCGAGAAACTGCGCGGCCCACGCGGCGACGAACGCCAGCCGGAACGCGCCCCCTTCGTAGATCCATCCGTTGTGAAAATCGGCGGCGCTGACCACCGGGCAAATGGCGCTCAGATGGGGCGGGGCGGCAATCGCGGCCAGCAGCTGCGTCGCGCCGACATACGACGTGCCGAACATGCCGACGCGCCCGTTGGACCACGACTGCCCGGCGCACCATTCCACGGTGTCGTAGCCGTCGTTGATATCGCACAGGAAGGGGACGAATTCGCCCTCGGAGGCGAAGCGGCCGCGGCAATCCTGGATCACGACGGCGTAGCCCGCTTCGACCGCGTTGAGCACGTGCACGGTATCGAGGACCATGCGCGGAAAAGTCTTGCCGTAAGGCGTGCGCTCCAGCAGCACCGGGTAACGGGCGGAACGGCTCTGGCGATAGAGGTCGGCGCGCAGCACGACCCCGTCGCGCATTGGCACCGGAAGATTCTTTTCGATGATTATGTCAGCCACCTGCAACTATCCCTTTGAATCGGACCTCGTACCTGGAATGCGGACGCCGACATGGCGCGCCGATGTCTCACAGCCCAAGCGCAGCCGCCACCCGCTCGAGGTGGTCCTCGGTCGTGCCCATCAAAACCTCTTCAGCACGGGCGCGGCGGTAGTAGAACTGAAGATCGTACTCCTGCATATAGCCGATACCGCCGTGCAGTTGAACCGCGTTGATGGCGGCCATCGTGTAGGCCTGGCCTGCGAACGACCGGGCGGCGCTGACTTCGAAGTCGGCTTGGGCGCCGCGATCGACCGCCCATATCGCCTGGCGCGCGATAAGTTCGGCGCCGTCGGCCATGATCGCCATGTTTGCGCAGATGTGCTGGACGGCCTGGAACGACGCCAGCGTGCGGCCAAACTGCACCCGCATCCTGGTGTAATCCACCGTCATCTCCAGCACCTGGCGGGTGCCGCCGGCCATCTCCGCCGCGCGCAAAGCGCACAGCCGGTTGAGGGTGCGGTTCAGCAGCGGCAAACCGCCGCCGCGTTGTCCAATCAAATCGCCGGCCGCGACGTTTTCGAAATCAAGCTCCGCCGCCGGATCGCCGCCGGTGGTGGCGAGAGCACGGCGCGACAGCCCCGGCGCGTCGCCGGCGGCCAGGATCAACGTGATTGCGTCCTCGCAGTCTTCGGCAACGCGGCCGGAGCAGAGCAGCAGATGCGCCGCGTGGCCGTATTCGACGAATCGCTTGAGTCCGCTTAGCCGGTACCCGCCGCCATCGGGCGCGATCGCCAGCTTCATCGAATGCGGCTGCGGGCGCGGGTCGGCTTCGGTAAAGGCGGGGACGGCGATCAGATCGCCGGAAATGATCTTCGCAACCAGGTCGGTTCTACCCGCGTCAAGCAGGCTCAGTCCGGCGGCGACGGTATGAATATAAGGGCTGGGCAGGCAGGCGCGGCCCAGTTCTTCCGCCAGCAGGCCGGCGTCGATCAGGCTGCCCCCGATGCCGCCGGCGCTTTCCGGAAACGGCATCGCGAGCCATCCGAGCTCCGCCATCTTGCGCCACAGCGCGGGCGAGTAGCCGAGCGGGTCCTGCTCGATTTGCCGGATTACGCTTTTGGGCGCCTCTTTGGCCAGAAAGCCGCGCGCGCTGTCCCGCAGCATCTGCTGCGCTTCACTCCAGGCCAGATCGATCACATGGAACTCCCGGATTCAAAACTTATCCGCGCGGCATGCCCAAACCGCGCTGCGCGATGATGTTGCGCATCACCTCGTTGGTGCCGCCGGCGAATTTATACAGCGGAAAACTGCGGTACAACTTTTCCATCCGTCCCGCGATCGGCGCCAGCGAATCCTCGGCGCGGACCGCGGCATACGCGCCCATGATATTCTGCGCCGCCGCGGCGATATGTTCGTTGAGCTCGCTCATGAAAATCTTGAACACCGACGCCTCCGCGTTGGGCACCTGCCCGCGCTCGATCATCCACGCGCAGCGCATCGAGAACAGCCGCAGGACCTCGACTTCGACCGCCAGCCGCGCCAGCGCGATGCGCACCTGCGGATGCTGGATCAGCGGTCGGCCGTCGACCACGGTATTTTTGGCGTAGCCGGTCAGATGCTCAAGATGGCGGCGGATGCGCGCGTGCGGCATCAGGCGCTCGAAATCCAGCGCCATCGTGACGTAGTACCATCCCTGGTTCTCCTCGCCGACGATATTGGCGGCCGGAATCCTGACGTCTTCGAAGAACACCTCGTTGCTGCGCTCGCTGCCCATCGTCTGCAGCGGGCGGATGGTCACGCCGGGGTGGTCGTTGGGAACGATGAAGATGGACAGTCCGCGATGCTTGGGCGCCTTGGGGTCGGTGCGCGCCAGCAGCCAGATGTGTGTCGAATGATGCGCCGCGGAAGTATAAATCTTCTGCCCGTTGATGACGTAGCTGTCGCCCTCGCGGACGGCGCGCGTCTGCAGCGAGGCCAGATCGGATCCCGCGTTGGGCTCGGTGTAGCCGATTGCGAATTCAATCTCGCCGCTGAGGATTTTCGGCAGGTACTCTTTTTTCTGCTGCTCCGAGCCGACGCGCATCAAAGTCGGGCCGGCGGAATTGAGCGTCAGGCCGCCGGTGGGCAGATTCTCCAGCGCCATCTCTTCCAAAAACAGCCACTGATCGATCGCGCCGCGCCCCTGCCCGCCGTATTCTTTGGGCCATCCGATCCCGAGCCATCCCTGCCGTCCCATCAAGCGGACGAATTTCTTGCCCAGCGGTCCGATCGCGTACTGCTCGCGCTCGACTTCCTCGCTCAGCTCCGGCGTCAGGTGCTCATGGATGAACTGCCTGACCTGCTGTTGAAAGGCCTCCTGTTCCGGCGTGAGAGAAAAATCCACGGCGCCTCACCAGTTCCAGTACCGCCCGGAGAAGCGCTTGTTGCGTTCCTCGATACCGCCTTTGAGCCCCTTCTCGCGGATGGTCTCGCGGAAATCGAACTCGTCGGGCTTGCGCTTAATCTGCAGCGCCAGCGGATGAATCGTGTAATGGGGCAGGAAAAAGCTCGGGATGCCGAGGGTACCGTAGATCTCGTGCTGGAATGACTTGGCGAAAGCGAGGCTGTCGCGCGGCAGACTGCACAGCGCATGGATCAGCTCGCCGACTTCGTCGTCGAGTTTTTCCATCGGCACGGCATGATTGATGAAATTGAAGCGCTCGGCTTCCTGGGCGCTGAATTTGCGTCCGGTCATCAGCAGTTCGCGCGCCCGCTTAAGCCCGCATTGCATCACCACGAACGGAAAACACCATACGCCCCCGGCGTCGCCGTAGCGCGACTCGGGAAAGCCGAACACGGTGTTGTCCGAGGCGATGGCGAAGTCGGCGACCAGGGTCAGGAACAGGCCGGCGCCGATACAATGCCGATGCACGCGCGCGATGGTCGGCTTCAGCACGAACATCATGTCGCGCATTACCTCGGTGCGAAAGCGCAGGGCATAGATGCCGTCGCGGACGTTGTTCTCGCCCACGTCGGCGCCTTCGTAAAACAGGTCGGGGTCGCGCAAATCGAAGCCGACGCAAAAGGTGTCGCCCTTGCCCATCAGCTCGATGACTTTGACGTCGTCGTCCTTTTCGGCCCGGTGGTAGGCTTCGACGATTTGGGTGAACATCGGATCGGTCAGCGCGTTGCGGCGCTCGGGGCGATTGAGAATGACCCGCGCCACCGGACCGTCCTTTTCGTACAAGATCGCGTCGTCGCTCATCTTTTCCTCCATGCCGGATCCAATCCGAAACCTGTTAGGTACTACGCCTGCGCCCGCCTCGCCAGTCTCCCGGGGCCGGACTGAACTGCGCGCTCGATCGCCGTACCCGCAAAAGAGATCCGAAGCGCCGGCCTGAGGAACACGAATTCAATCGAATCGAAAGGCGCCACCCCGCACCTGCGATCTGGTTTTATCACCGCGGGCGCTTGTTGCAACGCCGCTTTCCGCGCCCCATCGCTGCAAAATGGGCGCGGCGATCGAGCAGCGCAACTGAACCTAAAATCAGAGGCCGAGGACGTCGCGGATGCTGTACAGGCCGTTGGCTTGATGCTCCAGCCAGGCGGCGGCTTTGAGCGCGCCGCTGGCCAGCGCTTCGCGGCTTTGCGTGCGATGAATCAGCTCCAGCCGCTCGCCCTGACCGGCGAAGATGACAGTGTGGTCGCCGACCGCGTCGCCGCCGCGCAGCGCCATCACGCCAATCTGACCCTCCGGACGCGCCCCGGTGATGCCCTCGCGTCCGAATACCGCCGCTTTCTGGAAGTCCTGACCGCGCGCCGCGGCGACCGCGCGCCCCAGCGCCAACGCCGTGCCGCTGGGTGCGTCGATCTTGGTGCGATGATGAATCTCCAGCACCTCGGCGTCGAACCCGCCCAAAAGCTTGGCCGCTTCGCTCACCAGCCGGATCAGCACATTGATGCCGATACTCATGTTGGGCGCGATCAGGGTGCGGGTTCTGGGCGCCAGTTCGCGGGCGCGGGCTTCCATCTCGGCGGTAAAGCCGGTCGATCCGATCACGATCGCGGCGCCTTTGGCGGCGGCAATCGCCAGATGCTCCAATGACGCGGTGGCGTTGGTGAAGTCCAGCGTGACGGTATCGGGAGTTGCGATTGCGGCGTAATCCTCGGTGATGCGGACGTTCAAAGTCCCCACGCCCGCGACTTCTCCCGCGTCGGAGCCCACCGCCTTCACTCCTTTTGCTTCGACGGCGCCGGCCAGCGAATGCGCGGGCTGCTGCACGATCAAAGAGGTCAGAATGCGGCCCATGCGGCCCGCGGCCCCTGCGACAATCAACCTGGCCATGGTGGTCGCCTCCGCAATGACATTAGTCTTGAAACCGGGCTCGTGTGGAACCGGCTTTTTCGACCCGATCCCTGAGCTTTCCAGATTCTAGAGAGCGTTGTATCGGTCGTCCTGAGCGGCAAATCGCTTCGCGTTTATCCCTCCCTTTGCGGCGCAGCGCCGCTTGCAGTCGGGATGACAGAAAGAATCTCCGCAATGGTGGAAACTCCAGCGACAGGCTTTTCAGCCTGTCCTTGACCGACCGCTCTCTACTACGCGCCGGCCGGGGCTGGAGCGGCGGGCGCAGCAGCGGCGGTCTCGGCCTTTTTGCCATGGGCGGCGGTGTAATGCTCCTGGCAGAGGCTGGCGCGAAAGCGCGGTTTGCGGCATTTCTCCGCCGTGCAGATTTTGTAGCGCGCCTTGGGCATCTCGCCCGCCTTCCACAGCCGGTAATGTTTGCGGCAATAGCCTTTGCCGACCGCCTGGTGGTTGCACTCCTTGGCTTTACAGATTCCTTTTCCTGGCATCGCGGGTTCAAAAGTCCATGGTTTTATTTAGAATTCAGCCTTCAATTCGCGGCTGAACAATCCTTCGACCATAGCTTGCGGCGGCTGCTGTTCATAGAGGCATCGGCAGACCGCCGCCACGATCGGCAGTTCGACGCTCCATCGGGCGCCCAAATCCGCGATCAGGCGGGCGTTGACGGCGCCTTCGGCGATCTGCGCGCCCTCGCCATGCTGGCGCATGGCCGCTTCGCCGCGTCCCAGGCGCAGTCCGAAGGCGCGATTGCGCGACAGCTCCCCGGTACAGGTCAACACCAGGTCGCCGAGGCCGGAAAGGCCGGCCAGGGTATCGCGGCGCGCGCCCATCGCGGTGCCCAGGCGCATCATCTCGGCCAAGCCGCGCGTAATCAGGGCCGAGCGCGCGCTGGAGCCCAGTTCCAATCCGTCGCTGATTCCGGCTGCGATCGCAATCACGTTCTTGACCGCGCCGCCGAGCTCAACGCCGATCACGTCCGTACTGCGATACACTCTCAGAAACGGCACCGCGAGCAGGCGCTGCACGACTCCCGCCACCTGCTCGTCGCGCGCTGCGGCAACCAGCGCCGCCGGCCGTCCGCGGGCGACTTCCGCGGCGAAACCGGGACCCGACAGGGCGGCCACATGCACCCCGCGCGGGAGCATCTCCAGCAGCGCCTGCGACATGGTCTTGAGCGAGCGCTCCTCGATACCCTTGGTGGCGCTGATGAAAGTCGCGTCATGCGGAATCGCGTCGATCAGCGGGGCGACCGAGCCGCGCACGAAGGCGGAGGGGATCGCGACGATCACAATCCGGCATCGCCCGACCGCCTCGGCCCAATCCTGACTGAGCGCGAGTTTGTGCGGCAGCTCGATTCCGGGCAGGTAGGCTCGATTCTCCCGATCCGATTGCAGGCGGCGGATCTGATCGGTGCGCCGCACGCACAGGGTGACTCTGCGCCCCGCGCGCGCCAAAGTGACGCCCAAAGCGGTACCCCAGGCACCGGCGCCGAGGATCGCGATTTCGGATTCAATCATGGTCGCGCTTCTTGCGGTGAAATCCGCCCCGCGCCGACGCACTATGCACCAATCGCAGCCCCAGCCGCGGCAGGTTATGCGCCGCACGGGGGGAATTGGGCAGCTCGAAGCCGTGCTCGGACAGGCATGCGATCGCGCGCGCCGCGTCGGGCCGCGCCACCATTATGCGCCGCAACCCTCCCGGTGGAGAACTGAGCGCTCCGCTCGCCGCGACGGTGACGGTCTGCGCTTCGATTGCGCCAAGCCGCAGCCATGCCCGCGCCGACATCGCCTCGGCCAAATCGTAGGTCTCCAGCACCACGATCGTGTCGCGCTCGGCGCGGCTGCGGGGCCATAGCCGGGGAACGCGGACCGCGCCCAAACCCACCGCCAGCGTGCCCACCAGCGAGCAGACGAAGCCCAGCGCGAGCCATCGCGCGTCGTTGCCCAGACACAAGGGAAGTCCGACGGCGAGCACGAAAGCGATGAAGACGAGTTTGCGCGCCGCCATACTCATCCGCGACCATCCGGTGCGGCGCAAGCCGCGGCTATGCTCGCGCCGCACCTGGTCGAAGAACCTGAAATGCAGACCGCACTTCACGCAGCTCTGACGCACGGCCAGGGCGGTGGCGCAGGCGGGGCATAGAATCCGGCGCTGCGCGCGGCATTGGGGGCAGCGCGAGAACGGCACCGCGGCCTGAAAGCCGCATTCCTGGCAAATTGCGCCGGTGAGCACCAATTCCCCGGCGGCATAGGCGTGTTTGGCGCCGCACCATTCGCAAAACGGCAGGAGCTGGCCAACTCGCGCCGTGCATACCAGGCATTTGAAGTTGCGTCCGTCCACCGACTGATGCGCCATCACAAGTAGTTTTGCCCGCGTCACGTGGCCGATCGGCAGACCCGGTAAATCGGTTCCAGCTCGCGGAACGCTTCGAGGATCTCCGCACGATCCAGTTTGAGGGCCTCGCGCACCGGCCAGGCGACGCCGAGGTCGATACCGCCGGTTTTTTTCATCAGGGATTCGGCCAGCTGATTCCACAGTTCGCCGTCGGCGCGCAGGGCCGGCGGTATTCGGTTGAAATCCCAGTTGTCATAACGCGCCACCAGCGTGCTGTTGAGCGCGCGCGTCAATTCGGCGCCCTTGCGTTTGATCATTTCGGACATTTCCACCCGATGGTCGGCTTCGGACTTCACCACCACCCGCGCATGCAGGCCGAAGCCCGAAATGCACAGACCCAGGTAGGGGTAGCGTTTGTAGCCCCTGGCCGAAGGACCGAAGGCGCACCAGGTTTCCGGCGGCGGGTTGACGGTTCGGCGCGCATGCCGGGCGACGTGGGGAAAAAACTCCATGTGCAGTTTGCGCGCCAGCTCCGGCGCCAGTTCGTCGCCCGCCCGCAGCAGCTTGGGCCGCACGGTGGCGTACAACTGGGCCATCCGCTCGCTGAAGCCCTCCACTTTGAAGACCTGGAAGTCGGCCAGGTTAAATCCCAATGTCGCGGTCTTTGTCATCCCAGGCTGCGAATGCTCATCGGGCTGCGGCGTGTCAGCGGCGGGAGTTCGCGCGTTGACGCATCGCCGCCTCCCAGTTGCGGCCGTCAAAATGTCTGATCCTGAGCGCGGCGATGTCAACACCGTCCAGACATCGCGCGTTGACATCGATCTTATCCGGGTCGGAGCGCGCGATATAATACGGCGCCGTGCCGCATCGCGCACAGAAAAAATGGCGCGCCACGCCGGAGTTGAAGGTATAGACCGCAAGCGCCTGTGCGCCCTTAATCAGCCGGAAGTTTTGCGGCGGCACGATCCAATGCAGATAGGCCTTGCGCGTGCAAATCGAGCAGTTGCACTCATCGACCTCGGTCAGGTCGCCTTCCACCTCGAACTCAACCTCTCCGCAATGGCATCCGCCCCGGTATCGGGTCATGGCTCTACCTTACCGCATTCGCGCCGCGAGCCAAAAGCCGCCAATCCCGCGCCCGGCGCACAGGTGGGTGGCGCCAAGGGCGGCAAGTTACTAACATGGAATCGTGCCCCGGGACTCGTTCAATCGCGAGATCGATTACCTGCGCATCTCGGTGATCGATAACTGCAACCTGCGCTGCGTCTACTGCATGCCGCTGGAGGGGCTGCGCTTCGCGCCCAAGCCCGAGTTGTTGACGGCAGCCGAGATCGAGCAGGTGGTGCGGGCCGCGGTCGGCGTCGGTTTCCGCAAATTCCGGCTGACCGGCGGCGAGCCCACCATCAGGTCCGACCTGATCGAGATAATCGAGCGCGTCTCCGCGGTTCCGGGCGTCGGCGAGCTGGCGATGACCACCAATGCGCTGCTGCTCTCCAGGCTGGCGCCGGCGCTCAAGCAGGCCGGTCTCAGCCGCGTCAACGTGCATCTGGACAGCCTCAATCCGGCCACCGTCGAACGGCTGATGCGATGGGGCACGTTCGAGCAGATGTGGGCCGGTATCATGGCCGCGCAAGCCGTGGGCCTGACGCCAATCAAGCTCAACTCGGTGGTGACGGCGGGATTCAACGAGACCGACGTCGTCGATCTGGCCAGACTGACCCTCGAGCGCGACTGGCACGTGCGATTTATCGAACTGATGCCGCTGGGGGGCGGCGAATGCGCCCGGGTGTCGATCAAGCGCTACGTTTCCAATATCGAGACGCGCCGCAGGATCGAGGCCGAGCTGGGCCCGATGACCGAGATCGAAGCGCGCAACCCCGCCGATGAAGCGGTCAACTACCGGCTGCCGGGGGCGAAGGGAATCGTCGGCTTCATCAGCCCGGTCAGCGAGCCCTACTGCGGCACCTGCAACCGGATGCGTCTGACGGCGGACGGCAAATTCCATCTGTGCCTGCTCAATGACGACGAACTCGACGTGCGCAAGGCGCTGCGCGAGGGGGCGTCGACGGCGCAGGTCGGAGAAATCCTGCTGCGCGCCGTAACCCTGAAACCTACCGGCCATCATCTGCTGGCGGGCCGCTCCACCAAAGACCGCTCGATGTACCAGATCGGCGGATGACGCTGGTCCCGCACAATTCAGGGACCCCGGCCGATTGACCGCGGCGATATTCCGGCCGCGCCTGCAGCAGACCGCATCGGGGACGGCGTTATTTCTGACCTTTTCCAATCCGGCGCAGCGCACGCGCGATTGCGGCCGTGGCGGTGGATTGCGGTTCCCGCGAAGCTCGCGATGCTCCTGCGGGACTTGTTCGCGCAAGGCTCATCCATTTTGCCCGCTGAAAGTTGCGCAGCGGCACCTGATGGCGCCGCTCCGGCGTCGGACCGTCACGGCTATATATTCCGCCAGCGCAAGCTGTTATCCAGATAAAACATGGCGGACATCGGGTTATTCGAGGCGATTTACACCGCGCGCGCCATTCGGCATCTCAGGCCGGATCCGGTGCCGGATGAGTTGATCGAAAAGGTAATCGACGCCGGCATCCGCGCGCCCTCCGCGGTCAATTACCAGAACTGGATTTTCGTCGTGGTCAAGGATCCCGCGCTCAGAGCGCGGATCGGCCAACTGTATCGCGAAGCGGGCGAGCGAATCCGGTCCGAGTACTCGGCCCGGCTGAGCGACCGTCCGCAACATCTGAGCGAGGCCGGGTTTCAACGCATAATGTCCTCCGCCGCGTACCTGCGCGAACATCTGGGCGAAGCTCCGGTGCTGCTCCTGGCCTGCCTGCGCGCCAGAAAGGCCGATCAGGCGGTCGGGGGAGCGGGCGGGAGGGTGCCGGCGATGACCCAGCGCACCGCCAGCGCCAGCATCTATCCCGCGGTGCAGAACATGATCCTGGCCTGCCGCGCCCTGGGTCTGGGCACCGTTCTGACCACGCTGCATACCTTTGCCGAGGATGAGATCAAGTCGCTGCTGCATCTGCCGGCCGAAGTAACCACGTATGCGTTGTTGCCGATCGGTTTTCCACAGCAAGGTTACAAGCACGGTCCGGTGCCGCGGCTGCCGCTGGAGCAGGTCACTTTTCTCGATACCATGGACCGGCCCTGGCGCCAGCGCTAAAGCGGCGCAGGTTCGGGTTTTTCTGCCGCACGACCACCTCGTACCTGATGCCGCTGTGGCCGCGCCAGGCTCGCCGCGCTACTCGCACCGGTTGTGCCGGTAGGTTAAGCTTGGCTCTGGTTGACGAAAGATTACATCCCCTTGAACCCGTCGCGCGCCATGATGGCGCCCAGAGCGCAAAGTGTCCAAGACTGATTACAAATCGACCCTGCGGCTGCCCCAGACCAGTTTCCCGATGAAGGCGAACCTCGCCCGGCGCGAGGTCGATATCTTAAAACGCTGGGACGAAATCGGTCTTTACGAACGCCTGCTGCAGGCGCGTAAGGAGGCAGCGCCGTTCGTGCTCCATGACGGACCGCCCTACGCCAACGGCGAGGTTCACGTCGGCACCGCGCTCAACAAAATCCTCAAGGATTTCATCGTGCGGTCGCGCGCGATGATGGGATATAAGACCCCGTTCGTCCCCGGATGGGACTGTCACGGGATGCCGATCGAGCTGCAGGTCTCGCGCAAGCTGGGCGCGCGGGCGCGCGCGATGTCGAGGTTGGAGCTGCGCAAGCTGTGCCGCGCGCACGCCGAGAAGTACATCGACATCCAACGCCGCGACTTCCAGCGCCTTGGCGTGATCGCCGACTGGGGCCATCCCTACCTCACCTTCAGCCCCGAATACGACGCCGCCGAGATTGCCGTTTTGCGGGACTTGGTCGAGAACGGCTACGTCTATCGCGGCCTGCGCCCGGTGCATTGGTGCTTTGACTGCCGCACGGCGTTGGCGGAAGCCGAGGTCGAATACCACGACCATAGCTCGCCGTCGATTTACGTGGCGTTCGCGGTCAATCGCAATCTGTCCGATGCCGCCGCGCTGGCGGCCGATCCCTCCGAGGGGCGCCTGCTGGCCGACGCCCATGCGCAAGGCAGGCTGTTCGCCGTAATCTGGACCACGACGCCATGGACGCTGCCGGCCAATCTGGGTATTTCGCTTAACGGCGGCTTCGAGTACGTGGCGCTGGAAGCGGGCGGCAATTTCTATATCGTCGCGGCGCGCCTGGCTGAATCAGTTGAAAAGGAATGCGGCCTGACGGTGAGCAGACGGGTTCGCCTCAGCAGCGGCGCGCTTAAGGCGCTGGACGGCCGGGACATCTTCCGCCATCCGTTTGTCGCGCGCGACGTCAAGCTGATGTTCGGCGACCACGTCACGCTGGACGCCGGCACCGGTTTGGTCCATACAGCGCCGGGACACGGCTATGAAGACTTCGTAATCGGGGAGAAGTATGGACTGGAGCCGTACACCCCGGTTGACGCGGGCGGTCGTTTCATGGATTCCGCCGGCCAGTACGCCGGGATGAACGTATTCGAGGCCAACCCGGTAATCGTGGAAGACCTGCGGCGATCCGGCGCGCTGATTCATGGCGCCGACCTGTCGCACAGCTATCCGCATTGCTGGCGATGTAAAAATCCGCTGATTTTCCGCGCCACCGAGCAATGGTTCCTGAACGTGGACCATCGCGAATTGCGCCAACGCGCCCTGGCCGAGATCGAAAAGGTGGAATGGCTCCCGCGCTGGTCGCGCGATCGAATCAGGAACATGATGGAGACGCGGCCCGACTGGTGCCTGTCGCGCCAGCGCGCCTGGGGCGTGCCGATTCCCGCCATCCGATGCGTCAAATGCTCGGATGTTGCGCTGGGCACAGCCCTGCTTAAGCGGGTCGAGGAAATCTTCGCCGCTGAAGGCTCCGACGCCTGGTACGCCCGTCCACTGGGCGATTTCATGCCCGAAGGCTACGCCTGCGCCAAATGCGGCGGCGGCGATTTTGAGAAGACCGAGGACATCCTCGACGTATGGTTCGACTCCGGATGCTCCCATGCGGCGGTGCTGGCGCGGCGCCCCCAACTGGGCTGGCCCGCCGATCTGTACATCGAAGGCGTCGACCAGCATCGCGGATGGTTCCAGGTGTCGTTGATTACGGCCACCGCCACGCGCGCCGCCGCGCCGTATCGCACCGTTATCACCAACGGGCTGACCCTGGACGAACTCGGCCGCAAGATGTCCAAATCGCTGGGCAACGTGGAGAACGCGGCCGACGTGGTTGGGCGGGTCGGCGCGGACGTGATGCGCCTGGTGTTCGCTTCGGTCGATTATGCGGCCGACATGCGCGTGGGCGACGATCTGTTCAACGCGGTTTCCGAATCCTATCGCAAAATCCGCAACACCTGCCGTTATATGCTGGGCAATCTGTACGACTTCGATCCCGCGCGCGATGTGGTCGAAACGGCGCGGATGCTCGAGTTCGATCGCTATGCCCTGTTGCGGCTGGAGCGGCTCAAGCAGACCGTGCTGGCGGCCTATCGGCGCTACGATTTTCAGGCGGTCTACAATGCGCTGGTCAACTTCGCGGTAATCGACCTCAGTTCGCTTTACATCGAGGTAGCGCGCGACCGGCTTTACTGCTCGCCCGCGGCGGCGGTGGAGCGGCGTTCCAGTCAGAGCGCGCTGTACCATACGCTGGACGCGCTGGTGCGGATGCTGGCGCCGCTGCTGCCGTTCACCGCCGACGAGGTCTATTCGCATCTGCCCGGACCGCGCGCCGCCAGCGTCCATCTGCTGGAACTGCAGCCGGCGCATCCTGAATGGCTCGACCTCGAACTGGAAGAGCGCTGGAAGCAATTGCTGGCGATTCGCGGCGCCGGGCTCAAGCTGCTCGAGGCGATGCGTCAGGCGGGGGCGATCGGCGCGCCGCTGGAGGCTGAAATCGCAATCGGCGCCGCGCCGGGATCGGGCGACGGCCTCAACGCGATGCTGGAGCGTTACGCACGGCAATTGAGGGACCTCTTTCTGGTGTCCGGAATCGAGGTGATGCCGCCGGCTCGGGTCAGTGAATTGCGCGCCCTGGCCGATGGACAGGAAGCCTTTGCGCTCGACGGCGCGTTCGGGCGGGTCAGTCAAAGTCCGCCGCTGCTGCTGGTGGGACGCCGCAGCGAGGGCAAAAAATGCCCCCGCTGCTGGATGTACCATCACGAACCATCCGAACTGGACGCACGCTGCCGGGCGGCCCTGGGGCGGTGACAATGGCGGCCGCTCCCAGCCCTGAGATCGAACGCAAAACCACCTCCGGCTCCGGCCTGATCGGGTTCGTGCGTTTGCTGCTGGGCATCACCATACCCGTGCTGGCGCTGGATCAGTTCACTAAGCTGTATATCGCCGCCCATATGGCGCTGCATCAGGATATCGTGCTGATACCGAACTGGCTCGATATCACCTACACGCTCAACCCGGGCGCCGCCTTCAGCCTGTTTGCCGGGATGCCGGCGTGGTTTCGCGGTTCGTTCCTGCTTATCCTGGCCGCCGGCGCGATTGTTGTGCTGATCGTGCTGCTGGCGCGGGACCCGCGCCTGAGCCTTACTTCGGCGGCGCTGGCGCTGATTCTGGCCGGCGCAGCCGGCAACCTTATCGACCGGTTGTGGCGCGGTCCGGTGGTCGATTTCATCCTGATGCATTACTATGCTTATGCTTGGCCGGTCTTCAATGTGGCCGATTCCGCGATAACCGTCGGAGTGGTGCTGATCCTGATTGGGTCGTTGACCAGCGATGCGCGGAGCTGAGGGTCGTCGCCCGGTGCCAGGCTGCGTGCGCGGCTTTTTGCACGCATCGGTGCGAAGCGGCCTCGGGTGTCTGTTATTAGCCTTAGTACGTAGATTTGTACCAACGGTAATCTCCTGCTTTCTCTTTCCGACTGTCTTCTCGTCGTGTTTGCATCTTAAGCCAAGTTCACGTAGAACATAGCTAAATTATCGGCTTCCCGCAGGGAGCGGGACCGGCCGAATTCATAAAGGGCCAATTTAAGGAGATCTACTCAGCAATGGCCACGCCGACCAGACTGGTCACGGTCAAAGAGCTATCCAATTATTTACGGGTGCATCCGTCCACCATTTACCGTCTACTCAAACGGGGCGAACTGCCCGGGTTCAAACTGGGCAGCGACTGGCGTTTCAGCCTGGAGGCGATCGATCGGTGGCGCGAGCGTCAGGGCGGCGAACTGCAGGAAGTCACCCCGGCGCAATTGAAAGAACGACAAGGGTGCTAAGGATTAGCGCTTTCCGGGGTCGGTAGCAGCAGGGCGAGGCGGGGAGGATCGAGCGGAATTGTCAGACTTCCGCCAGCAACGGCAGAATTTCGTCCAGCTCCAGCGTTCGGCTGGTAGTTCGGCCCAGTTTTGGCACCAGCACGAATCGAATGCCGCCCGCCGAGCGCTTTTTGTCGCGTGCCAGCGCCTGCCTGAAAGCGTCGCTGCACCATCCCGCGGGCATCCGCGTAGGCAGCCCGTAGGCGCCGATCAGCCGGCGCATCCGCTCCTCCTCCGCCGCAGTCAGACCGGCAAGCAGGTGGGACAGGCGCAGCGCCGCGCACATCCCGATCGCAATCGCCTCGCCGTGCAGATAGCGTCCATAGCCGGAGGAATTTTCCAGGGCATGGCCCACCGTGTGGCCGAAATTCAGAATCGAGCGCAGTTCCGCCTCACGCTCGTCGCGTTCCACGACGTATCCCTTATGCCGAAGGCAGCGGGCGACGATCGCTTCGAGCATGGCGGCGTCGCGCGCCATAATGGGTTGGAGGTCGCGTTCCACAAGCTCCAGGAACGGCGCGTCCATTATGGCTCCGTACTTGATTACCTCGGCCATCCCCTCGCGAAATTCGCGTTCGGGCAGCCCGCGCAGCAAGCCCACGTCGGCCACGATCAGGCGCGGCTGATAAATCGCCCCGATTAGATTCTTGCCCAGCCGATGGTTCACCGCGGTTTTGCCGCCCAGGGCCGAATCGACCTGCGCCAGCAGCGTGGTGGGAATCTGCACCAACGGCACGCCGCGCAGGAAGGTGGCCGCGGCAAAGCCGGCCAAATCCCCGACCACGCCGCCGCCCAAGGCGAAGATCGACGCGCCGCGATCCAGCTCGGCTTCGATCAGCCGGTCGTATACCCGCTCCAGCGTCGCGATTGATTTGCTGCTTTCACCCGGCTCAACCGCAATCGTCAGCGGATCGAACCCGCCGGCGCGCAAAGCGCGTTGGGCGCGGCCGCCGAAGAGCGCGGCGACATTGGTGTCGGTGATAAGCGCGCAGCGCCCGCGCAGGCCTGTCAAACCCGCCAATTCGCCCAGACGGTCGAGCAGGCCCTCGCCGATCTGAACCTCGTGGGAGGCGGGTCCGAGTTCTACGCGGAAAGATTGCATATCAGTCCGGTTGTTCCTGACCTGAATTCATCGCCGGCGCGCGCACGATTCCTGCTCTCCGGCGTCTTTGCCCTCCAGCGCGCGCAGGACTTGATCGGCCACCGCGCTGACGGTCAGGTCCGAGGTGTCAATCGTGATGCTGGCGCGGGCGTAAGCCGCCTTGCGCTCCTCCATCAACTGGACAATCCGCCGCTCCAGCGGAAAATTCCCCTGCGCCAGCTTGGGCCGGACCACATTGGAAGCCGACACGCGGCGGGCGATAACCTCCGGGCGCGCCCAAAGGCATACCACCGTGGCAACCTCGGATAACGCCCTGAAGTTGGCGTCATCGACCAGGGCGCCGCCGCCGGTCGCGATTACCGAGGGTTCCGGTGCGGCCGCCAGGCTGGCGATCACCTCGCGTTCAAGCCGGCGAAAAGCCGCCTCGCCGTGGTCGTCAAAGATTTGTGCGATCGACTTGCCGGCCCGCGCCGCGATTTCATGGTCGCTGTCCACGAAGCGGCAGCCCAGGCGCGCGGCCAACACCCGTCCCACCGCGCTTTTGCCGCTGGCCATGAAACCGGTCAGCACCAGCTTGGATTTCTTCGCCGAATTCAATAGGCGCGCACCTGCTCCAGATAACTCTCGTAATTGCGCTTGATTTCGGTCATCGAATCGCCGCCGAATTTCTCCACAAAGCTGTTGGCCAGCTCGTACGCGACCACCGCTTCGGCAATCACCGCGGCGGCGGGAATCGCGCACACGTCGGAGCGCTCGATCGTCCCCACCGCTTCCGCCTTGGTCCTGACGTCAACCGATCGCAGCGGCTGCATCAGCGTGGACAGCGGCTTGAACGCCACGCGCACGCGCAGCGGCTCGCCGGTGCTCATCCCGCCTTCGGTGCCGCCGGAGTTGTTGGAGAGCCGCGTGAAATGCCGGCGGGCGGGGTCATAGCCAATCTCGTCGTGCAAGCGCGATCCGCGCACCGCGGCGGCCTCGAAGCCCATCCCGAATTCCACCCCCTTGGTCGCCTGCAGACTCAGCAGCGCGAACGCCAGCCGCGCGTCGAGCTTGCGGTCCCATTGAACATAGCTGCCCAGTCCGACCGGCAGTCCGGCGGCGGTTACTTCCACCACGCCGCCCAGGGTGTCGCCGGTCTTCCTGCAGGCGTCGATCTCCTCGATAATCGCGCGCTCGGCCTGCGCGTCGGCCACCCGCACCTGCGAGTCCTCG
>JAJPJA010000121.1 GCA_021324455.1 Pseudomonadota bacterium | reverse complement strand
GCTACGATTTGGTCAGCGGCTGGCGGCGGGATCGATGGCAAGGGTCGCCGTTGACGCGGCGGCTGCCCTCGCGCGCCGCCAACGCCCTGATCTCGCGCATGACGGGAGTTGCGCTGCATGATTATGGCTGCACACTGAAGGCGTATCGCGGCGAGCTGGCGCGGCGGCTGCGCCTGTACGGCGAGATGCATCGCTTTGTGCCCGCGATTGCCGCGCAACTGGGTGCGCGCATCAGCGAAATCGAGGTGAATTTTCGTCCGCGCCGAACGGGCTTTTCCAAGTACGGCCTGGGCCGCATCATCCACACCTTCCTCGACCTGATCACGCTGCTGTTCCTGTCCGGGTACTCCACGCGTCCGATCCAGGCGTTTGGTAGTATTGGGCTTGTGCTCACAACTTTAGGCGCTATCTGGACATCGATGCTGGTGTTCGAAAAGATAGTTCTGGGGTACCGGATTGGCTCAAGACCGGCGTTGCTGTTGTCCGTTTTACTGGTAGTGGTTGGAGTGCAATTCGTCAGTCTGGGGCTGCTCGGCGAGATGCTCGCGCGGACCTACCACGAATCGCAAAACAAACCTATCTACATCGTTAAAGAGGAATTTTAAAAGTCTTCAATGAACATAACCATCATCGGCGCGGGCTACGTGGGTCTGGTTACGGGAACTTGTCTGGCGGAAAGCGGCAACGAGGTGATTTGCGTCGATATCGACCAGGCGCGGATCGACCGCCTGCGCGAGGGCGAGGTGCCCTTTTACGAACCCGGACTGGCGGAACTGGTCAAGCGCAACCTCAAGGACGGGCGTTTGGCATTCGCAACCGAACTGGGGCCGGCGGTGGCGCGCTCCATGATCACCTTCATCACGGTCGGCACGCCGATGGATTCTTCGGGCGCCGCCGACCTCAGCGCGGTGTTCAGGGCGGCCGAGGAAGTGGGCAAAGCCATCAGCGGCTACCATATCGTGGTGGTAAAGAGCACCGTGCCGGTGGGCACCAACGACCGGATCGAGGAGATCGTGGCGCGGCATGCGTCCGACGATTTCGACGTCTGCTCGGTGCCGGAATTTTTGAAGGAGGGCTCCGCGATCGAGGACTTCACCCGGCCCGACCGGGTCATAATCGGATCGCAGAGCGAGCGCGCGACCGCCATTTTGCGCGAACTGCATTCGCCCTTCGTCCGCACCGACAATCCGATCCTGGTGATGGACCGGCGTTCGGCGGAATTGTCGAAGTACGCATGCAACGCGATGCTGGCGCTGCGGATTTCGTTCATCAACGAGATCGCCAACCTGTGCGAGGCGGTGGGCGCGGAAATAACCCACGTGCGCCGCGGACTGACCTCCGACCGGCGCATCGGCGCGGCCTTTCTGTTTCCCGGAATCGGCTACGGCGGATCCTGCTTCCCCAAGGACGTGCAGGCGCTGATCAGGACCGGACGCGATTTCAACCTCAACTTCCGCCTGCTCGAAGCCGCCGAAGACGTCAACCGCAGGCAGAAGTCGCTTTTGGTGGATCGGGTCAGGAGTTATTTCGGCGGCGACCTCAAGCAGCGCACACTGGCCATCTGGGGTCTGGCGTTCAAGCCGCGCACCGACGATATGCGCGAGGCGCCGTCGATCACCGTAATCGAGGCGCTGCTGGCGGCGGGCGCGCAGATTCGGGTTCATGACCCCGAAGCGCTGGCCAACGCACGGCGGATTTTCGGCGCCAGCGTCAGTTATCATACGATCAACTACGAGGCGCTGAAGGGCGCCGACGCGCTGCTGATCCTGACCGAATGGAACGAGTTCCGCCATCCCAACTTCCAGCGCATCCGCGAATCGCTCAAGCAGCCGGTTATCTTCGACGGCCGCAACCTGTACGATCCCGAACTGATGAAGGCGCTGCACTTCACCTACTATTCCATCGGCCGGCGGCCGATCTAAGGGGCTTCCAATGCGTATTCTTGTGACCGGCGGCGCCGGCTTTATCGGCTCGCACACCGTCGATTTGCTGGCGGAGCGATCCCATGACGTGGCCGTGGCCGACGACCTGTCCTCGGGCAAGCGCGGCCAGGTCAATCCGCGCGCCCGCTTCCATCAGGTCGATTTGCGCGACGCCCGCCGCGTGGCCGAGGTCGTGGAGCAGGAACGGCCCGAGGTGATTTATCATCTGGCGGCGCAGATGGACGTGCGCCGGTCGGTGGCCGATCCTGCCTTTGACGCGCAGGTCAACCTGATCGGTCTGCTCAACCTGATGGAAGCGGCGCGCGGGCGCGGACTGAGGCGCGTGATTTTCGCGTCATCGGGCGGCGCAATCTACGGCGAGCAGGAGTTTTTTCCCTGCGACGAGGACCATCCATGCCGCCCCGTCAGCCCCTACGGCGTGGCCAAGCTGGCCAGCGAACGCTACCTGTTCTTCTACCAGACCGAATACGGAATCGGTTACACCGCGATGCGCTACGCCAACGTCTACGGGCCGCGGCAGGATCCGCACGGCGAAGCCGGCGTGGTCGCGATTTTCTGCGGACGGCTGCTCAAGGGCGAGCCCTGCACGATTTACGGCGATGGACGGCAGACCCGCGACTACGTTTACGTGGGCGACGTCGCCGCGGCCAACGTGGCCGCTTTGGAGGCTGAGGAAAGCGGCGCCTTCAACGTCGGCACCGGCGTCGAGACTGACGTCAATCAGCTCTATGCCGAGCTGGCGCGGCTGGCGGGCGCCGGGCGCAACGCTGTCTATGGCGCGGCGCGGCCGGGCGAGCAGCGGCGCTCGGTCATTTCCCCGCAGCGGGCGCAACGCCGGCTGCGATGGCGGCCGAAGATGTCGCTGCGCGAGGGTCTCAAGGCGACTTTCGATTATTTCAGAGCGGGGGCGGGCGCCAGCCGGTAGTAAGCACGGCCAATCGGTGTCACAATTGATAGATCACTTACTTACACCCGGGCCCGCGCCGAAAAGGCCTCCCGCGCGATGACCAAGACTGAACTGCTGCGCAATTTTTCGATTATCGCGCATATCGATCACGGCAAGTCCACGCTCGCCGATCGGCTGCTGGAACGGACCGGTGCGCTCACCCCGCGGGAGAGCCGCGAACAGTTTCTGGATTCGATGGACCTCGAGCGCGAGCGCGGCATCACCATCAAGGCGCGCGCCGTGAGGCTGGCCTATCGTTCCCCTGACGGCCAGACCTACATCCTCAACCTGATCGACACGCCGGGGCACGTGGATTTCGCCTACGAGGTCTCGCGCAGCCTGGCCGCGTGCGAGGGCGCGCTGCTGGTGGTCGACGCCAGCCAGGGGGTCGAGGCGCAGACTCTGGCCAACGTTTATATGGCGTTGGATAACGGTTTGGAGATCGTGCCGGTCATCAACAAGATCGATTTGCCCGGCGCCGACGTCGATCGCACCCGGGCGCAAATCGAGGAGATAATCGGGCTGGGCGCGGCCGACGCGATTTTGACCAGCGCCAAGGAAGGCGTCGGCATCGACGAGGTGCTCGAAGCGATCGTGCATCGGTTCCCGCCGCCGCCCGACACCCGGGGCAGACCGCTGCGCGCGCTGATTTTCGATAGCTGGTACGACGCCTACGAGGGCGCCATCAGCCTGGTGCGGGTGGTGGACGGCGAAATCCGCCGCGGCATGAGAATCCGTCTGATGGGCACGGACAAGCTGGGCGAGGTGATGCGCCTGGGCTTCTTCACACCGCATGAAGAGCCGGCGCAATCGCTGGGTCCGGGCGAGGTCGGCTTTGTGGTGGCGGGGATCAAAACCGTCGCCGACCTGCGGGTGGGCGATACCGTCACCGACGCGGACGCCCCCGCGTCGCAGCCGCTGGCCGGGTTCAAGGAACTCAAGCCGATGGTGTTCGCGGGGCTTTATCCGACCGAAGCCAATCAGTACGGTGCGCTGCGCGACGCGGTGGAGAAGCTGCGGCTTAATGACGCCAGTTTTATCTGCGAGCCGGAGACGTCGCAGGCGCTGGGCTTCGGCTTTCGCGCCGGCTTTTTGGGGCTGCTCCACATGGAAATCACCCAGGAGCGGCTGGAGCGCGAGTTCGGGCTCGAACTCATCATCACCGCGCCCACGGTCGCCTACCGCGTGCGCACCACCGATGGGCGGCAGATTATGGTGGACAATCCAGCGCTGCTGCCGCCGGAGAATGAAATCGAAGCGATCGAAGAGCCTTTCATAATGGCGTCGATCCATACGCCGGAGGAGTTCCTCGGGGCGCTGTTCAAGCTGTGCGAAGAAAAACGCGGGGTGCAGCACGACCTCAAATATCTGGGCAACAAGCGGGTGATTCTGCGCTACGAACTGCCGCTGGCCGAGGTGGTGTTCGATTTTTACGACCGGCTGAAATCGGTCAGCCGCGGCTATGCCTCGCTGGATTATGAATTTCTGGACTTTCGCGCCGAAGCTCTGGTTAAACTCGACGTCAGAATCAACGGCGAGGTGGTGGACGCGCTGTCGATTATCGTGCATCGCGACAAGGCCTATGAGCGGGGCAGGGCCTTGTGCGAGAAGATGCGGCAGGTGATTCCGCGCCAGATGTTCGAGGTCGCGATCCAGGCCGCGATCGGCTCGCGCATCGTGGCGCGCGAGAGCGTCAAGCCGCTGCGCAAAAACGTCACCGCCAAGTGCTATGGTGGTGACATCACCCGCAAACGCAAACTGCTGGAAAAGCAGAAGGAAGGCAAGAAGCGGATGAAACAGGTGGGGCGGGTGGAAATTCCGCAGGAAGCCTTCCTCGCGCTGCTTAAGATGGGAGAATAAATGGCTGAACCATTGCAGATGCCTCGCCGGGACAAGGTTTCGCCCGCGCCCGATTATTCCTCCGGCCGCAAGAAGTCGGTCGCGCGCGAATATGCCGAGGCTTTTGGAATCGCGATTGCTCTGGCGCTCATCATCCGCACCTTCTTCGTCCAGGCCTACAAGATTCCATCCGGCTCGATGGAGCCGACGCTGCTGATTGGCGACCACATACTTGTCAACAAGCTGATCTACGGGCTGCGGATGCCCGATTCGCTGTTCGGAATCAATCCGCTGCCGGGCGTTATCCCCTACGGCCAGTATGTTTTCCGGCTCGAACCGGTACATCGGGGCGACGTCGTGGTGTTCGTTTTCCCGCCCGATCCGACCAAGGATTTCATCAAGCGGGTGGTCGGCGTGGGGGGCGATACGGTTGAAGTGCGGGGCAAATCCGTCTATTTAAATGGCCGTAAAATGGACGATCCTCACGCTCACTACGAGTCTTCCGAAAGCGGCGTCATGACTACACCGCGCGACCATTTCGGTCCGGTTGTGGTGCCCAGGGGTAAGGTCTTCGTGATGGGCGATAATCGCGACCGCAGCTATGACAGCCGTTTCTGGGGCTTCGTGGATGACAACAACGTCGAAGGCCGGGCCATGATCATCTACTGGTCGTGGGACTCCGACAGCGGCTCTTATGTTCCAATCCGCTGGGACAGGTTCGGGCGGATCATTCACTGATGGATCATTTCAGATCGGGGGATAAGACCGGTGGCTGAAGAGGCGGTGGACAAGGTGGCGATGCTGCTTGAACAGCTCAGCTCGCGCTTTGAGCTGGTGGTCGAGGTCGCGGAGGGTTTCAGCGGCAAGCTGCAGGCGCTGCACGAGGAGATGGTCTCCCAGTTCAGCGAAGTCGGAAAACAGATTCGGTTTCTCTCCGATCAGATCGGCGATAACCGCTCGCGCCTGATGGCGGCGCGCTCGGACCTGTCGGCCGAGATCGTGCGGCTTAATGAAGCGCTGGGCGCGACCCGGGTTCAGATCCGCGAGGATATTTCCGGCTTTCAGGACATCCGCACGGCGCTGACCCGGCTGACTGCGGCGCCGGCCGCGCCGTCCTCGCTGGGCGAGGAGTTGACCACCCGCCTGCAGGAGGCCCATCGGCAGCTGGTGGCGGAGTTCGACCGGCGCGCCGCGGAGCTGCATCGCGAGATCACGCGACGGATGGGCGAGTTCTCAACCAAAGGTATCGAGGGAGCGGCAGCCGCCGGCGCCGAAGGCCTGGCCGGCGAGGTCCGCAGCGAGATCAAGGCCACGCACAAGGCGCTCACCAGCCTGGCAAAGAAGTTCGAGCGGTTCGACGACAAGATGACGGTGCAGGTTAAAGACCACGACCAGCGCCTGCGCAAACTGGAACGCCAGGCCCGCGGCTGAGGCGCGGTCTGAATCGCGAAAGCGGCGTCGCCGGCCGGTCGTGATGCGCGGGCGTCATCTGATCCCGCGGCAGGTGTGGCGCGGCGGCGATCCGGATCACCAGTAATAGTTGCGGCGATAATGCCGATAATAATAGCGCCGATGGTAGGTTGGCCGCGGCGCGGGAATTTCGGCGGCGCCCAAGGCTGAGGAATGCGCCAGATGGGCGCTGAAGTTGCGCTGGTAGGCGGATGCCAGCGCGGCGTCGTGAATTATCAACAGATTCTCCGCGTTGCGCGTCTCCGCCGCGGTCGTGAAGTTGAAGCTGCCCGTAATCACCACCGCCGAATCGATCACCATCACCTTGTTATGCGCCAGGCCGGGACGGTGAAAGCTGTCGATGAACACCGCAATCCCCGCGGCGCTCAAGTTGCCCACTTGCGACGTACTCTCCTTGACCGCTTCGGGATCGAAAATCGTCCTGACCTGCACGCCGCGCCGGCTTGCCGCCACCAGCGCCGATTTGATGCTGGCCGACGTCAGCTCATAGGCCTGCACCAGGATCTGGCGCTGCGCGACCGCAATCGCGTCGACGATCGCCTGCGTGCATCCGCCCGCGGGCGAGAAGTAAACCCGCCACGATCGCGGGGGGGCGCCTTCGAAGGCATCGGCACCGCGCGGCATTTCCGGCGCGGTTGCGAGCGACGCCACAACCGCGGCGCAAACCAGCACCTTCACCGTCCGCAAGACCAGCTTCATGTCCGATTCGGAAATCCCCTTAGATTGCGTTCGAGCTTTAGCAGGAATTGGTATATGCGCCAAAACGCGGACATTGTTGAAAATTATCGCGGGGCGTTTTGCGCTTGCGCTTGACTGACCGATACGGCAGCCGATAGGCTGATTAAGCGGCGCACGGGTCAGCAACAGCGTATAACGGCGCGCGCCGGCACAACGCCTTTTAAATTCGTCCCGGCGAGGACGAGAAGGGTAGGTAGAGTGATTACAGAATTACGGTTCCCTGGTTGCGTCCGCAGCCGGGGATTTTTTTGGTCTGCGCATTGATGAGCGGCGGCAATCTGGCAACTCTGGACGCTGGCGCGATCGCCCGCTGCGTCAAACGGCTGGCGCACGAAATCGTCGAGCACAATTCTCCCATCGGCGACATCGTGCTGGTGGGAATCGTGCGGCGCGGCGCCACGCTGGCGATGCGGCTTAAGGCGGCAGTGGCGGAAATCACCGGCGCGGAGCTTCCCATCGGCACCCTCGACATCTCGCTTTATCGCGACGATAACCGATCCGGCGCCGGCGACCCGCGCCTGCTCGCGCGCGACATACCGTTCGCGCTCGACGGCAAGCGCGTGGTGCTGGTGGACGACGTGCTCTACACCGGCCGCACCGTACGCGCCGCGCTCGACGCGATGGCGGATTTGGGGCGTCCGGAGTCGATTCAGCTCGCGGTGCTGGTCGATCGGGGCGAGCGCGAGCTGCCGATCAAAGCGGATTTCGTGGGCAAAAATATCGCGGCGCCCAACGGTCAGCGGGTGTTCGTGCGCCTGGCGGAAACGGACGGAACCGATGCGGTGTTGATTGGAGGGGCGAAGTAACCGGCGCGGTTGCGCGCGCCAGAGGCTTTCCTCACGATGCTGCGTCTGCCCAAATTCGACGTAGTTTCGATCGACGACCTCTCGATCGGCGAGATCGAGCGGGTCTTCGTCCTGGCCGATCAGTTTACGGCGCAACTCGAAGCGGGCGAGCGCCTGCGCATCGCCGACGGCATGGTCATGGCCACGCTGTTTTACGAGCCGTCCACCCGCACCCGGCTCAGCTTCGAGTCCGCGGCGCATCGTCTGGGCGGCTGCGTGATCAGCTCCGCCTCGATGGACGCCAGTTCCGCGGCCAAAGGCGAAACGCTGGCCGACACGGTGCGGGTGGTGAGCGGGTACGCCGACCTGATCGTGATCCGCCATCCGTACGACGGCGCCGCGCGGGTTGCGGCCGAATACGCGCGATGCCCGATTATCAACGCCGGCGACGGCAGTCGGGAGCATCCGACGCAGACGCTGTGCGACCTGTACATCCTGCGCCGCAAAAAGGGGCATCTGCGCGGCCTGACCGTGGCGATATGCGGGGACCTGAAGTTCGGCCGCACGGTGCATTCGCTGATCTATGCGCTGGCCCGCTTCGGCGCCAACGTGGTCGCGGTGCCCAATCGCGGCATGGCGGTGCCCGACTACGTGCTGGCGCGGCTGGCCGCCGAGCGCAACTACAGCTTCTCCAGCGTCAGCATCAGCGAGTTGAAGTCGCTGGCGGGCGGACTCGACGCGATGTATCTGACGCCCAGCGCGCCGCATCAGATGGCCCTGTTCACGGGCGAGATGCCGATCATCAAGGCCGCGGAACCGGCCCAGGGACCGGCGGCGCTGGACGCGTTTTACGTGACCCGCTTTCAAAAGGAGCGCCGATCCGAAGGCGAGCGCGAGCTGGCCGACTACGTCCGCTTCGACGCGCGCGCGCTCAAGACCAGCCGCACCCAGGAAGCGGTCGTGATGCATCCGCTGCCGCGCACCGACGAGCTGGCCTACGAGCTCGACGCCGACCCGCGCGCGGTTTACTTCGAGCAGGCGGCGGCCGGCGTGCCGGTGCGGATGGCGCTGATTGCGTGGCTGCTGGAGAACGCGGGGCGAAGCCGCAAACGAACCGCCGGCGCCGCGCCCCTAATCCTCAAGGCGGAAAATGCGCCTCCCTGTTCCAACGCCAATTGCATCACGCGGCACGAGATCCGCTACCTGCGCCCGCGCTTCAAACCGGCCCCCGCCGCGAGCCATTCGGAGTTGTGCCTGCGCTGCGAGTTCTGCGAACACGAACTCAAGGTCCAGTACGTGGGGCATGCGCGCAGCCGCCGCTACTACCGCTTTGACGAAAGCCTGCTCGGCTACGTCCGCCAATGGCTGGAAGACGGCACCCTGATGGTGGTCGAAACCGTCAAGCAGGCGGAGGAGGCGGGCTACGAGCCGTATCGGCGCGGACCGCAGCGCGAGATCATGAACGCGCAGGAAATCACCCGCGCGGTCGAAGCCATCGCGGCACAGATCATCCGCGACCTGCCCGACCTCGCGCGCGTCAGCGTAGTGGGAATCGTGAGCCACGGTGCGGCCCTGGCCGTGCGCCTGTGCGAGATCATCGAACGGCAGACCGGGGTGGATCCCGTGCGCGGCGCTGGACGTGTTTCGCGGTTATGACGGACTGCGGCCGCTGGGCGGCGCCCAGGACTTCGACGTCGAGGACCGGGTTATCGTGCTGGCCGACGACGTCATCAACAGCGGATGGACCGTGCAGCGCGCGATGACCACGCTGTGGAAGCTGGGGCGTCCGGCCGGGATGCGTCTGGCGGTGCTGGTCGACCGCGGCCATCGCGCGGTTCCCATCCGCCCCAACTACGTGGGCAAGAACGTTCCCACCGCGCGCAACGAGCGCATCCAGGTGCGCCTGGGAGAACGGACCGAGGACGGCACCAGGCCAGCGGATCGGGTGATGCTCTACTCGATGGTGGAATCGCTCAAAGAGGCGGGCGAGAGCGCGTGAAGCGGTTGTTTATAATCGGCGGCCTGATGATCGATCCGGCCTCGGGGGTGATGGCGCCGCGCGACCTGCGCGTCGACGGCGGCACAATCGGGGCGATTGCGCCCGCGGGGACTTTGAACCCCGCGGCGGACGCCGAAGTTGTCGCGGCCCAGGGATGTTGGGTGGTGCCCGGATTGGTCGACGCCCATACCCATCTGCGCGACCCCGGTTTTCCGCACAAGGAGACCATCGCCAGCGGTCTGCGCGCGGCGGCGGCGGGCGGATTCGTCGCGGTCGCGGCGATGGCCAACACCGAACCGGTCAATGATTGCCCCGAAGTAACGAAATACATGCTGGCGCGCGCGGCGGAAGTCAAAGCGGCGGCGCTGATCCCGGTCGGCGCGGTGACCAGGGGGCTCAAGGGTCAGCAGGCCGCCGATTACGACGCGCTCGCCGCGGCGGGCGTCAGGATGTTCTCGGATGACGGGATGCCGGTGGACAGCGCCGACATCCTGACCGATGCGCTGCGGGCGGCGAAGCGGCTGGGGTTGGCGGTTTCGCTGCATGAAGAGGATCGCGTTCTGGCCGGCGGCGGCGCCGTCAACGCCGGTGCGGTGGCGCAAACGCTTGGGGTGCCCGGCGTCCCGCCGGCGGCGGAAAGCGATCGCGTGCGGCGCGATCTGGAGCTGGCGATGAAGGCCGGCGCGCCGATGCATATCGCGCATCTGTCGGTGCGCGAATCGATCGAACTGGTGCGCGCGGCGCGCCGGCGCGGCGCCGCGGTCACCTGCGAAGCGGCGCCCCATCACTTCAGCCTTGACGCCAGTGCTGTACTGGAATTCGGCACCGATGCCAAAATGAATCCGCCGCTGCGTGAGCGCGCCGACGTTGAAGCCTTGCGGCTGGCATTATCCGACGGCACCATCGACCTGATTGCCACCGATCATGCGCCGCACGATCCGCCCTCCAAAGGGGCGGCGGAGCTGGCCGGATGCTTCGCAGCGGAGCGTCGCAGATGGCCGCTCGGCAGCGCGGCTGCGCGCGCGTTTGCGGCGGCCGCCAACGGAGTGGTCGGGCTGCAGACCGCCTTGGGTCTGGCGATGGATCTGGTGCATTGCGGATTGATCGCACCGGCGCGGCTGGTCGAGCTGATGGCGGTCAACCCGGCGCGGCTGCTGAAAATCGACGGCGGCCGCTTAAGCGAGGGCATGCGCGCCGATATAACGATTATCGATCCGAATCTTCAATGGCAGGTGGATCCGGCAAAGTCCATGTCGCTCAGCCGCAACACTCCGTTCGCGGGGCGAATGCTGAAGGGCAGGGCGGTCGCGACCATTGTCGGGGGTGAACTGGTTTATAGACTGCAATCCAATGAGCATCCAAAGTAAACAACCCGCAATTCTCGCGCTCGCCGACGGACGGATTTTCGAGGGGTTCGCGTTTGGGGCGATTGGCGAAACCTGCGGCGAAGTCGTGTTCAACACCGCCATGAGCGGCTACCAGGAAGTGCTCACCGATCCCTCCTACAAGGGTCAACTGGTGTGCATGACCTATCCGGAGATCGGCAACGTCGGGGTGAACGAAGAAGACACCGAATCGCGCCGCATCTTCGTCGAGGGCTTTATCGTCAAGCATTACTGGCCGCGCCCGTCCAACTGGCGCGCGCAGATGCCGCTGGCGGATTACCTGCGTCAGGCCGGCGTGGTCGGAATCGAGGGCATCGATACGCGGGCGCTGGTCCGCCATATCCGGACCCGCGGCGCGCAGGAAGCGGTGATCTCCAGCATTGACCTGGATCCGCAAAGCCTGGTGCGCAAGGCCCAGGCGTCGCCCGGTCTGCTCGGACGCGATTTGGTTAAAGAAGTCACCTGCCGCGAAGCGTACGACTGGGACGCCGGCGAATGGAAATTGGGCGCAGGCTACGTCCGTGCGGAGCTTGGCGGCGCGCCGCTGGTGGTCGCGATGGATTACGGCATCAAGCGCAATATCCTGCGCTCGCTGGTGGCCAACGGCTTTCGCGTGCGCGTGCTGCCGGCCACCGCGACCGCCGCCGATATTCTGGCCTGCAATCCCGACGGCGTGTTCCTCTCCAATGGGCCGGCCGATCCCGCGGCGCTGCCCTACGCCAGCGAAGCGGTGCGCGGCGTGCTGGGCAAAAAACCGGTGTTCGGCATCTGTCTGGGACATCAGCTCCTCGGACTCGCGATCGGCGGCGTCACCTACAAACTCAACTTCGGCCATCATGGCGCGAATCATCCGGTGAAGGATTTGAGCAGCGGACGGGTGGAGATCACTTCGCAGAATCACGGCTTTGCGGTGGACGCCGATTCGGTCGCGGGGCGCGCCGAGATTTCCCATCTGAATCTCAACGACCGCACGGTCGAAGGGCTGCGCGGACAGGGAGTTCCGTTTTTCTCCGTGCAGTATCATCCGGAGGCGTCGCCGGGTCCGCATGATTCCGGCTACCTGTTCCAACGGTTCCGGCGGCTGATCGAGGCCTTTCCGCGCTGCGGCGCACAGGCGCTGGACCGCGTGCTGGCCGCGGAAAAGGAGAGCGCGTAAGTCCCGTGCCGCTGCGTCAGGATATAAAGTCAGTATTGTTGATCGGGTCGGGTCCGATCGTGATCGGGCAGGCCTGCGAATTCGATTATTCGGGCACGCAGGCGCTCAAGGCGCTGAAGGAAGAAGGGCTGCGGCTCATCCTGCTCAATTCCAATCCCGCCACCATCATGACCGATCCCGAATTCGCCGATCGCACCTATATCGAGCCGATGACGGCGGCGAGCCTGGAGCGCATCCTGCAGCGCGAGCGGCCCGACGCGATCCTGCCCACGCTGGGCGGCCAGACGGCGCTCAATCTGACCCTGGAGCTGGCCGATGCGGGGACGCTTGAGCGCTGCGGCGTAAAGCTGATCGGCGCCAGTATCGCGGCGATTAAGAAGGCCGAGGATCGCGACCTGTTCAAGCGGGCGATGATCGATATCGGACTGGAGGTGCCGGCCTCTGCCATCGCGCACAGCCTCAAGGAAGCCGAAGCGGTGCGCGATCAGCTCGGGCTGCCGGTGATCATCCGGCCCTCGCGCACTTTAGGCGGCACGGGCGGCTCGATCGCGCGCGATGCGCAAGACTTCCGCGCCAAGGTGCAGTGGGGACTGGACAGCTCGCCCAGCCATGAAATCCTGATCGAGCAATCGGTCGAGGGATGGAAGGAGTTCGAGCTCGAGGTGATGCGCGACGGCGCCGACAACGTGGTCATCGTATGCTCGATCGAAAACCTCGATCCGATGGGCGTGCATACGGGCGACTCAATCACGGTGGCGCCGGCGCAAACCCTGACCGACAAGGAATACCAGATCATGCGCGACGCCGCGCTGAGGATCATCCGCGAGATCGGCGTCGATACCGGCGGATCCAACATCCAGTTCGCGGTGGATCCGCAGACCGGCCGCATGGTCGTGATCGAGATGAATCCGCGCGTCTCGCGCAGCTCGGCGCTGGCCTCCAAGGCGACCGGCTTTCCGATTGCGAAAATCGCGGCGCGGCTGGCGGTCGGGTACCGGCTGGACGAGATCGCCAACGATATCACGCGCCAGACCCCGGCCTGTTTCGAGCCGACCATCGATTACGTCGTCACCAAGATTCCGCGCTTCACCTTCGAGAAGTTTCCCGGTGCGGTGGACGAACTGGGACCGCAGATGAAATCGGTGGGCGAGGTGATGGCGATCGGGCGCACCTTTGCCGAGTCGATCCACAAGGCGCTGCGATCGCTGGAAACCGGTTCGGCTGGATTCGAAACGCGGGTGGCGGGGAAGACTGGCGAGGCGGCAATCGAGGAAATTCGCGCCCGTCTCATTACGCCCAACAGCCAGCGGATTTACTACCTTGCCGACGGTTTGCGCGCGGGCATGTCCACCGCGGAAATCCACCGTCTGAGCGGAATCGACCCGTGGTTTATCGACGGCATCGCGAAAATCATCCGCGCCGAACAGCGGCTGCGCGATGAACCGATCGAGGCGCCCATCCTGCGCGAAGCCAAGGCGCTGGGCTTTTCCGATCGGCGCATCGGGGAGCTGGCCGGAATCGAAGAGCGCGAAGTCAGGCGCCGCCGCGGCGTCGAGCGGATCCGCCCGGTATTCAAAACCGTCGACACCTGCGCCGCCGAGTTCCAGGCTTTCACTCCATACCTGTACTCGTCCTACGACGGCGAGGATGAAGCCGAGCCCACCGCGCGCAGGAAGGTTATCATCCTGGGCGCGGGGCCCAATCGCATCGGGCAGGGATTGGAGTTCGACTACTGCTGCGTGCATGCCTGCTTCGCCCTGCGCGAGGACGGCTTCGAGACCATCATGGTCAACTGCAACCCGGAGACGGTGTCGACCGACTACGACACCTCGGACCGCTTGTACTTCGAGCCGCTGGTGTTCGAAGACGTCATGGCGATCGTCGAGCGCGAGCGGCCGCTGGGCGTAATCGTCCAGTTCGGCGGGCAGACGCCGCTCAAGCTGGCGACGGCGCTGGAGCGCGCGGGAGTGCCGATCCTGGGCACGCCGCCCGACGCGATCGATCGGGCCGAAGATCGCGAGCGGTTCAATGCGATGGTGCACAAGCTGGGGCTGCGGCAGCCGCAGGGCGTGCTCGCGCGCGGTATCGACCAGGCAGTCGCCGGTGCGGCGCGGATCGGATACCCGGTGCTGGTGCGTCCGTCCTACGTGCTGGGCGGCCGCGCGATGGAGATCGCGCACAACGAAACCGCGCTGCGCGCCTACGGCGAGTTCGCGCTGGCCGCCTCGGAGGGTAAGCCGCTGCTGATCGACCGTTATCTGGACGGCGCCATCGAGATGGACGTGGACGCGATTTCCGACGGTGAGACCGTGGTTGTCGGCGGCGTGATGGAGCATATCGAGCACGCCGGAATCCATTCCGGTGACAGCGCCTGCGTGCTGCCGCCGCATACGCTGAGCCGCGGCGTCGTGGCGGAACTGATCCGCCAGACCAAGCTGCTGGCGCGCGAGTTGGGCGTACTGGGTTTGATCAATGTCCAGTACGCGCTTTACCAGGGCGAGTTGTACATCCTGGAGGTCAATCCCCGGGCGTCGCGCACGATTCCGTTCGTGAGCAAGGCCATTGGGGTGCCGCTGGCCAAGCTTGCGGCCCGCGTCATGATCGGCAGGAAGCTCGCCGAGCTGGGCTTCACGCGCGAAATCACGCCCGCGCATGTCGCGGTGAAGGAATCGGTATTTCCGTTCGTGCGTTTTCCCGGCGTCGATACTCTGCTCGGACCCGAAATGAAATCCACCGGCGAGGTGATGGGTATCGATCGCAGTTTCGCGGCGGCGTTTGCCAAGGCTGAGATTGCCGCGGCCACCGACCTGCCCTCGCGCGGGGCGGCGTTCATCAGCGTGCGCGAAAGCGACAAGCCCGGGCTGGAACCGATCGCAAGAGAGCTGGCGCGGATGGGCTTCGCGATGGTCGCGACGCGCGGCACCGCCCGTTTTATCAACCAACTCGGCCTGCCCTGCGACACTATCAACAAGGTGATGGAAGGCAGCCCGCACGTGGTCGATCTGATGCGCGAGGGCAGGGTGGCGATGGTCATCAACACGCCGGAGCCGCAGCGCGAGGCACGCACGGATTCGTTCTCAATCCGGCGCACGGCGCTGGAGCTGCGGCTGCCGTTCTTCACCACGATTGCGGGCGCGCACGCCGCCGTCACCGCGATTGCCGCGCTGCGCGCGGGCCAAACCGCCACCGCCGCGCTGCAGGATTACCATCGGGCGTAGGCTTTCCGCCCGCCGGAGTCGAAGGCGCGTGAGGGCCGCCGCTTCACCCGCATTGACTCACAGCCGGCCTGGAGTTTCCACAATTGCGCCAGCGGTTCACGCTTGTCGTCCCGACTGAAGCGGCGTTCCTTGCGCCGCGCAGGGAGAGATCAACGCGCAGCGATTTGCCCGGGCGCGCACATCGGACATAATCGCTTCGCGTTGATTCCTGCGCTTGGCTCGCTGACGCTCGGTCGGCATGACACTGTGGAGCCGCTCGCGCCTCGAGCCAGCGGCAAACAGATCGAGCACGCTACATCGGATGAGATCTTTGCTGGCGCGACGCGTGCTGCGCCGGCGGATGGGCCGCGTGGGCCATCGGCGCCGGATGCGGCATCGAGGGATGCGCGGTCATGTGCGGCGGGGCTGCGGCGCGCACGGCCTGGGATTCGCGCCGCAGATTGTTCAGGCTCTGCGGCGGCATGTGCTGCTTCATGCGCTGCTGCTGCTCCAGCATCCGCTGCTGTTCGGCCGCATTGGGCGGCAGGTGTCGAGCCGCTTCGTGAGCCGCCCGGACCTCCGCCTCGCGCTGCGCCTGGGCCTGCATCGCTTGCTGCCGCTCACGCTCCCGCGCGGCGTTGAGTTGGGCCGCGCGCTGCGCCTGCAGGGCTTGCTGACGGGCCCGGTCCTGGATGGCGAGTTCCTGCGCCGCGCGCTGTTGTTGCAGGGCCTGTTGACGCGCGCGCTCCTGCGCCGCGGCGTTCATCTGCGCCGCATGCTGCGCCTCCAGCGCCTGTTGCCGGGCGCGCTGCTGTGCGGCGGCGTTGAGCTGCGCCGCATGCTGCGCCTCCAGCGCCTGCTGGCGGGCGCGCTCCTGCGCCGCCTGCTGGGCCGTGTTCTGCTGCAGCGCACGCTGATTGATCGATGCCTGCCGGCGCTGCTCCGCGGCCCGTTGGGCAGCCTGCTGCGCGGCCTGCAGGCTGCGCTGCTGCTGGATTTGGGCCTGCAGTTGCGCCCGCTGGCGGGCCGCGTTGAGCGCAGCCAGTTGCTGCGCATTAAGCAGATTGCGGGCCTGCGCCTGCTGCAGCGCCTGCTGCTGAAGCCGCTGCTGCCGCTGGCTCATCGCCACCAGTTGCCGCTGCATCTGCTGCTGCTGGACACGCACCCGCGCGGCGGCCTGCGCCAGGGCGGCATTGGCGGCAATCGCCTGCTGCTGTTGACGCTCGGTCAGTTGTGCCAGCTGCAGGGCGCGTTCGCGCTGAATCTGCTGATGCACGATCGCCTGCTGCATCGAGTACGCCCATTGCGGATGGCGCTGCTGGATGAATTGAGGATCATGCGCGCCCCACCAGTAAATATCGCGCCATCGATGATCGCGGTCGTAATCGCCGTACCAGTCCGGATGATGCTCGGCGGCCCAGCGCGGGTCGCGCATGTACCACCAGCTGTCGGGATGCCACATGCGATGCTGGTCGTAGTCGCCCCACCAGTACGGATGATTCACGCGTACCCAGTCGGGGTCGTGACGCCACCACCAGGGCGCCGGCCGCCAGTCGTCGTCGTCATCGTAATCGCCCCACCAGTCGGGATGATTCACCACTACCCATTGCGGATTCTGCCGCGCCCACCATCCCGCGGGACGCCATACATGATCGTCGTCGTAGTCGCCCCACCAGTCGGGATGGTTCTGGACTACGTATTGCGGCTGGTTGGCATACCACCACGACGCCGGATACCACATGCCCTGGTAGGGAGAGCCCCACCAATCGGGATAATTATCGGCTGCATATTGAGGCTGGTTGGCATACCACCAGGAAGCGGGATACCAGGTATTCTGGTAGTAAGCGCCCCACCAGTCCGGATGATACAAGCGGACCCAATCGGGGAAGTTGACCACCCACCATGAGGCCGGATACCAGGTGCCCTGGTAAAACGCGCCCCACCATTCGGGATGATGCCGGTAAACCCATTTGGCGCGATGCCTCCACCACCAGTCGGCCGGCCGCCAGACATGGTCGTCGTCCCAGTCGCCCCACCATTCGGGGTGATGCTGGCGGACCCAGTCGGGGTCGTTGTCCCACCACCACGACGCCGGACGCCATACACGGTCGCGGTCCCAGTCGCCCCACCAGGTCGGATGATGCTTCTGCACCCATTGCGGATTGTTCGCCCACCACCATCCGGCGTCATGCCATTGGTGGGCGTCGTCGTAATCGCCCCATCCGGCGGGTTGCGCCGCAGCCGGCGCCGCCAGAAACAAGCAGACAATCGCGATTCCGACCATGCCGGCAAGCAGCATTTTGATTCTGCTCATCGCGTTTCCTCCGCCGAAGACTTGCTTTCCTTCAAAAAATCCGATCGCCCGACTGCACCATCTGGGTTGATCGTCAGACGGAGCGGGTCGAGGCCAGCGCGATACCTGCGGTCAAAGCCAATCAAACCAGGGTTGCACGGGGTGCGTAGCATTACTGCCGGCCATCAGAGCAAACATCCTGCCAAAAAATGGGGCGTAAACCTGATACGAAATGCAACGTTTTGCCATGGATTATGAAATTTTTGCAATCATTCGCCGCCTCGAGGTGGCTCCGTCTGCCGAATGTTAAACCCCAGGCCTGCCGCGGCCCCGCCCCATGCTTGCTGTATACCTTCGCAGACACAACAATATTGACGCTCGCTGAACGCGCTTCGCTTACCGTTCACGGCCCGCGCATATCGACCAATGGCAAATGTCGGTTTCAAACCGCCTCATTCGGGTGAAGATTCGGCGGACGCTGCCTCACCCTTCGACGCGTCGGGGGCGCTGTCACAGCTTCCGGGAATCGGGCCCAAGCGGGCGGCGCTGCTCGCCGAACGCGGGATCGTGAGCGTCGAGGATTTGCTCCTGACTTTCCCCTCGCGCTATTTGGACTGGAGGGAAATTAAAGCAATACATGAGATTATAGCGGATGAAACCGCGGTGCTCGCCGGGCGCCTGGTCAATCTGAACGAACGGCCGATGCGCGGTTCGCGATGGCGGCGGCTGCTTAGCGGATGGCTGCAGGACGGGCAGGGCGCGCGCCTTCGCGTGGTCTGGTTTAACGCCCCGCCCCATCTACGGCAGCGTTTTGCAGCCGCCGAAGTCAGGGTGCAGGGCAAAGTCACCCGTGCCGCGGACGGCCATCTGGAGATAGTTCATCCTGAAGTTTACATTCCGGCTCAGGATCCGCCGCTGGCGCTGCAGCCGTCGTATCGAATCGGCGATCTCATCGGGCAGCGTCTGGTCAGGGCCGCAATCGATCGGGCTTTGGCCGCGGCGCAGGAGTTGCCGGCCGCGATGCCGGATGAGTTTCGCGCCCGCCTTCAACTTCCCTCGCTTGCGCAGGCCCTCCGCTATCTGCATCAGCCGCCGCCGGAGGCCGACCTCGACGCCCTGCGCGCGGGCGCCACGCCGGCGCATCGCGCGCTGGCGGCGGACGAACTGTTCGCCTTTGAACTGGCGCTTGAACTCGAGCGCGAGCACGCCCGCCAACGAGCCGGGATTTCATTCGCGGCCGGCTCCGTTATGGCCGACCGCTTCATCGACCGGCTGCCGTTCAAACTGACCGCCGCGCAGCGCCGCGCCATCGCCGAGATTCGCGCCGACATGCAAAGTCCCGCCCAGATGAACCGGCTGCTGATGGGCGATGTCGGCAGCGGCAAGACCGTGGTCGCGCTGTGGGCGGCGATCAACGCCGTCGATCACGGCTATCAGGCCGCGGTGATGGCGCCGACCGAGTTGCTGGCCGAGCAGCATTACGCGGCGTTTCAGAAGTTGTGCGGCGCGCCCGCTATCCGCTGCGCCCTGCTGCGCGGCAATCTGCCCGCCGCCACACGCCGCGGCGTGCTGGACTTCCTGCGCAGCGGCGCGCCCGGGGTGGTCTTCGGCACTCACGCCCTGATTCAACGCACGGTTGAAATCCCGCGCCTGGGACTCGCGGTCATCGACGAGCAGCATCGTTTCGGCGTGTTCGACCGCGTTCGCCTGCAGGCGCTGGGGCCGCGCGCCGACATGCTGCTGCTCAGCGCCACTCCCATCCCGCGCAGCCTGGCGCGCGTGCTGCTGAGCAATCTCGAAGTGAGCACGCTGGAGGAACGCCCCGCCGGACGCCCGGTTGTCGCCACCATCATCGCCGCGGAACAGGAGCTGGATACAGTGTGGAGCAAAGTGCGTCAGGAAGTTGAGCGGGGCAACCGCGCCTACTGTATCCTGCCGCTGATCGAAAGCGACGACAGGCAGGATATGGCGGTGACCACGGCCGCCGCCGACCTGCGCTCGGGTGCGCTGGCCGGGCTGCGTATCGGCGTGATGCATGGGCGGCTGCCGGCCGATGAAAAAGACGCGGTGATGCGCGAATTCAGGGACGGCAAGGTCCAGGTGCTGGTGTCCACCACCGTGATCGAAGTCGGTATCGACGTGCCCGCGGCAACCGTGATGGTGATCATGGGGGCGGCGCGCTTCGGTCTGGCTCAACTGCATCAGTTGCGCGGCCGTATCGGGCGCGGAACCCAGCCCGGGTTCTGCTATTTGGTTGCCGACGGCGCCGCCCGGCGCAAACTCAAGGTACTGGTGGAAAAGACTGCGGGCGCCGAAATAGCTCAAGCTGACCTTGAGCTGCGCGGACCGGGCGACCTGTTTGGCGCGCGCCAGGCCGGTCCGTTGCCGCTTCGCTATGCGCATTGGATTCGCGATCTTGATACAATCCTGCGCATCCGCGATTTCGCCCGCGAATGGCTGCGGTCGGACCCCGCCCTCAGCAGCAAAAGCTCACGCGGAGCCCGCAAGGCGCTGGCGCATTTGCTCGAAGCCGGGTCCCGCAGCGCGCTGTTCGCTGGCTGAACGGCGTGCGACTTCGATGGCATCCAGAAAGAAACCGGCCAAACCCGCCAAATCGGCCTTCCGCACCCTGCGCGAGTTCTCCGCCGGCGGCCTCATCTGGCGCCGGCCGCATCCGGGGGCAAAGGCCGAGGTGGTGCTGGTCAAACCTGCGGGCAAATCAACCTGGGTGCTGCCCAAGGGTGGTTTGGAATCCAGGGAAACGGTTGAGCAGGCCGCGATGCGCGAATGCCGCGAGGAAACCGGTTACAATGTCAGTATCGATCGGCCGCTGGGGCAAGTGGCCTACTTTTATGCGCGGCGCGAAACTCCCGGCGGTCCGCTGCTGCGCATCTTCAAGCGGGTAAGCTTCTTCCTGATGCATTGGCAGGGCGGCGACCCCAGCCAGCACGACGACGAAATCGAAGACGTGAAGTGGTTCGGAATCGACGACGCCGTGCGTCAGGCGAGCCATCGCAACGAGCGCGAATTGATCATCAAGGCGGCCCGCTTGCTGGATCAGGCGGGCGGCGCCGCCTTTTGAGCGCGGTCGCGGTCGGGCGGGGCAGGGCGTTTGAGCGTTACCCGCGACTGCTCGAACACGTCGTTTTCGAAATCCGAAAAACCCCGCGCCGCGTTGCCGATCACCACCAGCACCATGCTCGACTGATAGTCCACCCGATGCGGCGTCTGCACCACCAGGCGGCGGTCAAGCGCTTCGGTGTAGGCCGCGGCAAACTGGCTGGCGGCGCGCTCACTGCTCATCGCAATCAGCCAGATCACGCTCAGGTCCGGACCGCGGGTCAGGGTCAGGATGCGATCGCCTTTCCACGCCAGCGCCAGCCGCGGCTGCCGCGCATCGGGGCCGAATGCCATCTTCAGGATCAGACTGAGGGCGAGCTCGCCTTCGCAGTTGTCGTCGGCTTTGGTCCATCCGCCAAGCGCCGCCTGGTATCCGGCAATGGTGATATCCGCGGGCGGCGTGGGATTGTCGAAGTAAAGTTCCGGGTGAAGGATCTGCTGGCTTGATTGCGGGGGATGGCGGAACAGGCGGTCCACCGCGGCATAGCCGCCGCGCCGATACGCCGCGGCGACGAATTTCACCCCGGCGCTGTATTGGAAAATCAGCGGCACGCGCAGCCCTTCGGGCGCCGATTTGGCTTCTTTGGCGAACATCTGCGGCAGGTCCGCCATACGCGAGGTCAGCAGGTCGAGCCGCGGCTGATCCATCCCGCCGGCCACATAAGCGAAGCCGGTGATCGTGGCGTCGCCTTCGGCCACGCTTTTGAGCGCCAGCTCCCGGTCGTCGTTGTTCTTGAGCGCGTCGAGCTGACCCGACAGGTTGAAGTTCTGGTCCTGCAGGGCATGGGTCAACTCATGCGCCAGCACCATCTCGCCCATGATGTCGCGCTGCGCCGCGATTGGCCCGGCACCGTCCCACACTCCGCCCTGCGACATCCCGCTGACCAGGATCATGCGTTTGCTGTCGGGGTCGTAAAAGCCGGCGACCTGGCTGTCGAGCAGCTTTAACGTCTCCTGCTTCAAATCGATGCCGTCAGGATAGAGTCCGATCATGGCGCCGGCGCGGCCCGCGATATAGAACTCGCGATCGCTGATCTCGTGCGCCAGTTGGGCCTTGATATCGCGGTCGGCTTCGGCGCGGCTTTCCACCACCAGCGGCACCGGTTTGGTGAACGAGAGCTGGCGGATCTGCTGCAGCCCGGCTTCGATCTGTTTGACTTTGGCGGTGTCGATCGATCCCGAGCGTGCCAGTCGATAGGCGCATCCGAAAACCGCGGCAGCCGCCAGCGACAGCACCATCAGCGCCCATCGGCCCATTGCGTGCGGGCCCATCATTGACGCTCGATGATCGAGGACAAGCCGAGCCGGGCGGTGATGCCGGCGCGCGCCAGCGCGCTGGCATGGTCGGGAAAGGCGCCCATCCGCACGCGGTAAACCGCCCGTCCGCCAAGGTTGAAATGATCCACCCGGACGTCGGGGAAATACCTGCTCAAGGCGGTCCCCAGACGCCGCGCGCGCGAGGAATTGGAGAACGATCCAACCTGGACGAAGTAGCCGGGCTCCAGTTGCGGACCCATCCGGATCACGTCGATACGCACGCGCGCGGTGCCCGGATTGATGATTCCCAGCGCCGCCGCGGCGCCATGCGACAGATCGATCTGGCGGCCCTTGACGAAAGGTCCGCGGTCGTTGATGCGCACTTCCACGCTGCGTCCGTTTTGCAGGTTAGTCACCAGCGCATGAGTGCCCAGCGGCAGCGTGGTTGACGCCGCGGTCAGGTCCTCCTGATCGTAGATCTCGCCGCTGGCGGTATGTTTGCCGTTGAACCCGGGACCGTACCATGAAGCTACGCCTGTCAATGACGCACGGGGCGCGGCGGCGGGCGGGAGCGGAGGCGGCGTACGGCGCGATCCGAAAAGCGCACAGCCCGACAGCGCACCGGCGACGCCCAGGGCGGCGGCCAGCCGGCCCAGGCAGCGATAAGCTTCCCCGCCCAACACAACCTCCACCGCGCCAGATTATACGGGCGCAGGGCGTGCGCTGGCAAAGCCCCTGTTCAAGATTGATTGAGCGGCGCTTTTTGCCTGACGCGGGGCGATGCTAGGATCGGGGCACGATGCCGACTTATTTGCAGCTCCGGCGACCCGGTTTCCGGCCGGTCTGAGTCCATGCTCCGCAGCCGCCAGCATCTGGAGGAATTCGAAGACCGCGCGCTGGCGCCGTATGCGATGCGATCGGCGCACAGCCGCGGCCGCCGCTTTCCCCAGCCCGAGCATCCCTATCGCACCGCCTTTCAGCGCGACCGCGACCGCATCATCCATTCCGCCGCCTTCCGCCGCTTGGAGTACAAAACCCAGGTCTTCGTCAATCATGAGGGCGATTACTACCGCACCCGCCTGACCCATACGATGGAAGCGGCGCAGATCACCCGCACCGTCGCGCGCGCGCTGGGACTTAACGAGGAACTGTCCGAGGCCGTGGTGCTGTCGCATGACCTGGGGCATACGCCGTTCGGCCACGCCGGCGAGCGGGTGCTCAACGCCCTGATGCAGCCGTATGGCGGCTTCGATCACAACGCCCAGAGCCTGCGCACGGTGGACTGGATCGAGGAGCGCTACCCGTCGTTTCGCGGGCTGAATCTGACCTTCGAAGTGCGCGAAGGAATCGTCAAGCATTCCGATTTCAGGCATCGTCCGGCCGCGCAGGAATTCGATCCGTCGCTCTATCCATGCCTGGAGGCGCAGATTGTCGATCTCGCCGACGAGATCGCCTACCTCGCGCATGACGTTGACGACGGGCTTAAGTCCGGGATGATCGCGCGCGCCGATTTGGAAGAATCGGAACTGATTCGCGCCGCGGCCCGCGCCGTGCGCGACGCGTTCGGCGACATCGAACAGCGCAGGGGAGGGCGCTACCAGCTCGTGATCCGGATGATCGACATGATGGCGACCGACCTTATCGCCAACATCGATCGCGAGCTGTCCCAAGCGCGCATCGCCAGCGTCGATCAGGTCAGGCGCGCGGGGCGAGCGCTGGCGGCGTTCAGCCCGTCGATGGCGCCCCAGGTCGCGGAGTTAAAGCGTCTGATGAACCAGAAGCTCTATCATCATTACCGCGTGCTGCGGATGACGCAGAAGGCGGGACGCGTGCTGAGCCAGCTCTTCAACGCCTACATGGCGGAGCCGGCGCAGATCCCGCCCCATATCGCGCAGCGGATGGAAACCGGCGGAGATTCGACCGCGCGCGTAATCGCCGATTATATCGCCGGCATGACCGACCGCTTCGCGCTGGATGAATATCGCAAGCTGTTCGATCCCGATGAGCGCGTCTGAAGGTTTCCCATAAGCTGAGGTTTTGCTTACGATTGGGACAGCGGTGGAGAGGCAGCGGGGATGCGCAAGAAAATCCTGGTTATCGCGCGCGATGATCATATCGGCGACCCGGTCGGCGCCATCTTTCTCGACCTCGAAGAGGGTACGCCCGAAGTCACCCGCCGGGTCCGCGAATACCTCGGCGGCCGGATCCAAATCCTCAAGCTGGACTTGAAACGCGATCGCGCCGTGGTCGAGGTCGAGGCGTCGCCGTTTGCGCAGGAGGCGATCCGTCTGGGCGCAGCCGCCGCGGATCTGGCCCGCAAAGGGGCGCCGCGCAACGCGATCGCGATGTTTAAACAGGCCCTCGAACTCGATCCGCTGAGCGCGCAGACGCTGTATGAGATGGGCCTGGCGCTGGCCGAACTTAAACGGCCGGCTGAAGCGCTGGCCGCGCTGCGCCGCGCCCGCGAACTGACGGGCGACAGCGTCGATCTGCTGCGTGCGATGGCGCGCGCGTGCGTGGCGATGGAACGCGTACCCACGGCGGTCGGTTATCTGGAGCGCGCACTGGAGCTGGAGCCCGCCAGCCGCATCGTCAAGCGCGAGCTGCTGGCGTTGGGCCGCCGCCCGCCGCCCACCCCATTGCCAATTCACGGCGCCGGCACTACCCGCCGCCGGATCAGGTAATTGTCCAAACCCGTGGCAGGCGTCCCCGCCTGTCATGATGCGTGATTCTTTTCCGCGCCGCATTTTCATTGCATCGCCGCGCTTGAGAAGGCCGCGCTGCACCCATCCGTGACAGTTGGGGATTGCCTGTCCTGCTCCCGCTGACATCCCGCTCGTCTGGCACTCCTGGCCGACATCGGCTAGCCTTGCCCCTCGCGCGAACTACAGTCCTTCGGGAGGCTCCGGCAATGGCAAGTCCACAGTTGCAGCAGGCAATCGACGCGATGAAGCAGTTATCCACCAGGATGGGCGCGTCGGTGCAGGAGATGCGCGCGGCAATGGACGAGATGGCGCCGCCGCCCGAACCCGACGTCAAGCTCGAGCAAATCCGCGCGGCGGGAGTGCCTGCCGAATGGATTACCGCGCCCGGCGCCGCCGACCGCGTGGTGCTCTACCTGCATGGCGGCGGCTACGTGATGGGTTCGCTCAAGACCCATCGCGATCTGATGGGCCGCATCTCGCGCGCCGCAAAAGCGCGCGTTTTGGGACTCGACTACCGCCTCGCCCCCGAGCATCAGTTCCCCGCCGCCGTGGACGACGCGCTGGCGGCATACAAGTTCCTGCTGGAGCAGGGCCATCGCCCCGGGCGCATCGCAATTGCGGGCGATTCAGCGGGCGGCGGCTTGACGATCGCAACGCTGGTCGCCGCGCGCGACGCCGGGGTGGCTTTGCCGGCCGCCGCGGTCTGCCTCTCTCCGTGGGTGGACCTGGAAGGTACGGGCGAATCGATGAAGACCCGGCTGCACGTGGATCCGGTGGCGTCGCCCGACGGACTGCGGCTGCTGACCCAGGCGTATCTGGGCAGCAAGAGCGTGCGCACGCCGCTGGCAGCGCCGCTTTACGCCGACCTGAAGGGCCTGCCGCCGCTGTATATCCAGGTCGGCGACCATGAAACGCTGCTGGACGATTCGACCCGGCTGGCGGAGAAGGCGCGCGCGGCGAAAGTTCAAGTAAAACTTGAAATATGGCCGGAGATGATTCACGTCTGGCAGCTCTTCGCCAGCTTCCTGCCCGAAGGCCAGCAGGCAGTCGAAGGCATCGGCAAATTCATCCGCGAGCAGATCCCGTAAATGCTGTCCGGCTCTCCCTCCATTCTCCGTGAGAGAAGGCAAGGGTGAGAGTGTCTGGCACGGTTTACGCGCGGCGTTTGCTTTTGTGGCGATCGGGTCCGCCCGCGCCCGGCTTTCACCATCCTGGTACGGATGTTACGCAAAAGACGGCGTCACAATCTCCCGCAGCATCGGCTTTGACGCCGGTTGCGCGTGATTGGCGGCGTTTTGCGCTGGAGACATTATGGCGGGCGCCGCGGCATATCCGTGGATGGCAAAAATCGCCCTGACCGCAGTCGCGGTCCTGTGCGTGCTTTACCTCGGCGACGCCATCGCTTTCCGCCTTGCCCGCCAGCCCTACGGCGTGGTCAAGGTCCGCCGCTACTACGCGATGCCGCTTAAGGGCAACCGCACCGAATACGGCGACGCCGGCGTGGAGAATGACACCTGCGTCCACGCCCTCTTCCCGCACGCCGGCTTTCCCCCATGCTGGTACGCCCGCCGCCACACCGAGAAATGGGTCACGGAGTAGGCGGCAGCCGCGCATTCCTCAAGCGTTTCGAGGTGTGATGCACAAAAGCATCATCCGATGGCCCACAACCCAGCGATGCCCGCTTTCACGACCTTATGTCGAACTTCGCATAAGAAACATTATGTCAACTCATGCCCCCGTCTCCCATGATCCTCTTTTCGGGTTGTCCGGATAGGCCGGCACTGGTGTTTGCGGCGTCCGGAGGACACGGGCAGCCCGTCAGGGTTGGTAATCCGGCAGCACTCCAGCGCACAATCTTTGCCGGGCCGGGCCATCATTTGACGCGGCGCGAAGTGCCGCAGACACCTGAATAAGCTTTCGAGCAGCCTGGCCCGCTTCTACGGCGGATGTGCCTGTCCCAATTGTGGCGAGGACTTGCTCTCGCGAATATCGCCGAAAGCGACACCAATGCAGCGCGAAAATTCCGTGCTTTTTGCCGGCTTTGGAAGCCTTGACATCCACAACGTAATATCAAACAGTAGGGCATAGAGTTAGCCAAAAAGGCTGGTCGGACATGAGTCGCCGGTCATGATGGCAGCCATAAAAAGCGCGCGTTGGCTCTGCGCTCTGCTGTTCGGGTCGCTGCTGGCTGTCTGCGCCTGCGTGCCTTCCGCGGCTGCAGCCGACTATTTCCTCGACCAGGATGTCTCGCCGCGTCATCTGTTCTTTGGTCCGGTTGCCGTGGGTCAGAGTTCGGCGCCACGCAGGGTCGAGTTGAACCGCGAGTCGGCGACCGAGTTCGAATCGGCGGAAATCAGCGGGGAGTTTTCGGAAAATAACGATTGCGGCATGCCAGCGGCGGGACAGCGGGGATGCCGGTTCATGGTCACTTTCTCGCCAAAGAGTCCCGGGCCCCGGCAGGGTCTGCTGACGATTATCAAGCAAGGGCTTCCCAGCGTCGTGACTTTGAACGGGATCGGCGTGCCGAGGTCCAGTCCAACACCCACCCCGACCCCGACATCTACTCCAACGCCGACTTCAACCCCCTCCCCCACCTTCACTTTGACGCCGACTCCAACGGCGACCAGCACGCCATGCTCCACCAGCCTGACGGGAACGGTGGTGATGGGAACTCCTGCGCAATATGGCGCCGCACTTCCGCTGCCGAACGCGGCTGTTTTTATACCAGGCGCGAGTCTCGACTCGATCTCGGATGGGCCGTCGTGCGGATGCACCCAGGTAACCGGCTCGCCGGTGGCGATTGCCATTACGGCGGCGGACGGCACCTTTACGCTTTCGAACATTCCCCAATCATTCACCGGCACGAACATACCGTTGGTGATTCAACTGGGCCGCTGGCGCCGCCAGGTAACCATACCGAGTGTCGCGGCCTGCCAATCGAGCGAGCTGCCTCTGGACCTCACTCGCATGCCCAGGACGCAGATTGAGGGTGACATTCCGCTGATGGCGATTGCGACTGGCGCCAACGACGGGATGGAATGCGCGCTGCTTAAACTCGGTATCGATGCGAGCGAGTTCACCGATCCGGCGGGTGCCGGACGCGTCCAGGTTTACCAGAACACCGGGGCGGCTATCGACTCGATGACCCCGTCCGATACCACGTTGTGGGGAAGCGGCGGGAGTCTGGAAAATTACGACCTCGTGCTGGCTCCCTGCACCGGTGCGGAGACCATGCAAACCACGTCGGCTTTGGCAAACCTCGTAACCTATCTCAACGCGGGCGGCAGATTCGTAACCTCGCACTTCGGTTATGTCTGGCTCTTCAACAACGCGCCGCTGGCCGGCACCGCCAACTGGGATGTGAATCACAGTAGTTCGACTACGGTTACTGCATCGGTAAACCAGACCGAGCCGGCCGGTTTGGCGCAATGGCTGAATTTGGCCGGCGCCCTGTCCAATTCTTCTCCTCCCGAAATGGTGCTGACCGAACCCAGACATGACGTGGACTCGGTTGCGGCACAATCCGTGCCCTGGTTGACTGCTACTGACCCGACAGATGATACGCAGATGGTTTCCCAGTTCAGCTTCGCGACACCGGTAGGCGGACTCACGCAATGCGGCGAAGTGCTCTACCTGGACTACCACGCCGATCCAGGCGCCTTCAGCCGGACAATTTTCTCCAGCGAATGTTCGGTGTCAGCAATGACAGCGGATGAGAAACTGTTCGCCTACTCACTGTTCAGCCTGGAATGCAATCAGTTGCCGGCCCCGACCCCGACGGCGACGCCAACCGATTGACAGGAATCGCCGCTGCGGTCCACGGCAGGCAAGAGAGTTAGCCTCTAAAAGATCGTTCCCCAGCGACCCAGTTATCTTACTCCGGCATTTCGTCGCCTGGCTGGGGGCGCATGCCGCCGCGTCGTCTCAGGATGCGGTCGAAAGCTTTTAAATCCGCTCGTTTTTTCCGCTCCGCAAAGGACCGCGCGGTCTCCAGCGCGGAAACTTTCTCGGCCACTGCCATAGCCACGAACTGGTTGATGCTGGTTCCGTCCTCCCGGCTCAGGCGCTCTCCGGCCTTTTTCAGGGAACGCGGCAGCCGCAAGGGGTAGGCATTCGTACCTTTCATAATGATCCTTATAATAGCTTAACATTGGAGCAGCGCTTCGATGGCGAATCACGCCGGTGTTTTGCGCGAATGCCACACATTGAAGAGGATCAGCGGCATGAATTCTTGTTTTTAGAGTTCTCATGCAGGTGGCGGCCGGGGTCCATGTGTTCGTGGAGCACTCGAACGATTTCGATCAACCCGGGCTCGATCATGCGGTAGTAAACAATATGCACCGGTCTGCGTACCTTCGGGTAAGCGAGGCCGGCGCGTGCGTGTTGGATATGAAAGCTACGGAGATTGGGTGCGAGTTCAGCGCGCGCCCGTGTTGTGAGGCCAAGTGGATCGGCAGCCACTTTACGAATAGCGGCAGCAAGGATCGCCGCGTAGCGCCTTTGGCTTTCGGGTCCCCAACGCTCTCTACTGACGGCAAGGATTTGCGCAAGATCCGCCTGGGCCAGGCGGGAGAGTCGGAATCGCGCCATCGCGTCAGGGCGGGTTTTTGCCAGCGGCTAATCCCGCAAGATACTGATCCAGATCGGCGTCGGTCACCTCGGTAAAATCGCCCCGTTCCAGTGCTTCGAGACCGGCCTTGATCTTCACGCGCAGGGCCCTGAGTTTAAGCGCATCTTCCCGCCGCTTTTGCTGAAGGACGCGCAGCGCGTCGCGGATGGCTTCGCTCGCATTCTGATATTCACCGGCTCTAACCACGCGTTCGACAAATGCGTCCTGCTCCGCGGTGAGACTGATGTTGCGAGTGGGCATAACCGGACAATATCATCTATGGCAAAGTTTGCCAATTGCTCGGTTCGTTCCATACGCGCCGGTCAGCCTCACGGCGCTCCGAAATACTTGGCGCGGCGCATCGCGGCTTCGACGCTGCGCTCGGCGTCTTCGGGCAGGAGCAGGCGGGCCTCGCACAATGCCTGGGCGGCGCGGCGGATTGCTGCAACGTAAGCCTCGTGGCTTGCGTAGCGCTCCTCCAGCGACCGGCGGGGGTCGCCGCTCGATTGACGCTCGGCGGCGGTCCTTGCAAACGGCAGGAAGAAGCCCAGCAGCGCCAGATCGCCGCTGGCGAAACCCTGGCGGCGCGGGTTCCAGCCGGTGTGGGTGCCAATTGGGACGGCCACTTCCGGCAGGCGGACACCGGCCAGCTCGTTGCCGTCCTCATCCACCGCCGGCACCATCACTTTATATTTTCGACCGGAGTCCGGCTGCGGCGGCTGGCGGGAGTAGTCCACCACGCACAACTCGTTCAGCATCGCCGCGTAGCTGACGCCCGGGATGCGCGGGAACGCCAGAGTATGGTGTGCGGCCAGGGTCCCCTCCGACGACCGCGGATAGCTGCTGGGCGGCGGCTCGACCGCGTTGCTCACCCATTCATCCATCGCGACCAGCAGCGCCCGGTAGCCGGCGTTCATATCCACCGGGTTGCCCGGATGCTCGCAGAACGGAAAGATTCCCGTCGCGAAGCGGCCGCCGTGCTGGGTGCCGGCGAAGGCATAGACCCGTACATCGGCGGGCAATTCGAGGTCGCGGCCGGCCTCGTCCGCCGTCACCAGCGACGCCCTGCCCTGCCAGAACTCGCCGCTGCTGTCGATCTGCATGATCTTAGGCGTCGTGTTCGACGCGGCGCATCGGGCGAGGATACCGTCGGTGCGGCCGCTTGGCGGATCGGACCTGGTCGCGTAGCTGAACGGAAACTGGTCGCCGGGCGTGAGGTGATCCTCGTGCTGGCAGGAGAAGCGCCCGGGCTGCGCGAAGGCGAAGTTGGTAAAGGTCTTGCGCGATCCGGCCAGGCACGGCATCACGCCGTCGAACACCCTGCGCCCGTTTAAGTCTTGGTTGAAGCCCTGCCACAACCAATCGCGCAGCAGGCGCCCTGACTGCGACATTCCGAATGCGTAGGCGTGCGCGACGCCCGCGGCGAGCGGATTTTTCCGGCCCTCCTCGTCGGCGGTGTCGTAACGGAAGAACGATACCACGTCGCGGATTGCGGCCAGCCCCAGACCCATCACGATCGGGTCGCGCGCCGGGTAGATGAACTCGTAGATCGCGCCCGCGTCGAATTCAGGGGGCCGCGTGATCTCGATCTGCCGCTCGGAGAGGTAGCGCCAACTGGCGGCGGGCAGCGCCGCGCGCGGGTCGCGTTCGCGCTGACGCACGCTCAAGCTCGCGCGGCTCGAATCAAGGCTCGCGGCGGGATAGCTGAGCGGGGCGCGCGCGGGGTTGTGGCTGTGATTGAAAATGAACTCGTCGCGATTGATGCCCGGCTCGCCGCCGATCGGCAGGCGGGCCAGCATCCTGCCCTCCCCCGCCGCTACGTCGCCCTGCCATGCGCTCCACAGCACGGCGTAGCCCTGGCGCATCAGGAACCCGTTGCCGGCGTCCGCGGCGCTCTTGGGATCGTTGGAGGCGGGAGCGTCGTTAAGCCCGCTCAGTGCCAGTTTCATCCCGCGATTGAGCACATCATAGAAAAGCCGCCCGTTGCCGCGGCGCGGGTCGGCCGGCTTGAGCAGGCAGAAATCGACTTCGTACTCAACCTGCCTGGCCGCGTTGCGCGGCGCTTTGTCGAGGTTGACGATGCCAGCGTTGAGCCGATGGGACGGATCGACGGCGCCGCGCATCCGCCCGGCAATCTTTTCGTAGCTCCCCACGAGTCCGAACTCGACGCCGTCAAAGGCAAGCTCGATGCCGGTGATTTCGATTTTCATCGTCTTGCCTCCGGGAAGAATCGCCGCAACATATCAGGGACCTCACGGCGCTCGCGCAGACATCGGAGATGCCTCGCGGCGCATCCTCCCTCAGGCTGTCGTACGAACAATCATGAGCGGCGCTGCGGGGCACGGCCGGCAGGCTGGTTTTCGCCAAACTGCCGTCCACGGTGGTCCGTCTTCCGTCCGCATCATAGCCGTAGGTCAGGCTACCCAGGGTACCGTACGTCATCGAGGTTATGTGCGAATCGCTGTCGTAACCATAGGTCACCGTAATACCGTTGGGAAGGTTTACAGCATGCAGCCGCCCGGCGGGATCGCTCCCGGTACATCCGCTCTGGCCGGCCTGGTAGCACTTGGTTACGGTGGCCCCGTTCTGGGTAACGGTGGTCAGCTTGTTGGCGTTGTCATAATGGTAATTGACCACCGGCTCCTGGGTTGACCCGATCGTCACCTGCATCGTCGTCCGAAGACCCGCCAGATTGGGCGTGTAGACCACGGTCTGCTGCAGGCCCGGAGCGGGCGGCGTTACCTGCTCCTGGGTGACGAAATCCAGGCCGCTGGCCTCGGTGGTGTTTGTCCCGGTGGGTGAGCCGGCCTGGCCGAACTGGCGGGTAATCCTGCTCCCTCTCTCTTATCTCTCCCAAAGGGAGAGAAGATTAAGGAAAGCAGCCAGTTTCTATGCAGGGTGTTAAGGGCGGTCGTCACGTTAAACTCGGTCGTCTTCGTTTTTCAAAACCCTGCTAGGGAATCGACCGCCTGGATCAGCCGGTCGCCGAGGTCGTAGGTGAGCTGGATGCTGCTGGGGGAGCTGCCGCCGACGTCATAGTCGATCTCCTTGCGGCGGTTGAAATTGTCGTATTTGTAATCGGTCTCGATGCCGGTTCCGCTTTTGACCTGGGTAAGGTTGTCGTCCGCATCATAGCCCGAATAGGTGGTGCGGTTGCCCATCGCGTCGCAGGACTTGGTCAGCCGGTTGCGCAAGTCGTACTGGTTACCGGTGGCGCCAAGCACAGCATGGCCATTGGCGTCGGTTACCGTCAGCAGGTTGCCGATGTCGTCGTAACTGAGCCTGGTCAACCCGTTCTTCGCGTCGGTGATCTGGGTGACGTTGCCGGCGCCGTCCAGCACGTAACTGGTGGTGTTGCGCAGCGGGTCGGTCACGCTGGTAAGGCGTCCCGCACCGTCATCGATGCCGCCGGCGGGTCAGCGCGTGATGCTCGCTGCAGTGACTCTGGAACCGGCCGACGGCGTGGATAAACCGACCGGCGCGATGTACCTCAAAGGCCCGGTCGAGCGCGAATAGATCATGAGCGGCGCTGCGGGGCGCGGCGGGGCTCGATGGTGAACACGCCGGTGGGTCTGACCTCGACCACCTGCCCGGCCTGGCTGTCATCCTCGACGAAATTGATCACG
>JAJPJA010000120.1 GCA_021324455.1 Pseudomonadota bacterium | reverse complement strand
CGCGCGCATACCCGCTGGTTGAGGTATTCGGTGACGTACATCACGCCTCTGGAGTCATAGTCGAGGTCGTCGGGGCTGACGATTGCGCCGCCGCGCGGGCTCACGATTCTGGCCTCCAGTGTGGCGGGATTGATCGCCGTGATCTGGCTGCCGAACACCTGCGTGACGTAGAGCCATCCGTCGGACCCAAAGCGCATGCCGTTGGATCCGTAAAGCGGCGACGGATCGAGCAGCCGACTGAGTTTCCATCCGGCGGCGGCGAGCGGCTCGCCGGCTGAGGGGCATCTGCTGGATAGCGCCACGCTGGGGCTCTCCTTTCGTCAGGAGCGGCCAGCCTAGCTGATTCCCGGCCTCTCTCCAACGATCGCCGGAGCGCCAACGCGTTTTCCCGGCGCGGGCATGGAGTACAATGATGATTGCCGGAAGAGGAGAAGGGTTGTACAAGCACAGGAGCATCGCCACAGGCGTGAGGGCATTGTATGGCCGGACAACCACAGCCGCTTGAAGGGGAACCCAGCGCGGGCGCCCATCCAATCCAGAATGTCCGCGGCGCGCAATGGGACGGGCGGATGCGCAGTTATATTCCCGGTCCGCGCCTGCGCCTTGCGCCCAATCTGAAGCTGCATACCGCGGAGGCCGAATCGATCCATCCGGTGACGTTCGAAGTCATTCGCAACGCGCTGTGGATCGTCAACCAGGAGCAGGCCGATACCATCCGCAAAGTTTCCTCGTCGCCGGTGACGACCTTCGCGTTTGACTTCAACACCTCGATCCAGGACGAAGTGGGCGACGGCGTGGTGTTCGCGCCCTACCTGCAGTATTTCCCCGGGATGGCGGATTTGGTGGTGCGCTGGACGATCGAGAATTTGGGCGAATTTCCCGGAATCCACGACGGCGACCTGTTCATCCAGAACGATCCGCTGATCGGCGTCAGCCATCAGACGGATTTCCAGGCCTTTGCGCCGGTGTTCGTCGGCGAGGAGCTGTTCTGCTGGATTTTCAATTCGATCCACGTGCGCGACATCGGCGGAGTCGCGCCGGGGAGCTTTTGCGTCGACGCGCGCGACATCTACAGCGAGGCCACGCCGATTCCGCCGCTCAAGATTGTCGAGCGCGGACGCATCCGGCCCGATATCGAAGCGGCGCTGATGCGGCATTCGCGGCTGCCCGGGCTTCTGGCGCTGGATCTGCGCTCCCAGATGGCGGGGATTCACGCCTCGCGCGTGCGCATCCTCGACCTGGTCAGGCGCTATGGCGCCGCGACGGTCAAAGCCGCGATGCGAAAGATTGTCCGCGACACCAGCCGCGCCGTCAGCCAGCGCCTGCGCCGCCTGCCCGACGGCAGCTGGACCGACGTGTCGTACCTGGGCGGGATGTACACCGGCGACCGCGGCGCCTATCGCGTGCGGCTGGGGATGACGAAGCGGGGCGACCAGCTCACCTTTTTCAATGACGGCACCGATCCGCAGGTGGGATCCTCCAATTGTTCTTACGGGGCGTGGCGCGCGGCGATCCTGGCCTCGCTGTGCTCGATGCTCGCATGGGACCATCGGTTCTGCTTTGCCGGCGTGCTGCGGCACATGAAGTTCGAAGGCACTCCCGGCACCATCACCTGTATCGACCGCAACGGCGCGGTGTCGAACCTGCAGGCGATCATGATGACGATCTTCCAGGCGTCGAAGGTGGCCTCCAAGATGATGATCGCCGATCCGGAGCTGCGGAAAATGGCGATGGCGGGGAGTGTCGGCACCACCTTTGCCGGGATGTCGGGGATCGATCAGTGGGGCAAGCCCTACGCCAGCATCACGCTCGACGTGATCGCGCATGGGATGGCGGCGTTTTCGTTCAAGGACGGGCTGGACCAGGGCTCGGCGCATATCATGCCCAGCGCCGAAAGCGGCGACTGCGAGGCCTGGGAGCAGGCCTATCCGATCATGTATCTGTTCCGGCGCAGCTTCCCCGGTTTCGGCCACGGCAAATATCGCGGCGGCGCCGGGCTGGTGATGGGATGGGTCGGGCAGGGCACCGGCCAGCAGGTGTTCAGCAATGTGTCGGCGCCGGTGAGCCTGCCCGGATGCCACGGGTTGTGGGGCGGACACTGGGGTCAGTCGGGCTTGTGCCATTACCGCTTCGGCACCGATATCCGCACGCGATTCGAACGCGGAATTGTGCCGGCCAATACGCGCGACGTCAATGAATGGTGGCATCCGGAGGCGGTGCCACCCAAGACGGCAAACATCCGCATGCTGGACAGCGACGTGATGGTGCAATCGGTGTCGTCGGGCGGCGGTTATGGCGACCCGATCCGGCGCGATCCGGCTCTGGTGCTGAAAGACGTTTGCACGGGCGTGATCAGCGCTGAAGTCGCGGCGCGTATTTACGGCGTCATGGTCAAGGACGGCGCCGCCGACGCGTCGGCCACTGACGCGCGCAGAAAAGAAATCCGCGCGCAGCGGATTCGGCGCGCATCGGCGCCGCCCACCCCGCTGACCCCGCAGCCCAGCCCCAACGGAATTGCATTGGCGCATCTGCACGACGTCGCCGAAGAGCTCGAACTGGTCGCGCTTGGCGCGCAGCGCTACATCAGGTGCAGGGATTGCGGCTATTTCATCTGCGCCGCCGACGGCAATTACAAGCTCGGCGCCGCCCGCATCGACGCGTCGTTGACCGAAATCGACGCGGATCTGTTCCCCGATCCCGCGACCGAATTCGACGTGCCGATCGTCTATCGCGAATATCTGTGCCCCAATTGCGGAGTGCTGCTCGAAAACGAACTGGTCCGCGCCGACGAACCGCCGGTGTGGGACGTGCATCTGGACTGACGCTGGAGGACTATTTCAATGGCCTACGATCTGCTGATCAAAAATGGAACCGTGGTTGACGGCACCGGAGCTCCGCGCTTCCAGGCGGACGTGGCGATTGCCAACGGCAGGATCGCCGAAGTCGGCAAAATCAGGGACGGCGCCGCCACAATTATCGACGCCCACGGACTGATCGTCGCGCCCGGCTTTATCGACCCGCATACGCATTACGACGCCCAGATCTGGTGGGATGACCTGGTCACCTGCTCGTCGTGGCATGGCGTAACCACCACCGTGATGGGCAACTGCGGCGTGGGTATCGCGCCGTGCAAGCCCGGGATGCGCGAGATTGCGGCGTGGGACCTGGTCAACGTCGAAGGTATTCCGTTCGAGGTGCTCAAGCGCGGTATCACCTGGAAATGGGAAACCTTCCCGCAATATATCGAGGCCGCCGCGCAGCACAAGCTGGGAATCAACGTCGGTTTTTTGGCGCCGCTCACTCCGTTTCGCCATTACGTGATGGGCGAGGAATCGATGGATCGCGCGGCGCGTCCTGAGGAGATCAAACAGATCAGGCAGCTGATTTACGACGCCGTCGCGGCCGGGGCGCTGGGATGGTCCACCAGCAAGGCGGCCAACCACGTCGGCTACCAGGGACGTCCGCTGGCGTCGCGCCTGGCCAGTCTGGACGAACTGGTGGCCTACGCGTCGGTGCTGAAGGATTTGGGCCGCGGCGTTATCGAGTTCAATCTCAACGTGACCGGCAACTTCACCGACGACGACTACAACCTGCTCGACGCGCTGCTCACCGCCAGCGGCCGTCCGGTCACCTGGCTGGCGGTGTTCGTCCATAACCACAAGGAAACCCTCGCGAAGGTTGAGCCGCTGGTGAAACGCGGCGGTATTCCGCAGGTCTCCGCCGTGCCCATCGTGCGCAACGTGAACCTGAGCACGCCCGGCAGCTTCGCCGCCCTGCCGGCGTTCAAGCGGGTGCTGAACAAGCCGCTCGAAGTGATGAAGAAGGAGTATGCGGACCCCGGCTTCCGCGACGAATTCCGCGCCAACCTGAGTTTGAAGGTCGCTCGTCCGGACCTGCGGCGGATGCGCGTCGAAGAGGTGCATCAGCCGGAACTCAAGCCGTTGGAGGGCAAACCGCTCACCCAGATTGCGCAGGAGCGCGGCCTGGATCTGATCGACGCCCTGCTCGATCTCGCCGTCGCCGACGGTCTTCAGACCCGTTTCACCGATATGCCGATGAGCGAGGACGGGATGGATTCGCTGCTGTCCGATCCGCGCACCATGATCGGCCTGTCAGACGGCGGCGCGCATGTCGACGCGCATTGCGAGGCCGGCTATCCCACCTACATGATCGGGCATTGGGTGCGCAAAAAGCAGCTCTTCAGCCTCGAGCGCGCGGTGCAGCTGATGACCGCGGATCCGGCGGACATCTTCGGCATCGTCGGCCGCGGGCGGCTGACCCCCGGGATGGCGGCGGACGTGGTGATCTTCGACTTCGACCAGATCAACACCAGAATGCGCCAGCATCAGATTCGCGACCTGCCGGGCGGCGGCGCCCGCTTCGTGATGACCGCCCAGGGGATCAACTACACGATCGTCAACGGCGAAGTGATTTACGTCGACGGCCAACCCACCGGCGCGCTGCCCGGCCAGGTGGTCCGATCGCAGCGGATGAACTGAGCAATTTCCGCTTCCCTCCCCCGCCATCTTGCGTGAGAGAGGATGGGCGAGGGCAACTGATCCGTCCGGTTCCCTCTCCCACAATCGTTTGCGGGAGAGGGAACGGTGACTGACTGGAGCAGGTATGTTTCGCCTTCATCGAAGGCCATAAGTAAGGTCTTTTCAAACGCGCCCCACGCCGGAGTCCTCGGTGGAAACACTCGAAGTAAAAATGTACTCCGACTACAAGAGCCCTTTCGCGTATCTCGCCTTCGATCCGGCCTTCGCGCTGGAGCGGCGCTGCCGTGTGCGCATCCGCTGGATTCCGTTTCAGCTTCGAATCAAAGGCAAAGGCGAGCGCAGCCTCTACTCGGAGTACAAGGCGCGCTACTCCTACCTCGACGCCCGCCGCTGGGCCGCGCCCCGCGGCCTCATCATCCGCGGACCGCTCAAGGTATATGATTCCACGCCGGCGCTGATCGGGGGCCTGTTCGCCGAACGCAGCGGCCGTCTGCTCGATTACAGCCGCAAAGTCTATGAACTCTTCTTCCGCCGCGAACTGGAGATCGATCAACCTGACGCGATCGCGGCGGTAATCGAAGGTCTCGGCATGCCGGCCTCCGGCTATCGCGATTATCTAGGCGGCACCGGCCAGGAAGCATGGGCGCAGGCGCAGCGGGAAGCCGAAGCCGATCACGTCTTCGGCGTGCCGCTTTTCGTCTTCAAGGGCGAGCCGTTCTGGGGCCACGACCGCCTGCCGCTGCTGGAACAGCGTCTGATCGAAGCGGGGCTCGCGATAGCGCCAGCCCTTGAGTCCGGAGAGGGGCACCGCCGATGAGCCGCATCGAGACCGGACGCAGGTGGATACTGCTTGCCCTGTTCGGAACTTTGTTCTGCACGCTCGGGTCGATCGTCAACACCATTCCGATATTCATCACGCCGCTGATGAAGCATTTCGGATGGAGCCATACCGAGGCTTCGGCGGTGCCGATGGCGTACGCGTTGACGATGGGTTTCAGCGCGCCGGCGGTGGGCTGGATGCTGGATCGAATCGAAGCGCGCGTGGTGATGACCTGCGGAGCGATCGTGCTGGCGTCGGGCTTATTTGTGGCCGGCGCGGCGCATTGCTTTGCGGCGATTTTCCTCGCGCATCTGCTGATCGGCGCCGGAAGCGCGGCCTCGTCGATCGTTCCGGGATCGCTGGTGGCGGCCAACTGGTTCGGCGATCGGCGCGGCTTCGCGATCGGCGTAACTATCGCCGGCGGCTCTTTGGGCGGCGTGATTATGCCGCCGGTCGTCGATCGCCTGCTGCAGTCTTCGATCGGCGCGGCTTATTTCACCCTGGCCATCATGGTGCTGGCGGTCCCGACCACCCTGATCCTGGCGTTCATCCGCAGCCGTCCGCCGCAGGACGCGCCCGCCGCTGGCGCGCACCGCGGCGCCCTCGCCGGGATGGATCTGAATCCTTCCCTGCGGACGCGGCAGTTCCGGATTCTGATCGCGGTCCAGGTGCTCGCCTCGATCGGCATGTTCGGTACGTTCTTCTACATGGTGCCGTTTCTGATCCAGTCCGCTTACGCGTCGGCCAACGCCGCGCTGGCGATGAGTTTCATCAACGCGGCGGCCGGGATTGGGCTGCTGCTGATGGGTTCGCTGTGCGACCGCTTTACCGGGCGCCGGGTGATGCCGTTTCTGGCGATCCAGCTCGGCCTTTCCTCACTGCTGCTGATGGGCGCCCGCGCCGGCTCCGGATGGATGCTGTTCCTGGCCGGGTTTCTGCTGCTGTTCGGCCTGGTGGTCGGCTTCGCGTCGATCGTGCCCGTGGTGCTGGTGGAGTTGTTTGGACTGAAGCATTTCGGAACCCTGTCGGGGCTGCTGGGGATGGCGTCGTCGGCGGCGATGGCGATGGGGCCCATGATCGTGGGCGTGATCTTCGACGCCACCGGCAGCTACACAGCCGCTTTTGAATTGTCGGCGATGCTCTGCTTTGTGGCCGCCGCGCTGGCCTTTGCGCTGACCCCAATCGCGCCGGAACAGGCGCTATCGGCGCAGCCGCTGCGGGCCTTATCGCGCGATTAGCCGCTTGCCTCCCGCACCATCCTGATTCAGCGCAGCGCGACGCTCGGATCGCGCAGGCGCGGAAGCATGAACCAGACGTCGTTGCATGCCTGCATCTCTTCGGCGTCGAGCTTCACCTCCACCGCGGGCAGCGATTCGCGCAATTGCGCCGCCGAACTCGCCCCGACGATCGCCGAAGTGATATCCGGCTGCGCCAGCACCCACGCAATCGCGGCCTGCACCAGCGAGCGGTTGCGCGCGGCGAAGAACTGCTGCAGGTGCGACACCGCTTCGAACTGCGCGTCATGCCAGTAGCGGCCGTGATAGATGTTGCGGGTGCGTCCCGACAGAAAGCCGAAGCGCGCGTTGGAGGGCGGCGGCGCGCCGGGCTTGTACTTGCCGCTGAGAAAGCCGCCGGCAATCGGGTTATATGCAATCACGCCCACGCCATGGAACCGGCACAGCGGCAGCAATTCGTTTTCGATCTCGCGGAACAGGATATTGTAGCGCGGCTGCACGCAGTCATAGCGCGCCAGGCCGTATTTGTCGGCAGCCCAAAGCGCGTTCGCCAGCATCCAGGCCGGGTAATTGGAGCATCCCAGGTAGCGCACCTTGCCCTGATGCACCAAATCGTCGAGCGCGCGCATGGTTTCGTCGATCGGGGTGGCCGGATCGGGAAAATGGGTCTGGTACAGATCGATGTAATCGGTCTGCAGACGGCGCAGGCTCTGCTCCACCGCCTCGCAGACATGCTTGCGCGACAGTCCGCTCTGATTGGGCGCCGGACCGGTGGCGGCAAAGCATTTGGTGGCCAGCACGATCCTGTCGCGCTTGCCGCGCATCCAGCGGCCGATGATCTCCTCGGTCCGCCCCACCGTGGTGAGATCGCCGCCGATTGGATAGGCGTCGGAAGTATCGAAGAAGTCCACGCCGTACTCGACCGCGGTGTCCATAATCGCAACGCTGGCGGCTTCGTCGCACTGCAGCCCGAAAGTCATCGTACCCAGGCATATCTCGGATACCTTCAGCCCGGTGCGCCCCATCTGCTTGGTTTTCATAGGGATGGCTCCTCGTGATCACCAGTTGTATATCGCGCCGCGCCCGCGAGTGAAGTTGTTTGTTCGCGGCGCCGGCGCTGCTGGCGTCGCTGCGGCGGCGCGGGGATGATTGCCTGATGACAGCTCAGAATCTGGCCTTGACGGTGGTTTTTCTGATCGCCGGATGCGCGCCGCCGGTCAGCGTCGTTTACGTGCCCGATCCGGCGGCGCCGATCCCGGGATGGAAATGTCCCTCTGACCGGCGGTTCGCCGCCCATACCAATCCGCCCTGCAGCTGGATCCCGGGCGTTGTGCTCACCGAAAATTGCCGCGAGCGGTACATCAGGAGTATCAACGAGGCGCGCGGCTGCGTGCCGCAGGCCGACTCCGCAACCCAGCCTTCCTCCGGCAAATAAGCGCGCCGCTCTCTACTAAATGTTGACTTCGCCCGGGAATGATGATGAACCAGATGCGTTCGATCTTGATCCGGGCATCACAGGGTCGCAAAGCCTCGCCGATTTGATGACTCAGGTGCCGTCGTCCAACCCGGCGCCCTATCCGCCCGTTGGGCTGCACAATCGCGGCTTTAACTGGCATCCGGTTCCCTTTGCCTCGCCCGCTCCGTATATCAATTTGAAAGCGTGGGCGTTGCTGCCGATACCCGACAGCAACCAACTGGCGCCGCGGCCAATTTCGCCCAACGCTCCGCATGAGGCACAGGCGTCGAATTTGTGCAGCGTCTTTAACGCGGCAAAGGGAGTTGCCGAAGGCGCCGTGCTGAGCCGCGAGGTGGCCGCAATCCTGGGCGTCAGTGAGGCGGCGATTCCGGCCGCGGAGGCCGACGGCATCGGCGCCGCCATCGCCCGTGCGACCGCCAATCACAGCATCGTGATTCTGATCGCGGCGGGCACCGGCCTCTACCTGCTCGAGCGGCATTGCGCGCCCGCCCCGAAGTGAGCAGCTATTCAGGACGCCTTATAGCCCCGGCCTTTGACCATCCGCAGCGGCGTGTACACGATCACCACCGTCCCGTCGTGCTTGACGATTTGATTGCGGGTGCGCACCAATGCGACGCCCGGACGCCGTTTGCTTTCCTGGCACTCGATCACTTCGCATTCGACGTGGATCGTATCGCCGACGAAGGTGGGACCTTTTACGTCCAGTTCCATGTTGAGGAAGGCCAGTCCCACGCTCTGCATCGCGGCCTGCACCAGCAATCCTTCGGCGAATGAATAGGCTAACGCGGCGGGCACCACGCGCCCCTTGATTGCCGACTCGGTCTTCAGGAACTCGACATTGGTGAACAGCACCTCGAGCATCCCGGTGCACGATATGAAATTGGCCAAATCGGCTTCGGTAATCGTGCGGCCGACGGTTTTGAATTTGCGTCCGACGGGCAGGTCTTCCCAATGTATCCCCACGCCGACGGTCTCGATATCTGCCATGATGTTCCTCTCCGCTTGACGGATTGGGGCGGCGCCGATGCCGGAACCACGGCGCATTTTTTCGCGGCGCCGCAGCCCGATCAATCGCCGCCCGCGCGGACCTTTTGCGCCGGCGCTTTTCGTGCGATGTTGCATCACGCGCGGCGCCGCCCCCGGCTGCCGCAGCGCGTCTTGAAGAGGAAGGGAAGCTTGACAAGCCGCCTCGGGCTGGCAATCGTCCCACGACTGCAATGCTTGAGTTCAGAACCGGAAAAGCGCGGCCGAGACCGTCACGCCGCCAGCAACGGCCGATGGCGGGTCTCGGGATTCTACGTCAGATGAACCGCGCGGATTGACTCGAAATGGAGTAACACGATGGCCGCAGCCGTTTCACTCAGCTTTTCCCACGTCGGCATCTGCGTATCCGATTTGGAACGCTCGCTGCGCTTTTACTGCGAGGGGCTGGGCTTTGAACTGGTCGATTCGTTCACGGTCGGGAGCGAGTTCGGCCGCCTGATGGAGGTCGCGGGGGAGATTGTGCTGCAATCGCGGTTTATCACGCGCGACGGCGTCAGACTCGAGTTGCTGCGCTTCGACTCGCCCGGGTTCGAAGGGCCCGCCCGGCGCCGGCTGATGAATCAGCTTGGCCTGACGCATCTGTCGATGCGGGTGGCAGACGTGGACAGCGCCGCCGCACGAATCCAGGAGCTGGGCGGCCATGTGCTTCAACACACGCGGAGCAAGTTCAACAATCCGGACGGATCGAGCAGCGATTTTGTCTACTGCACCGATCCCGACGGCGTGCGAATCGAGTTGATGCGGCTGCCGGGATAGCGGCCGCGGGTTTAGACTGAATGGCGGTTCGCGTGGATTGAATCTGCGCCGCGCCCGGATTTATCGGAGGAAAGCCATGAGCGACAAACGCGTTGCGATTGTTACCGGTGCAGGGCGTCCATGGGGGATGGGGCGTCAGACCGCGCTGCAATTGGCTGAAAAGGGCCTCGACGTGGCGGTCGTCGATCTGCGCGAGGATTGGGGCCGCGACGCCGCCGATACCGTCGCCAAACAGACCGGCCGGCGCACGCTCTACATCAAAACTGATATCTCCAAACGCGCCGACGTGCAGAGCATGGTAGCCCGGGTTATCAACGAACTGGGCCGCGTCGACGTGCTGATCAACAACGCCGCCATCCCGATCGGACAGCCGATCGCAGAATTCACCGAGGAGACGTTTCACAAAGTCATCAACGTCAATCTGCTCGGCGCGATGCTCTGTTCGCAGGCGGTGCTCAAGCCGATGAAGGATCAGAAGTACGGACGCATCGTCAATATCGCGTCCGGCGCCGCGGTCAAGTCGTATAAGGGCGCGGCCCTGTATGCCGCGGCCAAGGCCGGACTGATCGCGTTCACCCGGGTGCTGGCGCTGGAAGCGGCGCCGGAGATCGTCGTGACCGCAGTCGCGCCCGGATGGGTCCATACGGCGATGGGTTCCGAGCAGCCGCCCAGCGACAAGGACTTCGCAATGGGCATCCAGGACAATCCATTCGGCCGCCCGCTGTGGCCCTCCGAGGTGGCCGACGTGATCGTCTATGCGGCGACCAGCCCGCATCACGCCCTGACCGGCCAAACGTTACATGCCCGCGGCGGCTCCCTGCCATTTATGTAGGCTGCCCGGGCCGCGCCGGACTCCGCCGTCACGGCGCGCGTGAGGTTACGCATATTTGCGGCGCGCGATTGGGGCTGCGATCGGAAAAAACTACTCCAACGCGCCTGATTCGCGCAGCCGTGCGATTTCCGCTTCGGGCAGGCCCAGCACCTGGCTCAGGATTTCGTGCGTATGCTGCCCCAATGTCGGAGCGGCGGAGCGCACGGCGATGGGCGTGGCGCTCATCTTCCAGGGAATCCCGCAATGCTGCCGGGTGCCGACCACAGGATGAGGCAGGTTCACGAAGTAGCCGCGATCCTTCAAATGCTGGTCTTCTTCGGACAGATATTTATTGTCCGCGACCACGAATGCGGCGACGCCCGCGTTCTGCAGAATGCCGGCGGCCTGCGGTGCGTTTTGCCCGATACTCCAGCTTTCGATAATCGATTCGAGTTCGTCCTCGTTGCTTTTGCGCGCGGCCAGCGCGGCGAACTTCGGATCGTGCGCGAGTTCCGGCCGGCCGATTGCGGCCGCCATCCGCTGCCACGCGGCGTCGTCCGAAACGGCGACGGCGACAAACTGATCGATGGTGAACCCGAGCACCTTCTCCGCGCGATCCTTGCAGCGGAAAATTCCGTGCGGCGCCATCCACGGGTCCCGATTCCCGATGCGCTGCGGCTCGGTCCCGTTCATGGTGTATTCCATGATGCCTTCGGGCAGCACCGCCATCGCGCATTCCCACTGGCTCATGTCCATGTACTGGCCTTCGCCGGTCAGCTCGCGATGGTACAACGCGGCCAGCACGGCGAACGCGCCATGCACGCCGGCGTTGGGATCGGCGTAGCTGTACCCGGCATGCATCGGCGGCCCGCCGATATAGCCGGTCAGCGACGAGAGGCCGCACAGCGGAACCTGCGCCGGTCCGTACGCGACGTAATCGCGATAGGGGCCCGTATCGCCATAACCGGAGAGCGAGATCATGATGATGTCGGATTTGATCTTGCGCAGTTCCTCGTAGCCCAGTCCGAGCCGATCCATCACGCCATGCGCGAAGTTGTTGGTGACGACGTCGCTTTTGGCGATCAGCGCGCGGGCCACCTCCAACGCGCCGGGTTGGCTGAAATTGAGCGCGAGCGAACGCTTTCCCTGGTTGTACTGATTGTAGTAGCCCGAGCTGTCCAGCCCCGCGGGCTTGCCGCCGGGCCACGGCGGCAGCATCCGCGTGACGCATGGCCGCGTGGCGGTTTCGATCCTGATCACGTCGGCGCCCATATGGGCCAGTTGCAGGGTGCAGTAGGGCCCCGCCCAGACCCAGGTGAAGTCCGCGATGCGAATGCCTGAAAGCGGGCCGCCGGCCATCTAAATCACCCCTTTGCTCCTGAGTTGATCGATCCGGCCGCGCGAAAGACCCAGCCGGCCGCTGAAGATGTCGAGGTTATGCTGACCGAGCAAGGGCGCCGGCATCCGGATCTGCCACGGCGCGGCGCCGTACTTGATTGGCGCGCCGGGATAGGTGAGCCTGCCGGCCGCGGGATGCTCAATCTCGACGAAAAAGCCGCGCGCCTTCAGATGCTCGGAGTTGAGCAGATCGCCCATGGTCGATACCGGAGCGAACGGCACCCGCCGCTCCTGCGCCTTGCGATACAAATCCAGCACGGTCTGCTGGCCGACCCATTCGCGCAGAAAGATTTCCAGCGCTTCCCAGTTTTCTCCCCGCTTGAGGCGGTCGGAAAAAATTTCCTCGTTGGCCCAGTCCGGATTGCCCATCAGTGCGACGAAGCTGCGCCATTGATGCTCCTCGACGCAGCAGATGAAAATCCATCCGTCCCTGCATTCCATCGCTTCCAACGGCTGCAGCGGCTTGCGCCCGAGCCGGTTCGCGATCACTCCCATGTAGGGCCAGTACTCGAATACCATCTCGTTCTGCGAGACCAGCGTTTCCTGGGCCGAGACGTCGACGTGCTGACCCACCCCGCCGCGCACGCGGGCCAGTACCGCTCCCATGGTGGCGGCGGCGGCGTGCGCGCCGGCCTGAAAACCGGCGGGATGCCCCGAAGTCTTCAGCGGCGGCAGTTCGGGATGATTGGGGCCGGCGCCGTTGAGCACGCACACTCCGCCCGACGACCATATGGTCAGCTCCTCGGCGCGCCAGTCGCGATGCGATCCGCCAAGACCGAAAGGCGTAATCGACGTCATCACCAGGCGCGGGTTGCGCTGCGCGAGCCGATCGAAACTGAGGCCGATCCGATCCATGTCGGGCGGCCACAGGTTGTGGATCAACACGTCGGCCCGCGCGATCAGTTGCTCGAGCAATTCGAAACCCTCGGCCTGCGCGAGATCGACGGTGACGCCATATTTGTTGGCATTGAGATAGAGAAACAGTCCGCTGCGCTCCGGGTCGGGCCGGCCGCCCGGAAAAGGACCGCGGCGGCGGGCGATGTCGCCGATAGCGGGACGTTCGATCTTGATTACTTCCGCGCCCAGATCGGCCATCAGCTTGGCCGTGTACGGCGCGGAAACCAGTTCGCCGATTTCAACTACCTTAAGTCCTGCCAATGCGCCCGCCATGAAAAACCTCGCTCACAGCCTACCACGACGGCGGATGGCGCCGGCAAGGTTTCATCGCGTTGAAGGAACCGCACCTCGCGCAAGGTTGTACGGCAATGGGCGAATCGGCCGGAGTTCACTCTCGCCGATGCGTCGGCCGGAAAGCGCCAGGCGACGATGCCATCGGGCGGCAGCGGTCCCTGTGACGGGCGGCGCCGGAACCATCAGTGTCAGGTGGCCGTCAGACCTCCGTCCACCACGAACTCCGCACCGGTTACGTATGACGCGTCGTCACTGGCCAGAAACAGCACCATCCTGGCGACGTCATCCGCGGTTCCCTCGCGGCGCAGCGGGACGAAACTGGTGAAGCGCTCGCGCTGCTCCTTCGGGATGATATCGATCATCTGGGTCGCGATGATTCCCGGATGCACCGAGTTGACGCGGATTTTTTCCGGCCCGTACTGCACCGCCGCCGCTTTGGTCAGCAGCCGCACCGCGCCCTTGGTGCCGTGATACGCGGTCGATCCGGTGGAACCCGTGAGGCCCGCCACCGAGGAAATATTGATAATCGAGCCGCCGCCGCGCTGGCGCATCGCGGGTACGGCGAACTTCATCCCCAGCCATACGCCCTTCTGATTGATATTAACGATCGTGTCCCACAGTTCTTCGGTGGTGTCTTCCAGGCCGGTGGTGTTGAACACGCCGGCGTTGTTGACCAGGATGTCCAACCCGCCGAACTCGCGGCCGCAGGCGTCAACGGCGGCGCGCCAGTCGGCGGCGCGGGTGACGTCCAGATGCACCGCGGCGGCGGCGCGGCGGTTGGCATTGATTTGCGCAGCGGTGCGCGCGGCTTCGGCGTCGAGCACGTCGCCGATTACTACGCTGGCGCCTTCCTGAACGAACAGCCGCGCCTCGGCGGCGCCCTGCCCGCGCGCCCCGCCGGAGATAAGCGCGACCTTGCCTTTGAGTCGATCCATGCTGATTTCCTTCACACCGCGGTGTAGCCGCCGTCCACCACCAGCTCGGCGCCGGTTACGAAAGACGCTTCGTCGCTGGCGAGGAACACGACGCACCATCCGACCTCTTCGGGCTGGGCGACGCGTTTCATCGGCGCCATGTCGATGACCGGCTGCAGCTGCTCGCGCGACGCCATCTCTACCATCGGCGTGAGAATCACTCCCGGATGCACCGAGTTGACGCGAATCTTGTCCCCCGCGTACTGGACCGCGGCCGACTTGGTCAGCAGCCGCACGGCGCCCTTGCTGGCGTGGTAAGCCGCGGAGCCGCCCGAGCCGATGATCCCGTAGATGGAGGAGATATTGACGATCGAACCGCCGCCCCGCTTGCGCATCGCGGGCACGGCGAACTTCATCCCCAGCCATACGCCCTTCTGATTGACGTTGATGACCGAGTCCCATTCCTCTTCGCTGGTGTCCTCGACGCCGCCGCTATTGGCGATGCCGGCGTTGTTGACCAGGATGTCAAGGCCGCCGAATTCGCGCGTGCAGGTCTCGACCGCGGCGCGCCAGTCGGCCGCGCGGGTGACGTCCAGATGCACCGCCATCGCCGCGCGGGTGCCGGCTTTGGAATTGATCTGATCCGCGGTTTTGGCGGTCTCAGCGTCGAGTACGTCGCCGATCACCACCCGCGCGCCCTCGCCGACGAACAGCCGCGCCTCGGCCGCGCCCTGTCCGCGCGCCCCGCCGGAAATCAACGCCACCTTACCTTTGAGCCGGTCCATCGCGACGCCTCCCTTTGGTTGAGAACAGGTGAATTGCGGCGGCCATCCGCCGCCGCGCCTAATCGATCGCCTGCGGATCAGAGCGGGCGCCGATTTCCTGCAGTTGGTCGATCAACGGCACCTGATCGTTGACGATGGCGCGCAGCTGCTCCGATATCTCAGCGTCCACCGACATCCAGCGCACCGCGTGCTGGTTGAGTTCCACGTTGAGCCGCCCCAGCAAAACCAGATCGCCGCTGATGCGCTCCCAGTTATTGATGCCCTCATGCGCGGGACGTTCGGGCAATGCCGCCCAGACCCGGTTGTCGCTGAGAATCGTGTTCAGCACCTTGGTATGCGCTTTCATCGCCGCCGCGACCTGTTCGAGGCCAAGCTTCATCTGCGGATAGACGCAGGCCTGGGCATGGCGTTCGACCCGGTTTACCAGCCCCTGCATCCGGCCCGCGATTGCGGCGAGTTCTTTGAGCAGCCGTCCCCTGGCGGTGAGTGATTGAGTGATTCTGTCGAGCAGTTCCATCGCGTCTGGCCGATCTCCGCGCCTGGCTAATCAAATTTCCGTCCGGCGCAACCTATACCTAGGGGCGGATGAAAGCTTATGTCAAGACGGCCTCGCGGGCTTCGCCGCCGCGCGCGGACCCTCATCGGGCGCCACGTAAAGTGAGCGCACGAGGAACGACTCGCGCTTGAAAAAACCCCTGGTATGGAATGAGTCGCCGAGGTTGAGGAAGGCATAGTCGAGGTAATGCCCCAATTCGTGCAGCAGCGTGCGCAGGAAGGTTTTGGGTCTGACGATATCGCGCCGCTGCGCCGTGAGCATCCACACCACCATCCGCGGCGGCCGCTCGTGCGGGTAGAAGATCCCATGCAGCTCGCTGCGGGAGTTGCGCGGACGGGCGCCGCGAATCTCAACCCGCAGCGGCGTTATCCGCATCAGGCGGCAAATCTCGTCCACCAGATGCTGGGCGGCGCGGTTAATCGCGGTCAACGACCCGCTCTCGAGCGCCTGCAGCAATGTTTGCGTGCGGGCCAGCGCCGCCCCGCTGGGAACAAAGTTGTAGCGGTCGATAGCGTCGCTCTTGAGGTAGCATTGCTGCGCTCTGGGCGACATCCGGTAGAAGAACGCCGGCAGCTTTGCCTCTTCAGCCATCGCGGCGCTCCGCCACCAGGCGAATGCGGCTTTTTTTTAACCACTCCCCATGCATATCATCACTCAAATCGCCCAGGAGCCCGCCTGTTATGGAATTATCGCTAATTGGAATCGTTAAGCCCGACGATGTCAATTGCATCATCGGCCAGGCCCATTTTATCAAGACGGTGGAGGACCTGTACGAAGCGATGGTGCAGGCGGTGCCCGGAATCAGGTTCGGCGTCAGCTTCTGCGAGGCGTCGGGGCCTTG
>JAJPJA010000113.1 GCA_021324455.1 Pseudomonadota bacterium | reverse complement strand
TACGACGGCAGACACGTCTGGGTTGCGGCTGGAGACCGGCTGATCGCGTTGGATCCGGTGAGCGGGGAGACGCTGCGTTCGATCGAGGTCGCCGCGCGTGCGGGAACCGCCTTCGACGGCCGGTATCTGTTTCAGATCGCCGGGGATCGAATCCTGAAGATCGACCCCAAAACCGGCACAGTGCTCGCCGCCATCCCCGCGCCCGGCGGCGGCGCCGACTCCGGACTCACGTGGGCGGAGGGGACGCTCTGGGTGGGGCAGTACCGGGACCGCAGGATCTATCAGATCGATCCCCAGACAGGCGCGATTCTTCGCACCATCGAATCCAACCGCTTCGTCACCGGGGTCACCTGGCTCGACGCCGAGCTGTGGCACGGCACCTGGGAAGGTGACGAGAGCGAGTTGCGGCGCGTCGATCCTCGAACGGGACAGGTTCGGGAGAGGCTCGAAATGCCGCCCGGAGTCAGCGTTTCGGGGCTCGAGTCCGACGGCGGCGATCTGTTCTTCTGCGGCGGGGGAAGCAGCGGCAAGGTGAGAACCGTTCGCCGGCCCAACCGAGCCTCCCCCGTGAGCAGCGGTTCCAGGATTACGATCGATTCCAGCAGAAAGGCCGTCAGCCCGCGCCGCCGCTGAGCGTCATTGACCCATCGAGCGCCGGGCGGCACTGAGCTTGTCCCGAGGCTGCCGAAAAAAAATAACGCGAAGCGATCTTCTGGGTATGTACCGCAGAATAATCGCTCCGCGTTTATTCCTCCGTTCCGCGGCGCAGCGCCGCTCCAGCAGGTCGTGAACAGTCCTGCCGGAGCTTCAACCTTTGGGCAGTTTCAACACGCGCTCGCCGATGATGTTGTGCTGGATCTCGCTGGAACCCGCCGCGATCGTCATCCCCCGCGCAGTCAGAAAGCGTCCCAGCCAGCGGCCGCCCTCCACCGCTGCGGACGAACCCGAACGCAATTGATGGAACGGACCCAGCATTTCGTCGGCAAACATCTGCACGCGCAGATTGAGTTCGGTGGCGTGCAGCTTGCCGTACGACGTCTCCGGTCCGGGGATGCGCTTTTTGAGCTGGTTGGTCAGCCCGCGATAACGGATCAGCCGCAGGCATTCGGCCTCGATTGCGAACTGCGCCAGCTTCTGGCGGACATACGGATGCTGCGCCGCGGTGACGCCTTGGAATTGGACGCGGCGCGACAACCCGATGAGGTCCTCGACCGATTTCTGCACCGGATGGCGCGTGCCGCCCGAGGCGCGCTCGTACATCAGAGTCGCAATCGAGACCTGCCATCCCTTGTTGATTTCGCCCACCAGGTTTTTCAGCGGCACCTTGACGTTGTCGTAAAAGACTTCGTTGAACTCCGCGCCGCCGGTAATCTGGCGCAGCGGACGCACGGTGATTCCCGGGCTTTTCATATCGACCAGCAGATATGAGATGCCCATGTGCTTGGGCGCCTTGGGATCGGTGCGCACCAGCAGCACCTGCATATGCGCGCGCTGGGCCAGGCTGGTCCAGATCTTCTGGCCGTTGACGACGAAGTAATCGCCCTGGATTTCGGCGCGCGTCTGCAGCCCGGCCAGGTCGGAGCCGGCGTTGGGCTCCGAATAGCCCTGGCACCAGATCTCCTCCGCGGTCAGCATCTTGCGCAGGTAACGTTCGCGCTGCTCGTCCGTGCCGAGGAAAATCAGCGTCGGCCCGATACGATCGATCGCCAGCGTGTTGGCGCCGTAGATCGGCAGGCCCAAACGCAGCGCCTCATCCTGATAGATCGCCTGTTCGACGATGCCGGCGCCGCCGCCGCCCCATTCCTTGGGCCAATGCAGCGCCACGTAACCGGCGTCGTACAGCCGCCGATGGTATTCGAGCAGGCGCTGCCAGCGGTCGTCGCGGTCGGTGCCCGCGTTCAGATCGTCATTGCGCCCGAACACTTCCGATTTGGTGCGCTCCAGAAATCCGCGCAGCGTGCGGCGAAATTCTTCCTGCTCCGGTGTGTAATTGAAATCCATCGCCGGCCTCATTCAACAGCTCCGCTCCCGGCGGAGCGATTTATCAGCCGAGGTTAGTGGCGCCGCGCCACGCATGCAAACACGGGCGGCACCCGCGCATGCCGAATGCCGTTTGCCTGCGATGCGGTTGCCGGCGGCAAGTTCGATTCCGAGGCATTGCACCTTACTGCTGGCCGGGAACCGGAAAGGTGTGGCCGCAGGTCCAGGCGCCGTCCACCGTCAGGATAACGCCGCTTATCAGCGCGGCCTCGTCGGAGGCCAGAAACAGCGCCGCGTTGGCGATATCCTCGGGCTCGCACGCGCGGCCCAGCGGATGCAGCGCCGCGCCGAGCTGGCGCGTCACGTTCGGATCCACGCTGATACCCATCGATTCGCCGATATTGGTCACCACCGCGCCCGGGCAGATCGCCACTGCGCGCACCTTGTACTTCGCGTAGTCCAGCGCCACCACCTTGGTGAATCCGATCACGCCGTGCTTGGCCGCGCAGTAATGCGGCAGGCCGGGCTGTCCGGTGATTCCGGCGATCGAAGCGGTGTTGATCACCACGCCTCCCTGTTTCATCAGGTGGGGCAGAGCATGGCGCGTGCCGAGAAAAACGCCGGTGAGGCACACGTCAATCACTTTGCGCCAGTCGGCTTCGCTCATCTCATGCACCAGGCCCATCGGGCTGATGCCGGCGTTGTTGTACATCACGTCAAGCCGGCCAAAGCGCTTGACCGTGTCCGCCACCATCCGTTCGCAGTCGGCGCCCTTGGTTACGTCGCAGGCAATCGCGAGCGCCTCGCCGCCGGTATCGTTGATCGACGCGGCGACCGTTTCCGCGCGTTCCCGATTGACGTCGGCAACGCCGACCCTGGCGCCTTCGCGCGCGAACAGCCGCGCCGCCGCCCGTCCGATCCCCGAACCCGCCCCGGTGATTATCGCGACCCTGCCATCAAGTCTTGCCATCGTTGCATTCCCCTCTGTTGAGAATTGTTCCACCCTTTTTTATGCCGTTCCGATTGCCGCTGGGAGTCTAGCAGAATCGCCTCGCGGTTTTGCCATCAGCGTGCCGCAGTGCGGGAAGCCACCAGCGGCGGACCAGGGCGCGGGATCGAACTTCGGTTGTGGCCGTGAGCATTGCACATTACGATGGCGGACCGGAAAAGGGACGGCGCGGCGGCGCTTGCCGCGAATCCCGCATTACCCCGCATGAGGCAGTAAACACGATGGACATTAAAGGCAAGACCGCTCTTATCACCGGCGGCGCATCGGGAATTGGCAGGACCACCGCGGGCATGATGGCCGCCAAAGGCGCGTCGCTGATGCTCGTCGATCTCAACCAGCGCGCCGGCGACGAGACCGTCAAATGGATCGAGAACGCGGGCGGACGCGCGGCATTCGCTGTTGCCGACGTGACCGACGAAGCGCAGATGGCGCGCGCATTCGAGCAGGCGGTCTCGCGTTTCGGCAGCCTGGATATCGTCTTCAACAATGCCGGCATCTTCGAACCCGGCTTTACGAAAATTCCCGTCGGGCAGTGGAGGAAGGTGCTTGACGTGGACCTCTTCGGCGTGGCGTTGGGATGCTATCTGGCGTTTCCCCTGATGCGCGAGCGTGGCGGGGCGATCGTCAATACCGCCTCGATGGCCGGCCTTTACCCGATTCCCGGAGATCCGATCTATCCGGCGGCCAAAGCGGGGGTGGTTCATCTCACCCATTCGCTAGGCATTTATTGGACCAAATGGCGGATCAGGGTGAACTGCGTGTGTCCCGGCGTGGTCGATACTCCGCTGGCGCGAATGGAACGCCCCGACGGCAGGCCCAGAGGCGGTGACAGGCCGCACACCATGATGGCGCCGGAGGCGATCGCCAACGCCGTGATCAATTTCGTCGAGGATGACAGCCAGGCCGGGCAGGTGGTCGAGGTCAGACCCACCGGCGTGTTCACCATCGAGCCCCGCCGCGCCCCGCAGCGCCGCTCAT
>JAJPJA010000104.1 GCA_021324455.1 Pseudomonadota bacterium | reverse complement strand
CGCCTTGATAATTCCGGCCGCCGCGTCAGGACAGAAGGATTGCCGCAGCCTCAGCCCGCTTCAATACATTTCCCCTTCCCTTTCAGGGAAGGGGTCAGGGGTTAGGTTTCTCTCTCCCCCATGCTATAAACGCAACAGCAATCATGCCGGTAAACAGCGCCAATCTGATCGACCAGCTCACCGCCGCGGGCGACGCCGCCGCGTCTTTTGAAGAGGTGTGGCAGGCCATCTGGAAACAGCCGCACGTGCCCGCACCGATCCTTGAGCTGTGCCGGCTCAATCTGGCCCGGCTGCATCGCGCGCGAGCGGAGATGGCGTTGCGGATGCCGCTGGAGCACGCGGTTGGCGAAGACAAAATCCAAAGCCTGCTGGGCCAGGAATGGATGATCGACGGGCGTTTTTCAGACGCGGAGCGGGCGGCGCTGAATTTTACCGAATGGTATCACGTCGACCCGCAGTCGATTCCCGACGAGGTGGCCGGCGCCGTTATACAGCACCTGGGGCAGAGCGGTTTTGTCGCTTTGATCGAGGCGCTGGGCTTTATCGACGGGCGCATCCGCATGGCCCTGATCTATTGCGCGATGGAGGACTGAGACAGTGGGAAAGGTTGCCCGCGTGCAGGCGCCGCAGGGAAATACCGGCGATCCGATTCGTGACAGCGCGCTCGGCCTGGTGCCGGAGACGGTCGATCAGATCGCCCGCCTCAATCGTCACGTATGGCGCAGCAGCCCGGTGCGCCCCGCAATCCTTGAAATCGTACGGCTGCGCAACGCCCGCACCGTCAATTGCCAGTTCTGCAAGAGCGTACGCTACGATTTGGCGCGCCGCGACGGCCTGACCGAGAACAAGGTCGATCAGATCCGCGACGGCTATGAGGAGAGTTTGCTTTCGCAGGAGGAGAAGCTGGCATTGGCCTTCGCCGACGCCTATCTGCACGATCCCAAACAGATCGGCGGCCCACTGATTGCCCGCCTGCGGCGGCATTTTACGCAATCCCAGATCGGCCACCTGGCGATTGCGCTGATCGCGTTCAACGCCACCTCGCGCTGCGCGGTCAGTATCGGCGGGATGCCCGAGCAGCTGCCGATAACCGAGATTGCGGCTCCCTGAACCGGCGGATTGAAACCTGATGAAACTGGACCGATTGGGAATCTCATGCAGCGTCGAGTCGCTCAGCGGGCCCGAGGCAATCGCGGCGGCGCGCAAGTTCGAAGCGATGGGCTACGGCACGTTGTGGTTCGGCGAGGCGGTGGTGGGGCGCGATCCGTTTGCGATGGCGGCGCTGCTGCTGGCCCATACCGATCGCATCAAGGTGGGACTATGCGTTGCCAACGTGTGGAAGCGCGAGGCGCCAACCACTATCAACGCGGCGCGCACGCTGGCCGGTTTGTTCCCCGGCCGTTTCATCCTGACCGTCGGCGTAAGCCATCAGAAATTCGTCGACCGCTATGGGATGCATTATGAAAATCCCTACCGCTTCATGCGCGAGTACGTGGCCCGGATGAAGGCGGCGCCCTTCCTGGGACCGAAACTCGCCGCCGAACCGCCGCTGCTGATCGCGGCTCAGCGGCCGCTGATGATGAAGCTGGCGCGCGAGGTCGACGGCGTATTCGTGACCTTCGCGCCGCCGGAGCTGACCGCGCGCGCCCGCGCCGCAGTGGGAGCGAACAAGTTGGTGTGCGCGATTCAGGCCTTTGTGCTGACCACCGATCCGGTCCGCGCGCGCACCGTTGGCCGCGAGTACACCGCTTTTTATTCGCGCCTGCCCAACTACAGCGATTGCCTGCTGTCGATGGGTTTTACCCAGGAGGATTTCAAAAACGGCGGCAGCGACCGGCTGATCGACGCGATCGTGGCGTGGGGCACGCGCGCGCAGTTGCTGGAGCGCCTGGAAGCCCAGTTCCAGGCCGGCGCCGACCATATTCACGTGCTGCCGCTGTCGGGGTCGGCGCAAACCGGCGCTCCGGAGACCGACGACGCCACCGCCCGCGCCCTGGCGCCCGGCTGAGACATTGCGCGCTCGGCTGGACCAGACTGGAAAAGGGTTCGCCAATAACGATAGACTCGCGTTGATCAAACGGGAGGAAAGCAACATGGCGGAGTTCAAGTTGAGCGGCGGATGTTTTTGCGGCGGCGTGCGCTACACCGTAAACGCGCCGGCGGTGGATACGCATCATTGCCATTGCAGCATCTGCCGCAAGTTCCACGGCGCCATCTTCGTTACGCTTTCGATTTTTCCGCGCGACGCGTTCCAATACGACACCGGCACGGCCAACCTCGGCACCTACAACAGCTCCGAAAAGGTGCATCGCCATTTCTGCAAGACCTGCGGCTGTCCGGTAACGCTCGATCTGGTGGAAAATCCGGGGCTGATCGCGGTCGCCACCGGCACTATCGACAATGGCCAATGGCCGGGCTCGCCCAAAAATGAACTGCGCCACGCCTTCGCGCCGTCCAAGGTCGGATGGTTCGAAATCGCCGATAAGCTGCCGCAGCACGAGGGGCTGTAGCTCCAAGCCTTGACCCGGCGCCCGGAACGCCTGGAACCGGCTGGGCATACCGCAACCCGTAAAACGCCCGGACCACACCGGTCTTGGAGCAGCCGCAATACGGGCGACAGCGGCCTGCACATCACCGGTCAGGCGGCGGCTCGCAGCGTCAGAACCGGACAGGGCGATTCGCGCATCACCCGTTGGGCGACGCTGCCCAGGATTAAGCGGCCGATACCCTTGCGGCCATGCGTCGCCATCACCACCGAATCAACCCCGAGTTGCTCGATAGCGCTAAGGATTGAGGTGGCCGTATCGCCGCCCACCTTGGTGTAAATCTCGTAACGCACCTTGTCATCCAGGTGCGCACGCGCGACCTTGCGCAATTCCGCCTGCGCCTCGCTCTCGGATATCGGCATCGGATTGACGCCCGGCGCGGAAGAAAGCACGACCGGTATCACGTAAAGAACATAAATCGTCGGCGCCGGCCCTTGCGCCAGGCTTAACGCCAAATCCAGGCTGGCGAACATATTGTCCTGGAGATCGACCGGGCACAGAATCTTGTTAAATGGCTTCTGCATAGACTGTCGCCACCTTTCGCCCTGAGCGGATGCGCCCGATGCGGAGCATGGAGAGTGAGGGCGTCAATCACAGGAGCATGTCCCGTGCCGCAGCTGGCGGCGGCTGATTCCGTCGCACGCTTCAAAAAGCTGACGCGTCCAGACACAAAATGACGCTGATCGCGTGTGTCGATGGGCAGCACTACGGGCTGCGGAGCGTCAATGTCACCTGGCCGAGCTCATCGATTCTCAACTGGCGTAAACTCGAGATGAAGCGAGGTCAGGCCGCGCAGGACATAGGTCGGCGCATATTCGAAGCGGCGGGCCCCATGCGGGCCATGTGCGGCTTCAGACAGACGGATCTCACGCATCCGGTCGAGAATCCGCTCCAGGCTTACCTTGGCCTCGGCCCGGGCGAGCGGACCGCCGGGGCAGGCGTGGGCGCCGCGGCCGAAGGCGATGTGCTCGTTCGCGTTGGGCCGGTCGATACGGAACTCGGCAGGGCATTCGAACCGCCGCGGGTCACGGTTGGCGGCGCCGTTGAGGATTACCACCGTGGTGCCGGCGGGGACCTCGACACCGCCAATCCGGGTTGTGCGCCGCGCCAGACGGCAATCGCTTTTGACCGGACTCTCGATGCGCAGGGTCTCATCAATAAAATTCGGGATCAGTCCGCGGTTATCGTGCAGCATCCGCTGAAGCTCAGGCTGCTCGGCGAGATATTTGAGCGCCGCCGCCAGCAGGCGGGCGGTGGTTTCCTGCCCGGCCGCGAACAGGAAGGTGGCCGTACGCACCACGTCAACGACTTCGGGCGTCGAGCCGTCGGGGAACCTGGCCAGGGCGAGCTCGGTCAGCGCGTCGTGTCGGGGTTCGCGGCGCCGGTCCTCGATGTAAGACGTGAACCATCCGTCGAGGAACGCCAACGAGTTCAGGTTCGAGAACCGCTCCTCCTCGCCCTGGATGACGCTCCCGGGCGGCGCATTGAGCCCGAGCCGCACGCGGAACAGCCGATGGTCCTCTTCGGGCACGCCCAGCAGGTCGGCGATGACCTGCACGGCGAACGGCTGCGCATAGTCGCCGATGAACTCGCATTGGCCGCGGCCGACAAACTCGTCGAGTTGGCGGTCGGCCAGCCGCCACATGAACGCCTCGTTCTCGCGCAGACGTCTGGGCGTGATCAGCCGCATCAGCAGGGCTCGATGCCTGGTGTGGCCGGGCGCATCCATCGTCACCATGTGCTCGTTCATCGGCAGCCGGCTGCGGTAGTTCTCGATGAGTTCGCCGATGTCGTCGCCCGCCGACTGCAGCGGCATTCCGTGAAACGGCCCGATGACCGAGTTGCACGACGAGAACGTCTCGTGGTCGCGGTAGATCGCGACCGCCTCCTCGTATCCCAGCACGGCGACCGCGCCGTGATGCGGCTCGCGCACCACCGGGCCCTTTGAGCGCAGGTATTCGAAGTACGGATACGGGTCCTCGATGAGGGACGGATCGGTGAAGAAATCAACCGTGTCGAAGTTGCTCATTCGAGGCTCCTTATTGCCACCGCGCTCTCCGGCATGGCTTGATCCGGAAGGACAGCCCCCGAGCGGCCCACGCCGCTAGCCGACGACGCTGAGCATTCGCTCAGCAATGCTGGGCAGTTGCCTAGCAGTACGGGCAAGGAGCTGTCAACATGGCCAGCAGATGAGGGCGTGGCGACCAGGTGGCTTCGACGATTAAGACCGCATCCACGCGCAGACTGGGGGCGCCGGACTCCAGGACCCGGGGGCTCCTGCTCGACGCCGCCGAGCAACTGATGCTCGAAGAGGGCTACGCCGCGGTGAGCTCACGGCGCGTCGCCAGCAGGGCGGGGCTCAAACCCCAACTCGTGCACTACTACTTTCGCACGATGGACGACCTGTTTTTGGCGGTCTATCGCCGCAGCGCCGAGCACAACCTCGAACGCTACGCGGCGGCGCTGGCTTCGGCCCGCTCGCTCCAGGAGTTGTGGAAGCTCGTCATCGACCCCGGAGGGACGGCTTTTGTGATGGAATTCGTGGCGCTGGCGAACCATCGCAAGGCCATTCGGACGGAGATCGCCCGGCACGCGGAGCGCTTCCGTCAGATGCAGCTTGACGCGGTCGCGAGGGTGCTGCACGGTTGCGGCAGCCCCGCGAACAGTTGCCCGCCGGTAGTCGCCGTGCTGCTGATGACCGGCCTGTCGCAGGTACTGGTCCTCGAAAAAGCCCTCGGCATCACGTCCGGCCACGACGAGACGCTGGCATTCGTGGAACGCTGCCTCCGCGATCTCAATCCTTCCGGCGCATGAGGCCGCGCGGAGATGCAGACATCGGCAATTTCGCAGGATGTTTTATGGTGGGCAGGGACAGAATCGAACTGTCGACACAAGGATTTTCAGTCCTTTGCTCTACCGACTGAGCTACCTGCCCATAGGGGTCCGGCGGCGTGTTTTCAGACGATCATAGGTACCTTTGTGCGCCGGCGCGTGCAACTCCCCCCGCCGGCCGGCGCCGGTGCGGACGCCCTGGCGGCGAAAGGCCAGCGCCCTAGCGCCTGCGGGCGACGCGTTTGGGCTCAACCCCGGTGCTGGAATGGCCGCAGGAGGAAGCGCCGATGTTCTTGAGCAGAATTGCAACGCCGATCACCACGAACGCCGCCAGCCGCACCAGAAAAACCAGGCTCCTGTGTTCCTCCCTGATCTGAAAAACCGCCAATAACGCCTCGTGAATCGCCAACAGCCCGAACGCGGCGGCAAATGCCAGAAACAGAGCGTCGCGCATGCGGGTCCAGAATCTTAGAAAGAAAACTCCCGCCACCAGATAGCCCATCGTGATCATTCCGCAGGCGAAATTAACCATCGGTCAATCCGCCTCCCAGATGAAGCCGTAAATCAGCACCGCGACCGAGGCCAGTGCGCTGATATGCCGGGGCCATTGCAGGTCCACCTCAGGCAGCAGCACCAGATCCGTAAACAGCAGCAGATTGTTGAACGCCAGGCCGACGAAACACAGCATGCTCCAGAGCAGCAAGCGGGTCCGATTGCGCATATATCCGCGCATCAGAAGCGCCATGCATGCGCAACTGGTGGCGGCGCATAGCAGGTAAACCAATGACGGCAAGACCAGCATCGGTCATTTTCCCCCCGGTTTGTTGCGGAACTTGAAAGCGTCGGCAAAACTCTCCAGGTTGCTCCTGGGCGCGTTCACGATCGCGGCGATAACCGCGGTGGGCCGCTCGGCGTAGATCCCCGCCAGCGCGTCGACCAGCTCGGCCAAAGCCGGACTGGCGGCGCGATATTCGAAGCGCTCGGGTGCGGCTTGGACCACCAATCCGGATTTTATGAAATCGGCAAGAATGCCGTTGACCAGCAATCTGCTGGCGCGCAGCTCGCGTGTCAGCTCCTCCGCCGTCCACTGACGGGCGCCGCCGCCACGGATCAACAGCAGCAGTTCCAGCGACCAGACGGATCTCAGCGAAGCGCGTATGAAGGAAGTCACCTCGGGAGTCAGCAAACGCACAGAGCCCCTCATCACCTGGAGCCGGAAGGGTCCTGCCGCGATGCGCGCGCGCCGCCCGATGCGGCCGGATCCGATTGCGGCGGCGGAATTTCGTCAGCCGGTTTTGGAGCGGCGCGATTCCAGGATCTCGTCCACGATCCCGTACTCCACCGCCTGCTGCGCATTCATGAAACTGTCGCGCTCGGTATCCTTTTCGATCCGGCGCACGGTCTGCCCGGTATGCTGGGCCAGGATGTTGTTGAGCGTTTCGCGCAGACGCAGCGCCTCGCGCGCGTGCAGCTCGATATCGGAGGCCTGTCCTTCGAACGCGCCCGAAAGCTGGTGGATCATCACCCGCGAATGCGGCAGGGCGTAGCGTCTGCCCTTGCTGCCCGCGGCCAGCAGCACCGCCGCCATGCTCGCCGCCTGGCCCACGCACAGGGTCGACAGCTGCGGCTTGATGAACTGGATGGTGTCGTAGATGGCGAGACCGGCCGTCACCGAACCGCCCGGCGAATTGATATACAGATTGATTTCCTGCTCGGGGTTCTCCGCCTCCAGAAATAAGAGCTGCGCCGAAATCAGATTGGCGATGTCGTCGTTGATCGGCCCGCCCAAAAAAACGATCCGGTCGCGAAGCAGCCGCGAGTAGATATCGTAGGAGCGCTCGCCGCGTCCGGTCTGCTCGACCACGTAGGGAATTAAAACGCTCATGTCCCAAGTATTACCGCATAAGCGCCGCCGGTCGAGTACCCGCGGCGATAGGGTAGGCCGCGCTCAACGCAACTGGAAGCTTTCGCCCAAAAACACCTCGCGCACGGCGGAACTCTCCACGATTTCCTGCGGCGCCCCTTCCATCAGGATACGGCCGCCGTGGATGACGTATGCGCGGTCGATTACCGACAGAGTTTCATGCACGTTATGGTCGGACATCAAAACACCGATTCCGCGCTCCTTCAGATACTGGATTATGCGCTGAATCTCGATCACCGTGATCGGGTCGATCCCCGCGAACGGCTCGTCCAGACACAGGAAGGACGGATTGAGGACCAGCGCGCGCGTGATTTCCACCCGCCGCCGCTCTCCGCCGGACAGCACTCCGGCCTTGCTGCGCGCCAGGTGACCGATATCCAGTTCGCTCAGCAGCGACTGCAGCCGCCCCTGGCGCTCCTCTTCGGTAAGCGGGAGCGTCTCCAGCACCGCCAGCAGATTCTGCTCCACGGTAAGCTTGCGGAACACCGACGGCTCCTGGGGCAGATAGCTGATGCCGCGGCGCGCACGCTGGTACAGGGGCAGATAACTGATGTCTTCGCCGTCGAGCATGATGCGCCCGGAGTCCGGCTTGAGCAGACCCACCAGCATATAGAAGGTGGTGGTCTTGCCGGCGCCGTTGGGACCCAGCAGGCCGACCACTTCGCCGCCGCGGATACGCACTTCGACCTGGTTCACCACCGCGCGTCCACCGTAGCGCTTGGTGAGTTGCAGTCCTTCCAGGGTGCTGCGCGCGGCGTGCGCCGGCTGCGGCTGGACCACTTCAATATGCTGAGCTTTTAAGGCTTGAGCCACTGACCGCCTGCTCCCTCGCCTCCGATCTTTTTAACTTTATTTAACGGCTATTCATAGACCCACGGCAATTTTCGGCTGGTTCCGGCCAGCGCCCTGCGTCCGGGGCGGCGCGTATGCTATGCTGCGCGGCGCATGGCAGGCGAGGCAAGGAAAATCTATCTGTGCGGTCCGATTATGGACGCCCATCCCGAGCTGGCCAAAGACTGGCGCACCCGGGCCAAGGAGCGGCTGGCGGGGCGCTTCATCCTGCTGGATCCGATGCGCCGCAATTTCCGCGATCGGGAGATCGATTCGGCCAACGAAATCGTGGAATTCGACCTGCAGGACATCCGCGACGCCGATCTGCTGCTGGTCAACTACAGCAAATCGTCGATCGGGACGGCGATGGAAACCTTTTATGCCAGCTATCATCTGGGCAAGTTCGTGATCGCGTTCAGCCCGTTCAGCTTTGCCGAAGCGTCGCCGTGGATGGTGCGGTTTTGCACCAAGATTCTGCCGGATTTGGAAACCGCCCTGGCCTATATAGAACAGCATTTTGTTTAATCCCGCCGCGCCCCCCTTCCCCCTTCGTTTCGCCATCCCCCGCGGCCGTCTAAAATATCCGCCGGCGCCCCAACATGGCCTCCGCCCTTAACGACAACCCCACTCCCTCAGACGCACGCGCCCACGATTTTGTTGACGCCGCCGACGCTCCCACTGTTGACGAGCGCGCCTACGAACATAGCCATAAATGGCTGATTGCCATCGCCGTGATGCTGGGCACGATGCTTGAGATGCTCGACACCTCGATCATCAATGTCTCCCTGCCCCATATGCAGGGCGCGTTTTCCGCCAGCGTCGATGAAATCACCTGGGTGCTGACCAGCTATCTGCTCGCCAACGGCATCATGATTCCGATGACCGGATGGATCTCCTCGCGCTTTGGGCGCAAGCGCTATTTCCTGACCTCGGTGGTGACGTTTGTAATCGCGTCGGGGCTGTGCGGCGCCGCCCGCAGCCTCGACCAGATGGTGCTGTTCCGATTGTTGCAGGGACTGGCGGGCGCCGCGATGGTGCCGTCCTCGCAGGCCATCATGATGGAGACCTTCCCGCCGCAGGAACAGGCGATGGCGATGGCGACCTGGGGATTGGGTATCATGGCCGCGCCCATCATCGGTCCAACCCTGGGTGGATGGATTACCGACAACTGGAGCTGGCGCTGGAATTTCTACATCAATATTCCGGTGGGCGCGGTCGCGGTCCTGATGGTCTCCACCTTCGTCCATGATCCGGCGTTCATGCGCAAGCGGCGCGCCGCCGGCGGACGGGTCGACTATTTGGGCATCCTGCTGCTGGTGCTGGGATTGGGCAGCCTGCAAATCGTGATGGACCGCGGTCAGCGCGCCGACTGGTTTGCGGCGCCGTGGGTGATCTGGACCACCGCGCTGGCCGCCTTCAGTCTGATTGCGCTGCTCGTGCGCGAACTGACCTTTGCCGAGCCGATCATCGACTTCCGTATCCTGAAGATTCCCACTTTCACCATCGCCGTGGGCCTGGTGGTGTCGATGTTCTTCGTCAGCTACGGCGGCGGCGTGCTCAATCCGATCTTCCTGCAGGAATACCTGGGATACTCCGCAATGATGGCGGGGCTGACGATGGCGCCGCGCGGCGTGGCGATGGTCGTCACGCTGCTGATGGTGGGGCAGTTGGCGCGGCTCAATTTCGATACTCGCTTCACCGTCTCCCTGGGCTTCGTGCTGAGCGCCCTCGGACTGTGGCAGATGTCGCGCTTCGAACTGCATATGAGCATGTGGAACTTCATCATTCCCAGCGTGCTGCAGGGCGTCGGATCGGGAATGATTTTCCCCACGCTGTCGGCCGCGACCCTGTCATGCGTCGCGCGCGAGCGGGTCGGCTATGCGTCGAGCCTCTACAGCATGCTGCGCAACAACTTCGCCGCCATCTCGGTCGCCTACCTCTCGACCACGCTGATTACCCGCGAGCAGGTGCATCAGACCTACCTCTCGCAGCATTACACCGTATTCGAAGCGTGGCGGATGGGGAATTCGATGGGGCATTTCGGCGACAGCGCGCGGCGCGGGATGGAGATGCTGTATCACGGAATCCAGGCGCAGGCCGCGATGCTCTCCTTCAACGACCTTTTCCGCATCCTGTGCTTTATCGCGATCATCCTGATTCCCGGACCGTTTCTGCTTAAACGGCCCGCCGCCGAGGCCCAGGCCGCCGGCCATTGAGGTGACTGCGCCGATGCGCGAAGTTACCCATCGAGAAGTAATCGCCTTGACGCGCGCCGGCGCCGAAGTGATCGATACGCTGCCGCCGCACGAATACCGCGCCGGCCACATCCGCGGCGCGCTTGCCCTGCCGCTGCCGCGCTTGTGGTACGACGCCTCCGCGATGCTCTCGCCGGCGCGTCCGGTGGTGGCGTACTGCCGCGATTCGCTGTGAGACCTGAGCGCGCGGGCTGCGGCGCAGCTCCACCTGCTCGGCTTTGCCCAGGTCTACCGCTACACGCGCGGGAAAGCCGATTGGATGGAACGCGGCCTGCCGATGGAACCGCATCCCGCCATCGGCCAACGGCTGCGCGCCCTGCCCTACTTCATCCACAACCTGTTTCCGGGGCTTCGTCAAAGCTGGATCCGGATCTCCAGGCGAGACCCGGTTGGCAACGCAACCGTATCTGACCTGCCGCGGCTGCGCCCCGACCAGACCATTGCCGAATCGTTCGAGCGCGAAACAGCACCGCTGGCGGCCGTGCTTGACGACTCCGGAGTGCTGATCGGGGCAATCGAGTTCAAGCGGGCGGGGGAACTGGCGCGCGACGCGATGAATCCCGCCCCCCAGACCATCCGCCCCGATATGACGCGGCGGCTGGCCGCAAGCCTGCTGCGCCATTCGCCATATCTGCTGGTCACGGACACCAACGGGCGCTATCTCGGCCGTTATATGGTCTGATTCCGGCCGAAGAACAACGCGTCGTGCGGCGGCCTGCCGCGGCTGCAGAATCCGGGCTCAGCGGGGGGCGCGGCCCCAGGCTTCGATCAGGTCCTCGAAGGCCTGGCGCAGTTGCGGGTCCTTAAGTTCGGGCAGGTCGATGGAACGGCGGATGGCGCGCCTGGATGCGGCTTTGGGCGGACGGGTGTGGCGGCTGAGCGTGCCCCTGACGAAGCGCAGGTCGCGGATTGAATCGTCGCCGACCGCCTCAATCAGCCGATCCAGAATCTGCCGGCGCATCAGACTGAGTTCCTGGATCCACATCGCCGTCGATACCTTGATTACCGCGGTATGGAACTTGAGCGACGCGACCTCGGTATGACGCGCGATAGCCTCCCCCACCACCTCGGGCCAGACCCGGACCAGCTTGAACAACGCGAATTGCCCTCGCGTATCCAGCGCGTCGAGCACCCCGGCCAGGGTTTTGCCGAGCAATTCCGGCTGTTTGCGTGCTTTCCTGAACGCCATCGGAGTATCGGAAGAGCTACCATTTTGCTTAGCGGCGGCGCAATCTGCGAAGGCACAGGGCCTTCGCAGCCATTTCTTTCCTTTTGAGATTGGCCGGTTTTCGGCGGCACAGGTTATGCGTTATCCGACGCCGAATTTGATAAGGTAAACTGAATCGGTTTCAGCTATGCTCCGATCTTTTGCCCACAGCCGCTGGGGTCGGATTGACCCAAGCAGACGATCATTTCACATTCAACACCCGGTCTGGTCTGAACTGCCCGACCGAGCCCGTGAAAAGCGTCGAGGATATGGCATTTTTGGCCCAAAACGAACAAAATACGAAAAGTTATCCACAAACACTATTGCAATCGTTGCACACCCTGTTGAAAATACCATTAGTAGTATGAACTCCGCTGCTTACGGCGTTTGACAGTACTATCCTTTGTGGGTTAACTAGCCTTCTCACGCGGACAGGGCGGACCTGTGGCTAACCACGAGGGGTTGAGGGGAGCGTTCCAAATGGCCCAGAGCACGGACAAACAGGCAATCGAAAGAGGCGAAGCGGTAAGTTCCCGGCGGCGCGGCGTGGGGCTCTCCCGCATGTTCACCCGGCCCGGCGTCGACCCCATGGACGAGGTCCAGTGGGAGTATCGCTCCGCCATGATTGCCGGCGAGGACGGGCGGGTCGTTTTCGAGCAGCGCGATATCGAGGTCCCGCGCGAATGGTCCCAGACCGCCGCCAACGTCGTCGCCTCCAAATATTTTCGCGGCCCGCTGGGCAGCCCCCGGCGCGAGACCAGCGTGCGCCAGCTCATCCTGCGCGTGGTCGATACCATCACCGGATGGGGCGAGAAACAGGCTTACTTCGCCGACGCCCAAGAGCGCGATACCTTTCACGCCGAGCTGACTCATCTGCTGCTGCGGCAGAAGGCCGCCTTCAACAGCCCGGTCTTCTTCAACGTCGGCATCGAGCCCAAACCGCAATGCTCGGCCTGTTTCATCCTGCGCGTGGACGACAACATGGAGTCGATCCTGAACTGGTACCGCAACGAGGGGATGATCTTCAAAGGCGGTTCGGGTTCGGGCGTCAACCTGTCCAACCTGCGTTCGTGCAAGGAAAAGCTTTCGGCCGGCGGCACCGCGTCGGGTCCGCTGTCGTTCATGAAGGCCGCCGACGCTTCCGCCGGTGTGATTAAATCGGGCGGCAAAACGCGGCGCGCAGCCAAGATGGTCGTGCTCAACGCGGACCATCCCGATATCGAGCAGTTCATCAAGTGCAAGGAGGAAGAGGAGAAGAAGGCGTGGGCGCTGATCGACGCCGGCTATGACGGGTCGCTCGACGGTCCCGCCTACAGCTCGGTGTACTTCCAGAACGCGAACAATTCGGTGCGCGCCACCGACGAGTTCATGCAGGCGGTGGTCAACGACAGCGACTGGCATACGCGCTACGTCAAGAGCGGCGAAGTGGCGCAGACTTACCGCGCGCGCGACATCCTGCGCATGATCGCCGAGGCCACCCATGCATGCGGCGACCCCGGGATGCAGTTCGACAGCACCGCCAATTTGTGGCACACCTGCCCCAACAGCGGGCGCATCAACGCGTCCAATCCGTGCAGCGAGTACATGCATCTGGATAACTCGGCCTGCAATCTGGCCTCGCTCAACCTCTTGAAATTCATCGACGAGCGCGGCGACTTCGACGTCAAGGGCTTTCGCCACGCGGTCGACGTCATGATCACGGCGCAGGACATCGTGGTGGACAACTCCTCCTATCCGACCGAGGAGATCACGCACAACGCCAGGGCGTTTCGCGAGCTGGGCCTCGGCTACGCTAATTTGGGCGCACTGCTGATGGCGCTCGGGATGCCCTACGACTCCGACCAGGGCCGCAGCTACGCCGCCGCCATCACCGCGCTGATGACGGGCGAGGCCTATCTGCAGTCGGCGCGGATGGCTGAAGCGGTGGGGCCGTTCTCCGGCTACAACCTCAATCGCGATCCGATGCTCAAGGTGATCGAGCGGCATCGCTCCTACGCCTACAAGCTGGAGACCGCGCATGTGCCGCTGGAATTGCTGCGCGCGGCCCGCGAGGCGTGGGATGAGGCGCTCAAGGCGGGGCAGAATTCCGGCTACCGCAACTCGCAGGCGACCGTGATCGCTCCCACCGGAACCATCGCGTTCATGATGGACTGCGACACCACCGGCATCGAGCCCGACATCGCTCTGGTCAAGTACAAGAAGCTGGTCGGCGGCGGGATGCTGAAGATTGTCAATCAGACCGTGCCGCGCGCGCTTAAACGGCTGGGCTACGATTCGCGCGAGGTGCAGGAGATCGTCGAGTACATCGACGAGCACGAGACCATCGAGGGCGCGCCGCATCTGAACGACCATCATCTGGCCGTGTTCGACTGTGCGTTCACGCCGCGGGCGGGCACCCGCTCAATCCATTACATGGGTCATCTGAAGATGATGGGGGCGGTGCAGCCGTTCATCTCGGGCGCCATCTCCAAGACCATCAATATGCCGGCTTCGGCCACGGCGGCGGAAATCGCCGAAGCCTACATCACGGCCTGGCGGCTGGGGCTCAAGGCGGTGGCAATCTATCGCGACGGCTCCAAGCGTACGCAGCCGCTCAACACCGGCAAGGCGCAACGCGACAAGACCCAGGCGGCGCGCGCGCTGGAGCCGGCCGAGCTTCAGCCGGTGCGACGCAAGCTGCCCGACGAGCGCAAATCGCTTACGCATAAGTTCGACATCGCGGGGCATGAGGGCTACATCACGGTCGGCATGTACGAAGACGGCAAGCCGGGCGAGATTTTCGTCAACATGTCCAAGCAGGGTTCGACCATCTCGGGCCTGATGGATTCCTTCGCAACGGCGATTTCCTACGCGCTGCAGTACGGCGTGCCGCTGCAGTTTCTGGTCGACAAGTTCGCGCATATGCGCTTCGAACCGTCCGGTTTCACCAAGAACCCGCAGATACCTTACGCCAAGTCGATCGTGGATTACCTGTTCCGCTGGATGGCGTCGAAATTCCTCGACGAGCAGGCCAAGCGCGAAGTCGGCCTGGTGATGGAAGAGGCGGGCGAAAGCGGCCCGGCGATACGCGAGAGCGCGGCGCCGATGCTGGAGGGCGGCAAGGACGGCGAGATGCGCCAGGCGTTTTTGAATCAGCAGGACGCGCCGCCGTGCCCGGATTGCGGATGCATCATGGTGCGCAACGGCACCTGCTACAAGTGTATGAATTGCGGCACGACCAGCGGTTGTTCGTAAGGACGGAGGTTTATCGAATCACAGTTTGTCGGCGCAGGTGCAAGCCGGCGGGTGCAGGCAAAGCCCCGGCGGGATGGCAAATCGGAGGCGGCAAATCCAGGCGGGCGGCAGGAAGCGGGGCGGGGCGGAAGCGGGCGGCGATGCGGTCAGGGTGTTGGTTTCCCTCGGGGCCCGGTGGATGAGGTGAGAGCGGCAACGCCGCGCTGACAAGTTGGGTAGTGGGGTGGATGCGGAGGCGGCGGAAGGGCCGGGAGCAATCCCGGCCCTTCTTTTTTGCCGGGTGTGGAAAAGCTTCGCGCGGCGCCGCCGATTTTGCCGTTATTTTCCTTTACCTTGGCTGATGCCTGGAGCATCATCGGTGAAATTCTCGGCCCCCCGGTCTGGAGAGCGCAGAGCATGGCGATTGAAGCAGGCGGCAACGAGTCGCGTATCGGAAGAGGAACCAAGGTGGTCGGCAAGCTGTCCTTCGGCGCCACCGCCCGCATCGAGGGCGAAGTTGAAGGCGAGATCGTCGGCGAGGAAGTCATCGTGACCGAAACCGCAGTTATCAACGCCCGGATCACCGCCCAGAGCATCACCATCGCGGGCACCGTCAACGGCGATATCACCGCGCGGCAGCGAATCGAGTTGATGGCGACGGCGCGCGCCCGCGGCACCCTCAAGACGCCCAACCTGGTGCTGCACGAAGGCGCGATGTTCGACGGCGACTGCAAGATGCCGCGGGATAAAATCGCCGCCTGAGGCCGGTTGCGTCGCCGGCGTTTTTGCGCTGGACTTGGAGGAGCAAACCTCCTGCAGGTGTTGTTCGATGCGTGACAAGTCCTCGCGCCTGGCCGGCGTACTCGGCGCGGCGCTGTTCGGCCTGTTCATCGGTTTGTTTGCGGCATGCAACTACGCGCCCGCGCCCAACGGCGCCTATGACGCGGCCAGTACCGATGACTGTCTGCCCGCGGTATCGCTGATCGACCAGAACGGCAATCGCGTCTCGCTGGCGTCGCTCAAGGGCGAGCCGGTGCTGGTCGATTTCATCTACACCTCGTGTCCCGGTCCGTGCTCGACGCTCACCTCGAAGCTGGTGACCGTGGCCAACAGCCTGGGCACGCGGCTTGGGCCGCGGGTGCGGATGGTTTCGATCAGCCTCGACCCGGAGAACGACACCCCGCAAAAATTGAAGGAGTACGCCGAGCGCCTGGGCGCGGATCACGCCGGATGGCTGTTTCTGACCGGCACGCCGCGGCAGGTCGACCACGTTCTGGCGCGATTCAAGCTGCGCCGGATGCGCGAGGCGGACGGCAGCGTCACGCACATGGAGACGCTGTTCCTGCTCGGCCCCGACGGCAGACAGCGGCGCATCTACAACGGCGTCGAGGTGAAGCCGGCGGTAATGTCGGCCGAAGCCGAACAACTGGCGGCCCGGGGCTGATTTCCCTCGCGAAAGTCCGCCGCCCGCGCACTCCATCTGTCCGCTCCCGCACCATCGCCCGCGGGAACCGGATTACTTTGGCAACAGCTGCGCCGCAACGCCGCCGTGCGTGACGTGGGTTAAGACGCGGCCGGCTTCGTCCACCACGATCGTCTCCCGCTCCCCGATCGCGGGCTCGAACAGCCATTTGCCCGGCTCCGCTTCGACCCGGTAAAGCGACTGCTTGATCGATTTCGCCACCAGCGTGGCCGGATCGATCACCGCCACCCGCGCGGTCCATCGGTTCTGGCCGCGGGCGCGCACGTGCGCAATCAGCAGCGCCTTGAAAACCGTCAGGCCGGCATCGACCTCGCGAAAGCGACCCAGCTTTACTTCCAGCGTATTGCGTCCGCCCAGCGCCGTGATTGTGCCGCGCAGAACGTCGGCGGCGGCTTCATAAGTTGCGGTGCGCGAGAACGGTCCCCTGACATAGCGCAGGCGGATGGACTGCACGATGGCGCCGGCGTCGAGCCGGGCTTCGACTTCGTACAGATTTCCGGAGCTTGAACGGCGCATGCCGCTCAGCAGGTCCGCGCTGAGCCGGACGGTCTCGACGGCGATCGGACTGCCCTGGTCGCGAATTTCGTAAACGTACTCGCCCTGGGCAACGATCACTGCGGTGCGGTTCCCAGCCGCTCATCGAGCATGGCGCGCAGCCGGGCGGCGAGTTGCGGCGCGGCCACGGCATGTTTCAGATAGACGTAAACCTCGCGGTCCTGGGCGGCCATGTCGGCGACGCGGTCGGCCCACTGGGCCAGCCCGCCGTCGTCATAGGTCTCCTTGCGCAGACGCAGATAGGTGTAGGGCGCGGTCAGGACGATCGGAGTGGAGATTTTTTCGCTCTCCGCAATACATAAGGCACTGGCGGCGCCGCCCAGCGCGTCGAAAACGCTGTCCTCAAACCACGACCTATCGCGGAATTCGAACGCGGCGCTGATGCGGCCGTCGAGCTGGGCCAGAAAATCGCGCAGCAGCGGAACGTCCTTTTTGAATCCGGGCGGCAGCTGGAACAGGGCCGGAGCGAGGCGGCCGTCAAGGCCGGCGGCAACCGAGATAAAGTAGTCGAGATCGCTCTGAGCGTTGCGCAGACGGGCCTGATGGGTGATGCGCTGCGAGGCTTTGAGCGCGAAGCGGAACTCCGCCGGCGTCTGCGCCATCCATCCTTCCAGCATCTGCGGCCGCGGCATCGCCCGGAACGTATAGTTGATCTCAACCGTTGGCATCCGCGCGGCGTAGTACGCCAGCATCCTGTTGCCCGGCGTCTTCGGCGGATAAAAAGTGCCGATCCACTCCTTGTAGCTGAATCCCGATGTGCCGATGCGGACCATCGGGATCAAACCTACCCCGCCGCCGGGACGGATAACAGATCGGAGCACGGCACAAAAAACGGCCGGGAGCCGGGATGGGGCGCGCGGAGGGACGCCCCATCCGCAAACGCAGGAGCCCGAAATCTACTTCATCACGCGCGCCAGACCGGCCGGAGTGGCGTTAACCGGATCGCGCATGTCGGCGGGCACCTGATTATCGATTTGCACCGCCGTGTCGTTGTTCCAGGTTACGTGCTGATTTTGAAAATCCATCGCCATGCTCATGCCGGTGGAATAAGCATAGACCGTCGTGACCGCGCCGACGGTGACCGGATAAGGAGCGGTCCACAACATTTTGTATAGCTTGCCGGTCCGATCGTAGTTCTCCGCCCCGAAGTTCGCGATGTTCCAGTTCTGCTTATCGATGTAGTAAACGCGATGGGAGTAACAATAGTTGCCAAGCTTGGGAAGCGCGAGCAGGTCGATTATGTAAACGTTGCGCAGCTCCCAATGATTGGTCCCCGCCACCGGCCATCCCGGAAAGGTGTCGCCGGCTACGGCGCCGCCGCCGGCGTACGACTTCGGATCGGAGGACTTGTTCGGATCCATTACGATGCTCAGGAGCTTCTTCTCGCCCAGGTAGGTCGGGGCGAAATTCGGCGGCAGCCATGCTCCGTCGTCCGCGATGTAGTCCGTACCCAGCAGCGGAGTGCAGCGGGCCGCGCTGGACAGACGCAGCGATCGGCGCAGTGAGGGCAGGAACGCATACAGCTCCTGAAGTTTGGTCGGATCTTTGGGTTGAAGCTGAAGTTCGGTGGTGTACTTGGACTGCTCGGGGGCGGCGACGAAGTAATGGCCCGCCTGGAAATAGTCGGTGCCGTAAGCGGTGGTTGTCGGGTAGCCCTCATCGCTCAGATAAGCCATCTCGAAGAACGTGTCGTCGGTGTCCTCGGGACTCACGTTTCCGTAGCGGTCAACGATGCGATCCCAGGTATAGTAGCGCGATACGAAGGGGCGCCACGGCAGCCATCCGTTGTACATCAGCTTGGCGGCCATGTCGGGCTCGGACGGATTAGGAAAGGGAACTCCGGCGGTATATCCCTTGATGGTGAAGCCGCCGTCGGAAAGTTTTTCCAGGCCCACCTGGTTGTGATACTTTTCGGTATCCTCCAAAAACTTTTTGGGCAGCGGGAAATTGCTGGTTGGTCCGACGGTGATGGTGAACTCCGGCCCCGGCCCGATATGCCAGTGATAGTCGCCGGAATATGCCGCCTGCAGCCACGTCGGCATGAAGTTTTTGTATTGCCGCCAGTTCTGCATCGTGATTTTGGTGCCCGGCGCAATGGTCTGCGCTGACGACGCGTCCACCAGGTCGCGATAATGCTGCGGGTCGAACATCATCTCCGCCGCCGCGGCCCGTATCATGACGAGCGACAACACTGCCGCTGATGCGCTCCAGAGCGCAACCGTTCGCTTGTTCATCGAGAGACTCCTTTGCTAGCAGCCAGTGATTTGAATGCCGGGAAGGTTGACTGGTCGTCGCCTTCTCCCGCCCCCAGTTTCGAAGCATTCAGGCAAACAGCAGTCCGGAGCCGGTCTTCGCAGGTCTGGCGGGTTGCGTTCTTTTCCCCGGTAACGCTCCCAGGCAGGCGGACCTGCGAATCAGGTCAAAGCCGGTGCGGTCAGGACCACATCGGTATGCGGTTTTTAGCGCAAAAGGCCGCGCTGCCGCAAGCACCGTCCTTTTCGCCGGGAATTGACCCATCGCCGCGCCGCCCCAATAGCGCTCTCCCAGCCATCCGATCGCCACAGGCGGGGCCCGGCGGCAGGTTGCAGTCGGCCGCGCCAGATGACACGCTTACTGGCTGATCCGATGGACACGATTCTGGTTACCGGCGGAGCGGGATTTATCGGCTGCAACTTCGTCCGGTTCGCGCTGCGCCGGACCCAGTCGCGGGTAGTGGTGTTCGACAAACTCACCTATGCCGGCTCGCTGCTCAATCTGCACGACGTGGAGCGGCATCCGCGCTGCGCCTTCGTCCGGGGCGACATCGGCGACCGCGCGGCGGTGAAGGCGGCGCTGGATCGATACCGGCCGGCGGCGATCGTGCATTTCGCGGCCGAGACCCACGTCGATCGTTCGATCGAGGGGCCGCGCAACTTTCTCGACGCCAACGTCATCGGCACCTTCGAACTGCTGGAAGCGGCGCTGTGGTATTACCGCGGGCTGGGCGCGGCGCGCGAGTCCTTCCGCTTCCTGCACGTCTCCACTGACGAGGTGTACGGCAGTTTGGAGCAGGGCGCCTTCAACGAAAATTCCTCCTACGCGCCCAACTCGCCCTACGCCGCGTCCAAGGCGGCTGCCGACCATTTCGTCCGCGCTTACAATCGCACCTTCGGCCTGCCGGCGCTGATCACCAACTGCTCCAACAATTACGGCTATTACCAGTATCCGGAGAAGCTGGTGCCGGTAATCGTGCTGAACGCGGCGGCGGGCCGCAATCTGCCCATTTACGGCGACGGCCTCAACGTGCGCGACTGGCTGTTCGTCGAAGACCACTGCGCCGCGCTGATCGCCGTGCTGCGGCGGGGCGAGCCGGGGCGCAGCTACAATATCGGCGGCGGCAACGAGCGCACCAACCTGCAGATGGTCGAAGCGCTGTGCGCCGCGCTCGAAGAACAGATGCCGGCGGCGCGCAATCCGGCGCTGCGGGCGCGCGGCGCAACCGACTATCTGGCCCTGCGCGTCTTTGTGCCGGATCGCCCCGGACACGACCGCCGCTACGCCACCGATATCGCGCGGATGCGGCGCGAGATCGGATGGCGCCCGCTGTGCCCCTTTGACGAAGGCGTCCGCCGCACCGTGCGCTGGTACCTGGAACACACCCAATGGTGCCGCGCGATGCTGGCCGCGCGCTCCCAACCGGCGTAATGATCGATCATCGCTGTGCATGAAATTCATCGCCACCGAACTTGAAGGATTGCTGATCATCGAGCCCGACGTATTCCGCGACGAGCGCGGCTTCCTGCTCGAGAGCTACAGCCGGCGCCGCTACGCCGCGGGCGGCGTGCCCGACGTTTTCGTGCAGGATAACCATTCGCTGTCGGTACGCGGCACGATTCGCGGCCTCCACGCCCAGCGCGCGCGCCCGCAGGCCAAACTGGTCCGCGTGGTGCGCGGCGCCATCTTCGACGTCGCGGTCGATATCCGAATCGGCTCGCCGAGCTTTGGCCGCTGGCACGGCACGGAATTGTCGGCGGAGAATTTCCGCCAGTCCTATATTCCGCGCGGTTATGCGCACGGCTTCTGCGTGCTCAGCGAGGTGGCCGAGGTCGAATACAAATGCAGCGACTTTTACGACCCGGCCGACCAGCTCATCATACGCTGGAGCGACCCCTCGATCGGAATCAGATGGCCCGCCGGCACACCGCTGCTCTCCGACAAGGACCGCGCCGCCCGCACCCTGGAGGAATCGACGGACCTGCTGCCGCGATACCAGGGGGTAAACAGGTGAAAATCCTGATAACCGGCGGCGACGGACAACTGGGCCGCGCGCTGGCCGCCGCTTTGCGGCACCATCGGGTGGACGCCGCCGGACGCGACCGCATCGATATCACGGATCTGGCGGCGGTGCGCGCCGCCATCGCGCGGACCGTGCCCGACATCGTCATCAACGCGGCAGCCTTTACCAACGTGGACGCGGCCCAAACCAATCAGGCGCAGGCCTTTCGCGTAAACGCATTGGGGCCGCGCAATCTGGCGCTGGCCGCCGCGTCGGCCGCGATCCCGATTGTGCACGTCTCGACCGATTATGTATTCGACGGCACCGCCGGCCGCCCCTACCACGAATACGATCGCCCCAATCCGCTGTCGGTATACGCGGCGAGCAAGCTGGCCGGCGAGGAAGCGGTGCGGGAACTCAATCCCCGGCATTACGTGGTGCGCACGGCGTGGCTGTTTGCCGCGGACGGCAATAACTTCATCAACCGGATGAGCGCGATCGGCGGCCGGGCTCCGGTCCGGGTCGCCGACGACGAATTCGGATCGCCGACCTACGCGCCGCATCTGGCGCAGGCATTGGCGGCGCTGATCGAAACCGGCGCGTGGGGAACCTACCATCTGGCCGGACAGGGCGGCGCCTCGCGCTTCGAGTTGGTGGCGCATGCCTTCGCAAGCCTGGGCCTCAAGACCGAGGTCGTGCCGGTGCCGCACAGCGAATTTCCGGCCGCGGCGCGGCGTCCCTCGTACTCCGTGCTGACCAGCATCCAGCAGCCGCAAATCCTGCTGCCGCATTGGCGCCAGGGGGTCGCCGAATTCGCCGAGGCTTGCCATACCGCGGCGCGGCGCTGATTTGCGGCGGCCTGTTTCGGATTGGCCGGCGGTGGACTTTCAGCCGGCTTCGCGCAAACGTTAGCCCATGCGCCCCATCAGGTTCGGACTGCACATTTTCAACGGCGACTTCCAACGCGCCCGCCGCAGCGTGCTTCTGGCCGAGCAACTCGCTTATCATTCAATTTCCTTCGACGACCATCTGCTGCCGGCCAAGACTCCCGGCGCCCGCATACCGCAGTTCGAATGCTTCACGATGCTGGCGTGGATGGCCTCGATCACGCGGCGCGTGCGGCTGGTGCCGACGGTGGGATGCATGTCGTTTCGCAATCCCGCGCTGCTGGCCAAGATGTTCACCACGCTGGACCACATCAGCGGCGGCCGCATCACCGTCGGCATCGGCGCCGGATGGCTCCGCAACGAGTATGAGGCGTACGGTTACCGCTACCCGCCCACCGCCGAACGCATCGCGCAACTGGGTGAAGGCGTGAAGGTGATGAAAGCGATGTGGACGCAGCTGGAGCCGTCATTTTCCGGCCGCTACTTCCGCATCGACAAGGCGGTTAACCTGCCCGAACCGATCCAGAAGCCGCATCCGCCGATTATGATCGGCGGCACCGACCTGCGCACGCTGCGGATCATCGCGCAGGACGCGGACATGATGAGTTTCTTCACCCATACGCTGAGCATGGCCGAACTCAAGCGCCGGCTGGAAATCGTGCGCACGATGGCCGCGCAAGCCGGGCGCAATCCCGACGATATCGAGGTCAGCGCGATGGTGAAGGTTTATCCAGCGGCGAGTGCGGCGGAGAGCGCGGCGCTGGCGGAGCGGGTGGCGCGTGAAATCACCACCGGAAATTTCAAACCGCGGCTCCCCGGCGCCGAGGCCGCCCGCGGCGCGCCCGCGCTGCTGATTGGAACCGTCGAGGAAATCAAACGCGCAATCCGCGTGCGAATCGAGGAGCTCGGCTGTACCTATTTCAAACTGATACTGCCCTCGGACCAATTCGCGGCGACTTTTGCCAGCGAGATCATGCCGGAGTTCACCTGAGCCGTTTTGCACGAGGAGGTGTCATGCCGCAGAACGTACCCGATTTCCGTTTCAGCGACGATGCAATCAAGGTGCGCCAGTTTCTATATGAGTTCTGGTGCGCGCGCGGTTACCCGCCCGACCTGCGCGACGCCGCCGAAGCCACCGGTTTCACCCGCCGCCGCCTGATGCAGGTCTATCGCGAGCTGGATTTGGGCATCATGATCGTCATCGACCAGGAAGCGGACAACGTCAACCTGCTTAAATGCATGCCGTTCTCCGCCTATCCGACGCAGGCGCGGCTGATTATCGACGGCCGCTTCAACGGCTATCTGGGCTGCGCGATGGAGGCGATGGCGGCCTCGAAGATGCCGCCGTTTGCGGGCAAGTCCTGCAATATCGAAGCGCACTGCGCATGCTGCCTGGCGCCGATTGGAATCGTGATGAGCGACGGCGCGCTGACTTCCGCCGCCCCGCAATCCGCCCTGATTCATGTCAGTCTCAGCCCGTGGTACTGGAACACGACCAACGTGATGCGTATGTGCGACAGCATGAATTTCGTCATCGACCGCTCCCACGCCCAGCGCTACGAGCGTCAGACCGGGCGGGTGGGGGCGCTTTTCACCCTGCAGCAGGCAATCGCGTTTGTCAGCCGCGGCGTTGCCACACGCATGTGGGACCCGCATCGCGCTCCCGATTTCATCCGCCCCGCGGAACTGTTCGAGGGGCTGAAGTCGCTGGGCGTGGATCTCAGCGTATGGGAGCGTTAGGCTCTCAATTCGGGGCGCTATTGCTATAAAGCTGTGATTCGCTAAAAGGGAAATAACGCTGCCGCACGTTAGGAACGGCGGGGGGAAAATACAGCCGCAGGAGAGTTCTATGAAATTCACGTGGTTCCATCTGATGCCGTACCGCTTCCTGCCTGACGACTTCAAGCAGAAGTACCATAGCGTGTGGGTCGATATTCCGCGCACCCTCTACGACCCCAAAATCGGCCATCAGCTTTACAACGAATACCTCGACTCGCTGGAATTCGCCGACCAGTCCGGGTTCGACGGCATCGGCTGCAACGAGCATCATCAGAACGGCTACGGCATGATGCCCTCGCCCAACATCATGGCGGCGGCGCTGACGCGGCGCACCTCGCGCGCCAATCTGGTGGTGCTGGGCAATTCGATCGCGCTGTACAATCCTCCCATTCGGGTGGCGGAGGAATTCGCGATGCTCGACGTGCTGAGCGGCGGGCGTCTGGTGGCCGGATTCCCGGTCGGCACCTCGATGGATACCAATTTCTGCTACGGCGAGACCCCGGCTCTGCTGCGCGAGAAATACCACGAAGCGCACGACCTGATTCTGAAGGCGTGGACCGCCAAAGACATCTTCAGCTTCAACGGCAAGTTCACCCAGTTGCGCTACGTCAACCTGTGGCCGCGTCCGCTCCAGCAGCCGCATCCGCCGATCTGGATTCCCGGCGGCGGTTCGATCGAGACCTGGGAATTCTGCGCCAATCACGACTACCAGTACTCCTTCCTGTCCTTCATCGGCCACATGCATGGACGCCGCATCACCGACGGCTACTGGGAAACGATGAGCCGGCTGAACAAGGAGCCCAACCCCTACAGTCTGGGCTTCGTGCAGACCATGGCGGTGGCCAACACCGACGCCGAAGCGGAGCGCATCTTCTCGCCCCACATGGACTATTTCTACAACCGCTGCCTGCACATCTACAGCGGGTTCGCCGACGCGCCCGGCTATCGCACGCTGGATACGATCAAGTACGGGCTGCTAAGCCAGTACGGACGCCCCAACATGAGCGGGCTTAGCTGGAAGGAATTCGTGGACGGCGGCTATATCATCGCGGGGTCGCCCAGGACGGTGCGCGATCGGCTGAGCGAGGCGCTCAAGACACTGCGCTGCGGGCATCTGATGGCGCTGCTGCAGTTCGGGTCGATGCCGTCGGAGGTGACGCGCATGAGCACCGATCTGTTCGCACGCGAGGTGATGCCGCATCTGCGCGGCTTGTGGAGCGAGTACCAGGATCGCTGGTCGCCGCATCCGCTGCCCGCCGCGGACCGCGCCCAACCGGCGCCGCTTAACGGAGCATCCGCCGCATCCAGGACCAGCGCGCCGCGCCAGGCGCTCAGTGCAAGTGAGGTTGCGAAGTGAACAAGACACAGCAGAGTATCGGCGGAGGACGCTTTTCGGTTGAGCTGTTCACCTGCGGCAGCGGAGAGCCGCTGCTGTTTCTGCACGGCGCCGGCGGGATGTTCGAGCCCGATCCGGCACTGGAGGAACTGGGCCGCGATTTCAGGGTAATCGCGCCGCATCTGCCCGGCTTCGGCGAATCCACCGGCGCCGAACTGATCGACAACGTGATCGACGCCGCCTTGTTTTATCATCAGTTGATGGACGATCTGCATCTGGACAGCGCCTTTATCGTGGGGCATTCGATGGGCGGGATGCTGGCGGCGGAGGTTGCGGCGCTCGACGTGCATCGCGCGCGCAAGCTGGTGCTGGTCGCGCCGGCCGGCTTCTGGCTGGAGGAACATCCGATTCCCGATTTCTTCGCCGCCGATCCCAAGGAGCTGCCCAAACTGATTTTCCACGATCCGAATTCGCCCCTGGCGCAGGCGATGATGCAGATGCCGGAGGATCGCGAGCAGATGGCCCAGATGTACGTGGAGCGGGTCAAGCGGATGACGATGGCGGGCAAGTTTTTGTGGGCGATTCCCGACCGCGGGCTGAAGAAGCGCGCCTACCGCATCTCCGCACCCACGCTGCTGGTGTGGGGCGCCTCCGACCGGCTGATTCCGCCGGTTTACGCGGGCGAATTCAAACGCCACATCCGCAATTGCAGCGAAGCAATAATCCCCGAAGCCGGCCACGCCGTGCTTCACGAACAGACGCGGAAGTTCTGCGATACGGTGAAGCAATTCTTGAAGGGGTGAGACTGCGATTTTCTCTTCCGCGCGGTAAAGCGGCGCGGACGAGGGTGTTTGGCGCCGGTCGAGGACCTGGGCCTGTTACAGGGGCCTGAGCCGGCGGTTTCGAGTACGAACCGGTGGAATATGCCGGGCGTTTTGCCGGGATTTCGAGAACCGGCAGAGATTCCGCTTGGTCCGGCGCCCTTACCCTCGCCCTCTGCGGAGGATCGTGAGAGAGGGAACGGACCGGCGGCGCAGGCTGGGGAGCAGGCGGGGGACTGAGTTGAAGCGCTCGCGGTACTGGGCGCCCAAAGCCGCTTCCTCGGCCTTGATTCTGACGCGCAGGAGGATGGCGTTACCGGCGGAGAACACAAGCGCCGTGCGCCAGCATCCGTAGATCATCGGCACGCAGAACATCTCCAGAACCACCGCCAGATAGTTCGGATGGCGTAACCAGCGGTAGGGGCCGGATGTAATTGGCGCGGCACCGGGCGCAACGATGATGCGCGTGTTCCAGCGCCGCCCCAGTGTGCTTACCGCCCAGTAGCGCAGTGCCTGCGCGAGCAGCGCGCCGCTCAGCGCGGCCGATCCGAGCAGCGGCGCCTGCAGCGGCCGAAGCAAACCCGCCTCGGCCGCGCAGGAGACGATGAACAGGGCATGAAACGCGGCCATCGCCGGATAATGGGCCGCGCCGTACTCGATCGCGCCGCGCGCCCGCGCCCAACGCGCATTGCGCGAGGACAGCATCAGTTCCACGATCCGTTCCGCCGCCAGCGCCGCCAGCAGCGTCAGGTAGGCGGCAAGCGAAATCACCATTGCAATAGTACTAATTCCGAGCAGAACCCCGGCCCGACCGCCATCAGCAGCCCGTAATCACCCGGCTCCGCCTGCCGCGCCGCCATCAAATCGGCCAGTACGAAAAGAACCGAGGCGGAGGACAGATTGCCAATCTCGTTCAAAGATCGCCACGAGCGCGCCAGCGCATCGCATGGCAGATCGAGCGCGCTTTCGATCGCCTGCAGCACCCGGGGTCCGCCGGTATGGGCAATCCAATGCCGAATG
>JAJPJA010000142.1 GCA_021324455.1 Pseudomonadota bacterium | reverse complement strand
TCGATCTCGCCGCGGTCCTCGCGCAATTCCGGCGCAATCCAGGGCAGACCCAGCGCGCGGTAAACCTCTTCCTCGGTTGCGCCCGCCGCGCGTTGGCCGCCGCAAAACAGCCCATACTCGTTCAGCAGCATCCCGGCGCTCTGCGCAAGGCGGCGCAAATGCACGCAATGCGCCTGCGAGCCGGTGAAATATACCATCGCGGCGCCGTAGCTTTCGCGCGCCACCACGCGCAAATCCACCTGCATACCGCTGCTCAGCACCACGCTGGATTTGGTCTCACCCCTGCCCAGCACCCGCTTTAAATCGTGGAAAGCTTCGAGATGATCCATCACGGCCAGCGGTGCGGTGGAAAGCGCCAGCACGTCGAGGTCGCCGACGGTTTCTTTGCGCCGGCGCAAGCTGCCCGCGATTTCCACGTGTTCGACCGCCGGACTTTGGCGCAAATACGCCAGCAACGCTTCGGCGCACTGCGCCGCCTCGATATACAGCGGACGCGGTCTGGCCTGCTGCTTTTCCCCGGCCAGCGCCTGGGTCAGTTGCGCCTCCATTTTGGGACCGAAACCGCGTACCGTCCGCAATGCTCCGGCTTGAATCGCTCGCTTGAGGTCGGCGATGCTCCTGATTTGAAGGCGTTCATTGAGCAGGCGCACGCGTTTGGGCCCCAGGCCGGGCAGGCGCAGCAATTCGATCAGGCCCGGCGGGGTTCGGGCCATCAGCTGACGATGGAGCTCGAAATCGCCGGTCTGCACCAGGCTGTGCAGCTTGCCCGCCATATCGGCGCCGATTCCCGGCAGCTCCCGCATCTGGCGGATGTCCATCTGCGCCAGCGGTGCCGGATGGTCGCGGATGGTGCGGGCGGCGTTGCGGTAGGCGCGCACGCGGAAGAAGCTGTCCTCGCTGACCTCCAACATGTCGGCGACTTCGTCGAGGATTCTGGCAATTTCGTGATTTTGCATCGCAATCCTCGCGCTGCGCGGCCCCGCTTTGGAGTCAACCGCATCAAACGCGGCGAAACAAGCGCCGCGCGTTTACTTCATGATCTGGCCCAAGCCGCTGGCCGAGGCCGCGACTGACGCATTTTGCAGGTCCGCCGGCGCCTGCTCGTCCACCCGCACCGGACTGGCCTGAAACGCCGCCGTGGTGTGGTTGTCCTTGAAATTGAACATGCTGGTGGAGTTCGCCTCCGGTATGATCACTTCCTCGCCGGTGCCGATGCGCCGCGGCGTCTGATAGATGGGCCACACCTTCTGCAGCATCGAATCTTTTCCATACATCTCGATCCAGCTCAGCGCATAGGTCTGCTGGTCGATATAACCGACCTTGTGCGAATAGCAGTAGTCGCCGGCGGCGGGCAGCGGCGTGACATCGATGATATGGACGTCGCGCAGTTCCCATTTTCCCGCCTCGGTCCGGGGCCATCCGGGCGCGGATCCTTTGACCAAATAACCGTTCGGCGTCAGTCCGACGGGATTGAGATGTACCAACGCCAGCAGCCGTTTGCTGCCCAGATACCTGGCCGTGAAGTTGATCGCCTGGAAAAAAAACCCCGATCCGTTGTCGTCCTGCACGAAATCGCTGCCGGTCATCGCGGCGCAGCGGCCGGAAGTTGACATCCGCAGCGGCCGCCGCATGGTGGGCGCAAAAATATAACTCTCCTGCACACGCGCCGGGTCGTCAGGTTGAAGGCTGAGCTGGGTTGTATATTTGAGTTGCTGCGGCTCAAGCGTCTCGAAACGATCCGCCTCCAGATAACCGGCCGAATACATCGAACGCGGCTTGCCTTCATCGCTGATATGATTGAGACGCCACACGACAGTGTCCGAAGTCGAGCTGGCCGCGTTTTTGAACCCGTCCACGAAATAGGACAGGAATACCACTTCGAATACGTAGGGAGAGTATGGGTACCAAACGTCATACATCAACTTGACGCCCATTTCCGGTTCCGTGGGGTTGGGAAAGGGAATGCCGGCGACATAGTTCTCGACCGTGTACCCGCCGGTATCCACTTTCCTGAGCCGCACCGCGCCGCTGTATTTCTCGGTATCGGCCAGGTACTTTCTGGCGAGCGGAATCGGTATGGTCGGTCCGACTTCTAGCGCGAACTCCGGTTCCGGCCCGATGCTCCAGGGATACCTGGCGCTGAACAGCGCCTGCATCCCGACCGGCATAAAACGCCGGTATCTGGTCCAGTTCTGCAGCGTAATTTTTGTCCCCGGCGCGATGACAGCGGACGCCTCGGGCGCCGCCAGCGCCCGGTAATCGGCGGCGTCAAATCTGATCTGAGCAGCGGCCGGAAGCGCCGGCACAGCCGCCAATGCCATCAGCAAAGCGGCGGCAATGCATCCAGCATACTGCCGTCCGGTTATGCGTCCACCAGCTTTGTTCATCCGATAGTGAGCTCCTCGTCTCTGATTCCCGAAAAACGCCATTGTCGCCGCGCACGCGAGCCGAGTTTTAACATCAGCGGCACAGTTCTCCAAGCCTGGTGACGGATGCGAAAAATAAGCGCGCCGCCAGCGCGCTCTAAATCCGATCGCGTGCCGATTCGTTCGGGATTCGAACTGGCTCCCGCAAATTTTATTCGCATGGTGGTAAAATCTACAGCCTGCCGGTTCGCCATTTACCCGATCTGCTCACTTTTCGCGGCTGCCGCCGCGCAGCTTCCCGGCGCGCTTATTGCGTTGCAAATCGGCGGCGCGCCGGCGACAGCCGAGTTGGACTGCGCCCGATAAATTTTCAGCTCCAATTATCAGGATGGACCAACCGACAGCTTACCCTGATATCGCCGAGGACGTTGCACCGCCGCTTGCGCGCGTGTGGGGCAATCGGCAGGTTGGCAAACAAGCATGCCTGCTGATGCTGTGTCCCGGCCCGCGCGACCTGCGCGAATTGAGCAAAATCGCCGATTCCAGCCAAATTCGCGTACTCCGTTACGATTACGCGAGTGTTGAATTGGAATCGCTGGTCGCCGACGAACCCGCGCAGCCCGATCTTCGCGATCCGCTGCCCGAAGTCGAGGCCTTGCTCGATTATTGCCAAAAGCAGCGCGTCACCGCGGTTGCAAGCACCGACGATTATCCCGGGTCGACCTTGGCTTCGATCGCGGCTTATCACCTCGGGCTGCCAGGAGTGCTCCCATATGTAAATCTGCTGTGTCAGCACAAATACCTCTCGCGTCTGGCCCAGCGTCAGGCGGCGCCCTATGCGGTGCCGCGATTCGTTTCGATCGACGCGCGCCCGGAGGTTCCGCCGCCCCCCGGTCTGGCGTATCCGGTATTTGTCAAGCCTGTCAAATCGTATCTTTCGCAGGGCGCGCAGGCGGTCGATACGCCGCTTGAACTCGACCGGATACGCGGAAGATGGCTCAGCCGGTTGCGCTTTTTTGCAATTTTCAACGACTTGCTGCGCCGCTACACTGGCTACTCGGTCGATTACTCATTCCTGATCGGAGAGGAATGCCTCAGCGGCCGCCAGGTCACGCTGGACGGGTACGCATACGGCGGCCGGATTTTTATCAGCGGCGTCGTCGATTCGATCATGTTTCCGGGAACCCTGGCCTTTCAGCGCTTTGAGTATCCCTCCAGCTTGCCCGAAGAAGTTCAGGAACGCATGGCGGCGGCGGCAAGCGCGGTGATGACTCATCTTGGCTACGGCAACGGACAGTTCAATATCGAGTTCATGTACGATTCCGCGGCGGATCGTCTGGGGATAATCGAGATCAACCCCCGTATGTCGTCGCAGTTCGCCGACCTGTACGAGAAGGTCGACGGCACCAACGGCTACCAAATCATGCTCGATCTGGCGATGGGCGTCAGGCCGCGCCCGATGAAGAAAACGGGCCGCTACGCTCACGCCGCCAGTTGCGTCATGCGCACTTTTTGCAACCAGAAGGTATTGCGCGTGCCTGCGCCGGACGAAATCACGCGCGTAATCGAAAGCTACCCGCAGACGCGCGTGGAAATCATGGCGGAACCGGGCAAAAAACTCTCTCAACAGCTTCAGGACGGGCGCAGCTATCGCTATGGGTTGGTGAATATCGGAGGCGGCAGCCGCGAGGAAATCCTGGCCGTATTTGAGGATTGCATGAAGCGGCTCACCTTTGTCTTCGAGCCCGTACCGGGTAATCGACAGGAAACGGCCGGACAATTACGGAATGTTTGAACTTTCACACATAAATGGAACAGGCCATCGGCAGCATCAATCGGCCCGCCGGTTGATACTCGCGGGTTACCGGCAGGTCAGGGCTGCAACCGAGCGCCTGTGCGAGGGACTTTGCGCCGAGGATTTCGTGGTGCAGTCGATGCCCGACGCCAGTCCGATCAAATGGCATCTCGCGCATACCAGCTGGTTTTTCGACAATTTCGTGATTGCCGCAGCGAAGGGCGGACGGCGCGTCGGTCCGCCGGCGTACAATTATCTATTCAATTCCTACTATAACGGCGCCGGTGTGATGCACCAGCGGGACCGCCGAGGACTGCTCTCGCGTCCGACCGTGGCCCAGGTGTTTGCGTATCGCGCCGCGATCGACCGGAGGCTGGCCGAAGTTGTCGAGTGCATGGACGAAGACAATTGGCGTCAGCTGGAGTCGGTGATTATTCTTGGCGTCAATCACGAGCAGCAGCATCAGGAACTTATCCTGACCGACGTTAAGCATCTGTTCGCGCAAAATCCGCTGCGCCCTGCATATCGCGCCGGGTCGCGAATGCGGGTCAGGTCCGCGCAGACGGCGCCGCTGCGATGGATCCGGCTGGAACCAGGGGTGCACTGGATCGGCAGCCGGCCCGGCGCCGGCTTTTGCTTCGACCACGAACTGCCGCCACATCGCGAGTTTATCGAACGCATCGAACTGGCGTCGCGGTTGGTTACCAACAGCGAATTCTCCGCGTTTATCGACGATGGCGGATATGACCGGCCGGAACTTTGGCTCGATGCGGGATGGCAAACCGCGCGGCGGGAGGGATGGCGCGCGCCGCTTTACTGGGAGCGTTTGGACGGACGATGGTGGTCGTTCGACCTCTGCGGGATGCGCCCGGTGCAGGACGCCGAACCCGTCTGCCACGTAAGTTATTTCGAAGCCGACGCCTATGCGCGATGGGCCGGAGCTCGATTGCCCAGCGAAACGCAATGGGAAGCGGCGGCGGCGCGTCTGCCGCTTGCCGGCAACTTTGTGGAATCCTCGATCCTGCATCCGCAGGCGTGCGCCGGCAGCGCCGGACTGTCGCAGATGTTTGGCGACGTCTGGGAATGGACCGCAAGCGCATACGCTCCATATCCGGGTTACAGGCCTGGGGCGGGAACGCTGGGCGAGTACAACGGCAAGTTCATGTGCAACCAATACGTGCTGCGCGGCGGCTCATGCGCAACGCCGCGGTCACATATTCGCGCCGCTTACCGAAACTTCTTCGCGCCGGACAAACGCTGGCAGTTCAGCGGTATCCGGCTGGCCAGGGATTTATGAATCCAAGTGCGGTCGATGAATTGACGCTGGGGGATTACCTTCCCCGTTTTGAAAGTTTTCATGCTCAGGTAGCAAACGGGCTGATGCGCCGGCCGAAGATGCTGCCGGCCAAATTCCTCTATGACAAAACCGGATCCGAACTGTTCGAACGCATCTGCGGGTTGCGGGAGTATTATCCCACCCGAACGGAAATGGGTATCCTGTCGCGGTACGCCGGCGAGCTCGCCGATCTATGCGGTCCGCAATGCATGTTGATCGAACTGGGCAGCGGCAGCAGCACGAAAACCCGCATGCTGCTGGATCGGCTATGCGAGCCGGCCGCCTATGTTCCGGTGGATATTTCCCGCGAACAGCTGATCGAGGCGGCCGCTTCGCTTTGCGGCGACTACGGGCCGCTCGAAATCATTCCAGTGTGCGCCGACTACACTGACGGATTGCGGACGCCCGCAACGCGCCGCGCGGCGCGGAAAACGATTGTCTTCTTTCCCGGCTCCACGATCGGCAACTTCGAGCCGGACGAAGCGATGCGCTTCCTGCGCGGCTATGCGCACGGGGGCGGATGCGACGCGATGATTGTCGGCGTGGACCTGCGCAAGCCGCGAAGTGTACTGGAGCCGGCTTACAATGACGCGGCCGGCGTCACGGCGGCGTTCAACCTGAACCTGCTGCGGCGCATCAATCGCGAGTTGGGCGCCGACTTCGCACTTGGCCGCTTTTACCATCGCGCCATATACAATGAGCACGCCGGACGGATCGAGATGCATCTGGTGAGCAGGACGGAACAGGCGGTGCGTCTCGGCCGTACCCGGATCATGTTCGAGCCCGGCGAGCCGATCACGACTGAGCATTCCTACAAATATACACTGGCGGGTTTCGCAAATTTAGCCGTTTGCGCGGGTTTCGAGGTCGGGCGCGTATGGACCGATCCGCGGCAGTGGTTTTCCGTGTTTTACCTCAAGCGTTGAGCTTTCACGGCTGGAATCCCGCGCCGCCGCAGAATGTCATGCCGGCCGGGCGCCGGGCGCGCGGATTGATACGCGGGATCGGCCCACGTGCAGGAGCTCAGCCCGCCCTTCGTTTTGTTCACCAGCACCAGCAACGAGCCGTGCGGCGCGTTCGCGCCCAGGTGAAGTTCCTGCCAGTCGATTTTTGCGGCGTGCTGGCGCTTTAGGAAACCGCGTTCGGATTTTGCCTGGTAGCGACGCGGACACAGAGCCCAAAAACGGCGCCGCAGGACAAAAGCGCCATCGCCTGGCGAGCGCGGATTGCTGAAAGCCGGCAACCGCGATAGCTGTAGAAGCCCTGGAGGGTTTCGACGGCTCGGCATCGGCTTTATTCTGTGCTCCATAAAGAGTCTGTCGGCCGTAAGGCGCGGATTAGGCGGCTTTCGGGCCAGAAACGTGACGCGGCATTTCAGATGAGGCACCGGCAACAATCAGGCCTCGAAACGCAATCAGCCAATCAATTTCGGCTGGGAGGATGAAAAATGATTGGAGATATAGTTTCCGCCGACTCTCATGTCGTTGAACCGGCCGATCTTTGGCTGGAGCGGGTCGATCGCCGTTTTCGCGCCGACGCTCCGCGTTTGGTGCCCAACGCCGACGGTTCCGGCCTGAGCCTGATCGCGCCGGGCTTGCCGCCAAGTCCGATCGGGTTCGCCTTCGCCACCGGTTCCAGCAACCGGGAACTGGCGGAAGCGATGAACAAGGGCCACGAAGCCGCGCGCCCCAGCGGCTGGGACCCGGTCGAACGGCTCAAGGATCAGGACCTCGACGGCGTGCGCGCGGAGGTCCTTTACTGTTCGCTGGGGATGCCGCTGTTCAGACTGCCGGACGCCGGGCTGCAGGCGGCATGCTTCAAGGCGTACAACGATTGGCTGGCGGAGTTTGCCTCCTGCAATCCGCGCCGTCTGTATCCGATCGCGCTGGTTTCGGTAAAGAATATTCCGGTTGCGGCGCAGGAACTGGAGCGATGCGCCAGGCTTGGTTTCAAAGGCGCGCAAATCGCCGGCGGCGTGCCGCGCGACCAGCCGTATCACAGCCCCATGTACGATCCGTTGTGGGAACGCGCGCAGGAATTCGGGATGGCGCTTTCATTGCACGTCGCGACCGGGCAGCCCGAGTATATGGTTACCACGGCCGGCATCATGCTCCATTACATGCTGCCGGTTCATGAGATCCAACTCTCATTCGCCAGCCTGATCTGCGGCGGCGTACTGGAGCGTTTTCCCGGTTTGAAAATCGTTTCGGCGGAAAATGACGCGGGATGGATGCCGCATTTCATGCAGCGGCTGGATCACGGCCAGAAAAAATACGGAGTCCAATGGCCGGCGGCCAGACTGTCGATGATGCCCAGCGATTACGTCCGCCGCCAAATCTGGGCCACGTTCCAGGAGGATTGCGTCGGCCCGATGACGCATCAATATTTCGGCGAGGACCGGTACATGTGGGCCTCGGACTTCCCACACAGCGATTCCACATGGCCGCACTCGCGCGAGGTGATCGAGCGCGACTTCAGCGGTATCCCCGAGCCGGTGACCCGCAAGATAGTCTGCGGCAACGCGGCCGAACTTTACGGGATCGAACTCTCGTCCTGAAGCATCGATGCTCAGGGTTTCATCCGCCGGCGCAATGCCGGAAAATCCGCAGCCGCTTTTGCCGGCGCCGCGGGTTGGCTAAACAACGTTGAGGCTCGCCGGCGGGCAGCGGAAGGAAGAATTACCATGTCGAAGGAAATTCGTTTGGACAATCGGGTGGCGATAATCACCGGGGCGGGCGCCGGCTTGGGCCGTTCGCACGCGCTGCTGATGGCGGCACGCGGCGCCAGGGTGGTGGTCAACGACCTAGGCGGGCGCCTTGACGGTACCGGCGCAAACCAGTCAGCGGCCGACGGCGTGGTGGCGGAGATCAGGGCGGCGGGCGGCGAAGCGGTGGCCAATTACGACACGGTGGCGACGCCCGAGGGCGCGCAGTCGATTCTCAACACCGCTCTGGACGCCTACGGCACGGTCGATATCGTGGTCAACAACGCCGGCATCATTCGCTATAAGCGGTTGCTCGAACACACTCCCGAAGACTTCGCGGTGACTTTGGCGGTGCATCTTAACGGTTCGTATTATCTTTCGATGGCGGCTTTCCCGATCATGAAGGAAAAGCGCTACGGGCGGTTGGTCTTCACTTCCTCCTCGGGCGGGATGCGCGGCAGCGCCGACGGAGTCGCCTACGGCGCGGCCAAGGCGGGCGTGGTGGGACTGGCCAATGTGATGGCGCTGGCCGGGGCTCCCTATGGCGTTTACTCCAACGTGATTCTGCCTAATGCATACACGCGTATGACCGAAATGGTGGTGGCGGAACGCAACCGCGAAAAGGTCAGCGCCGAGTTTATCTCGCCGCTGGTGCTCTATCTGTGCTCGGAGCAATGCCAGCTCAATCACGAGATGTTCGCGGTGGGCGGCGGCACTGTGGCCCGCACCATCCTCGCGCTAGCCCCCGGGTGGCGCGCCGGCTCCAGGGCGGAGTTCAATGCCGAAGCGATCCACGCGCATCTGGACGAAATCATGAACATGACCAATTATTCAAATCCGCAGACCACCGAGGAAGAAACGCGTCTGGTGGTGGGGCGGCGCCGCGGCTGAACGGCGCGAACGCGCTTTTGATCTCATCGCTCCCACAACCTGTCGCATCAAAGAGTTCTAATGGTGAAAAAGCTGGAAGGAAAAATTGCCCTGGTGACCGGCGGAGGCTCCGGTATCGGCGAAGCGACATGCGAACTGTTCGCGCGCGAAGGCGCCAGGATTGCCGTGGTTGACTGGAACGAGAAGCGCGCGCGCTCGGTGGCCGATCGGCTGTCTCAACACACCGCCGCTGTCGCGATCGCGGCCAACGTGGCGGTCGCGGCCGATGCCGAGCGGATGGTGGCGGAGACCGCCGCGAAACTGGGCGGACTCGACATTCTCTACAACAACGCCGGCATCGGCTCCCCCCAACTGTTGCATCTGATGGCCGAGGCCGACTGGGACAGGACTCTCAACGTGGATCTCAAGGGGGTTTTCCTTGGCTGCAAGTACGCGCTGCCCGTGATGATGGAACGCGGCGGCGGAGTTATCCTCAGCACCGCCTCGATCTTCGGTGTCGAAGGCAGCCCGCAGTGGGCGCATTACTGCGCCGCCAAGGCCGGCGTGATCGCAATGACCAAGGTTATCGCGATGGATTACGCCGCTTATAATATCCGCGCCAACTGCATATGTCCCGGCGTTATCGATACCCGCGGGTCGCGCGGCGCCTTCAGCCGCCTGACACCGCAAGACGCGCAACGTGCGCGGCGCGCCGGCGCGTCGATGGCGATGCTCAACCGCACCGGACAGCCGGAGGAAATCGCCCGGACCGCTCTATTCCTGTGCTCCGACGACGCCTCTTTCATTACCGGTCAGGCGATCATCGTCGATGGCGGGTATACAGTGGGTCATCGGATGGTGGCGAACTGAGTATACTGCCAGCGCGGCAGTTCAAGCACGGACGCAACTTAAAGCCGGTCCTCCGGCGCCGGATCGGAATGCCACGATACAAACGCCGGATGTGTATACTTCGGCGCCAGGCGTTCCAGCGTGCCGAATATAGTCAGTTGGCCGGGGCCGATGCTCCCAGAATCTCGCGGGCGCGTTTGAGGTCCCGGGCGATCTGACGGCCCAACGCCTCGCCGGATTCGAACTTGCGCTCCGGACGCACCCGCTCCACGATTTCCAGCTTGACCTCGCGATCGTAAATGTCGCGGTTGAAATCGAAAATGTGCGCTTCGATCGAGCGCGCGGTCTCGTTGAACGTCGGACGCATCCCGATATTGGTAATCGAGGCGTAGGCGCCGTCGGGCAGCACGATGCGCGTGGCATAGACGCCGTCGGGCGGGACGCATTCGGTTTTCGAATCGATATTGGCGGTGGGAAATCCGATCGTTCGTCCGCGTTCGCGTCCATGCACCACGACGCCGCTCAAAAAATGCGCGCGTCCCAGCAGCCCCGCGGCCCGCGCCATGTCGCCCGCCGCGATCAACTCGCGAATCTTGCTCGAGCTGACCTCAACGCCCTCGACCTTCACCGGACCGACCACAACGGTCTCGAAGCCGAACTCGCGCCCCAGCTCCACCATCACGCCGGCGTTGCCGGTGCGCTTATGCCCGAAGCTGACGCTGTGGCCGACGACAACCGCTTCCACTGCGAGCCGCGCCAGCAGATAGTCCTTGACGAAGTCGCGCGGACTGAGGCGGCTGAGGGCGAGATCGAAGCGCAGCACCAGCACGCCGTCGATGCCCGATCCGCGCAGATATTCCAGCTTGTCCTCCGGCGTCATCAGCATCAGCGGCGCGCGCTGCGGCGAGAGAACCTTGGCCGGCAGCGGGTCGAAGGTCAGGGCGTAAGCCTTGCCGCCGGCGCTGTGGGCGCGATCGATGGCGGCCTTCAAAATTGCGCGATGCCCCAGATGCACGCCGTCGAAATTGCCCAGGGCAACCACGGGATGCGCGAGCACGGGCAGCAGACTCAAATCGCGGATAATTTCCATCGGGATTGGATGCGAGCGGGATCAGTCGGATTCCAGGCCCTTCATCATGCCGGCGGCGGCGGCTGCCTGCGGCGTTCCAGCATGCTCGCTGAGCAGCTTCTGCAGCGTAAGCCGCGCGTCAACTTTGTCATTGATCTGAACGAACGCCGCCGCCTCGCGCAGCAGCGCTTCGCTGGCGTACTTGCCCTTGGGATAGCGCATCACGAGGTCGTTGTACTGCAGGATGGCCTGATCGTACTTGCCCATTTCGTTGAGCGCGCTGGCGGAAAAATAGGCGGCGGGCTCGGTCAGGTCGGAATGCGGATACTTTTTCTGCAACGCCGCGAAGCGCTCGACGGCGGCGGAATAGTCGCGGTTCTTCATCGCGTCGAGTCCGCTGAGAAACAGTTTGCCGGCACCGCCCCTGGAGCTGGCCGGCGATTGCAACTCGCTGGTCAGATCCTGGGGCCAGCGGGCCGGCGGCACGGATTCGGCGGGCGCGTTTTCGCCGCTCGAAGGCGGAACCGACGCGACTTCCTCACCGCCCTCTTCCGCGGCGGGCGGGTTGGCGGACGCGGTTGCGGAATTGGCCGCAGCTTGCGCGCCGCCGTTGCCGGTTTCGCCGGCGTTGTTGCCCTCATCGTCGGCGCCGGCTTCGGCATTGGCGCTCGCCTCAGGGGTTACCGCCGCGACGCCGGCGCCTTCCGCGCCTGCGGCGTTGCCGGCATGCGCCACCGTGGTACCGCCCTCCGGACTACCCTCGGCGCCCTCAGGCGGCGCGGCTGAGGCGCCGGGCGGAACGGCCTCGGCGCCCGGATTCATCGGCGGTGCCGCCGCAGGATTGACTGGTGCCGGCGGCGCGCCGAGCGGCGCCGGAGCGGAGGGCGAGGTCTGCGCCCCGGGCGGCGGGTTGTTGCCTTCGCTGGCGACCGGCGCGGAAGGATTATGCACCAGATCCTGGATCTGACTCTCCATGCGGCGCAGGCGTTCGTCCATCGCCTGCATCTGCTGACGGTCGGCCGCGATCATCGACCGGATCTCGAAATCCTCGTTGGACGGGCCGCCGCCCGACGTTTCGGCGCATCCGCAGATGAACGCCGCGGCGATCAGCAAAAAGCCCAGCGCGATGGGCGCGTCGATAGGTCTGATCATTGGCCTCCCTGGACAACGAAATGATCTCTGCGGTTCTGGGCCCAGCAATCTTCGTCGTGCTCGGTGCACAGCGGCAGTTCCTTGCCGTAGCTGATGGTCGAGATTCGATCGGAGGACACGCCCAGCGTGGTCAGATAATCCTTGGCCGCCTGTGCGCGTTTGGCTCCCAGCGCCAAATTGTATTCCTCCGAGCCGCGCTCGTCGGTGTGGCCTTCGACCTGGACCCGGGTATTGCCGTGATCGCTGAGCCATTTGGCATTGTTGCGCAGGATCTCGCCGTCCTGCGGGCGAATGGTGAAATCGTCGTAGTCGAAATGAATATCGGTCAGCGGACCGCCGCTGCCCGGTGCACCCAAAGAGCCGCGTTGAAACTGGCTGAGCGAGCCGCCGCCGGCCGCGCCCATGTTGTTTTCACCCAGGCCGGTGCCGGCCCCTTCAGGCCCCGCACCTTGCGCGGCCGGCTTGGCCGACGAGCAGGCGGCCAACGCCGCCGCGATCGCCACAACACCGGCCCAACGTATCAGACCGCAATGATTATTCACCCAACCACGAAGACCAGGCTGGATCCGACGCATTTCCATCCTCCTTTGTTGTCAAATTCCCCACCACTTTGCCACCCTCACCCTGGACCAGATACAAACCCAGTCCGCCGCCGCGTCCGATGCTGAAGGCGATATAACGTCCGTCGGGCGACCATGCCGGATGCTGTCCGTCGGTCAGATAGACCGGCGATCCGCCCGACGCGGCGATACGAAAAATCTCGAAGCCGCCGCCGCTGCGGCTCTGATACGCGATCTGCCGGCCATCGGGAGAGAACGCGGGATTGGTGTTGTAGCTGCCTTTGTAGGTGATGCGCCGCGGCGCGCCGCCGCTCATGCTCATGACATAGATTTGCGGCGCCCCGCCCCGATCCGACGTGAACGCCAGTTGTGAACCGTCGGGGCTGACGGCGGGGCTGACGTTGATCGAAGAGCCATGCGTGAGCTGGCGGATCACCGTGCCGTCCAGTCCCAGCAGGTACAGATTGGTCGCGCCGCCCGATTCGACCGCGCCCACCACCGCGTCGCCGGCCGGCGTCAGGGTGCCCCCAATCAGATTGCCGGCCGGACTGGGAATATGGAATTCGCGGCGGCTGCCGAGGTCGTAGACATAAAGTCCGGGCTGACCGCTCTTGTATGAAGTATACGCCACCCGGCGCACCTCGCGGTCGAAGCTGGGAAACAGATTGATGGTCGGATTGTTGGTGACGCGGAACAAATCCTCGCCGTCAACTGCCATCGTATAGATTTCCTTGAAGCGTCCGCCCCGCGTCGAGACCATCGCGATGCGGCTGTCGAACGGACCCTTCCTGCCGGTCACCGCCTGCATGATGGCGTCGGCGAAACGGTTGGCCATCCGCGGCACGTCCTCGCCGCCGCCGGTGAACTGTTTGCCGAGCAATTGCCGCTGCCCCGCGACGTCGAATAGAAAGGCCTGGATGGTGACCTGCTGATCGCTGGCGCTGACCGAGCCCTTGACCAGGAACTCGGCGTTAATCGAGCTCCAGTCGGCGAAATTGAACTGGCCCAGGGTAAATCCGGAATCCTGCGCTTTCTCGATATAGGCGTGCGAATCGATCAGGCGAAAGAAGCCGGACAGCTGCAGGTCGCGCGAGACCGTGTGCACGAATTGGTCTGACACCGCGCCGTCGTCATCGCCGCCCTGGTTCTTGAGCTGCGAGACCGCGATCGCGGACAGCTTGGAGCCCGGTCCCACGATGGTAAACCTGATTTGATCGGCGCGTGCCGGCGAAATCGCCAGAGCCAGCACAGTCAACATCCATCCCCAACGCGCCAGCGCGCGCGCAGCGCTTTTGCACAATCCAATCACGAACTCAGTTCTCCCAGTTCAAACACCGCCTGCACGCCTTGGGCAAATTGGTCGCGGTAGTGTTCGGGCGGCGGCGGAAACGGAGCCGCGCGCCGGATCGCCCGCAGCACTGACTGATCGAAGGAGGCGTTGTTGGATGAATGCGCGACCTCCAGACCGGTCAGTCTGCCGTCCGGCGCGATCGCGAAATTGACCGTGGTGGTGAGTTCCCTGCTGCCGCCCGCAAAACTCCACGCGTCCTTTATCCTCTCCTGCACCTTTTGATAATACAGCAGAAATTCAGGGTCCTTAAGAATACCGGCACTGCCGCTTCCCGAACCGACACCGTAGCCGCGTCCGCTGGTGTTTGAGGCGCCCGCCACCGGCCCGCCGGCGCCTCTGTCGGCGGACGCCGCCGCCTTGCTTTCATCGCGGCTGCTCTCGTCCTCGGCCCGCCGGGCTTTGTCCTGCGCCAACTCCTTCAGATGCTCCGCCATCAGCTGCTTGCGCAGCATCGCCAGGCGCTCTTTGACGCTGGGCGTGCGCAGCGCCTTGGGCAGCGGCTTGACCCGCGCCAGCATCACGCTGGGCGTGATTTTAGGCGCCGGATGCGGCGGGCGATTGTGTTTGCGGGCTTCCGGACGCGAAGTCGGACGCGGACGGGGCCGGCGCGTCGGCATCGCGCTGGGCGGCGGCGCCGGCGGCGTCGCCGCCGCGGTAGGCTCCGGAGTCTGCACCGGCTGCGGCGTCGGCGTGGGCGTCGGTTCCGGCGTGGCAACCGCGGTCGCGGTTGCATTGAGCGCCAGCGCCTTGAGGTCGGTGTCGGGCGCTTCGACGGGAATAGTCTTTTTGGGCGCTTGCTTCCCGGTCTTTTCGGGCCGCTCCGCGGGCAATGGCCTGCTGCGCATAGGCTTGCCCGACAGCGGGGGGAGCTGATGGGTGCCGAGGTCGCCGGCGGGCAGATTGTCCACGATTGCGACCGTGTAGGCCGGCGGCGGCGTCTCCTCCGTCTTGAACCATCGCGGCAGCGCGAACAGCGCCAGGTAGAGCAAGACGGCGTGGGCCAGCGCCGAGACGGCGATCGCAGCCGCGTAGTTAAGCCGGATGCGGTCTTTATCGCGCAGAGCCACGTGAATGCCTGCGTCGGGCCGGCGGCGCGGCAGACGCGGCCGCCGTTTCAGGCATCGCCGTAACCATTCCCACGTTTTGAATCCCCGCTGCCTTGATCGCGGCCATGGTCCGGATTACCTCGCCGTAGGGCACCTCTTCGTCAGCGCGGACGAAAATCTGCCGGTCGGGACGTTCGGCCGAAATCGCCGCCAGCTTCTGCGTCAGTTCGTCCGTATCGACCCGCGTGTCGTTGAGATAGAGCTGCTTGTCGCGCGTGATCGAAACCACGAACTGCTGCTCCTCGCCGGGCAGCGCCGCCGCGCGCACCTTGGGCACGTTGACCTCGACGCCCTGCTGGATGATCGGCGCGGTCACCATAAAGATGACCAGCAGCACCAGCATCACGTCGACCAGCGGAGTGACGTTGATCTGCGAAACCAGGGAGCCGCGCTGACCGGCCTCGAATGCCATCTACCCCACCTCACCCCGCCGCTGGCCTGGCACGAAATTGCAGCGTTGCCCGAACAAGCATCTCTTGCCCAACGGCGCACCGCGGCGCATCACGTCAGGAAATGACGTTCGGCGATGTTGACGAATTCAGAGGTGAAATTCTCCATCTCGGTCGCCAACACGCGCACCCGCGCAGTGAAAAAATTGTACAGCATCTGCGCCGGAATCGCCGCTACCAGTCCCACCGCCGTGGTGATGAGCGCCTCGGCGATACCGGGCGCCACCGCCTGGATATTCGACGAATGCGCCGCCGACAGACCCAAAAACGCCGTCATGATGCCCCACACCGTGCCGAACAGGCCGATAAACGGGCAGGTCGAGCCTGTGGTCGCGAGAAAGGTGATGCCCGATTCCAGTTTGGTCAGCTCCACGTTGGCTTCGCGTTTCATCGCGCGCAAGACATTTTCCACACCGCCCAGTTCAGTGGAAAAGCTGCCTTCAGGGGCGTTGACAACCTGGCGTTTGGCGCGGGTCAGGCGCAACAGCTCCTGGTAACCGGCGCGGAAGACCTGGGCCACGGGACTGCTTTTGAGGTTGACGCTGGCGGTGTGGATGGCGGCAAGGTTCTTGGATTCCCAGAACAATGTTATAAAGCGCTCCGACTGCCGCCGCGCCTGCGCTATCTGCCGAAACTTGTAGATGATTATTCCCCAACTGACGACCGAGAAAAGGACCAGGATCCAGAGTACGGCCTGTACAACCGGCCCCGTGCCCACCAGGAGTTCGAACACTCCCGGAGCACTCAACGCGCCCGCGGCTTGTGGCATAAACACTTACAGCTTGAACGTATTATATGCGTTTCCGGCAAGTCAATGTAGCCGCCGCACGCTCCCGCTCCAGGGTCGAATCGACTGTCGAAAACCGGGGCCGCATCGCATCCATGGCAACATTGACCCGCGGCGGGATAGCCAAACTGGCCGGGGAGCGCTATCGTGGCTACGTTTTAATCAGGAACTCCGATCACCAGGCGGCCGATTGGTACGGCGGCGTCAATCGGCCATGCATCCCGGCCGCCGCAAGGTTTAGCTATCGAAGTGGAACCACGGATTCTCGAGCGCGCCGAGCATCCGATCTCCCGGCGCAACATAGACCATAACGTGCTGAAGGTGCTTTACCGGCTGATCAACGCCGGTTATGTTGCCTACCTGGTTGGCGGCGGCGTGCGTGACCTGATGCTCGACCGCAGACCCAAGGACTTCGACGTCGGCACCTCGGCGCATCCGCAACAGGTGCGCGATCTGTTCCGCAACTCGCGTCTGGTCGGACGCCGATTCCGCCTCGCCCACGTCTTCTTCGGCCCGCAGAACATCGAAGTTGCAACCTTCCGCCGGCGCAGCGAAGTCGAGCCGCAGGACGGCGATCCGCTGATTCGCCAGGACAACACCTTCGGCACGCCCGAAGAGGACGCGCTGCGGCGCGACTTTACCGTCAACTCGCTATTTTACGATCCGCACACGTTTCGGGTGATCGATTTCGTCGGCGGCCTGCCCGATCTGCAAGCGCGCGTGATCCGTACCGTCAGCGATCCCGACGTGAGGATGCGGGAGGATCCGGTGCGGATGATTCGAGCGGTGCGCTTTGCCGCCAAGCTGGGCTTCACCATCGAGCCGGCCACCTGCGCCGCCATCCGGGCCCATCGCGAGGACCTGCTCAAATCCTCCACCCCGCGCCTGATCGAAGAGATTTTCCGTACCTTCACCGCGGCCCCGCCGGCCCAGGCGCTGGTGCTGATGGAGGAGTTGGGGCTGCTCGAAGTGGCGCTGCCGTTTCTCTCCGAGCATCTGCGCACCAGCGCGATGCCGCTGTCGGAGAGCGCCACCGTGCGCAACCTCTCGATGCTGGAGCGGGCGATGGGGTCGGGACTGGAGCCTTCGCGCGCCTTCACGCTGGCCTGCATCTTCACCGACCTGCATCACAGCCTGCGCCGGCAGGCGCCCGAGCCGCGCGTCGAACTGCATGAGGAATTGCGCACCCGCGGCTTTCCGCGCGGCGAGACCGAGCGGATGCGGCTGCTGCTCAATGCTTTCAGCCGGATGCTCAATCCGAACGGGCGGATGCGCGGGATGCAGCGGCGGCCGTACTTCGCCGAAGCCAAGGCGCTGCACGACCTGCTGGCGGAGGGCTATCGTCCGCCGGCGGCGGCCAATGGTGAAGCGCCGCACAAGCGCAGACGGCGCCGCCCTTCGCGCCGCAGACGCAGACGCGCGGGCGCGGTCGCGCCGCCCGGCGCGTCCGTGGCAGCGTCCGCCGGCGATTCGGAAAGCCAGGCATAGCTGGACCAATGCTGCTGCGGGCGCGCCAGGCGTAAGCCGGCTCAAAGCCTGCGAATCTTTTTTCCTGCTCCCTGATCGCGCAGACCCGCGGACAGGCAGCCAGCGGGACCAAAGGCAAAACCGTTGCCGTCGCCTTGTTCAAAGAATTGGCATTGACTAGCTTAGATTTCTGCCCATCGCAGCGAGCCGTCGTATTACGCTGACCAGACTTATGGGGCGGCTGGCATCGCGGATGGTGCGGGAGTCATCGGTGGCAGAAACAGGTGCGAGCAAGGTGCAATCGGACAGGATCTGGCTTGACGGCCAGCTTGTCGCGTTCGGCGAGGCGCGGGTCCATGTTCTGACCCACAGCCTGCATTACGGCTACGGCGTGTTCGAAGGGATGCGCTGTTATCAGGGCGACGACGGCCGCTCGGCGATCTTCCGCGCGCGCGAGCATATCCGGCGCTTGTTCGAATCCGCGCATATTCTTGAAATTGCGATTCCTTTCGCTCTGGAGGAGATCCTCAAGGCCTGCGCCGATACCGTCCGCGTCAACAATTTCAAGGAATGCTACATCCGTCCGATCGTTTTTTTGGGCGAAGGCGAAATGGGCGTGGCGGCGCGCCACAACAAGGTGCGGGTCTCGATTGCGGCGTGGCCATGGGGCGCTTATCTGGGTGAAGAAGGCGTCCAGCGCGGCGTGCGGCTTAAGACTTCCTCTTTCATCCGCTTCCATCACAACTCGCTGATGCCGCACGCCAAGGCGACCGGTCATTACATCAACTCTGTCCTCGCGGTGCATGAGGCGCAGCGCGGCGGCTACGACGAAGCGATGCTGCTCGATGTTGACGGATTCGTCGCCGAAGGCAGCGGGGAGAACCTGTTCGTGGTGCGCGACGGCGTGGTCACGACGCCGCCTTCGACCAGTTCGCTGATGGGAATTACGCGCGACTCCGTGATGGCGATCCTGCGCGACCAGGGCATCGCGGTGCTCGAACAGCGCTTCCCGCGCGATCTGGTCTATATCGCCGATGAAGTGTTCATGACCGGCACCGCGGCCGAGGTTACGCCGGTGCGCGAAGTCGACGACCGCCGCGTCGGCGACGGAACGCCCGGACCGGTCACGCGCAAGGTGCAGGAGGTGTTCGGCGCGGCGTTGCGCGGACGCGAACCGCGCTACCAGCAATGGCTATACTACATTTAGCCGGCGCCTGACCGGCGCCGCTAAATCGGAGTTGACCTGTGACAACCCAGACCCAATCCGAGCAGCCGCGGCTTACGCTGTATCAATTCGCCGCCTCGGGCAATTCGCGCATCGTGCGGATCGTGCTGGAAGAGAAAGGTCTTTCCTTCAAGCGCGTCAATATCGACGTCACCAAAGGTGAAAATCGCACGCCCGAGTTCCTCAGGCTCAATCCGCGCGGCAAGGTTCCGGTTCTGGTGCACGGCACCGCCCAGGGCGAAGTTGTGTTGTCGGAATCCTCGGTCATCAACGAATACCTGGAAGAGGTATTTCCCAATCCGCCGCTGATGCCGGCGGCGCCCGCGCGCCGCGCCCACGTCCGCTCGCTGGTTTACATGTTCGACACCGAACTCAGCCCGACGACCGGATTGCTGATTATCGAAAAGCTTTTGAAGAAGCCCGAAGAGCAGCGCGCCGATTTTGTCGCCGAGCGGCAGAAGGCGACGCGCGAAATCCTGGCCCGGCTGTCCGACATGATGAGCCAGGGGCCGTTTCTGGCCGGCGATTTCAGCCTGGCCGACGCCAGTTACATCCCGGTGCTGGCGGTGATGGCGCCGTGCGGAATAATCCTCGAGCGCGAGTTTCCCAAACTGGCCCAATGGTTTGCCGAAGTAAAGAAACGCCCCAGCTTTACCGCTTCCGCGCATTGATGGAACCGCTATGCGCCTGATCGTGCTGATCGCCGCCGCCGCCGCGGCCTTCGCCTTGGTCGCCATGCGGCCGCGCCGCGGCGAAGCCGCGATGCCGCAGGCGGGCCAGCCGGCGCCCGATTTCCAGGGCCAGATGGTCTATGAAGGCCAAATCAGGCCCATCAAACTGTCCGATTATAAAGGCTACAAGCTGGTACTGTACTTCTATCCCAAGGACAACACGCCCGGATGCACCAAAGAGGCGTGCGCGTTCCGCGACGGCTTCAGGCAGTTCAAGGCCGCCGGCGTGTATATCTTGGGATGCAGCGTCGACAGCGCGCAGTCGCATGCCGCCTTCATTCAGAAATACAATCTGCCCTTTCCGCTGCTGCTCGACCCTGACAGGAAGATCGCAACGGCATACGGCGCCGCCAACGGCATCCCGATTCTGGGACTTAACCGGCGCATCACCTTCGTGATCGACGAGAACGGCAGGATCGTCAAGGTCTATCCGCAGGTCGATCCGGCGGCGAATGCGGGCCAGATCCTGAAAGCCTACGCCTCAACGCCGCGTCCGACGCCGTCGCCGGCGCCGACCGCCGCGCCCACGCCCAATAAACATCGCGCCGCGCCCGAAGATTCCGGCAGCGAATAGTCCAGTGGCGGAGCTGCGCTAAGCTTCGGCGCCGTCTTCGTCATCTTCATCGCCGCGGCCCCGGCGCAGGCTGATGTAGAGGCTTGAGAGCGAAGCCAGCATCAGGCGCCATCCGGTGGGGAAATCCATCGAGCCGACCTCCGCATGCGCATCGGGATGGATCACCACCTTGCGTCCGCCCTGCCATTGCACCAGCAGCACCTTGTGTCCGACCTGGGCTCCGCTTACGCGATCGATTGCGAAATCGCCGAACAGGGTAGTGGTTCGGAGATCGGAAAATGCCTCGCGCAGGCGTATCTGATCGACGCTGCCGGATTGGTGCAGCGCGCGGGCGGCGAGCCATCCGGCGGCGTAGATCTGGGCCGCCGGATAATCGCAGGCGCCGCATACGGCGCGCATCCGGCGGGCGAAGGCGCCCGGTTGCGGCCCGATCTCCGGGTCCAACGCCGCCGATTCCTCCCATTGGCTGGGCCCCACGATGCCCTCGGCATGCTCGCCCAATGCGGCGGCGAAATCATCCACGCCCGCGGCCACGCACGCCACCATCGGGATGTTCAGGTCAGCGCGGACGATCCCGCTTATCAACGCGGCGTCGTCGGCAAAGCTGCCGGCGCTGACCAGCGCGGTGATTCGCGATCGGGCAAGGCGCATCAGCAGATCGATCGAGACTTCGCCGGTGCCGCGAGTGGGCGCCGCCGAGGCTCGGGTTGCGAGCCGCACGCCGCGCCGCTTAAGCGCGCGCTGTGCGCATTCGTGCTCAAAGCCGTCGATCACGGCGCGCGCGAAGGGACTCTCAAACGTCACCGTCGCCACTCGTTTGCGCCACAGCTTGAGCTGACTGATCAGATGAGCCAGTCCCCTGAAGTAAGCGCTGGCCGGGCTGAGCACGCCGACGATGAGCCGGTATTTGCGCCGGTAAAGACCGTCGTCGGCGCCGCCATGGTTAAGGAACAGCATCCCGGCCTGCTCGGCGATCGGCGCGGCCACGCGAGTCAGCGCGCTGGAATAAGGACCGAAGACGAGGTCGGCGCGATTTTCGAAGCATAGCGAGCGGTAGATTTCCGCGCACACTTTGGGATCGCTCCGATCGTCGTGGCAGCGCACCGCAATCTCGCGCCGTTGGGTCCCGATCGGAACCCCGCCGGCCGCGTTGCGCTCGGCCGCAAACATCTCCAGCGCCGCCGCCGCCTGCCGCCCCATCGCGCCATAGCGCCCGCTGAGCGACAGCGACAGTCCGATGGTCAGTTTGGAGCTCACCGGGCGCAGCCTTTGTCAACTGCGCCGGACTCGCTCATCCGGCATGGCCTGGCGTTCCTCGCCCGGCAGACTCCACTGGGGAGGACACGGACACTGCGCATGGTCCAGGGCCTGAGACCATCTAATCGGCAATTTTCAGCACCGACCTGAACCGTACCTTGCCTGAGATCATCTTGTTGTAACCCTCGGCGGCGCGTTCCAGGGGAAACAGCTCGATCATCGGACGTATTGCATTTGCGGCGGCGAACTTGAGCGCGTCTTCGGAATCGGCCGCGGTCCCCGAGGGCCAACCCATGATCGATTTGCGCCCGCCGATTAACTGAATCGACGCCACGCCGAAGGGATCCGGACTCGCCCCGACGATTACCAACCGGCCATCGACCGACAGACCATCGACCAGGGTACCGATCGATTTGGCGTCGGGCGCGGTGGCCAGTATGGTGCGCGCGCCGCCAAGGGCGTGCAGTTCCCGGGCCACGTCCCGGGCTGCGCTGTCGAGGTAAGTATGCGCGCCCAGCTTGAGCGCCAAATCCCGCTTGTCGCCGCCCCGCCCGATCGCCACGGTGTGAAAGGCGAACTTGCGGGCGAACTGAAGACCGAGATGGCCCAGACCGCCGATGCCCTGCACCGCGACCACGTCCCCGGGTGCGGCGCCGCTGTGGCGCAAGGCGTTGAAGGTGGTGATGCCGGCGCACATGATCGGCGCCGCCTCTTCGGCGGTTAACTGAGCCGGAATACGCGCCAGCGCCGCGGCGGGTACGACCACGTATTGCGCGTAGCCGCCGTCGTAACTGATACCGGGTACCTGCAGCCTGGCGCAGGTAATGAAGTCGCCGCGGCGGCATGATGCGCAGCGTCCGCAATGTCCTCCGTACCATCCGACACCGGCGCGGTCGCCGGCCTTCCATGGATCGCAGTTCCCCGCGACGGCGTCGATCACGCCGGCGATTTCATGCCCGGGCGCGCGCGGATAAACGATACCCGGATAACTGCCGTCTTTGGTGAAGCTGTCGCTATGGCAGATGCCGCAGGCCTGTACTTTGATTCTGACCGATCCGGGCGGCGGCTCGGGCAGGGGCTGTTCGAGCAGTTCAAAATCCGCACCGGCAGCCTTGACGCGAACTTGTTGCATAAATCGGGTCCTCCTGCCGCGGCAATGACCCAACCGCGGCGCGCCGCCCGCCTCTGCGGTCACGGCGGCGAGATCGATCAGCCGGCCAGTGCAATCCAGTCGCGCAGCGCCTCGTGCGTGGTGCGGAAGGCGATTTCATCCCACGGGATGTCAGCCGGCGCGAAGAAACGCACCTCGATGGCTTCGTCCGAAACACCCGGGATTTCCGCTCCGGGCGCGGCTAGATACACGGCGACGGCGGCGTGCGGATTGGCCGGGTCGGCGTACAGTCCCAGATGCCGTTGGATACGCACGCGCATCCCGACCTCTTCCAGGGTCTCGCGCATCGCGGCTTGGGTGGGAGTTTCGCCGAAATCGACGAAGCCGCCCGGAAAGGTCCATTTACCGACTTCCGGTTCGATGCCGCGCCGCAGCAGCAGGACGCGCCCGGCGTCGATCACCAAACATCCGGCCACCAGCTTGGGACCCAAAAAATGCACGAAGCCGCATTCGGCGCAGACCTTGTGTTCGCGCCCGTCGGGCAGCAGGATGCGGTCTTCCAGCCTGCCCGCGCATAGCGGACAGAAGCGGATACCGAGCGGATAGCGATGTTGCACGTGATGATTCACGCGGACCGGCTGATTGCTCATATCCAATCCTTAACACACAGCTTAGCATGACGGGGCGGTATGGACCCGGCGTGCGGGGGAAGTTTCATCAACGCTTCATGACTTTTGCGACTTGCGCAGATGCACCAAAATGCCGGTGGCGAGCATCGCCGCGCCCAGCATCGCAAACATCACGATATAGAACAGCAGCGGCGCATTCTCCCGCGTTCCCTGTCCCGAAAAGATCCCGATTATGCAAAGCGTCCCCGTCAGCAGCATCGCACCGATGACGACCAGGAAATCGGCCAGGATTCTCATCGATCAGAACACTAGCGGCAAGCGCGTCCCGCGGCCATAGCCCGCCGCGGCGAGTTTGCACCGCCCATACCTGATGGTTTACCGTGCGGACGGGAGCCAGGCGATGATTGCCGGAATCGATATCGGCGGATCGACCACCGACGCGGTGTTGCTCGAACAACCGGGCATGCGCGTGGTGACGATCGAACTGACCGACCCGGTGGCCGCCGCCGCCGGAGCGCTGGGCAAGCTGGTCAGCGAATGCGGGCTGCGGCTGGACCAGATCAGCGCGGTGGCGGCCACCGGCGCCGGCGCGCGCGGTCTGCCCGATACGCTGCTGGGCCGTCCGGTGTTAAAGATCGACGAGTTCACGGCGATAGGCGTGGGCGGCACCACATTGGCCGGCAGGGAATCGGCCCTGGTGGTATCGCTGGGCACCGGGACGGCAATCGTGTCGGTGCGCGGCGGCAGGATCGAACACGTGGGCGGCACCGGAGTCGGCGGCGGCACTCTGCTGGGCCTGGCGCGCCATCTGCTGGGCGTGTCGAAGATCGAAACGCTGGAGGCGATGGCGTCGCGCGGGGACCTGTCGCGGGTCAATCTGACCGTCGGCGATATCGCGGGCGGTCCGCTGGGCGATCTGCCGCCCGCCAGCACCGCGTCGAATTTCGGCAAGATCGGCGGCGATCCGACCCCCGAAGACAAGGCCCTGGCAATCATCAACATGATCGCGGAGGTGGTCGCCGTCATGAGCCTCAGCCACGCGCGCGCATTCGGCCATCGGGAGATCGTGTTGACCGGCAAGCTGACGCGGACGATTCAGTTCGCGCGCCGCTTCCCGCATATGCAGCTCATGTTCAACCGCGGCTTCATTATTCCCGAACATGCCGCCTACGCCACCGCAATCGGCGCCGCCCGCGCCCGCCGCGCGTGATCGCGGCGCGGGCGCCATCTCAGGTGGATCCAATGCCCTGTGAGCTGCTGAAGGATTTCCGGATGCTTGACCTCAGCGATGAAAAGGGCGCGGTGTGCGGCAAGATCTTTGCCGACATGGGCGCCGACGTGATCAAGGTCGAGCCGCCCGGCGGATGCTCCACGCGGCGCATCCCGCCCTTTCTTCACGATCGACCCGGTGCCGACACTTCGCTTTACTTTCTCGCCTATCAGGCGGGTAAACGTTCCGTCACGCTCAATCTGGAAAATGCCGACGGACGCCGGCTGCTGGCGGAACTGGCGCGCACGGCCGACTTCCTCGTCGAGTCGCATCCGGTGGGCTACCTTGAATCGATTGGGTTGGGCTACCAGGCGCTCGCCGCCGTCAATCCGCGCCTCATCTACACCTCGATCACGCCTTTCGGCGATCGCGGCCCGGCGCGCGGTTACCGCGCCGCGGATATCACGATCTGGGCCGCGGGCGGCAACATGTACCTGATGGGCGAGGAGGGACGGCCGCCGCTGCAGGTCAGCGCCCCGCAGGCGGGCCTGCATGCCGGCGCCGAAGCCGCCGCCGCTTCGATGATCGCGCATTATCCGCGTCAGAGCAGCGGCCGCGGCCAGCATATCGTGGTCGATATGCAGGCCTGTATCGTGTGGACGCTGATGAACGCGCAGGCCTTTCCCATCCTGCATGGCGGATCGATGCGCCGCAACGGCGTCTTTTCCGGCGCGCTGCGGCTCAAACGCAAAATGGTATTCCGATGCGCCGACGGCCATATCTCGATGCTGCTGACGGGCGGCACCGCCGCCGCCTCGGTCAAGGCGCTGGTCCAGTGGATGGACGAGAAGGGTTTCGCGGCGCCATGGATGCGCCAGCAGAACTGGTCGGTGTGGGCGCCCGGCGTTATCAGTCCCGCCAGCGATTACGAAATCGAGCAGGTCCACGACATCGAGGATCGCGTCGAACGCTTCTTCATGACCATGACCAGGCGCGAGATCTACGCCGAGGGACTGAAGCGGCGGATTCTGCTCTCGCCGGTCAACACGGTGGCGGATATCGCGGCCGACGAACAACTCAAGGCGCGGCAGTTTTTCGTCCCGGTACATCATGAGATCGACGGCGGCATGGATCTCATCTTTCCCGGAGCTTTTGCCAAATTATCGGCCACGCCGCTCGCGCCGCCCACGCCGCCGCCGCGGCTGGGTGAGCATAACGAAGCGGTCTACCGGGGAATGCTGGGGTTGAGCGCGCAGGACCTGACGATGCTGCGCGCGACCAACGCAATCTGAACGGGGAGCGGCGGCGTATGGCCTCGATGGCGCTGGAAGGAATTCACGTCCTGGATTTCACCTGGGTCGCGGTCGGTCCAATCACCACCAAATACCTGGCCGACAACGGCGCCGACGTGATCAAAATCGAATCGCTCACCCATATCGACGTGCTGCGCGCCGCGCCTCCTTACACCGACGGCAAATTCGGCATCAACCGCAGCCAATTCTTTGCCGACTACAATACCTCGAAAAAAACCGTTCAGCTCAACCTGAGCCATCCGCGGGCGCGCGAACTGGCGATGCGTCTGGTGCCATGGGCCGACGTCGTGGTGGAGAACTTCACCCCCAAGGTGATGCGCGGATGGGGCATGGATTACGACCATCTGCGCGAGCTCAGACCCGATCTGATCATGATGTCCTCATGCCTGCAGGGGCAGACCGGGCCGCAGGCGATGATGCCCGGATTCGGCCAGTTGATGGCGGCGCTGTCGGGCTTCTATTACATCTCGGGCTACGGCGACGGAGATCCCGCACCGCCTTACGGCGCCTACACCGATTACATCACTCCCCGCTTCGCCGCCGCGCTGCTGATGGCCGCGATCGACCATCGCCGCCGCACCGGCCAGGGACAGTACATCGACGTATCGCAGTTCGAAGCCTCGCTGCATTTCCTGGCGCCGGCCCTGATCGATTACTTCGCCAGCGGACGTGTGCTGCAGCCGCAGGCCAATCGCAGCCAGCGCTACGCGCCCCATGGCGCCTATCGATGCGCCGACGAGGGCGAAACCGAGCGATGGATCTCCATTGCCGTGGCCGACGACGCGCAATGGAACGCGATGCTGCGGGTGCTGGGCAATCCGGCCTGCGAGGAGCGCTTCGCCACGATGCTGGGACGGCTGCGCAATTTCGCCCCGCTCGACCAGTTCGTCGCCGCAGCCGTGCGCAACCGCCAGGCGTGGGAACTGACGGCAAAGCTGCAGGAGGCCGGCGTCGCCGCCTACCCGGTCCAGAGCTGCCTGGACCTCCATCAGGACGAAAACCTCGAGGCGTTCGGCTTCTGGAACTGGCTGGAGCACGAGGAGATGGGAGCGGCGCCGTACATGGGACTGGAACATCGGCTGGAAGGCACCCCCGGACGTTTGCGCTGGGCGGCGCCGGTGATGGGGCAGCACACCGACGAGATCCTGCGCGACATGCTGGGCCTCAGCGAAGCCGAGATCGCGCAGCTGCGCAAGGACGGCGCTTTGACCTAGCCCTGTTTCTTCACGGTCCCGCGATGTCTGCCCCCGGGTGCATCTCAATGCGCCCACACTTCTTTGGGGTCGCTCTCCCAGGGATAAACGTGAACCATCCAGCCGAACAAAACCGGAAAGAAGCGCCCGCCGGCGGCGTCGCATTCGGCTTTGGACGCGATCGATCCGTTGGGACCGAATTTGCTCCAATCCACCGCGCCCACGGCGGCCCCGCGCGGCGGGAAACAGAGATTGATGTGCTGATGCCATCGGGCGACGCTCAGCGGCACGCGCGCATCCAGCCGCTCCTCACTCCAGCGCCGGGGCGCCGTGTACATCGCGCCGATCAACTCGTACCCGCCCTCCGGCGTGCGCCTGTAGAGCAGCGAGGTCGGCTGCCGCGGATTGAATTTGAATTGCGCCTTGACCGCATACCACCAGTTGGTGAAGTGCACTACTGCCTGTTTCTTGAACTCCGGATGAAACGGCTTGTAGCCGTCGGCCTCGGCGGTGCGGTAATTCTTATATCTGGCCAGCACCCGCCGCAGCGTCGCCGCGATGGCGGCCGCGCGCGCCTCATCGGCGGCGTTGGCCGGACGCGGATGGCTCCAGGTCATGTGCAGCGCCATATTCTCCATCCGATCATGGCCCATGTGCGAGTCATGCATCGTCATGTCGCTCATTGCGGCGGCGGGAAGCTCCCGCGCATGACCGCTCATGTCCATGCCGGCCATCGCGCCCGCGCACCAAGCCGCGCCGGGCGCCGCCGCGGCGATTACAGCGGCGACCAGCGCGCCATGCAGAGCAGAGAGCGGATGCGCCATCGGCAGTCCTCCACTTTAAAACTGTAGGCCGCGCGCACGAGCGCGCCAAGCGCAAGCGCTGCCCGATTGCTCCGGCTTCGGGCACAATGCTATTAGCTTCGTGCCGGCGCGCCCGCCGGCGTGCGGCTTCCTCGCATATCGGAGCATAAAATCGTGAAGCAGCTTTGTTGCCGCAATTCCCTCCTCCAACAGTGCGGCCGCGTTCAGCGCGCGCTGCTCGGCCTTCTTATCCTGGCCGCCGGCGCCGCGGCCTGCTCGGCCTTCCAGGAAACTCCCGCGCAAAAGGCGCAGCGCATCGATCCGGTGCTCTCCGCCGCCGGTTTTCACATGATCCCGGCGGATTCCCCCAAAAAGCGCGAGATATTTAATTCATTGGAGCCGCTCCAGATGCATTACTATGTCGGCAAGAACGGCAATGCCCACTACTGGTTCGCCGATCCCTATTCATGCAATTGCGTTTATGTGGGCAACGCAAAGGACTACCAGCGCTATCAGAACCTGAGAATTCAACAGCAGCTGGTTAAGGAGGAAGAGCAGACCGCCGAGCTCAACCAGGACGCCGCGATGCAGATGAACATGTACGACCCGTTTTTCTTCCCTTACTGAAGCGCGGCGGTTGAACACTTCTTTAAATCGGCCCGAGACCCGGCAATGGGCGGTGGTGGGCAGCCTGCTCATCGCGATGATCCTGGTCGCGGGGCCGACCTTCGGCGTTTATGGCGTATTCTTCACCCCGCTGCTCAAGGATTTCCATCTGACGCGGGCGCAGGCATCAAGCCTCAGCGGAACCCTGTTTCTCGCGATGGGGTTGAGCGCGCCCCTTATCGGTTGGCTGCTCGACCGCATCGAGGCGAAACTGGTGGCGATCGCCGGAGTCCTGATCAGCGCCGCCGGTTTTCTGCTGGCCGCCAAAGCTCACGCCTTTGGCAGTTTGCTCCTTGCGCACCTGCTCATGGGGATCGGGGTCAACGCTTCCTGCAATACGACCACGCCGTATGTGGTCGCCAACTGGTTCGGTGCGCGCCGCGGCACGGCGCTGGGCGTCGCCTTTATGGGACTGGCGCTGGGGCCGATGGCGATGACCGTGCTCGCCAGCCATCTGGTATCCGCGGTGGGATGGCGCGGCGGTTACTTCGTGCTCGCGATTCCAATGCTGGCGGTGGTGCTGCCGGTGCAGGCGATTTTCGTCCGCAGCCGTCCGCCCTGGGCGGCTGAACCGTTAGCCGCGGCGGCGTTTGACCCCGCGGTGGTGCCGTCAGGCGCGGGATATGATGTCGTCCAGGCGCTGGCTACGCGCTCGTTCTGGCTGATTGTTATGATCAACTTCCTGTTCGCCTTCTCCACCATTTCGCTCTCGGTTCATATCATCCCCTATCTGATCAGTATCGGATTCAAGCCGGCGTCGGCCGCGCTGGCGATGGGCGTCACCTTTGGCTTCGCGGCGCCGGGCAACGTCTTCTTCGGATGGCTGGGCGACAAGGTTCGCAGCCGGCTGGCGCTTTCCGCCTCGCTCGCCGGCATCGTGGCGGCGGTGATGCTGCTGATGGGCGCGTCGCATAGCGCTGCGCTGGTGGGCTTTATCGTGATCTACGGCATCGCCCATCAGGGCCCGGCTTTCATGGTGCCGCTGACGATTGCGGAATCGATGGGATTGAGGCGCTTTGGCTCGCTTTCCGGTCTGATCGGCCTGATTACCACGTTGGGCGGCAGCGCCGGACCGATTGCGGCGGGCCGCCTGTTCGACGCGACCGGAAGCTACACCGCCCCGCTTACCATGTTTGTTTTCGCGCTGGCCATAAGCGCCGTTCTGCCCTTTGGATGCGTACCGTTCCAGGCGCGCCCGGCTCCGCCCTCTGAAGCGGCGGTTGGCGGGCCATAACCAGGGCGGCGTATGCCGCCGCGGCAATTTTATTCCTGTGCCACTCGGCGTCGGGTGCTCGCAGCCGCGGACCGATCTGGTCTATAGATATGTGACGCGCGCGCAGGGAGGACCGAAAATTGACCAACGGCTTGCCCCGTTTGGGCCTGCAGCTTTCCGCTCTTTGCGCGATTGCGCTGGCGGCGGCGGTCATCTGTGCTTTCGCTCAGAACATCGGGGATAACGCGCGGCAGCCCCCCGGCGCGGCCGCTCGCCCGCCGGTAAATGATCCCGCGGTTTGGATCGGCAGAAACATCAGTGCCGTTGTACAGAGGTTTGGTCAGCCTACCTACTGGAACGCCAACCATGAGGGGGGCGGCGGCGGCAATCGTTATTTCTATACCAGGCCGAAGCAGCCTCATTTCATGTTCGAGACTGCGCCCGGAGGAATGATCGTCAACGCCGTCCGCCTGCCTTGATTCTGAAAAAGTTGGCGGCGTGAGGCGAGCGGAATCCGCCAATCTCACGCCGCCGGCCCTCGCACGGGGTGTACGGGGTGTTCAGTCCGGCGCGGCCGCGCCGCGCCGGGATCGCTCACTCATTCAACTTTGGCGGCCTTTACGATCTTGCCCCCCGGATCGGTTTCGAATACCCAGTGCTGCTCGCCATGATGGGCAAAGATGTACAACGTTCCGCCGGTGTCGCTGAGCGGTGTCATCTGGGTTGGTTCGCCGAGCTTTTTGGTGGCGTCTGAGATATTTTTGCCCTTCCAGTATCTCGGCGTATTCCGGTTTCCGGCCGAATGTCCCGGCGCGGCCGAGATCAGAAGCAGCGCAAGACATACTCCGCCCGCCACGATCCATGCCCGCCGAACAGCATTGCCGCCAACTTGCTTGATGGACTTGTGCATCCTGGCTTCCTCTGTTGCCATCAGTAGGCGAACTCCACGTTGAAAAAGATTGAGTGCATATCCGGGAACACCGGACCGGTGATCGCATGGTTGGCTACCGCGATCGGCGAGTATTTGGCCGTATTGTTGTAGCCCAGCGCCTCCGCGAGCGGGAATGCGAACTGACTATGATAGTAGAGCACGTTCTGCGTATCCACCGCGAAGCGCAGGTACTCGTTGTACTGATACGCCACGCCGACCACAAAGCGCTGGAAATCGAACGGGTTCTTGCTGACATGGATATTGGGCTGCCACCAGTTGAACATCCCAAATACTGTCAGCGGCGTGGTCGGGATGTGGTAATGGCCGAAGAAAGCGAAGCCCTCCTCCGCCGCGCGCCCGTTGTTGAGCAGCGCCTGCGACAGCGTGGTAACGTCATACCATCCGGGGTAATGGACCTTGGTTCCCGCCGGCCCCGTGCACGACGTCTCGCTGGTAGCCGCCGGCGTGGTTACGCAGGTCGGAATGCCGAACGCGTCGCCCGGGCCCGATCCGGAGAAAAGGTTGCCCACATTGAACGCGTTGTGGCCGTAATCGAACTCGCCCGCCAGCTGCCACGTCTCGGTGGTGTAATGCAGCAGCGCCGCGATGCGTTCGATGTGCGAATCGGGACCCTTGAGCGCCGCCGGTATGTTGGCGGTGTCGGGAGTCACGTTGCCGTAGCCGTAATTGTACAGCGCCGACAATCCCAGACCATCGAAGCGCCAGAGCGCGCCGAAGGGATAGATCGATACGCGATCGATCGTCTCCTTGGTGTTGGTCTGCTCGAAGGCGTGGAAGCTGGCGTTGTTGTAAACCCCGAGTTCATAGTCCACATACATCTTCTCGCCGTACTTGATCGGACCGGCGATCGCTATACCCGCCTGTCCCGATGCCAGACTGTAGTAGTTCCACGGCGTCAGGTTCACGAACCGGTAGCCGTAGAGATCTTCTTCCCACGGAACCCATCCGTTGGGCAGCACGCCGATTTTGAGGGTGGTGCCCTTCATCTCCGGAACCGAATCGAACAAGGTGTTCAGCTGGACATATGAGTATTTGAGCCGGTAGCCCAGATTTCCGTCCAGGCTGGTGCCCCATCCGCCGTTCGCGCCGACTTTGTCGTTGCTGGCGGTGCCGATCGCCCGGTACACGTTCGGTGTAACCCGGACCGTGATGTCCTTGGTCGGCGTGAACAGGAAGTTGAGGTAAGCGCGGCTCAGGTCGAACGAGTTGAACATCTCGTTGCCGGGACCCGGTTGATTGATCTGGGTCAGGAACTGGGGTCCGAAGCTCGGATGCGTATACATCGCGTAGTCGAAGTACCACAGCGTACCGAGACTGAATTTGTTCAT
>JAJPJA010000117.1 GCA_021324455.1 Pseudomonadota bacterium | reverse complement strand
GATTGCGCGGCCCCGCAGAGCATCGACGCAGCCACGAAAACGCTTACCGAGATGAGGAAATAACGTTTGCGGCCGAAACGCGACGAAATCCACCCGGTCATCGGAATCATGATCCCGTTGGCGACCAGGTAGCTGGTTACGACCCAGGAGATTTCGTCCAAACTGGCGGAAAACGTGCCCTGCATATGCGGCAGCGCGACATTGACGATGGAAGTATCCAAAACTTCCAGCGACGTCCCCAGCATCACCGCCAGCGCAATCAGCCATCGATGGGAGGCGGCGGCGGCAGCTTGAAGCTGGACTGACGCATTGTCGGCGTCAGCGGCGGGCGCTGCGGCTTCCATGGTGTGGCGGGGGATGGACGCTAGATCAGCTTCGCCCACTCGTCAATCTTCGGCATCACGGCGTCGCGCGAGGCGGGCGGCAACAGAAAGATGACTCGCTCGGCACCGGCGCTTTCGTACTGCTCGATCGACGCCTTGTCGGTACGGCCCCAAAAGATGGTTATGGATATGCCCTTGGGGTCGCGCCCGGCCTGCTCCGCCTGGCGGCGCAGATCGGTGATTTGCGCGGCCAGATTCTCGATTCGCGCCGGTATCGGCATCCACCCGTCGCAATACTCAATCACGGCGCGCAGCGCCTTGGTGCCCTGACCGCCCATCAGGATCGGCGGATGCGGTTTTTGCACCGGCTTGGGGTAGCTCCAGATCGGATCGAAGTTGACGAAGCGGCCGTGATATTGCGGCTCCTCCTGCGTCCACATCGCTTTCATCGCCTCGATCCGTTCCTTCATCAGGGAGCGGCGGGTCTTGAAATTGGTGCCGTGATTCTCCATCTCCTCGGCATTCCAGCCGACGCCGACTCCGAACAGGAAGCGGCCATTGGACAGCAGGTCGAGGCTGGCGACCTCCTTGGCCAGCACGATTGGATCGCGTTCCACCACCAGGCAGATAGCGGTGCCGATTTTCAATTTGTTGGTCACCGCGGCGGCGGCCGCCAGGGCCACGAACGGATCGAGTGTATGGGAGTACTCTTTGGGCAATTCGGTCCCGGCGGGATAGGGCGTGCGGCGCGAAGTGGGGATGTGCGTATGTTCGGGCACCCACAACGATTCAAAGCCGCGATCCTCGGCGGCGCGCGCCAGTTCGTCGATCCGGATCGCGTATTCGGTCGGGAAGATGGAAAGAGCGTATTTCATTGCGGTCCTCGCAAGCGGAAGTTGGAGTTATCAGTTGATAGTAGGGACGCGTCCGCCGTCAACTCTGAGGTTGGCGCCGTTGACAAAACCGGCCATCGGGCTGGCGACAAAAGCCGCCATCGCGGCGATATCCTCGATTCGGCCCACGCGTCCCGAAGGATTGGGAAACATCTCCGCCACCGCCCGCCGCTCAATCACGTCCCAATCATCGCCCCAGCCGCGCGCGCGGGCCCAGTCGCGAAACGTGCGCTCCAGCGCCGGGGTTAGAATGGTGCCCGGGGTGATGGTGTTGACGGTGATTCCGGTGCCGCCCAGATACTTGGCCAGACCGACCGTGAAGTTGACCACCGCGGCCTTCGACGCCTGGTAATCGGGCAGCGAGAACGGCAGCGGCTGGGTCGCCGATGCGCTGGCCAACTGGATGATCCGGCCCCATCCGCGCTGTTTCATCTGCGGGATGAAATAGCGGATCAGCCGCACCGCGGAAACTACGTTGGTCTGATAGGTGGCGGCCCAGACCTCGGGCGTGGTTCCCATCCAGTCCTGTTGCTGCTGGCCGGCGGCGCCGCCCGCATTGTTGATCAGGATGTCGATTCCGCCGAAAGCCGCGTCGGCCGCCTGGGCGACTTGACGCGCCTGCGCGTCGTCGGTCAGGTCGCCAATCGCCAGCTGTACGCGTCCACCGTGATTTCGGATTTGCTCCGCGACCTGATGGGCGCGTTCGCGATTGCGTCCATGTACCACTACGGCGGCGCCTTCGCGCGCCAGTGTGCGGGCGATTCCGGCTCCGATTCCCGAACTGCTGCCCGTGATCAGCGCCCGCTTGCCTTGAAGCTGAAGGTCCATGCCTACCCAATAACGCAATCGCGGGCGCTGATACAGCTTCGGTAATGCAGCCCATCCGCGTCCTGCGCGAACCTTGCTGGTCCACGGCGAGGAACGCGCGAAATTTCGACTCTAATTGACCGCGGGACGCTCCGAGAACAGGGCCAGGCTGCCGCGCTGGGCCGAACGCACGCCGCGATCCATCTCGCGCAGCACCTCGCGGATCATCCGCAGCGGATCGGCCGCATGCCACAGCGGTCTGCCCAGCATGAGGTAGTCGGCGCCGGATCGGACCGCCTCGGCCGGACCGACGCGGTCGGGACGCTCGCACCATAAGTCATCGGGAGAGATGGCCGAGGTTACGATCATCACGCGGCGCCCGCACGCCGACCTGACCCGGCTCACATGGCAGGGCGAGGTCACCACGCCATCCATCGAGGAGTCGGCGGCAAGCCGCGCCAGCAGCGCAATCCGTTCAGGCGCACAGGAGCATTGCGCGGCGCAGGCGACGTCGTGCCCGTTCATCCCGGCCAGCATCGCGACTGCGACAATGTAGGGGCGCCGCAGCCCCTCGTAATGACACAGCCGGTTCACCTCATGCCGCGTGCGTTCCATCATCTCGACGCAATGGCCGGCATGGAGGTCGAACATTTTGACGCCCAGTCTGGTGGCCTCAACCGCAGCTTTGCAGGCAAACCCCGGCGTGTGAAATTTGAGATCGAGGAAAACTTCGGCCCCGCGTTTGCGGATTTCGCGGATGAGGTCGGGTCCGGCATTCAGAAACAGATGCTTGCCGACCTTGAACATGCCGACATAACGCGACAGGTACTCGACCATCGAGAGCGCTTCGCGCGCCGGCCCATGGTCGAGCTCGACGATCAAGCGCTCCTTGAGCAGGCTTTGACGCGAAAGCGAAAACGGCCAGTATTCAGTCACGCAAGCCACCGCCGGGCGCGCGCCCGCCCCTTCACTTGTCTTTACCGCACTGAAACCTCGAACTACTCCCCGGTATTATCTCCTGCTACCGCCCGCAATCGGAGATTGTCAAGCGAAAGCGGCGGCGGGCAGGACAGGTCGAATTTGCCGAATGAACCGGCCCCAGTCATTCCACGGGGCCGCGCCGCGCACACTCCGGTCAGGGATAGAGGCCGGGCGCCGCGCTTAGCTCCCGTTAACGCCGGAACAGGCCTTCGCCCATCGGCAGGCCGAGCAGATAGCGGCGCACCCAGTCCAGCGCCACCTGCGAGGCCAGCGTCTTGATCCAGTCGCGTGTGCCCCACATCCGATAGGTGCGCGAGGTTTTGAATCCGTCGGCAACCAGCGCGATGCAGACCGTTCCGACCGGCTTTTCCGCAGTGCCGCCGCCCGGACCCGCGATGCCCGAGGTTGCGATTCCGATATCCGCTTGCGCGACCCGGCGCACGCCGGCCGCCATCTCGAGCACGCATTGATCGCTCACGGCGCCATGCTGCTTGAGGGTGTCTTCGCTCACGCCCAGCAGTTTGGTTTTGGACTCGTTGGAATAGGTCACCAAATCGGCGCGCAGATAATTGGAAGCACCGGCGACGTTGGTAATCCGATGTCCAATCAGGCCGCCGGTGCATGATTCCGCCACCGCCAGCGTCAGATGCCGTTCCGTGAGCAGGCGTCCGACGACCTCTTCCATGGTCACGTCGCCTTCGCCGTACACGAATTCGGCGATCCGCTCGCGCACGCGCTGGCTCAACTCGTCCAGCCGGGTCTGCGCTTCTCCGGGCGGTCCCTCGACCGAAACGCGCAGGGAGATCTGGGGGAAGCTGGCGCGGAACGACACGCGCGCCTCTTCGGGCTTGATCAGTCCGGCGACGGCTTCGTCCAGCGCCGACTCGCTGATGCCGTAGGTCTGGAAGGTCTGGCTCAGATGGACTTTATCGTGGCCGCGGCTTTCGACCAGCCACGGAATCACGATCTGCTCCATCATCGGCTTCATCTCGCGCGGGACGCCGGGCAGCACGATCAGATGAGAGACGTGATTCTTGTGCGCCACCGCCATGCGGAAGCCGGGCGCGGTGCCCAGAGCGTTGGGGATGATTACGGCGGTTTCGGGAAACATCGCCTGCTTGAGGTTGTTCTCGGGCATCTTGCGGCCGCCCGACTCGAACAGCCGGCGCATCTTGTCGGCGCTGGCGTCGTCGAACCACAGCTTCTTTCCGGTCAGCCGCGCGACGGTTTCAGTGGTGAGGTCGTCGGCCGTGGGGCCGATTCCGCCGGTCGAGATCACCACGTCGGCCTGTTCCATCGCGGTCTTCCAGGCCCATTCCAGACGCTCCGAGACGTCGCCCACGGTGATGACGCCGACCAGGTCCAGACCGATTTCGTGCAGCTTGTCGGACAGGTAGTTGGCGTTGGTATCGACCACTTTGCCGGTGGTGAGTTCGTCGCCGGTGGAAAGAATGAAGGCTTTCTGAATCATGGCTTCTCCCGTCAGACTATCAGGTGCGCCACCACGCGCAGCGCGATATTGGCATAGATCGCCGCCGCCAGATCGTCCAGCATCACACCCGCTCCGCCCGCCACCGTGCGGTCGAAAAAACCGGCCGGCGGAGGCTTGACGATATCGAACAACCTGAACAGGCCGAATCCGATGGCCAGATGAATCCAGTCCAACGGATTGAGAAACATCGTCGCTACCATCCCCAGTATCTCATCGAGCACGATATGGGGACTATCGTGGCGGCCCAGGATGGCCTGGGCGCGATCCGCGACCCAGCAGGCCATCGCGAACACGCCGACAAACACCGCCGCCGCGAGCCACGGATGCCGCTGCGCCTGCCCCAGCGCCGCCCACGCCAGCGCCAGCCCGACCGCCGACCCCGCCGTGCCGGGAGCGAAGGGCACAAAACCGGCATAGGCCCCGGTGGCCAGAAAGATGAGGATCGGACGCGTCATTGCAGAGGAGCGACGCCAGACTATAGAAAGGCGGCGCGAATCGGGTCAAACCGGGAGTGGGGCGCGGCTATTCGGCCCGCAGCGGCATCGGCGGCTCTTCGAGCTGCAGCTCCACCCGGATCACGCCGGGCACGCGGCGCACGATCGAGCCTGCCAGTTCGTCCCACGGCGGCACCAATGCCGCGCTCTTGAGCACGACGACACCGCTGCGCGCTTCGACGTCGATCGGAGCATGGCCCATCTTGGGATGCGCCAGCAGGGCGGCGCGCACCTGCGCGGCCAGCGACGCGTCCTTGATCATCTGGATCGAGCGCGCATCGGCGTCGCGGTCGATCGCCGCCGCCATCTCGCCGATGGTTGACACCAGCAAAGGCAGCGGCCGCGACGCGCTGTTGACGATGATGTCGTAATGGCTGGGCTCCTCCAGGTCCACGCCCATGGAGCGCTGAATCCGGGCGCGCACCTCCTGGTCGTAATGACGCACGCGGCGTTCGGCGGCGGCGGCGTCGAGCTTCTCGTCCTTCATCACCTCGCGCACGCGGGCGGCGAACGGCGCGACGACCCTGATGCGCAAGCCGTGGCGGCTTTCGGGCGGAATCAGGAATGGAATCGAGCGCCCCACCACTACGATATTGCACAGGCTCATGTGCTTGAGGATGACGGCGCGGAAATAGGCGCCGAGCCGGATGTTGTCGGTGGTCAGCCGTTCCCACCATCCCGGCTGGCGCTCGTCGAACAGGCTGAACACCTCGGGCGTGATCTTGTACTCGCGGGAGGCTTCGGCGGCGATCTCCTCGGGTCCCAGCAGCGGATAGCGCAGCCGTTTGGCGATGAGGCCGCCTAGCTCCACGCCGCGCGAACCGATTTGCTGGGCAATTGCGACTACCGCCATGGCGTATAGTCCCCCTGGTGAAATTATCCCCGCGCCATCTTAGGACCATCGGGGCAAGCTGCGCAAATCTGAGGAAGATTAAATCTGGGTTGAAGCGGCGGCGCCCGGTCACGCGCCTTGAATCACCGTGCGGATTCTGTTTGCGTGGCAGCACCGGCGCTTCCCATAACACAGGTTACGCCGACTTATGGCTGGAAGAGCCGCGATTTCACCGCGGAAGCGAGCGCAACTGATGGCACCCAAAAACACTTCCCGGCTGCTGGCCGGATCGCCCATAAATCCCCAGGCCGTGCGCGGCGATATGACCGCCGCCGACCTGATCGATGCCGCGTTTCTGGCCTATAACGGACGCCGCCTCAAAGAGGCATGCCGCCTGTTCGCGGAAAAGATGCTGGCCGACGATACCGTGGTTGGGATGAGCGTGACCGGCGCCTTGACGCCTGCCGGCCTGGGCATGTCATGCCTCATCCCGCTGATCGAGTACGGATTCGTCGATTGGATGGTCTCCACCGGCGCCAATCTCTATCACGACACGCACTTCGGCCTGGGCCTCAAGATGTTCCAGGGCAGCGCCGACGCCGACGACGTCGCGCTGCGCGAAGCCGGCGTGGTGCGAATCTACGACATCTTCTTCGACTACCGGGTGCTGCTCTCCACCGACGCTTTCTTTCGCGAGATCGCGCGGCACGAGGAGTTCCAGCATCCGATGGGCACGGCGGAATTCCATTACCGCGCCGGCCGCTACGTGTCCGAACGCGAGCGCGTGCTGAAACTCTCGCGCCGATCTCTGCTGGCGGCGGCCTACGAGCATGCGATGCCGATCTACACCTCCTCGCCCGGCGATTCGTCGATTGGGATGAACCTTGCGCTGCTGGAGCTGGAAGGGCATGGACTGCGCCTGGATCCGCTGGCGGACGTGAACGAAACCGCCGCCATCGTGTACGGGGCCAAGAGCAAAGGCATGAAAAGCGCCGTGTTCATTCTGGGCGGCGGCTCGCCCAAAAATTTCGTCCTGCAGACCGAACCGCAGATCCAGGAAGTGATGGGCGTGGAGGAAAACGGACACGACTACTTCCTGCAGGTGACCGACGCGCGGCCCGATACCGGCGGGCTTTCCGGCGCCACGCCGTCCGAAGCGGTAAGTTGGGGCAAGATCGATCCCGACAAGCTGCCCGATTCGGTCGTATGCTACGTCGATTCCACGGTCGCGCTGCCGCTGATCACGGCCTATGCGATGGCGCGGCGCAAACGCCGCCCGCCGCGCCGCCTGTACGAGCAGCGCGACCGCTTGATGGCGGAAATCGCCGCCGCCTACGAAGTGGTGCGCAAAAAGCGGCTGAAGAAAGGCTTGTCGTGACAAAGTTCGCCGCGGTGAACCGCCCGTGACCGCGCGGGAGCGGCGCGGATGGCTGATTGTCGCCAGCCTGTTCGTCACGCTGTTCGTGGTGTTCGGCGGCGGCTACAACACCGCCGGCGTGTTCTTCGCCCCGATGCGCCGGTACTTCGGCTGGAGCAGCACGCGCCAGTCCTCGCTTCAGACCATTCTCGCGCTGACCGCGGGCGTTGCCGTTCCGTTCATCGGATGGCTGCTGGACCAGCTCGAAGCGCGCCTGGTCATGTCCGCCGGCATCGTGGTCGGCGGATGCGCGCTGCTGCTCGCCAGCCGGGCCAATTCCTTCACTGTTCTGACCATCGCCTATATCGGGATCGGGCTGTCGATCGCCGCCGCGACGCTGCTGCCCAACGGATTGGTGATCGCCAACTGGTTCCGGGAGCGGCGCGGCCTGGCGCTGGGTATCACCACGTCGGGCACCTCGCTCGGCGGAATGGTGATGACCCTGATCGCGGCGCAGGCAATTGGCCGTGCGGGATGGCGCGCCGGCTACGTCGCGCTGGCCCTGCCCACGTTTCTGATCGCGGCGCCGCTGGTTGCGCTGACGGTCAGGACACGTCCGTCAGGTGAAGCGGCCGCCGCGGGCTCGGCCAATCCGCTGGCCGAGGGACTCGACCTGGGACCGGCGCTGCGCTCGCGCTCGTTCTGGATGATTGCGGCGGCGCAGTTCTGCTTTTCGCTGGCGGGCGCCGGCGCCACCGTGCACACGGTGCCATTTCTGATCCGCCGCGGCTTCAGTCCGCAAACCGCCGCGCAGCTGTTCAGCATCACTTTCGGATTTGCCTCGGCCGGAAAATTCCTGATGGGTTACGGCGCCGACCGTCTCACCGGCCGGATCGCGCTCGCCCTTACGATGCTGATAGGCGCGGCGGGACAGATGCTCCTGCTGGGCGCGCGCAGCCATTTGATGCTCGGCGGTTACGTCGTGCTGTACGGCACCATGAGCGGCGCGCCGCTGGCGCTCATCCCAATGACCATCGCGGAGTCGTTCGGGCTCAAGCGCTTCGGTTCCGTGAGCGGCTTGACCGGTATCTGCGTCACCCTGGGCGCGGCGCTCGGCCCCGTGCTGGGCGGATCAATCGTGGACCGCGGTTGGGGCTATCCCACCGTATTCGTCCTGTTGGCGATCATCCTTGGGGCGGGCGCTGCCGCAGCGCTGGGATGCTCCCCCCTTGGCGCCGCTCCCGCCGCCGGGTCATCCATCCTGAAACGCCCGCAGGCCCGATAGCGGGGGAATCCGGAGCAGCGACGCGAATTACGAACCCGGAGTCGGGCAGGAAGTCAAAACCTCAGGACCGCTGCATGCCATTTTGCGCTGCAAAACCTCGACCGTCGAGGGGTGGTAGTTCGGATCCTTGAGCCGATCGGTTTCGATTTTGTAAGCGCCGGGATACATGGGCGAGCCGTTGGGCCACTGGGCATACGGCGTAAACAGCGCACATCGCGAACACGACAGAGCCACAACCACCAGCAACAGTTTTTTCACGTCCAATCCCCTACCTGCCACGGTTGTTCCTCATCATGCCCGCCGTCTGCGCGCCAGCCAACCCCTGAGGCGGATTTCAGGCCGCCGGATCGTAGGCCGCGCTGCGCAGCACCGTCCCCGGACGGGCGCCGGTGCAGGTCTGCCCCTCGAACGTGATCTGACCGTTGACCAACGTGTATTCGATCCCGGCCGCGCGCTGCACCAGCCGTCCCTCGCCGCCGGGAAGATCGTAAACCATCCGCGGTTCTTCGGGTTCGATCCGCAGGCGCTCCAGGTCATAGACGATAACGTCGGCGGCCATGCCCGGGCGCAAAACGCCGCGGTCCTGCAGTCCGATAATCCACGCCGGCATGAACGACAGCCGCCAATGCGCCTGCTCCAGCGACATCAATTCGCGGTCGCGAATCCAATGTCCCAGAAACTCCACCGGATACTTGCCCAAACAGAACAACTTGGTATGCGCGCCGCCGTCGGAAAGACCGACGACGGCATTGCGATGCTTGAGCATCGCGGCCAGCGCGTCCTGGTCGCGATTGGCAAAATCCAGGATCTTGAATCCGGTCTTCAGATCCTCCGACAGCGCCAGATCGAGGAAGGTATCGACCGGGGCGCGTCCGGCCTCGCGCGCCAACGTTTCGATGTCGCGCCCCATCGCATGCCGATTCCCGGCGTGGTGGGTATGGGTCACGCTGATATCGCGCCATTCGCCGCTGAACACACGCGTGCGCACGCGGCGGAAGTCCTGCTCCAGAGCGGCGCGCACGCCCGCATCGCGCAGCAGCGTCTTGCGCTGCTCCAGCGGCCGCGCCAGCACATCCCGCCAGTTGGGCATATCGTCGAACTGGTTCATCTCCTCCAGCGTGAAGTACAGATGGGTCGGAAAGCATACCGTCATGCCGTAGAGCTGGGCGTCGCGGTTGAGCTCCTCCATCCACCCCAGCACCTTGCGCCAGTGTTCGGGCTGCGACTGGAACTGCGCCAGCGCATTCCACACGATCGGGCGGCCGGCGGCGCGCGACAGATCGGCGGTGAAATCAAAGTCGGGACGGCGCTGCGACTCCAGCGTGTATTCGATCGAGCCGATTCCGAACTCGCGCAGCACGCCGCACAACGCCAGCAGCTCGGCATTGTCCGCGCGATGGCTGGGGAGCGGACTGCCGTCGTAATCGGTATCGGCCTTGTTGCGATCGGTGGAAAAGCCGAAGCCGCCGGCGCGCATGCCCGCGCGCAGCAGCTCGGCCATGCGCGCGACTTCATCGGCGGTGGCGGCGCGCTCCTTGGCCGCCTCCAGTCCCATCACCCACGTGCGCAGGAGCGAATGCGGCACCATCGAACCGACGTTGATGCCCAGTCCGGCGCGCTGCAGGCTGTCGAGGTACTCGCGCAGGCTGACCCAATCCCAGCGCATCCCCAGCCGCATCGAGGCGAGCGGAATCGCTTCCACCCGCGACATCAGCAGCATCGCGCGCTCGCGCTCCCGGGGACGGATGGGAGCGAAGCCGAATCCGCACATGCCGATCATGACGGTGGTGACGCCGTTCCAGGCCGAGATGGTGGCGTAGGGATCCCAGTTGAGCTGGGCGTCGTAATGGGTATGCAGGTCGACGACGCCGGGCGCGACGATTTTTCCCGCGGCGTCGATTACGCGCGCGGCGCCGCCCTCCACCCGGCCCAGCGCCGCGATACGTCCGGCCCGGATCGCGACATCGCCGCGGTACCGCGGCATCCCGGTCCCGTCGATGATTGTGCCTGCGCGAATGAGAACGTCGTAATCCGGCATCGAACACCCTCCCGAGTCGGCGGCTGGTCGGGATCGCATACAACCGGCCGCGTGCGCCTGTCCATATTTGGCTCTTTCAGTAGCGCGCCACGATCTCGCGCCCCAGTTCCTCGATTTTCTCGCGCGCGTTCTCATTGGGGATGCAAAACGCGATTTCCTGCAATCCGGCCTGCTCCAGCTCCTTGATGGTCGCGATGATGCGCTCGCGCGGCGCCGTCATGCTGAACGCGTCGATCACCTCGGGCGTCAGGAAACGCTCCTCGCCCGGCTTTACATAGATGGTGTGGCCTTCGTGCACTTTCAGGTAGCGGCGATCGGCGGGTAGATCCAGTCCGCCCACGTACTCGTCGCGGTAGCGTTCGAAAATCGGGCGCAGCGTGGGCGGGAGCTGCGAGGCCACCGCGGAGGCTTCCCACAAGGCATGCAGCGCAACTGCCGCCATCGGGCCGACCCATTCGAGCACGCGCGGGGACGCCAGCGACTCGCCGGGCCGCAGCACGCAGACCGATGCAAACATAATGACGGAAAAGTTGTCCAGTGGACGACCGGCGCGCCGGGCCGCGCCGCGCACCGCCTCCAGGTCGCGGCGGAACCCGGCCGGAGCCGACACCGGCGCCATCCAGCCGTCGCCGATCTCGCCCGCCAGCGCCATCGCCCTGGGCCCCTGCGCCGCGATAATGATCGGAATCGGCTGTTTCAGGTTGATGTAGCCGCGGTCCGGATGCATGAAGCGGATCCAGCGCTCGCGCTTGCCCTCGCGATAGAGCACTTCCTCGCCGCGCAGCAGCGCGCGGCAGATGCGGACGTGTTCGCGCAGGTCGGCCAGCGCAACCGGCGGCAGGCCCATCATGTTGCGGCCGGTGAATCCGGTGCCGATTCCGAGCATCGCGCGGCCCGGCGCCAGCTGCGCGATGGTCGCGATGGAATGCGCGGTGACGGGCGCGATGCGATTGCTGGGGACCGCGATGCCGGTGCCGATGCCGATGCGTCTGGTGTGCTCCGCCGCCAGCGCCATCGTCGCGTAGACGTCGCTGTAGAGCATCTGCGAGTCATAAAACCATACGCTGGAAAAGCCCAAATCCTCGGCGGCTTCGAGGTCTTTCCAGGCGTTGATGTGAGCGGGAGCGTTAAGCCCGAACTTCATGACGCCATTAGTAGTCTATCGGCGCGGGAGTCTCAAATGCGCAGTCAGAACTCGCGGCCGGCCGCCGGCAAGGGCATACCGGCCCTGGCCGCCGATTCCTGCGCGGCGGCGATGAAGATGCGCCAGCTTAAGGTCGATTCGGACTGTTCGGCGCGCCGGGCGTAGATGCGGGCGCGCGCCGCGTGCACCTGGGTCTGGTCGGGCGCGGCGGCGGCGGCCCATTCGATCAGATGGCACGAAAGCGTCATTTTGCCTTCTTCCATGCGGGTCAGGGCGCGTTGGACCAGACGCTCATATCCGCCCGCAAGTTCGGCGATTTCGCGCGCCTGATCGGCGTGCGGCGCGGGCTTAAGATGCGCCGGCACCCCGTCATACCATCCGCAATTGACCCGCCATACGCTGCGCGCCGCGAATTGGGGATCGTCGAACAGGGGCGCCAGATACGGCTTTTCCGCCAACGCCGCCGGCGGCTTGAGGTCGTGAATCACTTCGTCCAGCACCGCGCCCCGATTGATCAGCGCCAGCGCCTGATCGTGAACCTGGGTCAGATACTCGGCGGTATCGTTGAGCGCCTGGCGAATCCTTATCGCGCCGAAGATCGGGCTGCCATGGCCGGGCAGCAGCACCTCGGCGCCGCTTTTGGCCATCGCGCGCAGCGCCTCGGCCCAGTCCCGTACGTAGCTCTGCGACCTTAACGGATTGCCCGCGGCGGGCGCCGCCCAGATGAAGAAGTCGCCGGTGCACAGCACTTTGGCGGAAGGAATGTAAACCCAGCAATGGTCGTCGGTTTCGCCGCGCGCATGATGGCATTGGAACTTCTCCGCGCCGGCGGCCACGTTCAGTTGATGGTCAAAGTAGGTATCGGGATAGACCAAATCGGCGGGCCATCCGGCGGCGCCGCCGAAAATCAGATCGTCGGCGCGCCGGTTATAGCCGGCGGCGCGTTTGTAACGGTCGAATCGCCCGGTTATCCCGCGATGCCCCACCACGCGCGGCCGCGCCACCCGGTTGTGCGCCGCTTCGGCTGCGATATGGGCCATCGCGCCGGTGTGATCCAGATGCCCGTGAGTATAAATAACGGTGTGGATACGCGCGGTGGAGTAGGCGCGCACCAGGGTCAGCATCTGCTCCTGCCGCGCGCAGGCGCCGGTATCGATCAGCACCAGCCCCTCGTTGGTTTTGCATACGACGAAGTTGGCCAGCCAGCGGCCAAACGCCACGTTGGGCGCGATTTCTTCCAGCTCGCCGGTGGCGGTGAACGGATGCTGCTGGCGGGTGGTCAGTTCGCCGCGCCACAGCAGCTCCGCCGTCTCTTTGATTGCGGCCATATCGAAGCTTCTCCGAAAAAAAAACGCGTCGCACTCGGAGCTAGGGATGGGGTAACTGATGGATGCCGCGGATTTTGACGTGGTCAACCCACGAGTACTGATCCATCGCATCGATCAGCTTGGCTCTGCGCAATCCCGCCGCTTTGGCTCCGAGCATATCGATCGAGTAAAGGTCGCCGGCGAACAGCGCATGGCCGGGCTCCACGCCCAGCGCCTCCAGCGCGATATGAAAGATGCGCGGGTCAGGCTTGGCGACGCCAACCACGTGCGAGTCGATGATGACGTCGAAGTAATCCGCCAGTCCATAGCGTTCGGCGTCGGCCTGGATGTTGCCGTTGGCATTGGAGACTACACCCAGTTTGAAACCGGCGTCGCGGAACTGGCGCAGATGGCCGGTAATTCCGCGGCGCACGACGCGCCACAGCGACTCGGCCTGATTCATCGCGATGAAGCGGTCGCGGCACCAGTCGATTTGCGCGGGCGCCGCGCCGGCCGCCGCCATCCAGGCGCGGAAGTACAACTCGTAAGCGCGCTCCAAATCATGAGGCGAGTTCGCCATCACGTATTCGTCCAGGGCCTGGCGGCCGATGTACTCGGCGCGCTCCAGAGTGGTCGCGTCGAGACCGGGCAGCGCGCGGCGGAACTCCTCGGCCAGTGCTTCATAGTCGAGGAAGGCAAGCGTATTGCCGAAATCGAACAGCAGCGCCCTGATTTCTTCCATGAGGTCTGATTTTAGAGCACCCGGGGACGCGCGCCAAACCCAACTTAAGCGGCCGGCCTGACCGCCAACCGGCAGCCGAAAGTGTATTTGCCTTGGCCGGTCCGCAAAGGCTATTATTTTATGGGCGGTTTTTCAGTTGCGGCCAAGCCGGTGGTTGGCCAAATCGGACTGACCGGCGCGAGCTGTGCGGCAAGACGAAGCGCAAGCGTGTTTAGCGGGATAATCGAAGATCTGGGCACGGTTAAAAGGCTGACGCCAACCGGCAAAGGCGCGGTCATCACCATCGGCACACATCTGCCCGCCGCGCGAATCAAAATCGGCGACTCCATTGCCTGCAACGGCGCCTGTCTGACCGTGGTCTCAAAGGGACGCGGAACATTATCGATGGATGTATCGGCGGAAACCCTGCGGCGCACCGCGCTGGGTACCCTCAAACCCGCTGATTCAATCAACCTGGAGCGCAGCCTGACGCTCGGTACCCTGCTCAACGGCCACCTGGTCTCGGGTCACGTCGATGGTATCGGCAGGATTGTCGGGATCGAACCCGAAGGCGACTCGCGCCTGTTCACCTTCGAAGTGGGCCCCGGGCAGGCCCGCTATCTGGTGGAAAAAGGATCGATCGCGGTGGACGGTATCAGCCTGACCGTGTTCGGAGTCAGGGGACGGCGGTTTACCTGCGCCCTGATTCCGCACACCTTAAAGATGACCACCCTGGGCATTAAGCGGCCGGGAGACACGGTCAATATCGAGAGCGACCTGCTGGCCAAGTACATCGAGAGATTCGTCACCCAACGAAACGGCGGGCGTGCGGCCAGGGCGTAATGACTGTTAGTGTGGAAATCGGGGTGATTGAAAACGCCAGGTACGGAGGAATGCCATGAGCGTGATGCAAATCCCCCGCAAGATCGAGTACGCCTTGCGCGCGATGATCCATCTGGCCGACGTTCCCCAGGGCGTCGCCAACGGCAATCAGATCGCGGAGAGCGAACATATTCCAAAGTATTTCTTGGAAAAGGTGATTCGCGATCTGATGCGCAGCGGACTGGTGCGCTCGCGGCGCGGACCCGGCGGCGGTTATCAGCTGGGCCGTCCCGCCGAGGCAATCTCGTTCAAGGACATAATCGAAGCCGTCGAAGGACCGATTAATCTCAACGTCTGCCTGGAAGACACCAGCACCTGCAGCCTGCAGCCGCGCTGCCGGATGTTCCGCGTGTGGGAGCATGGCCAGCGCGTGCTGCTGGAAGTATTCTCGCAGACCAACCTGCAGCAGATTGCGTCGTCCAGGATACCGGTTTCGCTGCTCCAGACCGCGCCGGTCGAATCCTCCGCGGCATTGCTGAAGGCTTGAACCGGCGCCATCCCCGGTCCCTCCCCCTCGCGCATAAAAAGATTGGACGACGGGGTCGGAATTTTGCTCCCTGCGCTTACTCCACGTCGGCGCCGCGGCTATAAATCTTCATGACCGGACTGCGCGCTGGCGCGTCGTGAAGGGGTTGATACCAGGGTGAGCGAACTGCAGACGCAAGCATCGCCGCCGGCTGAAGCGGACCTCCGGCGCGAAGCTCCGCCGCTCAACGAGAAGGCTTTCTACCTCGAAGAATTCTACGGCAAGGCGCTTCTGTTCGCCCTGATTCCGCCGGCCGGGCAGCGCTTGAGCGATCTGGATTCGCTGGCGCGCGCGATGCGCGAACTGGTGCGCAACCAGACCCGATGTATTTTGATTGCGGCGGAGGACGTGCTGCCGCGGGTGCTGCGCAAGATCGGCCGCATCGCTCCGCGCCATCCGCCGCCCATTTTCGATCCGACGCGCGGCCTGCGCTCGCGGCCGTATCCGCCTGATTCCGCGGTCACGCAAATCTGGCGGGTGCTGCGCGCCGGGCGTATCGCGGTGGCCGGCGCCCGCACCAGCAACGCCGAGGACCTGACCGTATTCGCCCAGGAACTGGCCAGCCGCCTCGACGTATTCAAGCTGGTTCTGCTTGATCGGCAGGGCGGGCTGACCGAGCCTGACGGCACGCGCGATTCGTTCGTGCAGATGCGCCAGATCGGGCGGCTGGCGCGGCGCGAGCGGTCGCGGCTGCGGCGGGTGATGCTGCGCGCCGCCATGCGCGCGCTCAAGGGCGGCGTCAACTCGGTCAATCTGGCCTCGCCGCGCAACGTTTACGAAGAGTTGTTCAGCTTCGTCGGCACCGGCACCTTGTTTACCGCCGCGGCTTACGGATCGGTCAAATCCATCGCACTGGAGGATTTCGAGGAAGCCGAAGCCATGATTAAGCGCGGACAGGATGAAGGTTTGTTGCTGACCCGCACCGATGAAGAAATCGATCGCATCCTGCCCTCATGCTTTGGCTACCGCGTGGCGGACGAGCATCTGGCCGGCATCTGCTCGCTGCTGACCGAACCGTACCATCGCGAACGGGCTGGCGAGCTTACCGCGCTCTATACGCTGACGCGGTTTCAGGGCGAAGGCGTCGGCGCGGAACTGGTGCACGAGATCCTGAAAGAAGCGCGCGAACGCAAGCTGCGCTACGTGTTCGCCTGCACCAGCGAGGAGCACGCCGCGCGTTTTTTCAAACGGCTCAAGTTTCGCAAGGTCAGGCCCGCCGACGTGCCGGCGGCGAAATGGCGCGATTACAACCGCGAACGGATCAAGCGGCTGTCGATCTTCAGGTTCGATTTTGATGCCCGCGCAAACTGAAGATTTCTTTCATCAAGCCCACCCGGACATCAGCTCTTGAAGCGTATCGGTCATTCGCACCCTGCCCCACTTGCGCCAGGCGCCGGAGCCGCATTCCGGATCTGGTTGGCGGCGATAATTGCCCTGGCCGCGCCGCTGCTGTTCCACCGGCTCGGCGCGGCCGGCGTATGCAGCTACAACGAGGCGGTGGAAGCCCTGTTCGTGCAGCAAATCGTGGAGCATCGCGGCGGCCTGTTTCCGGTCGAGGGCGAGCATCAGGCGATGTACAAGCCGCCGCTGTTCCACTGGACGGCGCTGGCAGCCGACCGCCTGCTCGGGGCGGGCAAGGTCGATGCGTTCAATGTGCGGCTGCCGTCGGCGATCTACGCGCTGGCCTGTCTAATACTAATAGTAGGATTTTCCTACTCATTTCTGGGAGCGCGGGCCGCGCCGCTGTCCGGGCTGGTTCTGCTCGCGTCCTATCAGTACATCAGCCAGGGCCGCTTCGGGCGGGTCGATATGGCGCTCAGCTTCTGCGAAGCGGCGGCACTGGCCGCTTTCATGTGCTGGCTGCGCGCCTGGCGCGGCGGCGGCGCGGGCATGCCGTATTGGCGATGGCTGTTCGCGCTGGCTCTGGGGGTGGGAGTGCTGGCCAAAGGACCCGTCGGCGCGCTCCTGCCGCTCGCCGCAGCCGGCGTGTTCGTTGCCGTCAACCGCTGCTGGAAGGCGGCGCGGCGCGTGTTTACGCCCGCTTCCGCCGTGTTCGGCGCGGCGGTCGGCGCGAGCTGGTACGCGCTTTGTCTGATCGGCGGGCGCTACGCTTTTCTAAGCCGGCAACTGGGCAGCGAAAACTTCGGCCGCTTCCTCGGCGCGCTGGGCGCGATGCCGCCGTGGTATTACGTTGTTCCGCTGCTGCTCAATTCCGTTCCGCTCAGCCTGATGGCGCCGCTTGCGGTGATCGCCGCGATCCGAGCCGTCAGGCAGCCGCGCGAGCACGCCGAAGATGCGGTGATCGATTGCGCGCAGTTCTTTGCCGTCTTCTGGCTGGTGACGGTTGCCTTCTTCACGCTGGCGGCCTACAAGCGCCGCGCTTATCTGCTGCCCTTGTGGCCCGCCAACGCCGTGCTGATCGCGTGGTGGATCGAGTATCGGCTCGCCCCGCGATGGGGCCCAACGGTCAGACCCGCTTTTGTGGCGATGTGCGCGGCGCTGATCGCTGTCAATTTGGCGATCATTCCGCGCCAGGAGGCAAAGACCTGCGGAAAAGGCTCGTTCCGCGAAGCCGCCGCACAGATAAATCGCATCGTTGGCGCCGACGAGCCGCTGTTCGTCTATGGGATGGTCGATCCGGCGGCGATGCTGTTCTACCTCGATCGCGGCGTGACCTTCATCCACGGGGAGCTGGGCGACGCGCCGCCGGGATACGTGATCGTCCCGGCGGCCATATGGGAACACGAGCGCGACCGCTCTCCGGGACTTGATCCGATACTGGGACCAACTTCAGGAGCGGTGCCGCTGATTCTGCTGCGCCACGGCCGAGCGTACGCGCAAAATCGGGAAATTTCTGCGCTGCCGCGGCACGGATTTTAAAGCGGAGGCGGAGGCGGAGGAGGAGGCGGCGGTGGGGGCGCTGCGGCGCCGGGGCCCGCGCCGGCAAAACCGCGCCCATGTCCGTGGCCCATCCCGGCCAATCCGATCGGGCCGGCCGGCTGCGGCGGCTGCTCGCCGAGGATCACCGTCTCGTAGCCGGCTTGCACCTCCACGACCTGATTGGGCGCGCTGCGGTTGGACGCCGCCACCGTGCCTTCCATCACCGCGACCTCGGTCGAGGGTCCGTTATACACCGCCGAGCTCTGCGCGTATTTGACCTTGAATCTGGTGCCGCGCACGGCCAGAAAAGCGTTGGGCGTCTGCACCGTGAAGCCGGCTCCCGAGGCGCGTAATCCCTTCTCCACCAGCGCCATCAGACGGCCGTGCATCAGACTGACGCGCGTCTGCCCCCGGCCCAACACGTGCTCGTCGATAACCAACGTGCTGTTTTCACTCAGCTGGACCGAGCTGTTGTCGTCGAAGGTCACGGCGGCCGACGACGCGGCCCCGGTGGTGAGCCGATCCAAGAGATCGATCGCCATCCCGAGCGCGGCGGGAAGGGTTCGGCTGCCGCGGGTCAGGCGCGGAGCACCGGTCAGCTGCGTGATCGTACCGACGGCAGTCTGAGCGCAGGCGGCGCCGCACGCGGCGAGCACCATCGCGATCGCAGCGATCAAGCGGCTGACGGCCCGATGTCGCGCGCAAGGCACTTCAGGACGCGGACAGGCGCGAATGGCCGTTGCTCTGACCCGACAGCATCGCCGCCAGTCCGGTCAGGTCGTCGTCATTGTAAAATTCGATCTCCACCCGGCCGGGCGCCTGGCCGCGGCCGCGGACCACGCGCACCTTGCGTTTGAGGGCGCGCTGCAGGGTATCCACCAGGGCCTGCAGATGAACGTCGGGCCGCGGGGTGGAAGTTTTGCCTTGAGCATGGCGCTGGCGCGACAGATCCTCGGCGCCGCGTGCGGAAATACCGCGCCGGAGGATATCGCGCGCCGCCGCGGTGCGCGCCTCCTGGGTTGGCAGCGCCAGCAGCGGACGCACCTGCCCCGCGGTCAGCTCCCCGCGCTCCACCATCTGCAGCACCGGCTCAGGCAGATCCAGCAGGCGCATCGTATTGCTGACGTAAGGGCGGCTCTTGCCGATACGCTGCGCGATTTGCTCATGACTGAGCGCGAACTCCTGCGCCAGGCGCGTCAGGCCGCGCGCTTCGTCGATCGAGTTGAGGTCTTCACGGGCCAGATTTTCCACCAGCGACACTTCCAGCGCGGTGCGATCGTCGAAGTCGCGCACCACCACGGGAACCGTGTCCAGACCGGCCTCCCGGGCCGCGCGCAGGCGCCGTTCACCCGCAATCAGTTCGTAGAGCGCACCACCCGGTCCCGCCTGCGGCAACGAGCGCACCACCAGCGGTTCGATCACGCCCTGGGCGCGGATCGCGTCGGCCAGCTCGCGCAGGCGTTCCGAATCGAAATGACGCCGCGGCTGAAAGGGCGAGGGCACGATCCGGCTCAGCGGCAGGTCGATAAAGTTGGATGGAGCGGTGTCCGCGATCTGGTCGTTGACGGCGCCTCCGATCAGAGCGCCGAGGCCGCGTCCCAAGGGTCTGCGAGTCATAATGATTCCTCCTGCCTATACCGCCTCAACCCGCCGCGGGCGGGCCGCCACCTTGGCTTTGATTATCCAAATTTACCTTTTGACCATTTTTTCGTACTAATTCTTGTGCCAGCGCGCGATAGCTCTGCGCACCCACCGATTTCCCGTCGTATTCCAGCACGGAAAGCCCGTGGCTGGGACTTTCCGACAGCCGGACACTGCGCGGAATCACGCTGGAGAAGACCTCGGACGCGAAATGCTGCCGCACCTCGTTGGCCACCTCGTGGCTCAGGCGATTGCGGCCGTCGAACATGGTCAGCACCAAGCCTTCCAGCCGCAGCTGCGGGTTGAGCGATCCATTGATGCGCCGGATGGTGCCCATCAGCGATGTCAGCCCTTCGAGGGCATAGTACTCGCATTGCATCGGTACCAGGACCGATTGCGCGGCAACCAGGGCGTTGAGGGTGAGCAGGCCGAGCGAGGGCGGCGTGTCGATCAAAACGTAGTTATAATTCTGAACCACGGTATTGACTGCCGCCGCAAGCATCCGCTCCCGCCCTTCCATCGCGGCCAATTCCACTTCGGCGCCCACCAAATCGGTGCTGGCCGGGGCCAGAAACAGGAAGTGGCGCACGGGCCGCAACACGTCAATCAGCTGTGCCCGTCCAATGAGGACGTCGTACATGGTGCGGGATGAGGCAGTTTTGGGGCCGCTCAGTTCGCGCCGCGAATCAACGCCGGAGGTGGCGTTGCCCTGCGGGTCGAGGTCGATCAGCAGCACCCGCAGCTTGAGGTCGGCCAGGGCGACGGCCAGATTGATGGCGGTGGTGGTCTTGCCCACGCCACCCTTTTGGTTGGCAATAGCAACTACACGACCCACGTCCGACCTCCCACACCATCCAAAAGAGCGGCGCCTGAAACCCCACCGCTTTCAATTGCCGCGATTGTACGCCGGAACTCGGCGCAGAATCAAAAGCAGGCGCAATGGAACAGAAAAACGACTGTGAATTAAGCAGGTTTTCCGCAGGCGTCCCACAGCGCGAGAACGCGGTTCACGCTTTCGTGGCCGCGCCTGAGTGAGTACGGACGGCGGCGATAATTGACCAGACCGCACATCCTGGCTGCCGCCAGCTCCAGCCGTTGCGACGGCGTTGAGTAGAGCAGCGCGAGGCCGGCGGGCCGCAATGCGGCGCCGGCGACGGCATGGAAACCAGTCGCCGGACCCGAGGCGCGGGAGACTGCAACGTCGAATTCGGGCTGCAACGCCGCGGCGTCAAGCCGGGTCGCGAGGATATCGACGTTGTCCAACTGGAGTTCGGCAACGGCGATTCGGAGAAAACTGGTTTTTTTCCGCCGCGCCTCGGCCAGAGTAAAATGCGCGGCGCATCCGCTGGCCAGAATCAACCCGGGAAACCCGGCCCCGCTGCCGAAATCCAAAACGCGTTTCCCCGCCCCGAACGCTTGCGGCACGATACACAGCGGCATCAGGCTGTCCACAATATGGAATGCTACTTCGGTGGGATCGTCAGGATGGGCAGTCAGGTTTATCCGGGAGCCCCAAAGAGCCAGCAGGGCGGCAAATGCCTGCATGCGTCGTTGAAACGGCTGGTTCAGTATCCTGGCCACAGCCGGATCGGAGCGATAGATCTCAAGCGCCGCGCCGATCTCCATCTGACGCCTCGAATTTTCCATCAGGTTTAAACCGGGCTCTAAACTGGTTTTCCGGATCGGCCCAGAGGCGGGCAACCCACCGGCCGCGTACTTTATCGAGCTGGCTATATTCCCTGCGCCGCTGTGGATTTTCGTTTCACGTGAAACCCGATGTTTCACGTGAAACCATCCGATCAGGCATCGGTGCCGGGGCGGTCCGAGCGGCCCGCACCTTTCAAATACACCGCCAGCAGCGAGATCGCCGCCGGCGTAATCCCCGGCATCCGCGACGCCTGGCCCAGCGAATGCGGCTTGACCCTCGCCAGCCGCTCCCGCACCTCGGTCGAAAGCCCCGGCACCGTCATATAATCGATCCACGCGGGGATCAAAGTCTGGTCCAGCCGGCGAAACCGCTCCACCGCCTCAGCCTGGCGCCGGACGTAGCCTTCATATTTGACCTCGATCTCGAGTTCCGCGGCCTCATCCTCGGCCAAACCACTTTCCAATCCGGCCATCGCCAGCACCGTGCGATACGATAGTTCCGGCCGTTTCAGCAGTTCCTCGGCATATACCGGATGCTGAATCGGGGCCGACCCCGCCGCCTGCAGAATCGAATTCACCTGCTCGGTATCCGCAATCAGAATTTTGGCCAGCCGCGCGCGCTCCGCGGCCACCTGGGCCGATTTGCGTGCCGTACGCGCCGCGCTTTCGCTATTCATCAGGCCCAGCCGCTGTGCCAGCGCACCCAGGCGGCGATCGGCGTTATCCTCACGCAGCAGCAGGCGGTATTCGGCCCGCGACGTGAACATCCGATACGGTTCGCCGCCGATTCCGCGCGTGACCAAATCGTCAATCATCACGCCGATGTACGCCTGGTCGCGCCGCAGTATCACGGGAGGCTCCCCGCGCACCGCCAAAGCAGCGTTAATACCGGCAATCAGCCCCTGCGCCCCCGCCTCTTCGTACCCGGTGGTACCGTTGATCTGGCCGGCGAAGAACAGCCCTTTGACCAGCCTGGTCTCCAGCGACGGCTCGAGTTGGGTGGGATCGCTGAAGTCGTATTCGATCGCGTACCCGGGGCGCATTATCTCGGCGTTCTCCAGCCCCTTGATTGACCGGACCATCCGCAGCTGGATGTCCAGGGGCAAACTGGTTGACAGGCCGTTGGGATACACCTCGACCGTGTCGCGCCCCTCGGGCTCCAAAAAAATCTGATGCCGCTCCTTGTCGGCGAAACGCACCACCTTGTCCTCCACTGACGGACAGTAGCGCGGTCCCCGGCTTTGAATCACGCCGGAGTACATCGGCGAGCGGTCCAACCCGCCGCGGATGATCTCGTGGGTGCGGGCGTTGGTAAAGGTCAGATGACACGGGATCTGTTCCTGCAGGATTTTCGCGGTGCGGAACGAAAACGGCGGCGGCGGATCGTCGCCCGGCTGCACCTCCAGCCCGGAGTAATCGATCGTACGGCCGTCCAGCCGCGGACAGGTCCCGGTCTTGAGGCGGCCGATTCTGAAACCCAGTTGGGCCAGATGCTCACTCAGACCCATCGCGGCGAAGTCTCCCGCGCGTCCCGCCGAATAATTTCTGAGCCCGATATGGACCAGTCCCTTCAAAAACGTTCCCGTGGTCAGAATCACCGCGGGCGCCTCGAATTCTTCTCCGATTTGCGACTCCACGCCGCGCACCCGCGCTCCGTCCATCAGCAGCCGCTCGACGCTGGCCTGCCGCACCGTCAGGTTGGCCGAAGATTCCATCACGCGCTTCATGCGCGAGCGGTAGGCGGCCTTGTCGGCCTGCGCGCGCCGCGCCCGCACCGCCGGTCCCTTGCGCGTATTGAGGAAGCGGAACTGGATTCCAGTTTCGTCGATCGCCAGCGCCATCTCGCCGCCTAAAGCGTCGATTTCCCGCACCAGGTGCCCCTTGCCGATACCGCCGATGGCGGGATTGCAGGACATCTGACCGATATGGTCCAGGTTGAGCGTCAGCATCAGGCAGCGGGCACCCATCCGCGCCGCGGCCAGGGCCGCTTCGATTCCGGCATGCCCGGCACCGACTACGATTACGTCGTAACTCATAGCAGTTGACCGATTATGCATCGAGGGCGAGTGGCTGGAAAGGCGGGCATCAGCCGGAGGCCGCCGCCGCCCGCCTCCCCTGGATTTTACAAAATATATAATATTTCTACTTACCGATACAGAACTCGCGGAAGATCGCGTCCAGCACGTCCTCGGTCGTCACCTGGCCGCTGATCGACGCCAGCGCGTCGGCGGCGATACCGATATCCACCGCCACGATTTCCGGCGGCATCGAGCGCATGATGCTGTCGTGGGCGGCGTCGAGCGCGGCCATCGCGTGCGCCAACGCCTGGCGATGCCGCTCGCGTGAAATCGCGACAGTGTCGCCCCGATGGTCTCCGGCAATCGCTTCCGCCGCTTCAGTCAGAGCTTGCCGCAAGGCCTGCACCCCGTCCCCGCGCAGGGCCGAGATTTTCACCACCGGCATGCTCAGGCCATGCGTTCCCAGGTCGCCGGGGCCGAATGCGGCGGGCAGATCGCTTTTGTTGAGCAATGCGACGCCTGGCCGTTCGCGGCACAATTCGATCACGCGCAGGTCTTCGGATTCGATCGGACGCGCCGCGTCGAACACGGCAATCAGCAAATCGGCGTCAGCGGCATGCGCCAGGGTGCGCTGGATTCCAATCCGCTCGACCTCGTCGGCGCCGGCGCGCACGCCGGCGGTGTCCTGGATTACCAGCGGATAGGGTCCGGCGTGGATCGTATCTTCAATCACATCGCGGGTGGTTCCGGGGATGGGGGTGACGATGGCCCGTTCCACGCCGAGCAGCAGATTGAGCACGCTGGATTTGCCGGCGTTGGGTTTGCCGATAATCGCGGCGCGGGCCCCTGTGCGCATCAGGCGGCCGCGGGCAAAGCTGTCATGCAGCGCGGCAACGTCCTGGCGCACCTGCGCGAGGCGCCGCGCCAGCTCGCCGCGGGGCGGCAGCGCGATATCCTCCTCGCTGAAATCGATCTCAACCTCCAGATGCGCGGCGACCGCAATCAGCCGCTCGCGCAAGCCGGATACTCGCTGCGCCAGGGCGCCGTTCAGATGCGCCAGGGCCTGCGCGAGGGCGGTCTCTCCGCGCGCCGCGACCAAATCGGCAACCGCCTCCGCAGCGGTCAGGTCGAGCCGTCCATTGAGAAAGGCGCGCCGGCTGAATTCCCCCCGCTCCGCCATCCGCGCCCCCTGGCTCATCGCCAGACCCAGAACGCGCCGGACCAGAAAGGCTCCGCCATGACAATGCAGTTCGGCAACATCCTCTCCGGTCAGGCTGTGCGGACCGGGCATTATCACGGCCATCGCGCGGTCGACGGCCGCGCCTGAGGCCGGGTCGCGAATGTCGCCGAGATAAAGGCGGCGCGGCCGCAATGCGACGGCGCTTTGCGGCCGCCAGATCGATCGCAGGATCGCGGTCGCCCGCGGACCCGAGAGGCGAATGATCGCGACTGCGCCGACGCCCGGCGCTGTCGCGGGCGCGACAATCGTGTCCTGTACGTACATAAGGTGAGTTCTTTGCAGACGCGGCGATTTCGAATTACCAGTATGCCATCGGCCGGGCCGGGCGGGAAACCGCCAGGCGTGCGGTATAGTAATTGCTCCACCTCGTCATGGTCGTAAATTTTGCCATCCGGTAGAGGTTTTGGTCTTATCAAGACGCCCGGAAAACGCTACAAATTTAACAGGACTGGGATGGTTTGCTTCCACTGCAAGGCGTCAAATGACGCTCCAATGAGCATCGGGTTGGCGCACTCTTATCATCAATATGGCGGTGGATGAGGAGGTTTTGAAGTTGAAGTCCAAAGAGCCGAAACAGCCGAAAGAGAAGAAGAGCGGGTCGAGGTCTCGCAAGAGCAGCGAACACAAGGCCACCGTCGCGCCGGAACCGATTGCGATTTCCAGCGCGGCCGTGGAAACCAAAGCCAACGGCGCCGCGCACCTTCCGACACCTGAGCCTCTTGGGGCCGAACCCGCACATGAACTGATTCGGCAGCGCGCTTATGAATTGTTCGTGCGGCGTGGATATAAGCACGGCCATCACCTGGAAGACTGGCTGACCGCGGAACGCGAATTGAAGGGCGGAACGCGCTCCTGATCCCGGAATAGTCCGGCCGTCCAATTATCGTGCGCCCGGCGGTCGAGGCCGAGGCGGCCGCATCGTTGCGCCTTGCGCGGTACGATGTGGTGTGGTTGCATTGAGCGGTGGGTGATTGTCCACCTTGCCGGGTCCGCGTAAAATTCGGAGACTCGGCGGAGTTGGCCCGGATTTGTGCGACAGCCATCCGAATTTTTTCGGAGGCCGACTTCAAATTATAATGGAGTTGCCGGCGCAGGCAGCTGCAAGAATTGATACATAAAGATGAAACGTACTTATCAACCCAGCAATCGGCGGCGAAAGCGGACCCACGGCTTCCTCGCCCGGATGGCGTCGCCCGGCGGACGCCGTGTGCTCAAACGGCGGCGCAACAAGGGTCGTCGCCGCCTGACTGTATCGATCCCGTCCAAACAGCCCGGGTAGGCCGCCGTTCCGACACCCGCTTCAGGGTTCCCGGCGCCGCTTTTGGCAAGGTCCATCGCCTGCGGCGCAAGGCCGACTTCCTGCGCGTACGCCGTGACGGATTGCGGTTTCAGACTCCTCATTTTGTCGTTTATTTGGCCAGGCTCTCCGCACATGACGCGGCGCGGCTGGGAACGTCGGTTTCGCGCCGAATTGGCAACGCGGTCGTACGCAACCGCACCAAGCGGCGGCTGCGCGAGAGCTTCCGGCTCGAACTGAAACCGATGCTGCCCCCCGGCAGCGCAATCGTGGTCATCGCACGCGAAGGCGCCGGCGGAATCAAAACCGCGGAGGTGAGCGGGGAACTCAAGCTGGCAGTGGCGCGGATGGCGGGCAGGCTGGAGCCGGCCCGACGCCAAGGTCGATCAGGGAAATCCAGTCCAGACGAATGAAAGCCATAACAGCTGACGTTGATCGGCGCGACGGCGGCGGGCGCGAGCTCCCGGTTTCAGCCGCAGCCGCGGTATCGGTCCTGATTTTGGCCTGGTACCACAAAATCATCGCGCCCGTGCTGGCCGCGCACAGCGGTTGGGGATGCCGCTTTGAGCCCAGTTGTTCGCATTATGCCCGTTTGGCGCTGCTGCGCTATGGGCTGTTGCGCGGTTCGTACATGGCGGCGCGTCGGCTCGCCCGATGTCATCCGTGGGGCGGCTGCGGATACGATCCGGTTGCGCCCATCACCCAGCCCGGACCCGGCAGCCCGGCAAGGGCCGTTGACTTCAAGGGTCCGGCAGTTGATTCAAAAGGAGCGCCTTGGACACCAGACTATTAATCGCGGTCATACTCTCTTTGGCGGCGGTTTTCGCCTATCAGGAACTGGTCTTGAAACGGCTCTATCCGCCCAAGGAACAGACCGCGCAGACCGAAACCAAATCCGTCAGTCCCGAAGCGGAGGCGTCGCCCGCTCCGGCTGCCTTGCCGCCGCCTGCGATGCCCTCGACGGCGCTGGCGCCGGCCTCCACCGATCATGCGCCGGTGCGCGTAATTGAGGTCGAGACCGAGGCGTTCGCGGCGAAATTTACCACGCATGGCGGGCGGCTGCTCAGCCTCAAGCTGAAGAAATTCCGCGAAACCGCTCAACCCGACAGTCCCTTGCTGGAATTGGTGACGCGCGCCCCTGGCGGCCGATGGCCGCTCGGGCTGGTGGCGCAAACCCGGCACGGTACCCTTGATGACGCCAACGTCAATTACCAGACCGACGCGCCGGATCGGATCTCGCTGCATGATCTTGAAAAAGGGCGGATCACCTTCACCGCCTCCGTATCCGGCCTGAAGCTGGTCAAGACGGTTGACCTGAGCGGCAGCGGCTACGTTTTCAACCTTGACGCCGCCGTAACCGGAGCGCCGGGCGAGGTGCGCGCCGTCGGACTGGACATGAGCCAGCCGCTCAACGCCCATGCCGGATACTACGACATCCCCGAGATCCAGGCGCTGGTCAACCACAAAACCGCGGTGGACGCGGAAAAGGCGCTGCGCAAGGGGGTGCAGCCGCTCAAGGGCGAGATCACATACGCCGGTTTCGGCGACCGCTATTTCCTGAGCGTGTTTCTTCCGGTCAGTCCGCGCCAGGGAACCGTGGAGATGAATTATAACGGCTCGGAGGCGACAGCGGCGGTGATGCTGGCGGCCAGGCCGGTGGACGGCACGATGCGGGTGAGCACGCAGGTCTACATGGGGCCCAAGAATCTGACCACGCTGGAAGAGGTCAACCCTGCGCTCAGCCGTGCCATCGACTTCGGCTGGACCGGAATTCTGGCGCTTGCGTTCTTGCGCGCGCTTAAGTTATTTCACTACATCGCGCCCAATTGGGGTGTCGATATAATCCTGCTCACTGTGGCGATCCGGGTGGCTTTCCTGCCCATGTCAATCAAGAGCCAACGCTCGATGATGCGTCTGCAGCGGCTGCAGCCGCAGGTCGAACGGATGCGCGAGAAATTCAAGGACGACCGCGACCGGCTCAATCGCGAGATGGTTGACCTGTACAAGCGCAACCATGTCAATCCGCTCGGCGGATGCCTGCCGATGCTGCTCCAGTTGCCGATTTTCATCGGTTTGTACGAGGCGTTGCTCAACGCGGTGGAGCTGCGGCATGCGCCGTTCGTGGGCTGGATTACCGATCTGTCGGCGCCCGAATGCCTGCGGGTACCGTTTATTCCCAAGCTGCCGTTCCTGCCCTGCGGCGGAATTCCGGTGCTGGTCCTGCTGATGGGCATCAGTACCTACTTTCAGCAGAAAATGACGCCGCAGCCGCCCGATCCCAGCCAGCGCCAGATGATGATGCTGATGCCGCTGGTGTTTACCATCATGTTCCTTAATTTCCCCGCCGGGCTCACGCTGTACTATTTCTGCTCCAACGCCCTGGGGATCGCCCAGCAATACGTTCTCAACCGCGAATTCAAACAGCTCAGTCCAGCTAACGCATGACCCCCAACGATTACATCGAAACCGAAGGCGCCAGCGTCGAGGCGGCGATTCGCGAAGCGCTGGCCCAGCTCGGCGCCGAAGAAGCCGACGTTTCCATCGAAGTACTGGCCACGCCCCGCTCGGGCCTGCTGGGGCTGGGTGCCCGCCCCGCCCGTGTACGGGTAAGGCGCAACGCTCCGGAGGCCGCGCGCAGCGAGGTCGCCTCGCCGCCGCCAGCCCCGGCGCGGCGCGAGACCATTACCGTCCGCGCCGCCGAGATCACCCTCACCCGCACGGCGCCCGAACCGCCGCGTCCCACTCAGCCGGCCGCAGCGCCGCGCGAAGATTTCTCCCGGGCTCAGGAGGTGATTGCCGAGCCTGTGGAGACGTTCGAACCGGTCGAGCCTCAGGCGGAAGAGGCCGACGCCGGTCCGGGCCGCCGCAGCGCCGACCTCGAGGAGCAAAGCCGGGAAGCGTTGAGGCTGGTCAAGGAAATCCTCGACCTTATGGGGGAGAAGGCCGAAACCGTGCTGTCCGCCGACAATGAATCGATCCATATCGATATCAAGGGTGACGGCTCGGGGATTTTGATCGGCCGCCACGGCCAGACCCTCGACGCGCTGGAGTATCTCATCAACCGCCTGGTCGCCCGCCGGATCAAGGATTCGGCTCCGGTAACTTTGGACGTCGCGGCGTATCGGGCCCGCCGCGGCCAGCAGTTGGAGCGCATGGCGCTGGCGATGGGTGAGCGGGCCAAGCGCGAGCGCAAGACCGTCGCGCTCGAGCCGATGCCGCCGCGCGACCGGCGCATCGTCCATTTAGCGCTCAAGGACGACCCGTTGATCACCACGCGGTCGGTGGGCAACGGCTACATGCGCGCGCTGGAAATCGTGCCGACGGAAACCATTCGCGGCAATGGCGAGCGGGGCCAGCAACGGCGGCATCCGCGCGAACCGCGCGAAGCCCCGGGTCAGCAGGGCGGTTTCAAACACGGCCAGAAACGTATCGTCTGACCGCCTCCGGTCCCCTCTCCCACATTTTTCCGCGGGAGATTGTCAGGGTGAAGGTGCCTGATGCCATTGGACCAGCCTGCGCTTGTGATTCACAGGCAGGCAAGCCGATTAACACCGCTGCTCCCCTATCCATCCCGGCCTTAGCGTTTTTCGCAACCGAACCGTGGAAGCACAACCGGCACGGATGGCGGCGCTGCGGCAGATGTGCGGCAGCGGCGGCGTCCGTGCCGGTTTGGCGCTTTTTCGGACCCGCGCCCGCTCACGCGTTGGGATCGTAACCCCACTTCTGTTTGTTCGCGGCCACCTGCTCGGGAGTGGGCTGCTCCTTGGCCTCGTGCTGCTTGACTTTGAATGAATCGGCCTGATCGACCGTTGCATGGTTCAGCGCGATATCGTCCTTGAACACGTCGGGCACAGCCGGTTCTTCGAAAATCGCCTGCCAGGGGCATTCCGGCTCACAGGCGCCGCAATCGATACATTCGTCGGGATTGATGTAGAGCATGTTGGGGAACTTCGCTTTGTCCTCACCGACATACTCGTAGATGCAATCGACCGGGCAGACACTGACGCATCCGGTGTCGACACAATCGATGCACAGGCGGGTTATCGTCCAGGGCATAAAGCCTCACCTCGTTTGGGCAAACCACAGGGATGGTGGCGAATTAATCCGGACATTTATATCGGTTTCAACCGGACACGGGAAGCCACCCGCAAAGGGCCCGCCGGCACCGCGCCGGCAGGCCGGTAGACGTTGCAGCCGCGGGGGCGCGATCGCGCCGACCGAAATACATGCGCTCACATCCGCACCACGCCGAAGCTGGTGGCGGGTGGGATGGGGGCGTTGTATGCCGCCGCGATGCCCAGGGCCAGCGCGGCGCGGGTTTCCAGCGGGTCGAGCACGCCGTCGTCCCACAGGCGCGCGGTCGAGTAGTAGCAGCTCGATTCCACCTCGTATTTCTCACGCGTCGGACGCACAAACTCGGCCTGCTCCGCCTCGCTCATGCTCTGGCCCGACCGCTTCAGCTGATCCAGTTTCACGGTTAGAAGGGTATTGGCCGCCTGCTCGCCGCCCATCACCGAGATGCGCGACGTTGGCCACATGAACAGCAGCCGCGGGCTGTAGGCGCGCCCGCACATGCCGTAATTGCCGGCGCCGTTGGACGCTCCGATGATCACCGTGAACTTGGGTACCTGCGCGTTGGCGACCGCGTTGACCATCTTGGCGCCGTCCTTGGCGATACCGCCCTGCTCGTAGCGCTTGCCGACGATAAAGCCGGTGATGTTCTGCAGAAAAATCAGCGGGATGCGGCGCTGGCAGCACAGTTCGATGAAATGGGTCGCCTTCAGCGCCGATTCGCTGAACAGCACGCCGTTGTTGGCGATGATGCCGACGTGATAGCCGAACAGCCGCGCGAAGCCCGTCACCAGCGTGGGGCCGTAGCGCGGCTTGAACTCATGCATCCGGCTGCCATCCACAAGCCGCGCAATCACTTCGCGCACATCGTAAGGCTTGCGCGTATCCGCCGATACGATTCCATACAGCTCGGCCGGATCGTAATAGGGATCCTCGGGCTCCGCCTGCTCCGGCGCCTCCAGCTGGGGACGCGGCAGGCTCTCGGCAATTGAGCGCGCGATCTCCAGGGCATGGTCGTCGTTCTCCGCCAGATGGTCGCTGACGCCCGACAACCTGGTATGGACGTCGCCGCCGCCCAACTCCTCGGCGCTGACTTCCTCGCCGGTGGCGGCGCGCACCAGCGGCGGTCCCGCCAGGAAGATGGTGCCCTGTTCCTTGACGATGATGTTTTCGTCGCACATCGCGGGCACGTAGGCGCCGCCCGCCGTGCACGATCCCATCACGACCGCGATCTGCGCGATGCCGGCGGCGGACATGCGCGCCTGATTATAGAAGATACGTCCGAAGTGGTCGCGGTCGGGAAACACCTCGGCCTGCATGGGCAGGAACGCGCCGCCCGAATCGACCAGGTAAACACAGGGCAAGCGGTTTTCCAGCGCGATTTCCTGGGCCCGCAGATGCTTCTTGACCGTAATCGGATAATAGGTGCCGCCTTTGACTGTGGCGTCGTTGGCGACCACCACCGCCTCGCGCCCCATCAGGCGGCCGATTCCGGTCACCAGTCCCGACCCGGGCGCTTCGTCGTCGTACATGCCATTGGCGGCCAGCGGCGACAATTCCAAAAAGGGGGTGCCGGGATCGAGCAGGCGGCGGATGCGCTCGCGCACCAGCAGCTTGCCGCGCTGCGTATGCCGCGTGCGCGCCTCGGGCGGACCGCCCAGCCGCGCCGCTTCGACGCGCGCGCGCAGATGCGCCACCGCGTCCTCCATCACCGCGCGATTGCGCCGGAAATCCTCGCTGCCGGTATTCACCCGTGATTCGATTCGTTCCATCGTCCGCCTGCTGCCGTAAAGCGCGTGGTTGCGCTAGATTTTATCCACATGTCTATCTGTATTCCTTGGGGTGCCCCGAGCAAGCCTGTCGTATTGCGCGATGCGAACCCGCGACCTTAGAGCGCTGGAATTCGACAAGGTCCTCGCGCTGATTACCGCGCTGGCGGTCTCCGAGCCGGGCCGGCGCCGGGTCGAAAGCATCGCGCCCGCAACCGATCCCGGCGAAGTCCGCGCCTCTCTGCGCGCGACCGCCGAGCTGGTCGAATTGCGCGCCCACGCCGGCTCGATACCGATCGGTGAATTCAGGGATCAGACGCGGCTGTTCGGCGTGGCCGCGATGGAGGGGGCCACGCTCGACGGCAAATCGCTGCTCGACATCCGCCAGTTTGTGCTCGCGGCGCGCCATGTCGAGGCGTTTTTGCGATCGCGCAGCGAACGCTTTCCCGCGGTGGCTGGATTGGCGGCGTCGCTGCTCGCGCCCAAGGAACTGGCCGACGCCCTGCTCAAAGCCCTGGCTGATGACGGCGGACTGCTTGATGACGCCAGCCGCGAGCTCAAGCGCCTGCGCACGCGGCTGCGCGACGAACGCGCCGAATTGGAGCAGCGGTTGGGCCGCATGCTCGATCAGACCGGGATGCAGCCGTTTCTCACCGACCACCTCGTCACGGTGCGCAACCGCCGCTTCGTGCTGCCGATGAAACCGAACTACGCCGAGCGGCTGGAAGGAATCGTGCAGGATCGTTCGGTCTCCGGCGAGACCCTGTTCGTGGAGCCGCTGTGGGCGGTGGAGCTCAACAACCGCCTGATGATGATCGAGCGCGAGGTCGAAGCCGAAGAACGGCGCATTCTGGGGCAGCTCACTTCGATGGTGCGCAGCTACCTACCGCAGTTGCGCATCACGTACGACGCGATGGTGGCGCTGGACGCGCTCAACGCGCGCGCCGCGTTCGCCGAACGCTATCGATGCGTGGAGCCGGAAATTGCGGATAGCGGTATCCGGCTGGCCGGCGCGCGCCATCCGCTGCTGATGGCCAGTGGGCGCGCGGTGGTGCCGATTGATTTGGAGATCGCGCCCGATCGGCATGGAATCGTAATCTCCGGTCCCAACACCGGGGGCAAAACGGTCGCGCTCAAAACTATCGGCCTGCTCTGCCTGATGGCCCAAAGCGGTGTAATGATTCCGGCGGAGCACGGCACCCGCCTGATGGCGTTTCGCAGCATCTGCGCCGATATCGGCGACGAGCAATCGATCGAAGCCGACCTGTCCACGTTCTCGGCTCATATCGCCAATCTGGCCGGGATGATGCGCGATCTGAAGGAACCCGCCCTGGTTATTTTGGACGAGCCCGGTGCGGGAACGGATCCGGCCGAAGGCGGCGCGCTTACGATCGGTCTGATCAGGTATTTGGCGGTGCGGCGATGCGTCTTTGCAATCGCGACACATTCAACCGCGGTCAAGCTTTATGCGTACAGCGGCGCCGATCTGGAAAGCGCCGCGGTCGATTTCGACGAGCGCAACCTGACGCCGCGATTCACCATCCGGCCGCATACCATCGGCCAGAGCTTCGGCCTGGCGGTGGCCGAACGGCTGGGGCTGCCGTCCGAGATCATCCAGGCGGCGCATCAGGCGCGTCCCGCCGGCAGCGCCGAGCTTGAAGATGCGCTGCGCCGGCTGGAAGCGCAGCGCGATCAACTGGCGCGCCAGTTCGAGGAGAGCCGCGCCCGCGAGCATCAGCGCGAACAGGCGCATCAGGCGGCGCTGCGCGCGGCGCAGGAGATGACCGCGCGCGCGGCGGCGGAGCGCGACCACATCCGCGCCGAGTTCCGCCGCCTGACGGCGGATTTCAATCGCGAAGCGGGGCGTCTGATGGCGGAGCTGAAAAGCTCGCGGCGTCCGCGCGCCGAGGTGCGTCAGTTCGTGGAGCGCGCCGCCGGCCAAATCGGTCAACTGGCGCCGGAAGCGCCGGTCGAACCGGCCGACGCGACGCCGCTTAAGCCCGGCGATTTGGTCGAATTGGCCGATTCCGATATCCAGGGCGAGCTGCTTGCGATCGAACCCGAAAAGGCCGTGATTGGACGCGGCGGTTTGCGCATCGAAGTCGCCCCCGGACGTCTGCGCCGCGCCCGCCATCGGCCCAAAACGCCCGCTCCCGCCGCGGTCACCGTCAGCGCCCCGCGCAGCACAGCGGCGGAGGTCAACCTGATCGGGATGCGCGCGCCCGACGCCTTGCGCCGCCTGGAGGAATTCCTCGACCAGGCCTACCTGACCAACCAGTCCGAAGTGCGCGTGATCCACGGCGTCGGTTCCGGAGCGCTGCGCCGCGCCGTGCACGAATACCTGAGCACGTCCCCCTACTGCACCGGTTTTCATGAAGCCGAGCCCCAGTCCGGCGGCGCCGGCGCCACCATCGTGCAGATCGGACTGTGAATAACCGCCAAGGCCTGTTTCCTTCTGACGGCAATGGCGGCCGCATAAAATGCTGACCCGCTGATTGATGGACGCCGGCAACTCAGCCGCTCCGCGTTGAGCCCGCCGAATCTTTCGGGACCTCAGGCTTTGGATTGACCAGCGGGGGCTGGCAGGCAAAGCTTAATGGATGGACATCGAGGGCAACGTCGCTTTTCAGCCCGATATCGAAAGCAACCGGCTGCCGCTGGAGATACGGCGCGGGCTTTACGAAGCGATTTTCCGCCGGCGCGACATGCGCGAATTCCGTCCCGATCCGGTGCCCGACGAGGTGCTGGCGCGGATTCTGGTCGCGGCCCATCATGCGGGCAGCGTCGGATTCACGCAGCCGTGGGATTTTATCATCGTGCGCGACATGGAGCTCCGGCGCGAGGTCAAGCGGCTGTTCGAGGAGGAGCGGCTGCACAACGCCGGACAATTTACCGGCAAGCGCCGCGACAAGTTCCTCTCGCTCAAGCTCGAGGGAATCGTCGAATCCGCGCTCAATCTGATCGTCACGTGCGAGCCCGACCGTTTCGGACCGGGCGTGCTGGGCAAGACCGCAATCAGAGAAGTCGAGATCTATTCGACCTGTCTCGCGATCGAAAATCTGTGGCTGGCGGCGCGGGTGGAGGGTTTGGGCGTCGGATGGGTGAGTATTCTGCGCAACGAGGTCCTGCGCCAGATCTTCGGCATACCCAAAGCTGTCATCCCGATCGCCTATCTGTGTATCGGCTATGTCGATTCGTTTCCCGCGCGCCCGATTCTGGAGACCGCCGGATGGGCCGAGCGGCTTCCGCCGCGCAAGCTGCTGCATTTCGATACCTGGGAGCGCGGCGCGGCCCAGGGCGGCAATCTGCCGCGCCTGGTCGAAGATCCGAAAATCTGGCGCGATATCTTTCCCGACGGCGACGATTCGGACAAAAAGTAGTACGCTGGCCGTATGGACGACCAATTCCTGGTTGACGCGCACTGGGTAGAGCGCCGCGCCGGACACAAGGTAGTGCTGATCGACACGCGGCCGGCGGCCGAATTCTGGGCCGGCCATCTGCAGGGCGCCCGCCATCTCGATCCCTTTCCTTTTCATTATTACGACACCAGCCCCAAGGCGATTCGCGAATTCACCGAGCAGTCGGAATGGATTTTCTCGGCCCTGGGCATTACCGGCGGCGAGACGGTGGTGTTTTACGAAAACAACGCCGGGATGAGGGCGGCGCGCGGCGCGTGGATCCTGGAGTATCTGGGCCATCGCGCAGTGAAGATTCTCGACGGCGGCCTGGGCGCGATGCCCGCCGCGAAGCTCACGCGGGAGGCCGCGCCGATCACGCCGTATCCGTTTAAAGCGGCGCCGCGCCCCGAAATTCTCGCCACCTGGGAACAGGTGTCCGCGGGACTGGGACGCGCCGCAACCCGCATCTTCGACGTGCGCAGCGAGGCCGAATACTACGGCGAGAACGTGCGCGCCAAACGCGGCGGCGCGATTCCCGGCGCCGTCAATCGCGACTGGATCCTCAATCTTGACCCAGAGGGCAGGTTCAAATCGCCGCAGGAGCTGCGGCGCATCTTCGAAGCGCTGGGCTTTGGTTCCGGCGACGAAGTTATCGCCTATTGTCAGGGCGGTTACCGCGCCGCGCATGCTTACTACGCGCTGCGGCTCGCGGGCTATACCAAAGCGCGCAACTATCTGGGCTCGTGGGGCGAATGGGGCAATCGCGAAGACCTGCCAATCGAACAGCCACAGCGTCGGTGAACGCGGCCAGGACTGCTCGGTCAGCCGCCCGCGTAATCCTGCTGGGCGGCTTCGAACCATTTCATGGCGAGCGGCGCAATCCGTCGCTGGACGTCGCGCGCGCCCTCGATGGTGAGGTTATCGGCGGCCTCGCCGTCCACGCGCTGCAGCTGCCGGTGGTCTATGGACGGGCGGGGCGCCGCGTCGCAAGCGCAATCGCCCGCTTCCAGCCCGCCGCTGTGCTGGGATTGGGTCAGGCGGGCGGCCGGCCCGTGATCACACTGGAGCGTATCGCGATTAACCTGGCCGACGCCCCGCGCCGCGACAATTCGGGCGCGCTCGCGGCCGATAAACCGGTGATACGCGGCGGCCCCGACGCGTACTTTGCGCGCCTGCCGCTGCGCGCGATCGAGCGCGCGCTGGCGCACCGGCGCATCCCCGCGGCGTTGTCGCTGAGCGCCGGCAGCTTCATCTGCAACTCGGTCATGTACGCGGCGCTGCACCAGTTGCGCCGGCGTCCCGCCGTGCCCTGCGGCTTTATCCATCTGCCGTACGACACGCGCCAGGCCCTGCGCCATCTGCGCGAGCCGAGCATGCCGCTGGAGATGATGATCGAGGCGGTACGCACGGCGATTGAAATTATCGGCGCGCATCAGAAGGGTTGAGGAATTTGGCGGCGGCTTGTCGCCCTCCCAGAACACGTCGCAACCGCGGCTTCAGCGGGCGGCGGGCAGAATCGCGACGGCGCCGGTAACGGGATTGCGTCCGACGTATACCTCGGTTTCGTAAACCGTTTGGAGGTTGTCGCGGGTCAGCACGTCTTGCGGGCGGCCGCATGCCACCGCGGCGCCGTCCTTGAGCAGCAGGATACGATCCGCATAGAGCGCGGCGGCGTTGAGATCGTGCAGCGTCGCCACTACCGCCATCCCGCGCTCGGCGCGCAGATCCTCCAGGCGCGCAAAGATCTCGGCCGCATGCTTGAGGTCCAGGAACGCGGTGGGCTCGTCCAGCAGCGCCACTTGCGGCTCCTGCGCCAGCACCCGGGCCAGCAGCACGCGGCGCCGCTCGCCGCCTGAGATTTCATTGATTGGACGCGCCGCCAGCGGCAGCAGGTCGAAGGATCGGAGCGCCTGTTGGGCGATATCCACGTCGCGCCGGCCCTCCAGACGCATCGCGCCGAGATGAGGCGCGCGGCCCATCAGCACCATCTCCATTACTGTAAACGCGAACGCGGACCCGCTTTCCTGTCCCAGCGTGGCCAGCCGGCGGGCGACATCGCGGCGGTCCATGTTTTTCAGCGCGCGCCCCTCCAGTTCCACCGCGCCCGCCCACGTCCGCAGCGCGCCGCTCAGCACCTTGAGCAGGGTCGATTTGCCCGCGCCGTTGGGTCCGACGATGGCCAGCAATTCGCCGCGCGCGACTTCCAGCGACACCTGCTGCAGCACTTTGCGGCCGTGATAGCCCGCTTCGACGCCGCGCGCCGTCAGTACCGGCTTTGCAGCGCTCATACCGCGATGCCCCGATGCCCTTCGCGCCGCAGCAAATAGATGAAGAAGGGCCCGCCGCACAGTGCGGTGATCACGCCGACCGGAATTTCGGCGGGTGCGATCGCAACGCGCGCCGCGAGATCGGCCGCGACCAGAAACGCGGCCCCGCCCAGAAAAGAAGCGGGCAACAGCAGCCGATGGTCCGCACCGAAGGCCAAACGCAGGATATGCGGAACGATCAGACCGACAAAGCCGATCATGCCGCTGACTGAAACCGCGCCTCCGATCATCAGCGAGGTGGCGATGAAGATCGCGCGGCGCGCCCCGTCCACGTCGACGCCGAGGTCATGCGCGGGCTCGTCGCCCAGGCTGAGCAGGTTCATGTCGCGCGCATGCCATCCAAGCCAGACGAATCCGGCCGCGCCCAACGCGCTGACGGCCGCCACCTCGCCGTAAGTCGGCGCCTCCAGGCTGCCCACCAGCCAGAACAGGATGCTGCGGGTTTGATACAGATTGACCAGGCTGTTGATCAGAAGGATCAGCGCGGACCAGAAGGTGTTGAAGATCACGCCCACCAGCAGCAGCGTGAACGGCTCTACCCGTCCATGCATCTGGCCCAGGCGATAGACGGCCAGCGTGGATATCAGGGCGGCGGCGAAGCCGGCGGCGGGCACAATCGCGGAGCCGCCGCCGAAGCGATACGTCAGGACGATGGCGAGGATCGCGCCAAAGGCGGCGCCGCTGGAGATGCCCAGCGTTCCACCCTCTGCCAGGGGATTGCGCACCAGCGCCTGCAACGCCGCGCCGACCGCGGCCAAAATTGCGCCCACCACCGCGCCCATCAGCACCCGCGGCATCCGCGCCGCGAACAGTATGGCATGGTCGGGGCTGGTGCGATCGGCAATCGCGCGCGTGAAATCGACTGGCACCGAACCGAACATCACCGCCGCGGCGCATACCACGATCAGCACAAGCGTCAGCGCACCGAGCACCGCGGCCATCCGCGTACGGGTCAGGTACGGCCGCCGCGCGCCGGGCTCTGATGCACCGGTTTCAAGCGCGGTTGAATCCGGAATGGAACCGGAGGCCGGCGCCTGGCTCAAAGTCGCGCTCCCGCACCGCCGCGCGGCGCCGTCCCGGCAAACAGCGCGGGATGGGTCAATTCGGCCAGGATTCGCAGCGTCTGCGCGACGCGCGGTCCGGGGCGCAACACCGGATTCTGATCGTAGCCGAGCACGCGATGGTTGCGCACCGCCGGAATCGTGCGATAGCGGCTCCAGAAGCCCGAGGGCGTGGCAGGATCGGTGCCCATCTGGCCGTCGAGAATAACGTCGGGCGCAGCCGCGATGATGTACTCCATGCTGAGCCGGGGCCATTGCGATCCGAATCCCGCGCCGATATTGACGCAATCCGCCATCTGCAACAGCTGATTCAAATAGCCGCCGCCGACCGCGACCAGCGGATCATGTCCGACTACCATCAGCACCTTACGCTTCGGGGCGCCCTTCAAACGCTCCCTGACCGCCGCCATCTTGGTGCGCATCGACTCGATCAGACGGCGCGCCTGCGCACCATGACCCGTCTGCACGCCGATATTCCTAATTCCATCTTCGATACCTTCGAGCGAATCGTCGTTCACCAGCAGCATCCGATAGCCCATACGTTGGAGCGCCCGAATCTCGCGGTCGTTGGCGGAGGTATCCAGTCCGACGATCAGGGTCGGCCGCAATCCCACGATAGCTTCCAGGTTGGGGGTAAGAAACGAGCCGACCTTGGGCAGCCTGAGCACCTGCGGCGGATAGTCGCAATATTGCGATACGCCCACCACCTGGGGGCCGGCGCCGACGGCGAACAGAGTTTCCGTCGTCGACGGTGCCAGGGATACGATGCGCTGCGCTGAGCCGGGCTCGGCGCGCGCCGCGCCCAAGCACAGGATGAGCGTCAGCATCGCGGCGGCAACCGCGATCGGCAGCGGATTTTCAGATCGGGACTGCAACTGTCGTCAGGCGGCACGCGCGCGCCGGCCCGCGATCATCAGAGTACAGGTTGCTGCGTCCGTGTGAAGCCTCGCGTCCGCAAAACGGCATCAGGGAGTATACCGGCACGGGCGCGCAAAGAGCAGGCGCGTAAAACCACAACGGCATGGAAGCCGGTATCAGGACTGCCGGCGTGTTCTTTCGCGGCACCGGCCGCTGGGTTCAGGCCCGTTGGGCGAACGAGCGGCGGCCCGGGGGCGCAGGAAAAACAAACGGCGGGCAGCCGCTTCAGCCGCCCGCCGTTTCTCTACCAGACACTTGCGCGGCACTAAAGCCTAGCTCACCTTCGCCGCCTTCTTCTTGTCGAAATGCAGGGTCAACTCGGCCACGCCCGCGGCGACGTTAAGACCGTTCTGGCCTTCGATGGTGATCGGCTGGAGCGCGATCGAATTCTTGAAGCCGCCGACCAGCACGTTGGCGCCGGCGCCCACTCCGACCGCGGCGCTCGCCGTCGCTCCGGCGTAATGCCCAGCCAGCGCGCCCTGACCCAGATTGTTGGTCGGAGCCAGCACCGCCCAGATCATTACCGCGGAGGACAGATAGCCGATATCAGCCCCGAACTTGCTGATGCTGCCGCTGTAATACTCGGTGTAGCCGGGCTGCATCGCATAGGAGCACTTCAGCGAACGTGAAGACCCGAAGATGAAGCCCCAACCACTGGAAACATGACAGGTAAGGTAGCCGGCCCTCACTGTCGCCTTCTGCTCATCCGCGTGCGCCGCCGGCACGAGCGAAGCCACCGCCAGGACCAGCGCGGCAGCGACCATCATCTTGCGAATCTTTGACGTCATGCAGGTTTTCTCCTTTATTTCCTTTTAAAGTTCTATGCCGGATACAATAACGATAGGACTTATCACGAAAAAATCAGTTGCTCAAGGGCAACTCAACCGTTTGCGGGCGGGTGGAATGCTTTGAAAATCCGCACCGTCAGCGATGAAGACCACAAGTGGTTCAAGGAAAATGAGGGAGGCGATGGCAGACCAGATCGGCACAGCGCGCATTGTGGTAGCCGGCACCGAGAGCGGCGCCGGAAAGACCACCTTTACCGTGGGATTGATTCGGGCGCTGCGCGCGCGCGGCTTCAAAGTCGCCGCGTTCAAGTGCGGTCCCGACTATCTCGACCCGACCTACCATGCGCGCGCCGCCGCCGCACCCTCGCATAATCTTGACGGCTGGATGATGGGACGCGAGGCCGTGCTCAGCACCTTCGCACGCGCCGCAGACGGCGCCGATATCGCGGTGATCGAAGGCGTGATGGGCCTGTTCGACGGAGCTTCCGCCGGCGGCGAAGACGGCTCCACGGCGCAGATCGCCAAATGGCTCGACGCGCCGGTGTTGCTGATGGTCGACGCGTCAGGGATGGCGCGATCGATTGCCGCGATCGGGTTGGGCTTCAGACAATTCGATCCCGCTGTGCGCCTGGCCGGACTGATCTGCAATCGCGTGGGCAGCCGCGGCCATCTGGATCTGCTGCGCCAGGCCTGCGCCGACCCGCCGGTGCTGGGCGCGATGCCGCACGAGGCGCCGCTCGGATTTCCCGAACGCCACCTCGGACTGATCGCCGCCGATGAGCATTGCGTCCCCGAAAGCCTGCTGGCCGCGTGGGGCGAGGTGGTGGCGAACTGGTGCGACCTCGACGCCATTATCGCGCTGGCCCGGCAAGCGCAACCGCTGGCGAATCCTTCGCCCGTTAAGACCGCGGTCCGCGGCAAATGCACAATCGGCGTCGCTCTGGACGACGCGTTCCATTTCTATTACGTCGACAACCTGACGCGACTTGAGCGCGCCGGGGCGGAACTGGTGATGTTCTCGCCGCTGCGCGACGCGCATCTGCCGCCGGTGGACGGAATCTACATCGGCGGCGGCTATCCCGAAGTTCACGCCGCCCGGCTCGAAGCCAACGCCGCGATGCGCCGCGAGATCGCCGCCTTCGCCGCCGGCGGCGGCGTGGTATACGGCGAATGCGGCGGCCTGATGTATCTATGCACCGCGCTGCGCACGCTGGAGGGAGGCCAATACGCCATGTGCGGAGTGGTGCCCGCGCGCACGCAGATGTGTGATCGCTTGCAGGCGCTGGGCTACGTTGAAGTCCGCACGCGCCGCGCGTCGATTCTGGGCCCCGCCGGAACCGGATTCCGCGGACACCAGTTCCGCTATTCGAGACTCGAGCCTTTAACCGGAACCGCCGATCCCGCGTACACCATCACGCGCAGGTACGGCGGCGACAGCGTGGAGGAAGGCTTTCAGATTGGCAACACCGTCGCGTCCTACATCCACGCTCATTGGGCGTCAAATCCGGCCGCCGCGCAATCGCTGGTCGAAGCCTGTGCGAAGAACCGGCCGCGCTGAAATCTCTTCTGTCCGCTCCGGAGTAAACGCGGCTCAGTCCCGGTGAGGCGGATCGGCGAATCAGAACTCTTCCTCCAGCCGCGCCATCGCCAGAACCTCAGGCTCCAAATCCTCGAGAAACCGCGATACCCGGCCCATCACGTAGCCGCCGGTGCGATCGAACATCCGAATCGGATAGCTGATGTACAACTCGTCGCGCGCGCGGGTGCCGGCCACGTACATCAGGCGGCGTTCTTCCTCCAACGATTCCGGATCGGCGCTCTGCGGCGCGGGGAAACGCCCGTCAGCGGCCCAGATCAGGAATACCACCTTCCACTCCAGGCCCTTGGCCGAATGAATCGTGCTGAGCGTGACCAGCCCTTCTTCGGGCGCGGCCGCGAGTACGTCGCCCACCGAATCGGTGGGCGGCTCCAGCGCCATGTCGGCCAGCATGCTCGGCAGACTGCGATAGCGCTGCGCGATGGTCTGGAAATGTTCGAGGTCGCGCTCGCGCTTGGGATAATCGTCGGGATGGGCGTCGCGCATCAGCGGCAGGTAATACTCCAGGACGGCGGCGAGCAGTTCGCCTGGACGCGCCCCCTCATTGCGCATCGACGCCATCAGATCCGCCAGCCGCGCCAGCCCTTGGATTGCGGACTTGCCTTTTTCCCGGGCCATCGCCGCCAGTTCCCGATGCGGTTCGGGCGACGCCACCAGGCTCTCAATCATCAGATGCGCCTTGCGCTGCCCGATGCCCTTGAGCAACAGCAGCACGCGCAGCCATGAAACGGCGTCGACCGGATTGACGATCACGCGCAGATGCGCCAGCGCGTCCTTTATATGAGCGGTCTCGATGAATTTGAACCCGCCGCGCTTGACGAAGGGAATATCGCAGCGCTGCAGCTCCAGTTCCAGGTCGAAGGAATGGAAGCTGGACCTGAACAACACCGCGATATCGTCCAGCTCCACACCCTGCTCGCGCAGCTCCAGGATGTGCTGGGCAACGAAGCGCGACTGCATCCGCTCGTCCTCGGCGCGAATGAGTATCGGCCGCATCTCGCCCGCCCGTCTGGTGAACAGCGCCTTGGTGTATTTTTCGGCGGCGCGCGAGATCACCTGGTTGGATAAATCCAAAATTCCCTGGAGGGACCGGTAGTTCTCCTCCAGCTTGATGATGCGCGCGCCGGGGAACATCCGCGGGAAATCCATGATGTTGCGGAAATTGGCGCCGCGGAAGGAATAAATCGACTGCGCGTCGTCGCCCACCGCCATCACATTGCGATGCGCGTCGGCCAGCAGCCGCACCATCCGCGCCTGGATCGCGTTGGTGTCCTGATACTCGTCGACCATCACGTAGCGGTAACTGTTCGAGAGTTGGCGGCGAATCCCCGGATGCTGTTCCATCAGCTCGACGCATCGATGGAGCAGGTCGTCATAGTCGAGCAGTCCGCGCTCGCGTTTGTAGCCCTCGTAGCTGCGCGCCAGCTGCAGGATTTCTTCCCGGTAATCCAGAAGGTAGGCGAAATCCTGCTCGATTTCGTTCTCCAGCTTGCGATCCTTGTTGCGCGCCATGCTGATGATCTCGGCCAGCGTGCTTTTTTTGGGAAAACGGCGCTCTTTGGACGCCAGTCCCATCCGGGTGCGGATCAGATTGATCACATCCTCCATGTCGGCGCGGTCGAGGATGGTGAAATTGGGGCGCAGGTC
>JAJPJA010000119.1 GCA_021324455.1 Pseudomonadota bacterium | reverse complement strand
TGCGCCGATCTGGCGCGCGCCCGGGACGTCGGCAACGAAGTCACCTACGTGGTCAACCGCAACATCAACTTCACCAACATCTGCTTCGTCGGATGCCAGTTCTGCGGCTTCAAGCGCCAGCGCTGGGAATCCGACGCCTACGACCACTCCGACCAGACCATCCTCGACAAGGTGGCGGACGCATGGGCGCGCGGCGCCACCGAGGTCTGCATGCAGGGCGGTATCAATCCCGACATGCCGCCGTTCAAATATCGCGACCTGCTCGACGTGATCAAGGCGAGCTTCCCCGCGATGCACATACACGCGTTCTCGCCCATGGAGATCATGTACGGATCGCGCCGCACACGGATGCCTTATCCGGAGTACATCTCGATGCTGCGCGATCACGGCTTGGGATCGATTCCCGGCACGGCGGCAGAGATTCTGGACGACAGCGTGCGCGAAGTATTGAGCCATAAGAAGGTGGATGTCGCGGCGTGGGTGGAAATCATCACCGCGGCGCACAGCCTGGGGGTGCGCACCACCTCAACCATCATGTACGGCCACGTCGAGAGTCCGCATCACGTGGTGAACCATCTGAGCCTGATACGGGATATCCAGAAACGCACGCACGGCTTTACCGAATTCGTGCCGCTGCGCTTTATCCATCAGAACACGCAGCTCTTCCGCAAGGGGCTGGTGCCGCTGCCTCCGCCTCGCGGCGCCGACGATTTCCGCATGTACGCGTTTGCGCGTCTGTTCCTGCGCGGACAGATTAACAATATTCAGACCTCGTGGGTGAAGATGGGCGTCGATTTGGCGGCGTTGACGCTCAAGGCCGGATGCAACGATTTTTCCGGCACCCTGATGGAGGAAAGCATCACCGCCCAGGCCGGCGGCGACGCGGGCGAATTCGTCCCGGTTGACCTGATCGAGCGCAAAGCCGCCGAGATGGGCCGTGTCGCGGTCGAACGCGACACCCTGTACCGCAAACTCTACGGAAAGCGGGCTCCCAATGGGGCGCGGCCGATTACTCCGCTCCGCAGCGAGCATCACGACGCTAGCGGGGGGAGTGGGTGCAGCCAGGTTCCTTAACGGACTGGCGCGGCGCATCAATCCCCGGCGGCTCACTGTCGTCGTCAATACCGGCGACGACGAGGAGTTCTACGGACTGCATGTTGCGCCCGATATCGACACCGTCACCTATACTTTGGCGGGGATGTCGAATACTGCCACCGGATGGGGCCTGGCGGGCGAATCGTTCAACACGCTCCAGGCGCTGGCCAAATTCTACGGCAGAGGATGGTTCGCGCTGGGCGACCGCGATTTGGCCACCCATCTGTTCCGCACCGACAAGCTGCGCCAGGGATGGCCGCTCAGCCGTATAACGGCGCAAATCGCGGCGCGATGCGGCGTGGCCGCGCGCATCCTGCCGATGAGCGAGGATCGGGTGCGTACCTTCGTCAAGCTGCGCGGACGTGAGCCGATGCCGTTTCAGGAATACTTCGTGCGCAACCGCGCCCGGGGCGTGGTGGAGAAAATCGAGTTGCGCGGCGTGCAGCGCGCCCGTCCGCTGCCGCAGGCACTCGACGCGATCCGAACGTCGGCGGCCGTCATTTTGGCCCCGTCAAATCCTTTCGTCTCGCTGGGCCCGATCCTGTCGCTCAAGTCGATGCGATCGACGCTGGCGGCGGTCCGCCAGCGGGTGGCGGCGATCAGTCCATTGGTCGGCGGCAAAACCATCAAGGGACCGGCGGACAAGATGATGCGCGGGCTCGGCCACGAGGTATCGGCCCTGGGAATCGCGAAATTATACCGCAACTGCGTGGGGACGATGATTATCGATCAGGTGGACCGCCGCTACCTGGAGCCGATTCGGGCCCTGGGTATGAAGGCCATCGCCGCCGACACCATCATGAGCACGCCCGAACGCGCCGCCGCCCTGGCGGACGTGGTTCTTAACGCGCTGGAAGTGTAATCTTAACTGGCTTATGGGCTCACTTACGATTACCGCACTGGAGGGTATCCCCCTCATCCAACCAGGCGATAACCTCGCCCAAATGATCGCCGCGGCGGCGCAGCGCGCCGGTCTGCATCTGGCCGGCGGCGACATCGTGGTGATTTGCCAGAAGGCGGTCTCCAAAGCCGAAGGCCGTATATATGATTTGAAGCAGGTCGCGCCCTCCGAACTGGCGCAGACCATCGCGGCCAAATGGGAGAAAGATGCGCGGGTGGTGGAACTGGTTCTGCGCCAGAGCAATCGGATTGTCAGGATGGATCGCGGGGTGATTATCGTCGAAACCGGTCCCGGATGGGTCTGCGCCAACGCCGGGCTGGACGAATCCAACAGCATGGCGGAGGAGCGCGCGATTCTGCTGCCGGTGGACCCTGACGCTTCCGCCGCGCGCATCCGCAGCGAGCTCAGGAATCTGACCGGCGCTGAAGTGGCCGTCCTGATCAGCGACACCTTCGGCCGTCCATGGCGCGACGGCCTGACCGAAGTATGCCTGGGAATCTCCGGGATGGACGCGATGCTGGATCTGCGCGGCACGCGCGACCTCGGCGGACGCGAACTGTCGCATACGGTGGTCGCAATCGCGGACGAACTGGCCTGCGCGGCGGGTCTGCTGATGGAGAAAGCCAGCGGCATCCCCGCGGTGCTGATTCGCGGCTATACCTACCGGCCGGCGCCGGGAACCGCCAGAATCTTGATTCGCCCCGCGGAAGCGGATTTGTTCAGGTAGACTTCATGGCACGGATAACCGATTACCAGTAACCTGTAACCTACATCGTGAACCGCAAAGCCATAGCCGTTTCCGCTCCGACTCTGCCCGACACTCCAGCCCAGGCCGTGGAGAGTGAGTTGCAGGCGGTCGAATCGCGCCTGCTCAGTCTGCTTGATTGCCGCGAAAGCATGATCAGCGAAATCTGCCGCTACCTGGTCGCCGGCGGCGGCAAACGTATCCGCCCGACCCTGATCATGCTGGTGTACCGCGCCTGCGGCGGCAGCGATGAAAATCTGCAGGACGCCGTCGACGCGTCAGTGGCGCTGGAGTTGATTCATTCCGCCACCCTGCTCCACGACGACATTATCGATTCGGGCAAGCTGCGGCGCGGCAAGCCGTCCGCCTTCAGCCGCTTCGGCCTGGGACCGACGCTGGTGGCCGGCGACTTTTTGTTCTCACGTGCCTTCGAGTTGTGCGGCCGCTTCGAAGAGCGGCTCATCAAGATGGCGGCCGAGGCCTGCATCGAACTGACCGAAGGCGAGGTGATGGAGGGACGGCTGCGGCATAACGCTTCGGTCAGTCTGGCGGATTACACCAGGGTGATCGAGCTGAAAACCGCCTCGCTGTTCAACTGCGGCGGGCGCGTAGCGGCCGACCTGGCCGGGGCGCCGGATCGCATCGTAAAGCGGATGGGCCGTTTGGGCACCGCTATCGGACTGGCCTTTCAGATGGTCGACGACCTGCTCGACATCGTCGGGCCGGAGAGCAAAATCGGCAAGCCGGTCGGATCCGACCTGCGCGCGGGGATTCCGTCGCTGCCGGTGGTGCTGAGTATCGCGCAGTCGCGGGAACTGCGGCAGTTGTTCGAGGATCGCGGCGCGGTGGACGGGGCCGGATTTGAGCGCGCATTGGAGTTGGTGCGGGTGCCCGGCGTAATCGCCGCCGGCCGCCAGAAAGCCGCCGAACAGGCCGCCGCCGCTCACAACGAGCTGACCTGCCTCAAACCCTCGATCTATCGCGACTGTTTGGCCGCCATCATCAACGACCAGGTCGACCGCGAACTCTGAGGCAAAACACACTCTACTGCTCGAAAGCTCCGATTGAGTACCGCTCTCGTGCTTTATGTTTCGGTTCCGAAAAATCGATCTTATACAATCTCACGATCACGCAGACTCGAAAAAAATCCAACTGAACATCGGCAAGCACGCTACCGCTAAGGAATCACACCTTCGCTCTTGAGCTGGCCGATATCCTCCCAACTGCGGCCCATCTCCAGCAACACCGTTTCGGTATCCTGACCGAATTCGGGAGCGACGCTGCGCGAATTCCACGGCGTGCCGTAGAAATCCACCGGGCCGGCCGGCTGGCGCATCGTCCCGCCCTCGGGCCTGGGCACGTCCACGAACAGTCCCGCGCCTTCGGCCTGCGGATCCTCCAGCAGATCGGCGGCTGACTGGACCGGACACCACCAGACGTCCTCGCGGTCGAAAATCGGCGCCCACTCGGCAATCGTTTTGGTGGCGAAGATCTCGTCGAGCATCGCGACCAGTTCGCGCGCATGCTGATAGCGCTTGGTGTGCGAATCATAGCGCGCGTCGCCGATGAGTTCGGGGCGGCCAATCGCCCGCATCAGTCCGGGCCAGGCGCGGTCGCCCTGCAGACCCAGCAGCCAGAACCATTTGCGTTCCGAGTCGCGATAGCAGTTTATCGCGACGTTGAAGCTCTTCTCGCGCGTCACCGGCGGCGTACGGATTCCGCGCAGCGCGGTGAACATCGGAGAGCTGAGATAATACACGCCCATCCGCATCAGCGAGGTCGCCACCAGTTGCCCCTCGCCGGTGGTATGGCGGGCGTTGAGGGCGGCGCAGGTTCCGGCCACGGCCGCAACCGCGGTGTTGTGGTCGCCAATACCGCCGGCCCGAAACAGCGGCTCCGCCTCGGCGCCCATGGTTTCGACCGCGACTCCAGCGCGCGCCCAGTATGAACCGACGTCGTATCCGGCCTTGTCGCGGTCGGGTCCGGCCAGCCCGTAGCCGGTAAGAATCGTGTAAACGAGCTTTGGGTTAACCTTCTTCAGCGATTCGTAATCCATTTTCATTTTTGCCAGGCTCGGCACGCGCATGTTGGTCAGGAACACGTCCGCGCCGGCGACCATCTCATAGGCGATTTCCAGTCCCCTGGGTTTTTTCAGATCCAGCGCCACGCTGCGTTTGCCGCGATTATCGACATGGAACATGGGATTGACTTCGTGACGGCCGAGTTCGCGCGCGCCCATCGACAGGGCGCGGAAAGGATCGCCTTCGGGCGGTTCGATCTTGATCACGTCGGCGCCCCAGTCGGCGAGCATCGCACCCGCCGCCGGACCCGCCAGCCAGATCGCCAGTTCGACCACCTTGACGCCGCTCAGAGGACCACTCATGCGCACCTCACATTGGATTGCGTTAATTTCGATTAACTATAAAAAGCGCTGAAGCAGACGGCAAAGCAGCACCCATATGCGCCCCGCTCCGCTGCCGTTTTGGAGCTGCCTGCGGGGCAACCGGCGCGCCGCGCCGCGCATCAGGCAAAGCGCGTCTTTGGCACCGCCAGCCCCGGAACATCCGACTTCATCCGGAAGATGGTGCCCGGCATCACCTTGTCCTTCGCGGTGACGACGTACAAGTCCTGAAGGTCGGGGCCGCCGAAGGTCACGCTGGTAACGAACGACTGCGGGATTTTGATACGCCGGTCGATGGTGCCGTTGCTCTTGATCCGCACCACTTCGCCCCCATGCGCCATCGCGACGAACACGCCGCCTTCCGCGTCCACCGCCATCCCGTCGGGCCATCCCTCGACCCTGGCGAAGATGCGGCGGTCCTTCACCGTGCGGTCAGGCATCACGTCGTAGACCCAGACCGCCTCGGTCGCGGTGTCGCAATGGTACAGCAGTTTGCGGTCGGGGCTGAAACCGAGACCGTTGGTGACCTGGATGCCTTCCCACAATTTGATCACGGTGCCGTCCGGATCGACGCGAAACAGATTGCATGGAACCTGATTGTTTTCGTCGGACTCCAGTGAGCCGACGTAAACGCCGCCGTAATCGTCGGGCTGCAGATCGTTGAGCCCCTTGAGCGGGCGCCCTTCGAACTGGGTGAAGATATCCTTGCTGGTGCGGGTTTTCTCGTCCCAGTAGATGAGTCCGCGGCCGCCGCAGACGAAACCGCCGCCCTCGTTGAGCGCCAATCCGCCCACGCCCTTGCGCTTGGGAATCAGCATCTCGACCTGCCCGTCAGGGCTGCGCCGGTAAACGCCGCCGTTGCCGCGCACGTCGCTGAAATAAAGCCGCTGCAGTTCGTCGACCCGCGGCGCTTCGACCAAAGTATAACCGCTGGAAAGTATTTCTATCGCCATCGCTTCAGCTCCGGGATGTTTGTTTCCGCCATTGGGTCACGGAGCGAGGGCGCCTGACGCCCGCTGCCGCCGCGCACTTACTTCTTCTGCTCGAAACTGGGACCCATGAAGCCGCCCGCGGGCGGCTCAATCGCGTTGCGATCGCCGAACAGCACCGGACCCGCGGTAAAGCCGCCGTCCACCACCATCGCGGTACCCGTGATCCATTCGGCGTCGTCGCTGGCCAAAAACGCCGCCATCGCGGCGATATCCGCCGCAGCGCCCGCGCGCGGTATGGCCTGAATCGATTTGAGGAACTGGTCGGCGACCTCGAACCCGCCCGGCACGTTGTTGTAAATCAGCGGCGTGTTGATTCCACCCGGGCAGATGCAGTTGACGCGGATGCGATCCTTGCCGACCTCAAGCGCGACCGAGCGGGTCAGGTTGATCACCGCCGCTTTGGCCGCACTGTAGGCATGCGGTCCGGCGCCGCCGCGCAAGCCCGCGATCGACGCGGTTGAGATGATCGAACCGCCGCCCGCCTGGCGCATCGCGGGCACGGCATACTTCATGCCCAAAAAGACCGCGCGCAGCAGAATCGCCAGCGTCCGATCCCAGTTCTCGGCCGTGGTCTCTTCAATACGGCCGACGGCTCCGGCCAGGCCGGCGTTATTGAAGATCACGTTGAGCTTGCCGAAATCGGAGACGGCACGATCCACCGTGGCCTTGATCTCGGCCTCGCTCAAGACGTCGACTTTCTGGAAAACGGCGCGTCCGCCTGCCCGTTTGCATTCGGCGACGGTCTCCTCGCCGCCCTGGCCATTGAGGTCGGCGACCACCACGGCGGCGCCTTCGCTGGCGAAGCGAACGGCGGTCGCACGTCCGATACCGCTCGCGGCGCCGGTGATAACGGCAACTTTGTCATCCAGTCGTGCCATCGTAACTGTCTCCCTCGTTGGGTTGTAACATTGCAACCACCGCCGTTGACCAGAATCGGGCCCGTCACTGGCACGGGCGGCCTCGCCGCTGTGTATCATGATCGGCGTGCGGGGTACGAGAGGCGTTCAGGAACGCGCCTGTGCTGGTTGTTTCAGGCGGCGTGCGCTGATCTCCGGGGTCACTTCACCCGGATCCTCGACGTCGCGCAGGGCCGGGAACAACCACCATCCCGCGGCCACCACGATCAAGGTCCCGATACCGCCGATTACCACCGCCGCAACCGTGCCTAACCATGCGGCGGTAACGCCCGATTCGAACTCGCCCAGTTCATTGGATCCGCTGATGAAAATTCCGTTCACCGCGCTGACCCGCCCGCGCATGTCGTCGGGCGTGGCCAGCTGCGCGATAGTGCCGCGTACGTAAACGCTGACCATATCCGACGCGCCGAGTACGATCAGCGCGCCGAGCGACAACAGGAAGTTGCGCGACAGGCCGAACACGACGGTAGCGGCGCCGAACAGGGCCACGCACGCGAACATCTTGCGGCCTGATTTTTCGCGAATCGGCGCATGCCCCAGCGTCACGCCGACACAGGCCGCGCCCAGCGCCGGCGCCGCGCGCAGCAGCCCGAGCCCGCCCGGACCGATCCGCAGGATATCGCGTGCGTAGACCGGCAGCAGCGCGGTCGCACCGCCCAGCAGCACGGCGAAGAAGTCCAGCGCCATCCCGCCCAGCAGCAGCGGATTGCTCCATACGTACTCAACACCGGCAACCAGCCGTCTGAAGCCGGCCGGCCCGCCAGCGGAAGGCTGCGGTCTGCCGCTGGTGCGAATCGCCAGCGTCGCCGCCGCCACGGCAACCATCGTAAAGCTGCACAGCCCATAGACCACAGCCGGTCCCAAAAGATAGAGGAGACCGCCCAGCGCAGGTCCCACAATGGTCGCGGTCTGAAAGCAAGCCGAACTCCAGCTGATCGCCTGCGCGAACTGTCCCTGCGGCACCAGCAGCGGCAAAAAAGATTGCCGCGCGGGCCATCCCAGGGCGCGTGCCAGCCCCAGCATCAGCAGCGCGCCGTAAAACGGAGCCGCGCTGCTCGCGCCCCCCAGCGTCAGCATCAAAAACACCGCGCTGACTGCCGAATTGAGCGCGTAGGCCAACGCCGACAGCAGCCGCCGGTCCATGTGATCGGCCAGCGTTCCCGCCGGCAACAGAAAACACGCGATGGGCACGAACGGCATCAGCCCGGCCAGCCCGAGCGCGAACGGGCTGTGGGTTATCGCATAAATCTGCCATCCGACGGCTACCGTCTGCGCCTGCGCCGCCAGCGCGGAGAAAAAAGAAGTCGCCAGAAACAGACGGTAGTCGCGGTAATGGAGAACGCTTGGTTCGCGATCTTCAGTATAAGCCGGAGCTGGATCACTGGTTGCCAACGCGATCACCTAAAAGCGGACCGATCGGGTGAGGATGAACCATGGCTTGCGCCATGATTGAATTCCGGTTCGGAAGGGATTGACGATGCGCGGCAGGACCGGACGCGAACGGAGGTCCCATTGCCTTCCAACAGCGTCCGTGCGCGCATACGCCAGTCTCCGGAATGAGAGCAGGGCAGTCAACCGTTGCCCGCAACGCCGCGTGCCAGCCTCAGCGGAGGGCGCCGCGCGGCCTTCTGCCAGACGCCAGACTGATCAAGAGTGGTTCGACGTTGGTTGGCAACCAAACGAAATGGAGGCGGCGAGCGGATTCGAACCGCTGAATGGAGGTTTTGCAGACCTCTCCCTTGGCCACTTGGGTACGCCGCCCCAATCGGGACCTTAATCCGTATCATGAGCGCATTTCGCTGGCAATTGGGTGCCGATGGCAAGGGTTGTGATAGCCGCCGGAACCGAAGCTTCCAGGATGTGGCGGGGCGGCGGACGTGGCATGATGGTTCTATGGCAGGAGTCAGCGAGTACAACCTTTTTATCGACGGCAGATACTGCGGCAGCGGCGACCGCTACGAACGCACCTACCCCTATACCGGAGAGGTCGTCGGACGGATCGCACGCGCCGACATGGCTCAGGCCGACGCGGCGATTGCGGCTGCCGCGCGCGCCTACGCCGAGACCCGCCGCTATACGCGCGCCCGCCGCGCGGAAATGCTTGCCGCAATCGCACGCGGAATTGCCGATCGCCGCGAAGAATTCGAACGCAGTATCGTCTACTGCACGGGCAAGCCGATCAGCTATGCGCGGGCCGAAGTCTCGCGCAGCGTCGGCGTCTTTACTCTGGCGGCGGAGGAGACCAAACGCTTCGGCGGCACCTACGAGCCGCTCGATTTCGACCCCGCGCGGCCCGGCGCGGTCGGGATGGTGGAGCGCTTCCCGATCGGTCCGATCACCGCTATCGCGCCGTTCAACTTTCCGCTCAACCTGGTCAGCCACAAGGTCGCGCCGGCGATCGCCACCGGCAACACGGTGATCGTCAAACCGCCGCCGCAATGCCCAGGTCCCGCCCTGCTGCTGGCTGAAATCGCGACGGCGGCCGGCATGCCCGCCGGAGCCGTCAACGTGATCTCGGCCGACCCGCCTGTGGCAGAGCGTCTGGTAACCGACGACCGCGTGCGGATGCTGCTGTTTACCGGCAGCACCAAAGTCGGATGGGCGCTGCAGGGCAAGGCGGCGCGCAAACGGGTCACGCTGGAGCTGGGCGGCAACGGCGGCCTGATTGTGGATGAGGACGTCGACCTCGAAGTGGCCGCCCGGCAGGCCGCGCGCGGCGCCTTCGTTCACGCCGGACAGGTCTGCCTCTCGGTGCAGCGCATCTTCGCCCATCACAAGATTTACGATCGATTCGTCAAATACCTGGTCGATGAAACCGAGCGCTTTCCGACCGGCGACCCGATGGACGACAAGACCCTGGCCGGACCGATGATCGACAAGGACGCCGCCGGCCGCGTGATGGCCTGGATCGCCGAAGCCAAGGCTGCCGGTGCGCCAATCCTGACCGGCAACCGCCGCGACGGCGCAGTTGTCGCGCCGACTCTTATCGAAATGCGCGATCCAAAACTCCATCGCCTGCGCGTGTGGTGCGAGGAGGTGTTCGGCCCCGTCGCCACTGTGGAGCCGGTGCATTCGTTCGAAGATGCGGTGCGCGAGGTCAACGATTCTCCATACGGGCTGCAGGCGGGCGTGCTCACCAACAATCTGGAGCATGCGATGCTGGCGTTTCGCGAAATCGAAGCGGGCGCGGTAATCGTGGGCGAGACCGGGGTGTTCCGCGTGGACAGCTACCCATTCGGCGGGATGAAGGACTCCGGAATGGGACGCGAAGGCGTGCGCTATGCGATGGAATCGATGACCGATCCGAAAATGCTGGTGTTGAACCTGCCGCCACCGGGCGCGCGGCGTTGACATTGGGGCGGGCCGCGCGCATTTTCGCCTCGCATCCCGCGTTCGCCGAGCGGCGGCGCGCAAGCGAGGAGAACCATGACCACCGCGCAAGGGCGGGAATTCTACCCGCGGCTTTTTTCCCCGATCAAAATTGGATCGCTGCAACTGCCCAACCGGATCACGATGGCCGCGATGTACACCGCGTCGGGCTCGGCCAACGGCATGGTTACCCAGCGGCAGATCAACTATTACCGCGCGCGCGCGGCGGCCGGCGTGGCTTTGATTGCAACCGAATTGATCGGCGTCGATCCCTACGGCTTCACCAACCGCTTCATGCTGCGGCTGGATCACGACCGCTACGTCGTTGCGCTGCGGCGCCTGACCGGCGCGGTGCATGAAGCGGGCGGACGGATCGCGGCGCAGATTTCCCATCAGGGACGCATGGTCGCCTCAAGCTTCAGCCAGCGTACGCCGGTGGCGCCGTCGCCGGTTGCGTTTGCGATGTCGGAAACGCCGCGCGCGCTGCGCCGCGAGGAGATTCCGGCGATAGTTGAGAGCTTCGCCAACGCCGCCCGCAGGGCGCGGCAGGCCGGCTTTGACGCCGTCGAATTGCATATGGCGCACGGCTATCTGATCAACGAATTCCTCTCCAAGATTACCAATCAGCGCACCGACGAGTATGGCGGCGACGTGCGCGGCCGCGCCCGCTTCGCGCTCGAGGTGCTGGCCGCGGTGCGCGATGCGGTCGGCGCTGAGTTTCCGATCATTTGCAAGCTCGCCGTCAATGAAGGCGTTTTTGGCGGCTACGACAGCAGCGAAGGCGCGGAGATCGCCCGCATGCTCGAGCAGGCCGGCGCCGATGCCATCAGTACGTCGGTAAGCGAGGCGCAGGGACAGGGGGCGGAGTTCACCAAAGAAGTGCCGCCGATGTACTTCGCGCCCGGCTCCGACGTGGCGCTGGCCGAGGCCGTCAAAGCCACGGTGAGGATACCGGTGGGCGCGCGCGGCCGCATCACCACGCCGGAATTGGCCGAGGAGATCCTCGCCGCGGGCAAGGCGGATTTCGTCGTTATCGGACGCGGGCTCATCGCCGACCATGAATGGGCGCTGAAGGCCGCGCACGGCCGCGCAGCCGACATTTGCCCGTGTATCGGATGCCTTCAGGGATGCTTCGATCGGCTCATCGTTGATTTGCCGATAAGCTGCCTGACCAATCCGCGCGCGGCCAACGAGGCGGACTATCCGTGGACGCCGGCGACTCATGCGCGCAGCGTGCTGGTGATCGGCGGAGGTCCGGCAGGAATGGAAGCGGCGCTGACGGCCGCCCGCCGCGGGCATCGGGTTGCGCTATGGGAAAAGAGCGCGCGGCTGGGAGGAGCCTGGATTGCGGCGTCGAGCCCTCCCGGAAAGGGCGACTTCAACAACTATGTCGATTTCATGATTCGGCAGCTGCAGCGCAGTGAAGTCGCCGTAAGCCTCGGCAAGGCCGCCGACCCGCACAGCGTCGCCGCGGCAAAGCCCGATGTGGTGATCGTCGCCGCGGGCGCGCTCGTAAGCACGCCGGCAGTTGCGGGCGACGGTTCAATCCCGGTGCTGAATATCTATGGCGATCTTTACCACAGCGAGGTGCCGGCGGCGCATCCGGCGGTGATCGGCGGATTGCGCGTATGCTGCGAGACCGCCCAATGGCTCGCCGCCAAGGGCAAGCGCGTCACCCTGATCGCGGAAGACGCGAAGCTGCTGCGCGACGCCGGAATGTACATCCGGCGCGTGCTGACCGAACAGATCCACGACAGCGAGATCGAAATCTATTTGCGGGCGCGGCTGGTCTGGGCGTCGCGGGGCAAAGTCGTGATCGAGCGCGACGGCGTGCGCGATACCTTAAACGGTATCGACGCGATCGTTGTGCCGGGCGATCGCCGGCCCAATCCGGATTTGGCGCAGCAACTGACGGCGATGGGCCAGCGCGCGATCGTGATCGGCGACGCGTCCAGTCCGCGCGACGCTTTCCGTGCCACCCAGGAAGCGTTCGCCGCCGCCTACAACCTGGAGTAGCCTGCTTGTCACTTCTGCCGGTTTTGCTGCGGCGAGGATGATGGGAAATATCCAATGAGCGACGAGCTCAATCTAAGCATCACCGGCGTCGAGCCGCAGGTGGATATCGCCGGCGCCCGGCGGATGCTGCTGCAGACGACGCGCGGCACGATCCGCTTGATCCTTCATGCCGCGGCGCAAAAAGCTCAGCGCGCGGTTATCTGTTTGGGCGGAGCCGCGGGTGGGATGGACGGGCCCGCGATGCTCTATGCGCGGCTGGGGCTGGCGGCGCGCGCGTCGGGTATTTCGATCCTGCGCCTGGGTTACCGGAGGCCCGGTGAAATGGCCGAATGCGTGCTCGACGCGATGGCCGGGTTGTCCTTTCTCAAAGGTATCGGCTACGCCCGCGCGGCGCTGATTGGGCATTCCTTTGGCGGCGGCGTGGCAATTTCCGCGGCGACCTTCAATCCGATGGCGGTCGCGGTGATCGCTATCTCAAGCCAACTCGACGGCGCACAGAACGTCGCCCAACTTGCACCGCGTCCGCTGCTGCTGATCCACGGAACGGCCGACATCGTGCTGCCCGACGAAAGCTCCAAGCTGATATTCGAGCGCGCCCGCGAACCCAAAACGCTCAAACTATATCCCGGCGCCGACCACGGCCTGAGCCAGGCGGGAGAGGAAGTTTACCAGCTGGTCAGCCAATGGCTGAGCGAGAAGGTCTGAGGCTCCGCTGACGTTTCTACATCGCGGTCAGGCCGCCATCCACCGCCGCGGCGAAACCGGTTACATACGACGCCTGATCGGAGCACAGCCACAACACCGCCGACGCGATTTCCTCCGGCTGGCCCATCCGGCCCAGCGGATGCGCCGCGCCCAGTTGCGCCTGCGTACCGCCGCTGGCGGCGGCGATGCGCTCGGTCATCGGCGTCATGATTCCGCCCGGGCAGACGGCGTTGACCCTGATCCTGTTCTTCGCCAATTGCAGGGCGACGGATTTGGTCAGCCCGACGACGCCATGCTTGGAGGCGCCATAGGCGGGCGATCGGATACTGCCGACCAGGCCGGCGGCGGAGGACAGGTTGACGATCGCCCCGCCGCTGTCCTGCTTGAGCATCTGCACGACTTCATACTTCAGGCATAGCCAGACGCCGCGCAGATTGATTTGGATGATGCGATCGAATTCGTCCTCCGGCACCTGGTCGATCCGGCGCGGAGTACCTTCGATCGCGGCGATGTTGGCGGCGCAGTCCAGGCGGCCGTACTTCGAAACGATACGATCGATCACGGATTTCACGTCCGCAACCGAGGCCACGTCGCATCCGGCGAAAAAGCCCTCTGCGCCCATCTGCTGGATCATCCCCAGCGTCTCTTCTCCTGCGCGCCCGTCGATATCGGCAATGGCGACTTTGGCGCCATTGCCGGCGAAGGCGACGGCAGTCGCGCGCCCGATTCCCGAGGCTCCGCCGGTTACCAGAACAATCTTGTCTTTGAGATTCATGGCTTTGTCTCCGTAAAAAACCCCCAAATATCCGTTTGCGAGGGAAACAGCGCGAATCTAACGCGGCAGTCCGTACATCCGCTCCGCGATCAGATTGCGTTGAATGTCCTGGGTGCCGCCGTAAATGCTCGACGCGCGGGAATGGAAGTAATCCGAGATCCAAGTGCCTTCATACAGCGCGCGCGCCCCTTTCGGCATCACCAGCGACGCCGGACCGCCCAATGCCATCGCCAGATCGTAAAGGCGCTGATCGGTCGCCGTCCAATGCAGCTTCATCAGCGACGACTCCTCCCCCGGACGCATCCCGCGCATATACCTGGTGATGTAGCGCAGATTGCTCAGCCGCATCAGCCGGATATCCGAATACGACTGCGCGAGCCGCTCGCGGACCACGGCGCTGTCAATCAACGCGCGGCCGCCGCGCCGCGTCGTGCGGGCGAAGTCGCGCAGCTCCTGCCACACGGTTTCGAACTGGATCTGGACCAGCATGGTGAACAGACCGCGCTCGTAGGTGATGGCCTTCATCCCGACCTGCCATCCGTTGTCCACTCCGCCGATTACGTTTTCGCGCGGAACCGAAACATTGTCGAAGAAAATCTCGTTGAAACCGTGGGGACCGCCGGTAATTCCGCTGATCTGCCTGATCGGGCGGCGGGTGACTCCGGGCGAATTCATTTCCACCGCGAGCATCGTGATGCCCTTATGCTTGGGGACGTCGGGATTGGTCCGCGCCAGCAGCATGCACCAGCTCGCGTAATGGGCGTTGGAGCTCCAGATCTTGTGGCCGTTGACGATGTAATGATCGCCCTGCAGTACCGCGCGCGTGCGCAGGTTGGCCAAGTCGGACCCGGCGTCGGTTTCCGAGAAACCCTGGCACCATACCACCTCGCCTCTTATCAGCGGTCCCAAAAAGCGCTGCTTCTGATCCGGCGTGCCCAATTCCATCAGCGTGGGGCCGAGCAGGCGCAAGCCGGCGCGATCGACCGTGGGCGGCGCGTCGGCGCGATGCGTCTCCAACATGAAGATGACCTGTTCCATCATGGTGGCGCCGCGTCCGCCGTATTCGCGCGGCCAGGCCAGTCCGAGCCATCCGCCGTCACCCAGCTTTTTCTGCCATTGCATGCAGATGGCGGCCGCCTCATCTTCGGACAGCGCGCGCAGGCGCGACTCGCGCCATTGCGGCGGCAGATTCCGTTGCAGCCACGAACGCAGTTCCTGCGCAAACGCCTCTTCGGCGGGAGAAAGATTCAGGTCCACCGCTCACCTCCTTCATTTTGCATTCGTGCGCGCCAGTTTGACGCCGGCGGATGGGTTTGTTAGCCGAAGACTCAGTTTCAACCAGGAAGACCTTGCGCCATGGGCGTTAAAATCGAAGCAGCGGTCGATCTTCACTGCCATTACGGGCCCGACTTCATCAATCCGGCCCACCAGATGCAATTCTCCGTAACCGCGATCCAGGCGGCGCAAGAGGCGGCGAACGCCGGCTTCGCCGCCATTGTACTCAAGTCGCACGATTTTCCCACCGCCGCGCTTGCCTACACTCTCAATCAGATCGTTCCCGGCGTACGCACCATCGGCGCGATTGTACTCGACCATCAGGTTGGCGGACTCAATCCATGGGCGGTGGAGCACGCGCTGCGCCTGGGCGCCAGGGTGGTGTGGCTGCCGACCGTCGCCAGCCATCAGGATTATCTCAACGGGCTCGGTCCCCGTCTGGGATATCCCGGCACCGGCATCCGCACCACCGGCGACGACGGCCACCTGCTGCCCGTGATGCATACGATCCTGGATTTGGTCGCGCAGCATGACGCTATAATCGCAACCGGCCATATCACCGCGGATGAGAACTACAAGGTTGCGCGCGCGTTCGCGCGCCGCGGACGGGTCATCGTGACGCACGCCGGCGAGCCCGCCGCGGGGCCGCATCTGAGCCAGGCTCAATGCGCCGAGCTGGCCGGTCTGGGAGCGTTTATCGAACTCACCGCGCAGGAATGCGTGCCGCATCTGGGCTATCCGCCCTGCCCGATCAAGGAAGTAGCCCGGCGCATCGACGCGATCGGGCCGCAACAAGTCGTGCTCTCGACCGATTACGGCTATTCGACCGAGGTGCCGCGTCCGGCGCAGGGGATGCGCGATTATCTCGACGGGCTGTGGGAGATTGGCGTGTCCGAGGCCAAACTCAAACTGATGGCGGCGGATAACTCGGCGCGCCTGCTCGGACTGAAAGGCTGAAAGTTGCCGCGCCTTACGTTCAACCAGCAACCGACGTCGCCGCGGGCCGGACAGCCCGTCGCCCGGTTCATCTTTACACGAATGAAACCGAAACCCGGCCGATACCTTCGAAGCTGGCTTCAAAGCGATCGCCTCTGGCGACCGGGCCGGGCCTGGTGATGCTTCCGGTGATGACGCGTTCTTCCTCTTCCAGCGCAAGATTGAATTTCGCCAGGTGATTGGCCAGCCACGCTATGCATTCGAGCGGATCGTCATTGACGTCGCGGTTAACGGCGCGCTCGACTGCCACGCCGTTGCGGCGCAGCTCCACGGCAACGCCGCCCAGGTCAAGGCCGCGCGGGAATGGCGACAGCGCCGCGCCGGTTACAAAGGCGAGCTGGCCGGCGCCGTCGGCGATACCCAGCGCAAAGTCGGCCATAATGGAGCCGGTGTAGGCAATCTCAAAGGCCGGCGCGACCGCACCCAGCGCCGCCAGCACCTGCTGCCGGTTTACCCCCGGACCAACCAGCCGTTTTCCGATAGTAAGGCAGAGCTCGGATTCAATGATCGCTCGCGGCAGCGAGTCGAAGGCGAACGAATGCCCCGAGTCGAAGTGTCCACTGTCGAGCAGATAGCCGGCGAACGGCTCCGCCAGGCCCATCCGGGCGCGGATGGCGGCGCCTGACATTCCGATCTTCCATCCGGCCAGCTTCTTGCCCTCCGACTGCCATCGCCGCAGCAGGTTGACTTGCACATGATAAGCGTCGGCCAGCGTCAGCGTTTTGCGCATCGCTTCCGGCGCGGGCAGTCCCTTGCTCATCGCCTGCCAGATCGATTCTGTCGCCTGTTCGATAGGGTTCATGGCGTCACCCCGCAATGGCGGGATTATCGGAGCATTCGCGCCGATGCGCAACCGGCCTTTTCTGGCGAATATTCCCGCGATGGATTTCCATTTATCCGCGGCTCCGCGGTGTGACGGACGCGGAGGTACGTATGGCTCATGACGCCCGCTGCTTGAAACCTGAACAACCGTTCATTATGGGCCCGCTTCAGCAAGGACTCGCTCAGGGCCAAGGTCGAGAAACTGCGGCGGCTGACAACCGAAGCCGGCCGCCCCGCCGGCGCAATCGAAATCAGCGCCAGTTCTTCCATCTTTATCTCCGAAAAACCGGGGGAGGCCGAAGACGCGGCGCTCAAAACCGCCAAAGCCATGGGCATTCCCACCAAAGAAGCGGCGCGCCAGGCTCCGGGTGTGATGTGGGGAACTCCTGACCAACTCAGAACGGAGATTGGGGAGCGAGTCGATCGCTTCAACATCACTCATTTTCCCCTGTACTTCGGCTCGCCCGGCGGCGTCGAATTGTTCGCTCGCGAGGTGCTGCCGGCGTTTTCCGCCTGATACAATTCCTCCAACATCGATAGTTCCCTTATGCTGGGAACCGCGAAACGATCGCGATCTATCGCGACTGGCTCTACTGGCCGCTTGATGCAGTTCATTTCGATCAACTGTTCGAAATATTAATTGTTCGCGGGATGCCGCCTGGCCGCTTAGCTGGCGCCGGTTGTTATACCAGTCGTGGTATTCCCCACGGCGCCGGTAAAAAGGTCCAGCGCGGCATCCCGGCCGAGCGAATCCCGGGCTTGCCGCGCGGCCATTGAGCTGCCGCCCGGTCAGAAACGCGCCGGCGGGAGCGGCTGACCGGGGATATCGCTGCGGCCGCGATAAATCGAGCCCTGATAGCGCCGGCTTTGCGCGGTCACCACGTACAAGTCGCGCAGGTCAGGGCCGCCGAAAACCAGGCTCACCACCTTTTTCACCGGAAGCTCCACCTTGCGATCCAGCGTGCCGTCGGGACGAAACCGCATCACGCAACTCGAGAACACCACCGCGGCCCATACTCCGCCCTCGGCGTCCACCGCCAAGCCGTCGGGCCATCCTTCATCGATCCTCGCGAAAAGCCGCCGGCCGCGGATGCTGCGATCCTCGCCCACCTCATAGACCCAGATCTGACCGGGCATCGAGTTGGCATGGTACAGCAGGCGGCGATCGGGACTGAAGCCAAGACCGTTGCTGGCCGGTATACCTTCCCACAGCAGTTCCGAAGTGCCGTCGGGGTTTATGCGGTAGAGGTCGCCGGGCGGAACCTTCTCTTTTCCGGCCGTGGACGAGTCGCCGTTCACGGTGCCGACGTAAATGCTGCCGTTGTCATCGATCGTAAGATCGTTGAAGTATGTTGCCTTGCGCTTGGGATGTCCTCTGAACAACTCGCGCATGGCGCCGGTGGATTCATTCCAAATCGCGACCTGCTCGCCGCTCATGATCAATCCGCCGTCGTGATTGAACGCCATCCCGCCGACACCCTTTCGATCCGGGATTAATGTCCGGATCGAGCCGTCGGCTTCACGCCGGAACACGCCGCCATTAAGGTGATCGCTGAAGAGCAGGCGGTTTTGCGCGTCGACGCGCGGCGCTTCGACCAATCCGTATCCCTGCGCAATGGTATCGAACTGAATCATTGTCTGGCCCGCGGCCAGCGAACTTCAGCCGCTCCTTCGCCGATCGCTATATTGTTTTGATTTCGCATTTCCACTTCCATATGCAGGATTGCATTGCGGTCCTGCGCCGTTTTGCCCGCCATCCGCACCCACGCAGGTCACATCGCCGGCGAGAGAAAGCGCCGTCCAGCGCCCATTAAAATGCACCACTCGACCCGATTCTCCCGCCCGCTTACCCGGATAATCCAGCACCCGCTTTCCCAATCTCGCCCTTTGCGACGCAATGGAGCAAGCCGCGAAAGCCGCTTTGCAACCGCCCGCTACAGGTTTCGCTTTGCGCATTCCGACGCGATACGATCTGCCTGGCGCAGCGCCAATGTCACGATAGTCAGTGTCGGATTTTCGCCGCCGCTGGTCGTGAACTGGCTGCCGTCGGAAATAAAGAGATTCCTGACGTCGTGGGTCTGGCCCCATTTATTGCAGACGCCGTCGCCCGGCTTTGCGCTCATCCGGCACGTGCCCAGGTTATGGGTCGAAGGATAGGGCGGCACTTCGATCGTTTTCACCGCGCCGGCCGCTTCATAGACCGCCGCACCGCGCTTGTAGGCATAGTTGCGCATTGCGATATCGTTCGGATGGTCATCGTAATGCACATTGGCGACGGGTAAACCCCACTGGTCCTTGACCGCATGATTGAGTGTGACGCGGTTGCTTTCCTGCGGCATGTCTTCGCCGACGATCCACATCCCGGCCATGTTCGAGTACTGCTCGAGCTGGCGGGTGTAATCGCGTCCCCACGCGCCGGGGTTCAAAAATGACGCCATAAACGGCAGGCCGAGCGAGATCGTCTCCATCTCGAAGCCGCCGACGAAGCCGCGCCCGGGGTCCAACCGCGCCTCATCGAGGATGATGCCGGCCATCACGGTGCCGCGATACATGTGGACCGGCTGTTTGAAAATCGCATAGACGGATCCGGTCGTGTGGCGCATATAATTCCTGCCGACCTGGCCCGAGGAATTGGCCAGTCCATGCGGAAACATCGAGGAGGCGGAATTCAGCAGCAGACGCGGCGTTTCGATCGAGTTGCCCGCCAGACAGACGATACGCGCCTTCTGAAAAATCTGTTGCCCCGATTGCTCGACATAAAGCACTCCCGTCGCCTTGCCGTTTCTGTCGTGCCGCACCTGCAGCGCCATCGATTGCGGGCGCAGATCCAGCCGCCCCGTCGCTTCGGCTTGTGGAATCTCCGTGTACAGGGTTGACCATTTCGCTCCGGACTTGCATCCCTGAAAGCAGAAGCCGAGCTGCATACATCCGGCGCGCCCGCTGCGCGGCTGCGGGTTGATCGCCATCCGGCCGGTGTGAACGGTCTGGTAGCCGACGCGAGTCGCGCCATTGTACATCACTTTGAAATTATTATTTCCCGGCAGGCCCGGAATATCATTGGTGCGCGTCACACCCATCCGGTCTTCCGCCATTGAGTAATACGGCTGCAGTTCCTGCAGCGTCAGCGGCCAGTCCAGCAAGTTCGCGCCGCCGACGCCTGAGTAATGGGTTTTGGTTTTGAATTCGTAATCCTCCAACCGCAGCGACGCGCCCGCCCAATGCACGGTTGTCCCGCCCACCGTTTTGCATATCCATGCCGGCAGGTTGGGAAAATCCCTGGCCACGCGCCAGCTTCCCGACGCCGTACGCTTGTCGAGCCAGGCCAGTTGATTGAACGCAAACCATTCATCGTTGCGGAACGTGGCGGGCGAATACCGGCTGCCCGCTTCCAACAGGACTACTTTGAGGCCATGCCGGCACAGGGAGTTGGCCAGCGTACCCCCGCCGGCTCCGGAACCGACAATTACTATCACCGAATCATCGCTGTGATCGTATTGTGCCATGCGCTCCTACCGTCATCCCCGGGGGCTCGCCGAGTCGGGAGGATTGGGCAGCCATTTCAGATCGTTGAAACCATGATGCAGATATCCGCCGAAAGGATAAGACGCGCCGCGGTAGTCGAACTGCTTCCACACCTGATGGTTGTTGTACAGCGACACCACCTCGGTGCTGCGAACTTTCTGGAAAAACGCGGTGGATTGGATAGCTTCCAGCGCGGCGGTCTGTTGTTCGGGGCTAAGGCGGTCGAACTTCCCGCCGGTCGAATTCTGAAGCTGCGCGACGCCGTCAATAATAAGTCTGGCGGTTTGCGGCGAAACCGCCGCCTGCGCGTCGAGCTCCTCAATCGTTGAGACATAGCAGGCGTCGTCGAGTTTCGGATGCGGGTAGATCTGGCGCGCCATCACCAGCAGAGTTTGCGCCTGCGCGGGCGAAAGCTTTCTGAGCCCGGACCACTGGCCGTTTGCGCCCACCGCCGGGGCCGCTTTGACTACAGCGGTGCCCACGATGACAATCGCACTTTTTTGCAGAAACTCGCGCCGCTTCATGCACAGCACCTCGCTGTCGAACTATGCGCGGGAGCGGCCGCATCAGCGCGGCGTTTTCCCTGCGATTTCAGTGGGTCAACTCTGAGGCATTTGCCCGGCGATTTCCAGAGCCGGACCCGACCGCCGCAGTCCGCCTGGCCTGATTCATCGCGAGCGCGGCAAACCCAGGCCGCGCTGCGCGATCGTATTGCGATGAATCTCCGAAGTTCCCATCTCGATGGTGTTGCCGCGCGAGCGCAGAAAGTCGAACTGCCAGCGGCCGTTTTGGATCGTTGCGGCTGAGCCTTCGATCAGTTGACTGGCCGGTCCCTGGAGCTCCAGCGCGAAGTCATGCATCCGCTGACTGAGTTCCGACCAGATGACTTTGATCATCGAGGCCGCGGCCGCCGCCGCGTCGTCCTGAGTCTCCATCAGTTTGCGGCGCGCGGTATACCGCAGCGACTGGATCTCGATGTAGAACTTCGCCATCTGATCGCGCCTGATGCGGCCGGCCGCCGGGTTCGGATTCTGTTCTGCGATCGCACGGAAGAGCCCGGTCAGAATGGCATAGACCGACTGCAGGCGGGCGGCCGCCGCCATCCCGGTGCCGCCGCGCTCGTTCATCAGCGTGGTCATCGCGATCCGCCATCCGCTGTTTATTGTTCCCACCAGATTGCGGCGCGGGACTTCGACATCATTGAAGAACAACTCGTTGAACTCGACCGCTCCGGTGATGTGCCGCAGCGGCCTGAACTCGACGCCGGGGCTTTTCATATCCACCAGCAGCAGGCTGAGGCCGCGATGTCTGGGCGCCGACGGATCGGTGCGCGCCAGCAGCATGCACCAGTCCGCACGATGCGCGAACGAGGTCCAGACCTTCTGTCCGTTGACGATAAAGCGCTCGCCGCGCAGCTCCGCGCGCGTGCGCAGCGCGGCCAGATCGGAGCCCGCGCCCGGCTCTGAAAAGCCCTGGCACCACGCTTCCTGGCAGGCGCGAATCGGCGCGAGATAGCGCCGCTTCTGTTCATCGCTGCCAAAGGTGTAAATCACCGGACCGGCCAGCATCACGCCGGCGACGTTGGGCAGCTGCGGCGCCTGGCGCCGGCTCAGCTCCTCGTTGAAAATCGCAACCTGGGCCGTGGACGCGCCCGCACCGCCGTATTTTTGCGGCCAGGAAAGACACAGCAGGCCGGCCGCGCTCAGCCGGCGCTGGAAGTCGGCGGCCACCGCCGCGTAAGCATCGCCGCCCGGCAGTGCGTAACCGGGATTGCCCCAACCGGCAGGCAGATTGCGGTCGAGAAACTCGCGCACCGCGAGCCGGAACGCGCGCTCATCGAGGTTGTCGTTCAGGTCCATGCAGCTTGCCTAAAACCCGGATAGGAGCATAGCCGTCCGCGCGCAATCTCTCCATTGACGGCCGCAATGCCTTAATCATGGAGCTGGCGTCAAAGGTCTTGCACAATGGATCGATGCAGTAATGGAGGACGCCCAATGCCCGAAGTCGTTCTGTGTTGCCATTGCAAACAGCCCATCAACAAAGCTACGGACGATTATGTTCTGATCGAAAAGGCGACGGCTCGTTATCCCGACGTTCTGGCGCACGCGACTTGCGAGCAAAAGCGCGCCGCCGGCGGCCCGGGCGCCGCCTTCGAAGACTTGATGAAACGCTTCTGGCGCTGGCCCAGAGCCTAGCAGCAGGCTGCGGAAAAAGGATTTTCCGCAGCCTGCTCCGCTCACTCTAGTCTCTCCCGCAGGGAGAGAAGCAAAGGAAAGCATCCATCTTTTATCCAGGGTGCGTAACGCAGCATCTGATATGAAGGCGCAACTCGTCTTTTTCCGCACCCTGCCGGGACTCCGCCCGCCTCGCCGCGTCTGAACGCGTTGCGAAGCCCTGATTCAACGCTCGACGTCAATAGCCGCTTTGCGCCGCCGGCGGCTTCTTCGATGCCGCGCCGCCGGCTTTGCGCGGGTATGCCATTCGCTTCCAGTGCGCCTCGACCTCTTCAGGCTTGGGAAACCAATCCGGCCGCACGATCTCCGCTTCCTCGGTCACATAGATCTTGCCTTCGATGCCGTACATCTGGCGGGCGTTTGCGCCCAGGAATCTGGCCTGCACATCCCTGGGAACCTTAACCTGGTCCATCGCGCGGATGGCGCTCCAGGCGTCCGAACCGTCGTGATGGTACGCGTCGGACGACCACACGGCGACGTTCTCGTACCGATCCCATTGCCTGAACACCGGCATCTCATCGCCCTCGAACGCGATATAGCACTGCTCGTAGAAGGCTTCGCTGGGCAGCCGCTTCGCCGCCAGCTTGCGCTCGTTCCTGTAGAGCTTGAACAGGCGGTCGCAACGCTCCAGCGTCGGCACCAGCCAGGTGCCGTTGGATTCGAAAATCGCCATCTTCATTTTCGGATACAGGTCGAGGAAACCGGAGAGCAGCACCTGGGCCAGCCAGGTTACGCCCTCGAAGATGAAGCCGAGCGAGCCGCTGTCCACGATGCGGTCGGTGCCCTTGCACATCTGCAGGATCAGATCGCCGGGTGCGGCCACGGTGGCCTGATCCTCGACCGGGAGCGCGGGAAACGTATGCATCCCGAGAACCATCCCGCTGTCTTCCACGGTCTTGAACAGATGATGCATCCCGATGTCGCTGACCGAGCCGCGTGTGAAGTCGGCAAACAGCTTGTTGGGGTAGCGGCCCTTGGCGTCCATGGGCCGGATCAGCCCCACGCGGAAGCCGCGTTTGGCCAGGCGCTTCACCTCTTCGATTCCAAGTACGGGATCCTGAAACGGCAGCATCCCGGCCGCGAAGATCCGGTTGGGCGCCTCGCGGCTGTAATCATAGGCCCAGTCGTTGTAGGCCCGGGTCACCGCCGCCGCGGCTGCCATATCCTCGCAATACAGCAGATGGTTCACGATCATGGTGGGGATGATCATGACCTGGTCGATCCCCATCAGGTCCATCTCCCTGATGCGCGCCATCGGCTCGTAGCTGCCTTTATGGTCCAGATAGTCCTTCTGCTCTTCGTTCAAGTGCATCGCCTGCAGGCGTTTGAGAATCTTTTTGTTGATTCCCGGGCCGGCGGAAGTGATACCGCTGTAGGTGGGGCGGCTGGCCCATTCGTTTTTTCCGCCGCCGACAACTTCAGTGCGGCCGTTCAAAATCGCGTGGTCGGAATCTTTCCAGTAGGCGGCCCTGACCCGCTCGCGCCAATCCGGCTCGACGTAGCGGGTCCAGATCACATCGGGATCGTTGATGTGGCCGTCGCAGTCGAACACCGGGAAATCTTTTTTGAGGCGGGGTTCTTGGGCGTCCATTTGCGCGTCCTCCAAATTCCTTCCGTCTGCAGATATTCTGTCCAAAGCGGCGGCCGCTCTCAGAGCCTGAGAAAGCGGGCGGCGTTCGCGCTCATCAGTCTGCGCGCCGCCTGCGCCGGCACGCCATACTTCTCCATGTTGGCGCGCGCTTCGGCCGGCGTGCCGGTGTCATGGGACGGGTAGCCCGAGCCGAACGCCGCGTATTTCGAAAACTCCTCATACTGGCGCATCACGGAACTTTCCCAGGCGTCGAATACGGCCATCGACGTGCCCCGTTCCTCCCATACATGTTCGGGCTCCAGGCTTACGTCGGGAATCCGGTTGAGCGCCAGGCGCGTTTCGGCTTTTTCCAGAGCCAGCGGCACCCACGACGCTCCGCTGTTGGTAAAGGCGATGCGCAGGTTTGGATATTCCTCCAGATGGCCGTAAAAACAGAAGGCGACCATCAGCAGCGAGTTGTCCATCATCGGAGCGATCGACTCGCCGATGTAGTGCCCGATTTTCAGGTTGGCCGCGATCCGGTCCACGTATGAGCCTTCCGAGGTCCATTCCGGATTGGCGCTGCCGCTTGAAGGATGAACAAAGACGGCCAAATTCAGGCGGTCGATCTCCTTCCACAGTTCATTGTAACAGGGATGGTTGAGGAAACGTCCCTCGAAAAAGCTGGGGCGGATGACCACGGCGCGGAATTTCCTGGCCGCCGCGCGTCTGACTTCCTTAAGCGCCAGCGCCGCGTCCTGCATCGGCAAAATCGCGGCCGCGATCAGGCGGTCGGGATGCACGCCGCAGAAGTCGGCGATCCAGTCGTTATAGGCCGAGGCCAGCACGCGCGCCAGATCGGGATTTTCCACCACCGGCAGATACTCGAGGAACAAAGTCGGAAACACCACCGCGTGGCCGATCCCGAGAGCATCCATATCCTTGACGCGCGCGTCGGGGTCCTGCGCGCCGGGATTTATCGGATGCGGTTGATCCGGGTCGAGGGCACCGATATCGTCCAGCGACATTCCCGGCCGCCAGATCGCCTGCCGGATGATCCGGCTCTGGGTCATCGGTTTGGCGCTGCGGCCATTGACGACCGCGGTAATCAGGCCCGATTCCGCATCGACACAATGCCAGAACGCCGTGCGCACCGCCACCCGATATTCGGGCGGCACGTACTCATCCCAGATGGTCTGCGGCTCGTACACGTGGCTGTTGCAGTCGATAACGAGCCGGTCCGTTTTTTGTGAAGCCATTGCTGTCGCGCTTCTCCGTTTGGTGTTCGGCCGAGCCGGGAAGTTAATCTCTCCGAACGGAGATTGTCAAACCGAAGCCGTTTTCCTCAGCTGTCGGCTAAAGGCGCCGGCCAACTCCGGCGTCAGGAATGCCGCCGCTCGACGATGAAGTCGTCCAGTTTGGCCGCGCGCGTCATCTCGTAAAAGACCGCATTGCGATAGGGCGAATTGACCACGACCCTGCCGCGCTCGTTGCGGTAGTAGGTTTCCACTCCCGGATGCGTCCAGACCATATTGGCGTGCGCCTCATCGACGCGCTCGTTGTAGGCGTCATGCACGTCCTGGCGGCATTCGACCGCGCCGATCCCGTTAATCAGCATCTGCTTGAGCAGATCCATGATGTAGCGCATCTGCATCTCGATTACGAACATGATGCTGCCGCCGTGGCCGGGCTGCAGATTGGGTCCGTAAAGACAGAAAAAGTTCGGGAAATCCGGAATCACGGTTCCGAGGTAGGCGCGCGCATTGTCGTCCTCCCAGACTTCGCGCAGGCTGCGTCCGGAGCGGCCCCGCGCCTCGAAGCTGGTAAGGAAACGCAGCACGTCGAAACCGGTGGCAATCACCAGCACGTCGGCGGGATACTGCGCACCGCTTCTGGTCACGATCCGGTCCGCAAGAATCTCGGCCACCGGATCCGAAACCAGCTTGACGCGCTCGTTGCGCAGCATCCGGTACCATCCGTTGTCCAGCAGCATCCGCTTGCCGAACGGCGGATAATCGGGCACGACCTGGTCCAGAAGATCGGTCCTGTCACCCAGTTCATTGACGATGTAGCGTGTGAAATAGGCGCGATGCGAATCGTTGATCCGGTTCAACGAGCGCGCCGCCTCGGGCCAGTTCGGATCCTTCTGCAGGGCCGAATGCAGGCGGTCGCCGAAAGTCCATCCCAGGCGCAGCCGGTACCACAGCCGATACAGCGGCACCTCGCGCATCAGGAAACGCAGCGGCTGCGGAATCTGCATCCGAAATTGCGGATTGGGCGAGACCCAATGCGCCGAGCGCTGGAAAATGGTGAGCGAGGCTACCGTGTTCTGAATCTCCGGTCCGACCTGCATCGCGCTGGCGCCGTTGCCAATCATCGCCACGCGCTTGCCGCTCAGATCCAGATCGGAGGGCCAGCGCGCGGTGTGGAAGCATGGCCCGGCGAAGCGGTCGAGCCCCTTGATGTCGGGGAATTTGATCGGGTTGAAAATTCCGACCGCGCTGATAACGACGTTCGCCTTGAGTATCCGCTCCGACCCGTCGGGCTGGCGCACGGCTACGGACCAGCGCTGGGCCTGCTTGTCATAGGCCGCCGACTTTACTTCGGCGCCGAAGCGGATGTTCGGACGAAGTTCGAATTGATCCGCGACGTATTCCAGATATGCATGCAGTTCATCGCGCAGCGCGAAGTACATCGACCAGTCATAGGGCGCGAAGGAATAGGAATATAGATGGTTGGGCGTATCGACGCCGGCGCCGGGATAGCGGTTGTCCCACCACGTCCCGCCCACCGTTTCGCTCTTTTCGAAGACGGTGAAGGGAATGCCGGCGCGTTTGAGATTGATCGCGGCGCACAAGCCGGAAACGCCCGCGCCGATGATAACCGCCTCGAAGCCTTCGGGTACCGGCAGTTTTTCCGGCACGCCGTTCAGATCGGGAAAAAGTTCGGCCGCGATGATCGGATCGTATTCAGGCGGAACTTCCTCCGCCATCGCCCTGCTCAGCATGGTGCGCCGCAATTGCGTGGACGGCGCGGGAATCGCGGCCGGGCGCCCCGCCCGCCAGGCCAGGATCGCGTCGAGCGCCGCCGCCCGGATCTCCGCCTGTATCGGCTGCGGCAGTCCGCCGGTATCGTTGTCATTCACACCGCGCCCGCGATGGGGCCGGTAAGGCTCTTCCAGCCAGCGCAGTTCTCCAGTCAGCTGCACCAACACCATCAGCAGGGTGGGGATGTTCGCAATCGCGATCGCTTCAGCAAACCGCTGTTCCTCCCGCTCGGTGCCGGCGCCGTTTTGCTCAGACATGATAATCTCCGTCAGGGCTCAAGTTGCTCGTGATGATACAAAAACGCGCGCTGCGGTTGAATCTCCGTCCCCCTCTTTGCTTCCATCCAAAGAAATCGCCGGGCTGAAATACCTCCGTTCGGAATTGTTTCGGAGCCCTGGTGACGCCTCACGCGGCAAGCGACGCTCCGGTGTTGGGTTTATCTCCTGCCGACGGTTCGGCCACAGGCGTAATCCGGCTGACGGACCGCGACAGGCCGGGGATGCGGATAGCTCCGAATGGAGATGTCATCGCGACGCGTTCCGCCGCCCGCCCTCATAACGGCCGGGCCGCGCGCGCATGGCGGAGCGAGCGGCAGCCATCCCGCAATCCAGTTCAAAATCCCCCTTTGATCAGAAGGTCAGGACCAGGCGGCCGGCCGTACCCGCTACCTGGCCGCCGCGGAGTTGCCTTTCACAAACAGCATCCCGACAAACTGGCCGTTTTCTTCCGACTCAAGAACGACCAGAAGCTCGTGCAGAATCCGGTTCAGCGCTTCGATTTCCTCCGTTCTGAGTATGTGGATCGTCTGCAGTTCCCGCTCGTCGCCCAGTACGCCGAGCGTCAAAGTGGAATCGATCAGCCGCTTGCCGCGGGCGGTCAGTTTGACCAGAACTCCGCGTCTGTCGTTGGGATCGGGCTTGCGCTCAACCAACCCCAGCGACGCGAGGCGGTCGAGCTGTCTGGTCATGGTTGACGATGGAGCGAAGCATTCCTTCAACAACTGGCCGGGGCTCAGAGAGAAGGCCGGCGCCGCCCGCCTCAAGGCCGCCAGCAGGAGCAATTCCCGGTAGGTGACTCCGGCCCTGGCAGCGATCCGGTTCATCGCCGCCTGGAAGAAAGAAGCCGCGCGCAGAATGCGGGAAATCGCCGCCATCGGACGCGTGTCCACCTGCGGCGTTTCCGCATGAATTTCATCCAGCATCCGATCTACGAAATCCCGTCCCTCGGTGCGGCTTCGCGCCATCTGATTTCCCTGTCGCTCCGTAAGGAGAAACCTGCACAGGAGGATATAGCGGCCTGGAACACGTTACAATGGCGGCTGGCTGCGCTGATGCGGCTTCGAGCGCGAATCCGCGCGGGGGCGCCGCCCAGTGTAATTTAAATTTTCCGGCAGCGGCCGAAAACGCCGGCGCCTGACGTGTTTGACCGAGCCGGACAGGCGCGCCAGGGCTTATCTTCGTTCGGAGATAGTGCCGCCGCGCCTCTCGACTTTGCCGCAAAAGCGCATCACAATCGCGAACAGCTCGGCGCCAGGAACAGAGGAGGCTTTCGATGAAATACAACATCATTTCCGCGGACTCGCACGTCAATGAACCGCCCGGCACCTGGATCGATCGCGTCCCCGCGCGGTTCAAGGATCAGGCGCCGCGCGTCGTTGCCACTCCCGACGGCGGCGAAGGCTGGAAATTTCCCGACGAAAAAGGCGTCGCCAGCTTCGGCCTCGCCTCCGCCACGCTGGCCCGAGGAATGGTCAGAGGCCCGGACCAATATATCGCCAACGGACTTAAATTCGACGAGATCGCCAAAGGCTCATGGGATCCGAAGCAGCATATCGAGGACATGAAGAAGGACGGATGCGACGCGTCGGTGCTGTACATCGGCGTGGCCGCCAGCGTTTACAACATCAAGGATCGCGATCTGCGCCTGGCCTGCTTTCGCGCCTTCAACGACTGGCTGGGCGAGTTCTGCTCCTATGACCCAGCGCGTCTGATCGGTCCGCCGCTGCTGCCGGTCGAGGAGGAGAGCATCGACGATGCGATCGAGGAGCTGCATCGCAACGTCAGGCAGTGGAACATCCGGACCGCGCAGATCCCGATCTTTCCGTGGAAGCGCTACTACGACCGGTTTTACGATCCCCTTTGGGCGGCGGCGCAGGAGATGGATCTGCCGCTGGCGTTCCATCGCGGCCTCAACCGGCCCTTCTCCTTCGGCAACCCCAGTCAGGGCGGGCCCTTCATGGCCAACCAGGTGATGCGGGATTTCTCCTATTGCATGCCGTTCGCGGACCTGATCTTTGGCGGCGTCTTCGATCGCTTTACCAATCTGAAAGTGGTTTCCGGCGAAGGGCGCACTGGATGGCTGGTGCATTTCGTGCAACGCGCCGACGAGAGTATCCGCCGCCACGGTCCATGGGCCAGAATCAAGCTTAACCGGCTGCCCAGCGAATGCGTCAAGCGCAATCTATATTCGACTTTCATCGAGGATCGCGTCGGCATCCTGATGCGCGAGTATATCGGCGTCGATACCCAGATGTGGAGCTCCGATTATCCGCATAGCGACAGCACCTGGCCCAACTCGCTGCAGTCGCTGGATGAACAATTCGCGGGAGTCCCGGCTGAAGACCGCTACAAGATGGTGTGCGGCAACGCCGTGCGCCTGTACAAGTTGAATTAACCGCGGCGGCGGCGCGCGCGGCGCTGGCAGCGGCCCCGGGTCTAATTTATTCCCGAGCGCAGCACGCGGCCCGGCAGTTTGCCGGCGGGCTGGCCATGCTGGTAAACCACTTCGCCGTTTACAATCGTGTATTCGACGCCCGTTGCGCCCATCACGAAGCGCAGCGCGCCGCCGGGCAGATCCTTGCGCATTTCCTGGCGCGCGGCGGAGCCGACCTTCTGATAATCGAAGATGGCGATGTCGGCGGCGAGTCCCGGCGCGAGGCGGCCGCGGTCCCTGATGCCGAGGAAGGCGGCGGGCTCCGAGGTCAGCCGTTTGACGGCGGCTTCGAGCCCGATGACCTGTTTTTCGCGCGACCAGGTACCCAGCAGATAGGTTGGATAACCGGCGTCGCAGTGAGAATCGACATGGGCGCCGCCGTCGCTCAGCGCGATCAGCACGCGCGGGTCGGCGATAAACGGCGCCATCCGCTGCGCGTCCTGGATCATGGTGAACCAACTCTGGAGGTCGTCTTCGATACCAAGGTCGAGGAAAGCGTCGACCGGGTCGGCGCCGCGCTGTGCCGCGATTTGCGCGATGGTCCTGCCCTCCAGCGGCTTGAATTCGGGTTTTTTCGCGTGTCCGAATTCAAAGCGATCCCAGTTGATCAGGCTGCCGCGCGGGCCGGCGAGTTTGTCGCGGAATTCGCCGCGAAACGCCGCGTCGGCATAGATCCGCTTCTGCACCTCGGGCGGTTGATTGAACACTTTGGTCCATGACGGCGCGATACTGGCGAATACCAGGCCCGGGCTGCGCAGCGTGAACTCGAACAGCGTCGGTGTGCATCGAATCTGCGGCATCGCGCCGCGGGCCACCAACGGCTGCACTTTGCGCAGCATCTCCTCGCCGTCGATCGAAATCCAGGTCACGCGCTGACCGCTCTCATCCAGCAGCAGTTCCAGCAGCGCCCATTCCTCCTGGGAAATATGGCCGCGCGTTCGCGTCAGCGCGATCTCGACCACTCCCCGGCCCAGTTCTCTGAGCACCCCGGCGTAGGAACGCAGTTCGCTTTCGCTGGCCAGGCGGCAAGCCAGCGGACGCCCCTTGTAGCCGGCATGCTGCAGCGTGTTGGTGGTGGAAAAGCCGTATGCGCCGGCGGCGATCGCTTCGCGCAGCAGCGCACGAATCCGGGCGGTTTCCTGCGGGCTGGCGGCGCGCTCCATCGACTCCTCGCCCATCACGAAATGGCGGAACGGGGTGAGCGGCGCGAAGCATCCCACGTTAATCACGCTGCCGCGGGCGGCGGCCGCGTTCATGAAATCCGGAAAGCTGACCCAATCCCAGGTCACCCCGCGGTTCAAAACCTCGAACGGAATCCCTTCGACGTTCACCAAATCCCAGGCCACCACCTCGCGGCTCTCGGGACGGCAGGGCGCGATACCCACTCCGCAATTGCCGGTGATGACCGTGGTCACGCCATGCCAGGACGAGCAGGTCAGCATCGGATCCCAGCAAATCTGCGCGTCGTAATGGGTATGAGGGTCGATGAAGCCGGGCGCCACAATCAGGTCGGACGCGTCGATGGTTGTTTTGGCCGGCGCGTCGAGCTTGCCGATTTCAACTATCTTTCCGTTCTCGATCGCCACATCGGCGTGAAAGCTCGCCGCGCCGGTGCCGTCCACAACCGTGCCGTTTTTGATCGCCACATCGTAAGCCATCGCAGTTCCTCCATTTGGAGAATTGTCAACCGCGGCGCATTGGATGGACCGCCGCGGACTGCTGCCGCCCGCGCGTGAAGCCTCAGATGCCGTACAATCGGGCGGCGTTGTGCGCCAGAATCTTGCGCGCCATCTCCTCCGGGATGTCCGCGAAATCGCGGGTTACGCGCTCGACCGAATTCGGAAAGGTTCCTTCCGTATGCGGATAGTCGGAACCCCACATCAGATGATCGACGTTGAGCAGGTCCCGCGTCAGCAGTCCCGCCCGGTCGTCTTCGAAGCTGTTGTAGAACTGGCGGCGGTGATAAAAGCTCGGCGGCTGCTCCAGCTTCGGTTCAAGCCAGCGGCGATGGTCTTCCCACCAGTGATCCATCAGCCGCAATACCGCCGCGACCCATCCGATACCGCCCTCCGCGATCTCGAAGCGCAGCCGGGGATATCTGGCCGGAACGGCCGAACCGATCAATGCGGTGAGACTGCGCATCTGTCCGCCAATCTTGATATCGACGATCTGGTAGGAGCCGAGACTGGGCGCGTTGCTCAAGGCGGGACGCAGAAACTGCTCGGTGGCGGAGTTGTGAAACCCCACCGGCATCTCCAGCTCCGACAGGGCGTCCCATAAAGGATTGTAGTAAGCGTCGCCCCACGGACGGTCGGGGGCGTCGGCCGGCAACAGGTACCGCGAGGGCAGTTCGGCGCCGGAAATCACGCGCGGCGCGCGTTCGCGGAAGCGCCGGTCCATCCGTTCGACCCATAAATTGCCGGGCTCGGTAACATGTCCGTCGCCGGAAACAAACTTGTAGCCGATTGAGGGTCTGCTCATCCAACGGCCTCTCCTTCAGACCTGGAGCGCAAGGGTGTCGGGATATTTCCAAATGGAGATAATTTTACAGACCTTGTAGTCTCCTTCAATGACCGATGTCAAGCGGCGCGGCTGTCGCCGTTCGCCGGCGGCAAAACCTCTCAGCGCGGCGCCTGCGTTGGATTGAAAATTCCGGCGCGCGGCCGAACGCATTGAAGGAGCGGCGCTGTCCGCGGGCCGAAACCGGCCGGCGGTCCGAGCGGATTATGCAACCCTTGGTTGCGCATGAGCGGACGCCCTAGTCCGCCATCAGCCGCGACATCACTCTAAGCCCGAGATCCATCGCCTCCCATGCGAATCCGGCGTGGAAGGGTTCGCCGCGGCCGAAACGCCACGGCGCGTACAGCCCGAGCACCTTTTTTCCCACACGCCACAGGGGCGAAACGCCGACCTTGTAATGCTCGGGATCGTCGGTCGCCACCCCGACCGGCTTCAGCGGATCGCCGGTGTATTTGAGCGGAACCTGGGCGAAAGTGGCGCGGTTGAGTTCCTCCATCACGCACATGCTCATCGGCTCGTAGTCAAGCGCGGGCGCGCCGCCCATCACCTCGGCCGCGATATGGTCGGCCGCGGCGTCGGCCTGGAGCAGCGCCAGGAAGGCCTGTTTGATTGGGAAATCGGCCGCGTCGCCCACCGCGAAGATGCGCTCCTGCCCTTTTACGCGGCGGCTTTCCGCCTCGACCTGAATGAACCCCCGGTCGTCGCCGGGCAAGCCGCCGTAATTCTCCTTTGCGATATAGGGCGGGAAGGCAACCAGAACGTCGAAGGGACGCATTTGGCCGCCGCGATAATACGCCGCCCCGGGCTCGACGTGGCTGACGGCAAGGTCTTTGAATCCGTGAATGCCGCGCTCTTCGAATTCCCGGGTCACCACGGTGTTAAGCCGCGGCCCGAACGCCTGGATGTATCCGGTTTCGTAAGTGGTCCAGGTGATGTCGATACGCTCGCGCACGCCGCGGCGCCGCAGCCACGTATCGGTCATCAGCGCCAGTTCATACAGCGGTCCGGAGCAGCGATTGTTGGGCGGGACCACAAACAGCAGGCGCCGATCCATCCCGCCCGCCGCCTGTTCGGTCAAGCGGCCGAGTTCCTGCCGCAGACGCAGCATTTCCGCCGGCGTCCACACGGTGACGGCATTTTCGGCCAGGCCGGGAACCTCCCCCGGACGCATCTGGGCGCCGGTGGCGACAACCAGGTAGTCAAAGTCAAGCGTTGTATCGGCCAGATGTACTTTGCGCGCCGCCGGTTCGATTTCGATCGCGCGCGACACGATCAGTTCAATATTCTTGCGCCGGGCGGCACCGCTCAACGGAACTTTGAGCTTGTCGGGGTGTTCACCAAATGGGATGTAAATTGTATTGGGTTTGAACAGGAAATGGTCCTGCTCGGAAATCAGCGTAAGGTCGATTGCGGACTGAGCCTTGTAACGCAGGTAGAACGCGGCTTCGAGTCCGCCAAAACCTCCGCCCAGAACCACAACTGTGGCCCTTGCACTCATACTCGACGCTCCTGTCGGCTGGCTGCCATAAGTGCAACGCAACAAGCGCGCCACACGAATACCTGTTGAAACCGCGAATCGAACCCGCCGGGCTCCGCATGCTGGTTTACCCGGCTTTGATGGTATTGTTCCTGACCGCCGCTATAGTCAGTTCAGCGGCCGGACCCGCGGGTTCCCCGGGTAATCCGATCGGCGAGGATCTCTACGTTGAGCATTGCGCAACCTGCCATGGCATGGCGGGCAAGGCCAGCGGGCCGGATCGCGGTGGGCATCCGGTGGACTGCAATTGGATGGCGATGAGCTCCAACGCGACTATATTTCTGCTGATAACCAAGGGGGGAGCGGCGCTTGGTCTGCTGCCGCGGATGCCGCCGTTCGGCAAACGTCTGAGCGATCAGGAAGTTGCCAATCTGATTTGGTATTTGAGAAGCCGCTGTCCGCAGAACCCGGATGAGGGCCAACCGTGAACCGATGTAGCCGTTAGCAACAAGCGGCTGTATCTCCTGGATACGCCCGATCCTTTCGATGATGTCGGAAAAGATCAGGCCGTCGCCTTGACCCGCTGGCGCCCGGCCAATGGCGGAGCGGCCGGGCTGACCGGTTTCACGGTAAGCACCGGGCAGGGAGCTTCGCGCACCACTTTTTCGGCCACGCTGCCCAGAACCAGGCGGCGCAGCCCCTTGCGGCCGTGGGTCGCCATCACGATCAGGTCGGCGCGATGACGTTTTGCGGCGCGCAGGATTTCGACCCCAGGATCGCCCATCGTCACTTCGACTTCATATACCGCGCGGCCATCTATCTTTTCCCGCGCCAGCTTCTCCAGTTTGGTCCGCGCCTCTTCCTCCATTTTTCCAAACGGCAGCGCCACTTCGGGTCCGGGCGGAATCGGGACCACATGCATCAGGACCATGAGCGCGCCGCGGTCGCCGGCCAGATCCAGCGCGGCGCGCAGGGCCAACGGCGAGTTCGCATCGAAGTCGACCGGGCAGATTATTTTTTTAAATTTGGACACCAAAGTTCCTTCCTGACGTACGATTTGCGGCGAGCTGACATGTATCGATGCGATTTTTGTACCACCATTCAGCCGGCGTAGTTGAAGCGGCGCAAAATCGCGATCTTGATGAAATCCACCATCGTCAGGTAAACAACGCACGCCCCCAGCACCAGCATCACCACCGCCGGCGCCAGCGGCGCCATCAATATCCCGCGCGCAGCCAGCATCGCCACGATGACGATGTCCGCAAACGAACTCACCAGCATCCACGCACTGGGCGCCGAACTCCAGAAATGGCGCCGCTCGCGGACCAGGTACACCGTCCCCTGACCGGTGAATACCAGGGTGATGAACACCAGCGTCTGCAACTGCGGCAGGGACAAACCCAGGTAGGCGCGGCCGTAAAAGAACAGGCCGAAGGACAGGATCAGAATCATGCTTCCGAGCGCGAAACCCGCCTCCATCAAGGTCCTGATTTGCCAGGAGTCGGGCCGGCGCGAAAACGAGACCCGATCGGTCGCGATTGACATGGTCACGAAGTCGTTGGTGAACAGCAGCAGCACAATCAGCAGCGGCGTGATGATGAAGGCGCGCGCCAGTATCACGCCCAGGCTCAGAAACAGCGCGATTTCAACCGTCTTGATGATCTTGTTCAGCGTGTAGGTGAGCATCCGCTGGTAAATCCGGCGGCTGGTCTCGACCGCCGCCAATACATCCTTGAGCCCTGGATTGGTCAGCACCAGACTGGCCGACGCCTTGGCCACGTCGGTGGCGTTGCTGACCGCGATTCCGACTTCGGCCTGCTTCAACGCGGGCGCGTCATTGACGCCGTCGCCGGTCATCCCGACAATATGGCCGCCGCGTTGCAGCGCCTGCACCAGGCGGAATTTATCTTCGGGAAACACGCCGGCGAACACGTCGCATTCGCGGGCCGCCGCGAAGTTCTGCAGCCGCAAGTCCGCCAGCGCGCACGATTTCCCTTCGATCCCGACCTGCGCGGCCACGCTGCGCGCGGTGGCGATCCCGTCGCCGGTGATCATCAGGACGCGAATTCCCAAATCCTTGAGGCCCTGGATCACCGATTTGGAGTCCGGACGCGGCGGATCCTGCATCGCCAGCAGCCCCGCAACTCGCAGCGAGCCGGCCGGCCCCGACGCCACCGCCAGGACCCGGGCGCCTTGTGAAGCAAGGCGCTCCACTTCGCGGTCCAGCCCGGGCGCGGCGGCGGCGCGGGCGAAAACCGCCTGCGGCGCCCCCTTCACCGCGTGATAACGCCGCCCATCCTCTTCATAGGTCGCCTCCGCCAGTTTTGCCGCCGGGTCGAACGGCAGCAGGGTCAGCCGGCGGGCGGGGACCGGCACGATGCGTTCATCCTTGACCCGCGACAGGATCGCGATGTCGATTGGATCCTGGGTGGCTTCATCGCTCGCATAGGCCGCAAGCCGCAGCAGATCGCGCTCCGAAAACGGCGCGCACGCATACACCTCCGAGAGCGTCAAGCGGTTCTGCGTGATGGTGCCGGTTTTGTCGCTGCACAGTACTTGCATCGCAGCCGCCTCTTCGATCGCCGACAGGCCCGTCACCAGCACGCCGCGTCCCGCCAGTTCCAAAGCTCCAAGTCCGGTCGCAAGCGTAAAGGTGGCCGGCAACGCGACCGGCACCGAAGCCACCATCAGGATCAGGGCAAACGGCAGAACCTCCGCCAAAGGCATGCGAATCACACCGGCGTAGATCAGCAGGACCGCCACCAGCGCGGCGTCCATCGCCACCAGGTACTTTACGATGGAGAAGATGATGTTTTGCAGATGACTGGCGGTTTTGGCCGCGCGCAGCAGTTCGGCGGTGCGGCCGAAGTAGGTTCGCCGGCCGGTTGCCGTCACCTCGCCGCTGGCTTCGCCCCGCTTCACCGACGCGCCCGCATACGCGGTTTGATCGCGGCCGACTTCCACCGGCAGCGATTCACCGGTGAGCGCCGACTGGTCGAGCAAGAGAGTGCCGTCGCTGAGCCGGATATCGGCCGGCACCACGTCACCCATTCTCAAATGGACGAAATCGCCCGCGACCAGCTCCTCGGCCCGGATGAGAGACCAAATGCCATCGCGCATCGCCCGCGCCCGCACTTCCAGTTTGGAGCGGAGCAACGCCACGGCATTGCGCGCGCGGTTCTCGTGCAAAAAGCTCAGCGCGATATTGAACACCAGCAGCGCGGCGATAACCGCAGCCTCGAAGTTCTTGCCCAAAACCAGCTCCAGCGCCACCGTCGCCTCAAGCATCCACGGCACCGGGGCCCAGAACTTAGCCAGAAGTTCGACGATGAACCGCGGCCGTTCCTCGGCAACCAGATTGGGACCGTCCGCGGCCAGACGGCGCTGGGCTTCGGCGCTGGTAAGTCCGCGACAGACTCCCGCGCCGCTTTCAGGATTGGGATTCGCCAACTCCATGCATTCGCTCCCGTCTACCCCGTCCTGCGATGTTTCCGTCGGGGCAACGAGAGTGCTCCGGCTGGAGACATTGCTACCAAAGGACGCATCGGAGCGCAGCTCGCAGCCCGCTCCATTTCGTACGGATGCAGCGCCTGCTTAAAAGCGGGGACTCTAACTTTAAGACGTGAATCGAAGCGTAGCTATTCAGATCTTGCGGCAACCTGCCATCCGCATCCGATCTCAATATCTCCACAACACCATCAGCGGCGCAACATCATCGAATCCCACCGCGCTTACACCGGCCCGCCATCGCTCTCGACCGCCATCCCGGCCGCCTTCCATTCCGGATATCCGTCCTCAAGACGGTAGGCTTCGAAGCCGCGGCTGCGCAGTTGCGCCACCGCCTCATAGGAAAAAACGCAATAGGCGCCGCGACAATAGGCGACCACCTGCTGCGAGCGCGGCAGTTCATTGAGCCGCCGGCGCAGTTCGTTCACCGGAATGTTGATCGCGCCTGGCAGATGACCTGCGGCGAACTCCTGCTCCGACCGCACGTCAAGCACCGTCACCTGCCGATGCCTGATGCGCCGCGCCAACTCGGCGCGCGACACCGGTTCAAGGCTGTCGCGCTGGCGAAAATAGCTTTGTATCAGCTGCTGCACGTCAGCCAGATTGCGTTCGCCGATATCGCGCAGGGCCGCGAGCAGCGACAAAACCGTGTCGTCGGCGAGGCGATAGAGCACCTTCTGCCCCTGCTTGCGCGAAGTCACCAAGCCGGCCTGGCGCAGGCGTTGAAGGTGCTGGGAGGCGTTGGCCATGGAGATAGCGGCACGCGCGGCGATATCTTCCACGGCGGTTTCGCTCTGGCCTACTAGTTGCAGAACCATCAGACGGTGAGGATGCCCGAGCGCGCGCGCGACTTTGGCGAGCTGCTCGAACATCGCGAGGCTGGGGTTGATTTGACTTGACATGGGGCGGGGGCGATGCTTAAGTAATCAATTGAATTCTAGAATACCGGGCCGCAAAGGTCAAGGCGCTTTGCCCCCGCAAACAGGCATACCACGATGTCACTGGAACGCTGGATTCGTTTGATCGCGGGCACTTTTATCATTCTCAGCGTCGCCCTCAGCTATTTTCACAGCCGCCTGTGGCTATGGTTTACGTTGTTCGTCGGCGTCAACCTGGCGCAATCCGCGTTTACCGGCTGGTGCCCGATGGAAGATATCCTGCGCAAACTGGGCGTGGGCCGGAAACTCTCCAGGATATCGCCCGCCTCGGGTCCGGCATGCGGATGCTCCTGAGGACCGGGCCGCGGATGCGGCCCGCGCTGGCGCTGATGCTTGCGGCGTTATGGTCCGCAGGCGCCGGCGCGGCCGAGGTCTCCCCGCCGAACCGGATTTCGCTGGACCAGGCGATCGCAATCGCGCTGCGCGACAATCGCGCGCTGAGGGCTGCGGGATACGAAACCCAGGCCGCGCAGGACGAGGCCGGCGTTGCGCGCGGCGCCCTGCTGCCGCAGCTTGATGCCGCGGAGAATTTCTCCTACACCGACAATCCGGTAATGGTGTTTTCGGACCTGCTGTTGCAGCAGGATTTCAGCCAGAGCGATTTCGGACTCAACGCGCTCAACCATCCTGGATTTCTCTCCAACTTCCAGACTCAGGCGCAGCTTTCCTATCCGCTGTTTGCCGGCGGAAAGCTGATCGCCGCCTACCGCGCCGCCGGCTTTGCCGCGGACGGCGCGCGATGGCGCGAGATCCAGACTCGTCAGCGGGTGGAGTTTACCGTCATTCAGTCCTATTACAATGCGATGCTGGCTGAACAACGTCTGGAAGTGGTCGATCGGGCGCTGGCCGCGGCGCGTGCCCATCTGCGCCGCACGCGCGATCTCTTCGACCGCGGGATGGTGGTGAATTCGGACGTTTTGCGCACCCAGGTGCTCGTCGGCAGCTTTGAGCAACAGCATTTTCAGGCCGCAAGCGGCGTCGAAATTGCGCGCGCGGCGCTGGCGCATTCGCTGGGCGATGAAGACCGGCGGGTGGCGCCGCTGAAGGATGTTTCGCCGCGGGAAAGCGCCGCCCCGGATTCCTTTCAGCCGCTGGTAAAGCAGGCAATCGAGCATCGGCCCGAGGTACGGCTGGCCGATGCGCGCATCAAGCAGGCGCGTGAAGCGGTCAGTATCGCGCGCGCCGACTACCTGCCGACGATCCAAATCGCGGGTGTATACGAGAACGATTCTGAACGCCTGTCGCGGGCCGGCAACAACGGCGCCCTGCTGCTGAGCGGGCGGATGAATCTGTTCAACGGTTTCGCCACCCGCTCCAGGGTCAACGCGGCCCAGGCGCAACTGTCGCGCGCCCAGATACTCGCGCAGGATCTGCGCCGTTCGATCGCGTTGGAAGTGGAAACCGCCTTTCGCCGCCTCGGCGCCGCGCGGCGCGGACTCGAAGTTGCCCGGCGCGACACCGCTTACGCCCAGCGCGCGGCCGCGATCCTCGAGGACCGCTACGGTTCGGGCCTGGCCACCAACGTGGCCGTGCTCGACGCCCAGACCAGCCGCGCGGAGACCGACATGCGCCTGGCCGCGGCCGGAATCGAGGTCGCCGTCGATACCGCCGCGCTTGCGCTGGCGGTCGGCGTCGATCCACAGGACTCCCTGGGACGATGACTGCGACACAGCCGCAGGCAACGCATCAGCGCAGTGCGGGCCGCAAATGGCTTTTCGCGGGGGCAATTCTGGCACTGGGTGTGCTCTGGATTGCGATCCGCGTCATGCGCGGCGGCGCCATCGCACCCGGCCTGCTGCGGCCCAAAGCGGATCGATGGCCTGACCGGCCCGTGGGCGAGGTGCTGATGCAGGAGATTCCGATCGCTTACCAATTGATCGGATCGATCCAGTCGCGCGTACCGGTAATCGCCGCCAGCCGCGTGGCCTCGCGCGTGCTGGAAGTAAAGGTTCACGCCGGCGATCGCGTGGGCAGGGGCGAGCTTTTGGTCCGGCTCGACGCGGCGGATTTCGACGCGCAAATCGCCCAGGCCCGGGCCGAGCTGGCCGCGGCGCAGGCGGAGTTGACGCGCGCCAGCGCCGACCACAACCGCTTTTCCTCCCTGTTCAAGCGCGGTTCGGTGACCGCAAGCGAGCGCGACGCGGCCGAGGCTGCCTACCGCTTCGCGGCGGGCAGGGTTGCGCAAGCGCGCGCGGCGATCGCGGCGGCGCGCGCCGCATCGCAGTATACAGTCGTGCGCTCGCCCGTGGACGGAGTGGTGGTCGAGCGCATGGTCGAACCCGGCGATATGGCGATGCCCGGCAAACCGCTGGTGCGTCTGTATGACCAGGGCGCACTGCGCGTTGAGCTGGACGCACCGGAGGAACTTGCAGGCAGGATTGCGATCGCCGCGCCGCTCGAGGTTCGGGTCGAAGCGGCCGGCACGATCTATCGCACCGCGGTTAACGAGATTGTTCCCGCAGCCGATCCGGCCAGCCGCAGTTTTATCGTGCGCGCGCCGCTGCCCGGCGGGCAGGGCTTGCAGCCGGGGATGTTCGCGCGCGCGGCGTTCACCACCGGCAGCCAACCCACGCTGACCGTGCCGCGGCTGGCGCTGACCCAGATCGGGCAGCTGCAGACCGTGCGGGTGATTGCGGACGGCGCGGTTCAGATCCGGATGGTGTCGGTGGGACGCAGCTTCGGCGATCGCGTCGAGGTGCTCGCGGGCGTGCGGGCGGGAGAAAGAGTAGTGCTCGACAGCCACGAAAGCCCGTGAATCACAACGGCGCGGAAAAACTGGGCCTGACGGCGCGCATCGTCGATCTGTTCCTCGGATCGAATCTGTCCGTCCTGCTGATAATCGCCTCGCTGGCCGCCGGCGTGGTGGCGCTGCTGGTCACGCCGCGCGAGGAAGACCCGCAGATCTCGGTCCCGATGGCGGACATCATCGTCCAGATGCCAGGGGCAAGCGCGGCCGAAGTCGAAAACCTGGTCACCATCAATCTGGAGAAGCGGCTGTGGGAGATGGAGGGAGTCAGGCATCTGTATTCATCCTCGCGGCCCGGGATGGCGATGGTGACGGTGCGGTTTCGGGTCGGCTATGACGCAATCAAGGCGCTGGTTCAAATTTACAACAAGCTGGAGTCCAATCGCGACGCGGCGCCGCCCGGCGTCACCGGATGGATCGTAAAGCCGCTCGGGATCGACGACGTTCCCATCCTCACCTTCACGCTGTGGAGCAAGACCCTGGACGATGCCGCGCTGCGCCGGGTCGGCGACGAGATTCTGCATCGGATGCAGGCGGTTCCGGATACGGGGCGATCATTCGTCGTCGGCGGCCGGGCGCGTCAAATCCGCGTCCTGCTCGACGCCGACCGGCTGGCCGGGCATGGTCTTGCACCGCTGGAAGTGGCAGCGGCGCTGCGCGGCGCGGACAGCAACCTGCGCGCCGGGAGCTTCGCGCGCAACAATTATCAGTATGTGGTGGATAGCGGGCCGTTTCTGACCGGCGCCGCCGAAGTCGCCAGCCTGGTGGTGGCGGTGCGCGGCGGCAAGCCAGTCTATCTGCGCGACGTGGCGCAGGTGATCGACGGCCCCGCTGAGCCCGATTCCTACACCACGATCGGATTCGGGCCGGCGCGCGATCGCCTGCTCTCGGAACCGGGTCAGTTGAAGATGCGTTCGACCGGCGAACCGGGCCGTCTTTATCCCGCGGTCACGATCGCCTTTGCCAAGCGCAAGGGGACCAACGCGGTCGCGGTCGCCGAAGGACTGATCGCCAAAATCGAAGCGCTCAAGAACGTCGCCATCCCCTCCGACGTCGAGGTCCTGGTCACGCGCAACTACGGCGAGACGGCCAACGAAAAGGTCAACGAACTGGTGCGCGAACTGCTCATCGCGGTCGGTATTATCGTGGTGCTGCTCGCATTTTCGCTCGGAGTGCGCGAGGCCTTCATCGTGGCGATAGCGGTGCCGATCACGCTGGCCATCACGCTGGTGGGAAATCTGATTGCGGGCTACAGCATCAATCGCGTCACGCTGTTCGCGCTGATCCTGTCGCTGGGGCTTCTGGTCGATGACCCGATCGTCGACGTGGAGAACATCCATCGCCATTTCCGCCTCGGCGGCCATCCGCCGCGCGAGGCCACGCTGATCGCGGTCGACGAGGTGCGGCCGCCCACCATCCTGGCCACGTTTACGGTTATCGCGTCGTTCGTCCCGATGCTGTTTGTGACCGGGATGATGGGGCCGTATATGCGGCCGATGCCATTCAATGTGCCGCTGGCGATGCTGATGTCGCTGGTGGTCGCCTTTTCCATCACTCCGTGGGCCGCTTATCATCTGCTGCGGCATGAAGTCAGGAGCGCGCAGACCGAGGACGAAGCGCGCGACGAGGGCGCGGCGATTCGGCGCTGGTACGCCCGGATCCTGCGCCCGCTGCTGGAAAGCCGCACGCGCGCCCGGCTGTTCCTTGCCGGCATGGTTGCCGCGCTGATCGGATCGATTCTGCTGGTGGTGTCCGGACTGGTGCCGGTCAAGATGCTGCCGTTCGACAACAAGAACGAATTGCAGCTGGTGATCGACATGCCCGAAGGCACGGCGCTGGAAGCGACCGACGCCGTGATCCGCGATTTCGATCGGCTGCTGGCGCGAATCCCCGAGGTCACGGCGTTCGAATCCTACAGCGGCGCCGGCTCTCCGTTCGACTTCAACGGGATGGTGCGGCATTACTACATGCGCAGCGCGCCGTGGCAGGCCGATATCCGCATCAATCTCGCGCCCAAGAACGCGCGCATCCAATCCTCCCACGAGATCGCTCTGCGCATCCGGCCGCTGGTCGAGGCCATCGCGCGCAGGCACCGCGCCCGGGTAAAAATCGTCGAAGTGCCGCCCGGACCGCCGGTGCTCGAAACCATCGTGGCCGAGATCTACGGTCCTCCCCAGGCCGAATACGGCCAGTTGATCGCCTATGGACGCGAGCTGCGGGCGATTTTCGATCGCACCGCCGGAGTGGTCGATACCGACGATTTCGGCGTCGCCCCGCAGCCGCGGCTGCATTTTGTGCTCAATCGCGACAAGGCGGCGCTGCATGGAATCACCACCGAGGAGGCGGCGCGAACGCTGTCGATGATGATCGGGGGCGGCGCCGCCGCCAGCGTTCATACCGACACCGAGCGCGACCCGCTGCTCATCGAGTTGCGGATGCCCAAAGCGGCGCGATCCGATCCGCGCTCGATCGCGGCGATCAGGATTCGCACGCCCGGCGGCGCGATGGTGCCGTTGGGCGAGTTGGGCGAAATCCGCCGCTCGGTGGAAGACCAGCCGATCTTTCGCAAGGATTTGCGCCAGGTTGCGATGGTGTTGGGCGACACCGCCGGTATCAGTCCGGTCAACGAGGTTTTGTGGCTGCAGAAGCACAGCGCCCGGCTGCTTCCGCCCGGCTACGAAATCGACTGGAGCGGCGAGGGGGAATGGAACATCACGGTTACCGTGTTCCGCGACCTCGGGCTGGCCTTCGGCGCCGCGCTGCTTTTCATCTATGTCCTGCTGGTTGGACAGACCGAGTCGCTGGCGATGCCGCTGATTATCATGGCCGCGATTCCCCTTACCCTGGTCGGAATCATGCCTGGATTTTTCCTGCTCGACCTGCTGACGAATCGGCCGGTGGCGGGCTTTTCCGATCCGACCTTTTTCACCGCCACCGCCATGATCGGCATGATCGCGCTGGCGGGAATCGTGGTGCGCAACTCGATCATCCTGATCGACTTTATCCATCACAGTCTGGCGCGCGGGCTGAGTTTGGAAGATGCGATCCTCGAAGCCGGCGCAATCCGCCTGCGGCCCATCGCGCTGACCGCGGGGGCTGCGATGCTGGGGTCGGCGGTGATTACCCTGGATCCGATTTTCTCGGGGCTGGCCTGGTCGTTCATATTCGGGATCTTCGCTTCGACCGCCTTCACCCTGATCGTGGTGCCGCTCATTTATTATCTGGTGTACAGCAATAATGGCGGCACTGCGGCGCACGGAGCCGGGCGGCGGGAGGTTTGACACGCCGGCGCTGGCGGCCGATAATGCGTATTTAGAACATGTTATAAGGAGTCTCCGCTATGAAGTTCGGCTTCATGGGATGGTTGCAGAACCCGAAACCCTGGGGACCGGATTCGGATCACAAAATCTGGAAACAGGGAATCGAGCAGGTGGCTCTGGCCGATCGAATCGGAATCGACCATCTGTGGCAGATCGAACATCATTTTCTGGAGGAATATTCGCATTCCTCGGCCGGCGAGAGCTTTCTGGTCGCCGCCAGCCAGCATACCAAACGCATCCGGCTGGGCTCGGGTATCTGCCTGATGCCGCCGGCGTACAATCATCCGGCGCGCGTGGCGGAACGGGTCGCGGCGCTGGACCTGCTGAGCGACGGGCGCGCCGAATTCGGCACCGGCGAGGGCACCAGCTTCACCGAACTGGACGCTTTCCACGTCTCGCGCGCGGAAAAGCGGGCGATGTGGCGCGAGGCGCTGATTGCAGCCACGCGCATGATGGTGGAAGAGCCGTTTCGCGGTGCGCAGGGCAAGTACGTCAACATGCCGCCGCGCAACGTCATTCCCAAACCGCTGCAAAAGCCGCATCCACCGGTATGGATGGCGTGCTCGCGGCAGGAATCGATCGTCACCGCGGCGCGGTTCGGTATCGGCGCTCTGACCTTCGGCTTCGTGTCGGTGGAAGAGGCGCGCAAGTGGACCGCGGATTACTACGAGATGCTGAAGCAGGCGGTGCCGCTTACCTACCGCGTCACACCCAACGTCGGCTTTCTGATGCAGTTCATGTGCGATCGCGACGGCGAGCGCGCCCGCCGCATCGCACGCGCCAACGATTTCTCGCTGTCGATCAAGCATTACTACTACGACGGCGTTCATCGCCCGGGTAAGACCGATCTATGGGCGCAGCAGCAGGCGCTGCCCAAAGACGCGGTTCCGACTCCGTCCGCACTGGCCTTCGGCACGCCGGCCGAGGTCCGCAAGGTGCTGCTCCAGTACGAGGAGGCCGATTGCGATCAGATGATTCTGATTGCCCAGTTCGGCAAGATGAAGCACGAGGATATCTGCGATTCGCTCGAACTGTTCGGCAAGGAAGTGCTGCCCGAGTTCATGGAACGCGAGGAGAAACGCGCAAAGAAAAAGGCCGCGACGCTCCAACCGGTAATCGAAGCCGCGATGAAACGCCGCGTCGAACCGCAAACCCCGTGGTATCGCGAGGATTACGAGATCAGGTCCGACGGGGCGATGGTCACCCATTTCGGCCTCAAAGCGCAGACCGAAACGCCGCCCGCCCAACCCGCTCAGCCGCCGGCCAAGTGACCTAACCCGGCATCGGTCCTGCGCCCACGCCGAGCTCAGGAGCGTAAAGCGCGTCAACCGGGGCGGGCGCCTCCACCGACGCGGGTCAGGAAGAGGTCGCGGCTGCGCGAACCCGCCGTCCGCGCAGCCGCGCCTGAACGGCGGCGTTGCGCGCCGCCGCAGTGGCCTCGTAGAGGTCGAGCGGATGCGGACTGGCCAGTTCGTCGTCGAGCGGCGTGGTCGCGATATCCTTGTAGGTTCGCGCCGCCGGATCTTTTTCCAGGCGATGCCGCAGGCGGGTCAGACGCCATAGAAACATCAACGCCGGCAGGTAGGTGCTCAGCACTTCCCACACACGGCGCGGATAAAAAACCAGCGCGCTCTCCAGCGGCATCCCGGTTCGCCGGTCCCTGCGCCGCTTGCGCCTCAGCAGCCCGCTCTGCAGCGGATGTACCCGCTCGAATTCGTGGCTGGAGTGGAAGGTGAAGATCATCGAAGTCAGACGGGCGGGGTTGAGACCGTCGCCGATGGCGCGCTTAATCAAGGTCTCGATGTGGGCGGGCGAATAGTACAGCCGCCACGCCTGGTCATAGATCGATTGCCATTGTGCGGCGCTCATCAGCGGATGGTCCGCGGTGACGTGTTCGGCGTCGTAGCGGTTGAGATCGGGGTCCAGGCGTTCGCCGCGCGCCACCATCTGCTGATGGTCCTTGCATCCGGGCAGGGGCGTGAGCACGAAAAATTCCAGCATGTCGACCGGCAACTCGCGCTGAATGATGGCGATGTCGCGCGCGATACTCTGCGGCGTATCGGTGGGGAATCCCAGAATGTAGCCGGCATAGGTCAGCACGCCGGCCCGGCGCCACGCCTGCAGCATCGCGCGATATTCCGTAATCCGGTTCTGTCCCTTTGAGGCGCCTTTGAGGCTGTCCGGATTGATGTTTTCCAGGCCGATAAACACCCGTTTGCATCCGGCCCGCGCCGCCTTCTCCACAAAGCGCGGGATCTTGTGGCACATGGTGTCGACCTGGATCGTAAGATGAATCCGGAAGCGATGCCGCTCGCGCAATTCGATGATGCGGTCGAGGATCGCTTCCCAATTGCGATTGCGGGCGAAATTGTCGTCGGTGATGAAATAGGTGGTTGCGCCCGCGCCCTGGTTGGCGCGAATCACCTGCTCGACGTCGTCAGCCGTGCGATAGCGCGACTTACGCCCCTGGACATTAATGATGGTGCAGAAGCTGCAGCTGAACGGGCATCCGCGTCCGGCGTCGAAGGAGCTGATATTGCCCAGATTGCGCCGGATCAGATCCTGGGGAAGGTAGATCGGCGGCTGCCCTTCCAGGCCGGGCAGGTCCGCGACGTAGTTGTAAACTGGCTTAAGCCGCCCTTGGTACGCCGCCCGCAGCAGCTCTTCAAAGCGCCCTTCCGCTTCCCCGGCAAACAGGGTTACACCGAGGTCGATCGCCTCTTTGAGCTCGGGCGGCAATTGCGGCAGCATCGCCAGGCATCCGCTGACATGGAATCCGCCCACCATCACCGCAATTCCGCGCTTGCGCAGGACGCGGGCGATGTCCATCGCGCGCGGAAACTGGTTGCTCTGCACGCCGACCAGGCACACCACGCCGCGCAGGCGGTTGCGGCGAAAGCGCCGGATGATTCGCCGCAGGGACAGGACGGAGTTGGTTTCATCCCGGGCGTTTATTTCGATATCGACATTGTCGCCCAGCACCCGGCGCGACCTGGCGTCGATAGCGAGCCCGTACAGACACGACAACGAATTGGACGGAATCCAGCCGCGCCGCCATTGGATGACATAGCCGTCGTCGTCGTAATGCGAAGGCTTGATCAACTCGACCAGGAATTTCTCCCGAACCCCGGGGCGAGCGATCTCAGCGGCGCAACTGCCGGCGCCGTTCATGACCGAAAGCGCGTCGATTGGCGCATGGGCGAAGCCAACATCCCCGGCAGGCTATAGGAATGTTCCCAGCGCCACAATGGGCGCGGTTTGGGGGGCATCTGGCGCGGGAGAGGCGGCTTACAGTAGCATCGCAGCACCGTGGCCGGCCGCATCCATCAGTTTTCCGCAATCGCATTCGTCGAGAGCCTGCAGCTGAGGCAGCTTGCCCCCAGTTTTCCGCGCGCCCGGGTCACGCCCCATTACCTGTATCAGACCATCGAGTCCGGCGGCGGAATCTACATCTATCCGTTCGGCGCGGTGGTCACCTACGACGTAACTTCCGAGCGGCGCGAATCGGAGCTGGCGCGGCTGCATCAGGTGCGGCCGGGATTGACCACCCAGGTGGTACGCGAAGATTACTCGGTGTTGGAAGACCCCAGCTGTCAGACGGGAATCCGCGACGGCCTGCTCCAGGTTGACCGGTTGACGCCGCCGCGCGCGGGCGTGGTCGCGCTCACCGTCGCACAGAGCGCGGCGATGGAATACTACGAGCGGATCGTCGATCAGCTCTTCGACCGCGCCGGCAGGCTGGTCGAGCGGCTGGAAAAGCGCGGCACCGTGCAGCTTCAGACCCGTCCCCTGCATCGCTTCATCGGCGAGGCCATTTCAACCCGCACCGAAGTCCTGTCCGTGCTCCATCTGCTGGACAAGCCGGACGAGACCTGGGAAGACCCGGCGATGGACCGCATCTATGACGACCTGCGCGCCGAGTTCGACCTCGGCGATCGGTTCCAGGCGCTGGAGCTGAAGCTGCGCAGTGTGCAGGAATCCCTGGAACTGCTGCTCGACGTGGCCCGCGACCGCCGTCTGGTCCTGCTCGAAGCGGCGATCGTGGTACTGATCGTGGTGGAATTGCTGCTGAGCCTGATGCGGATGAAATGACGGCCGCCGGGGAGCTGCGCGCGGTTCAGAAAACCGGAACGATATCCGCGGCGCTGATGTCCCCCACGTCGACGCCCTTGATATCGAGTTCCGGAATTGAGGGAAATTCGATTCCCCACCGTCCGACCAGCCTGGCCACGCGGGCCATCGCCAGCCGCCAGTTGGCCGCCTGTTCGTCATAGGAGAGCAGGCCCAAACCGGCGCCGCGCGCGATATCGATCAGCACCCGATGATTGTCGAGAAAGTATTCGGGCAGTTCCCAGAACTGTCCGGGCTGCGGCTCCCACAGCACCATCGAGAGAAAAATAAAGCCCGCGCGCAACTGCCTTGTGACCAGCGGCTTCAAGTCGTCGCGCAGTCCGGGCCAATCCTTTTCCAGCAGCGCCATGCAGATCTGCAGATGGCGCGCTTCGTCGCGGCCGACGCGGCGGAAAGCTTCGCGAAACAGCGGATGCGCCGCTTTGGAAGCCATCCCGTGAAACAGGCTGGAGGAGGCTACTTCACCCATCATGAAGGAGGTAAACAGCACCGCCAGCGGATAGCGATTGACCGCCTGACAGAAACCGCGCCAGTAACGGGCGCCGTTGTGATACAACCAGGCGATATTGTTGTGCGCGGCGCGCTCCAGCGCGGTGCGCGGCTCGAAGTTCAACGGCCCGCCCGGCACCAGCCCCTGGATCGCCCGCTGACAGCATTCTTCATGATTGACTTCGTCGCGGGTGATGGAAAAGAAGCATTTGCGCACCGGATCTTCTTCATGCGCTTCAAACGCCTGGATCATCGCGCGCGCGAATACCGGCGGCCCCGAGGAGTCGAAGTTGGCCAGCAGCGCCCACCAGTACATCAGCGCGATTCTCTGTTCCGCATTCCACGCCGCCGGCTGCAGCGCATCCCACGGCAGGTCGGAGGGATTGAAGCCTTCGATTTTGGCCCGTTCGTAGATCTCGGCCAGCTTTGACGCGTTGCCTACGCGCCATTCCATGGGATAGATGTTCGGCTTTTCGATCGGTGGAGGCGGCCTGAAGCCGTCAGGCGGAATAACCAGCGCCATCTGAATGCTCCCGAAAGAACTCTCTGTTCCTTATTTTATTATCACCGCGTCCTCCCACAAACAGCGCACATCACCCAGCGTCGCGCAGCGATGCAGATCAGCAACCGCCGGGGGCGCCTGATAAGGGCGCATCCGTCAACTGGCGGCGCGCCGGGTATAGATGTGAAAGCTCGCTGGCCGCCGATTGGGTTGGCGGCCGACCCGCAACCGGCGGGATCGTCCCGCGCAACGCGGGCCTATTTTGATGACGGCTCTTCGGGAACCACGGTCAGACAGCCGATTCGGTCCCGGTCGGGAATCGCACGATGGCGCCAGGGCAGCGCGACAGGCGGGGGTTCAAGAGGCCGGGTATGCCGGTCCAGGCGCATGAAACGCAATACCACCCGGCCATCGACACCGGCGGCGCAAGCGGCGCTCATGACCTGAGCGCGGATCACGGCGGCATCCGGCGGCACGGGTATATCGGATCCGGGATCGAAGAATAACGGCTCGTCAGGCTCGGGGTCGCGGCCGTAGCGGTCGCAGAATGCGCGGTAACGCATCCTGAACACCTCCAGCGTCGCGATCGCCATCCGTTCTTCGATCAGCCCCCGGCGGCAATCACTCACCGCGAAGCGGCCTGAACCACGAAGACACGCGTTTCCAGTTTTTCTTCCCACGGTTCGTTGTGACTCCATTCGTCGAAAGCCATCAACTGCAAAACAGATGCCGTGATCTGGTCGTTCACCTGTTCGGAGATTTGCTTCAATTTCGCAGCTTGTGGCCGTTCTTCCGCAGAGTTTGAACGGCCGTTGTACGCCACCATTCTGTGCGGTGCATACAAAAGTTAGCGCAACCCGTAAACCTTCATCTTCTTCTGGAGCGCGGCCCGCGAAAGTCCCAGCGCCTGCGCGGTACGCGATACGTTGCTGTCATGCTGGCGCAACGCCTCCAGGATGTGTCGCGCCTCGAACGCCGCCCGCGCCTTACGCAGCGGCTCCGCGGCGCCGTCCCCGCCTTTATCCCCCGCCGGTCGAGCAATCCGGCTCGCGTTGACGGGAGAAGCCTGAAGCGTGCCGCTTGGTTCGCGCCGGCCAACCGCCACCGCGGCCGTAAGATGGCCGGGTGCGATCGACTCGCCGTCACGCGCCAAAGCGACCGCGCGATCGATTTCGTTGCGCAGTTCACGGACGTTGCCGGGCCAGTCGTAGCGGGTGAGAGCTTCGATCGTGTGGGGCATAAAGCCCTGAATTCGTTTGCGATGGCGTTGTGCGGCGAGATCGAGGAAATGTGTGGCCAAAAGGGCGATATCCTCGCGCCGTTCGCGCAGGGGCGGCAGTTTGATGGGGAAAACTGCCACGCGATAATAAAGGTCCTGACGAAAATTGCCGCGTTCCACCTCCGCCTTCAGGTCGCGATTGGTCGCCGACAGCACCCGCACGTCCACCTTGCGGGGAAAGGTATCGCCGACCGCCACAACCTCTTCCTCCTCCAGAACCCGCAGCAATTTGGCCTGCATGCTCATCGGCATGTCTGAGATTTCGTCCAGAAAAATGACCCCGCCGTTGGCCGCCCTGAACAATCCCGGGTTGTCCCGTACCGCACCAGTGAACGCGCCGCGGCGATGCCCGAACAGCTCGCTCTCCAGCAGGGTTTCGGGCAGCGAGGCGCAGTTGATGGCGACGAACGGACCGTCGCTGCGGTTGCTGGCCAGATGTATCGCGCGGGCGACCAGTTCCTTGCCGGTTCCGGTCTCGCCTTCCACCAGGACCGGAATCGAAGAGGCGGCGGCGCTCTCCATCAGGCGAAACACCTCCATCATCGCGGAGGTTGAGCCGATGATTTTGCTGAACACGTCGGTGCGGGCCAAATCGCGCCGCAGCACTCCGATGCGCGTACGCAGGCTGGCCTCCGATTCGCGTACCTGCGCGTACAGGCGCGCGTTTTCGATCGCCACCGCGATACTGCCCGCCAGCGCTTCGAAGAAGGCCAAATCCTCTTCGGTAAAGGGCGCCGGGCCGCGGCTGTTGACCGCCTCGATTACACCGACCTTGCCCTGATGGGTGATCAGCGGCACCGCCAGCAGGTCGCGGGTGGTCAGTCCGGTGACCAGGTCGACACCGTGGTAATGGCGCGTGTCGCGTTGGGCGTCGACCACCCGAATCGCCCTGCCCTCCTTCAGCGCCGCGCCGGCAATTCCCAGATTGGCGGCAAAACGCAATTGGCGCAGCCGCTCGATCACCGCCGGATCGGCCTGGGCGACGTAGGGAAAATAGAGTTCGTTATGTTCGGGGTCGAGCAACAGAATGGAAATGCCGTCGGCGTTGAGGACCTCGCGGCATTTGGCGGCGATCAACGGAAGCAGTTCGCCCAACTCTATCCGCGCCGCGAACGCACAGCCCAGCTCGTAAAGCAATTCGAAGCGGTCGGGGCGGTTGGCCGCGCCGGCCTCAATCGAGCCGCGTTGCGGATCCGGATCTTCCTCCGCGATCAACGTCTGCGACCTGGATGCTTTATCGTTCAAAGCGATTCGCTGGCGCCCCCTTTCCTGCCGCTTCTAACGACCGATTACGAAGGCGCAGCTCGTCGTGCCGCTGCCTCCGATATTAAGCGTCGCGACTTTGGCGGCCTCCTCGACCTGGTAGTCGCCGGCGGTTGCGGTGACCTGGCGGAAGGCGTCCAGCACCTGGCGCACGCCGGTGGCTCCCACCGGATGCCCCGCACCGATCAATCCCCCGCTGGGATTAATCGGCATCGCACCGCCCAGTTCAATCACCCCCTCCTCGACCGCCTTCCACGATTCGCCGGGCCGGGTAATCCCGAAATGATCGATCGCCATGTACTCCGAGGTGGTGAAACAGTCGTGAGTTTCGATGGCTGAAATCTGCTGCAAAGAAACGTTCGCGCGTTTGAACGCGTCGAGGATCGCCTGGCGCGTATGCGGCAGGACGTAGGGATTGTCGCGGCTCTCGGCGACCTTGGCCTCGAACTCAACCGGGGCCGTCCGATGACCCCATCCGAGGATGCGCGGGAGCCGGTCCAGATCGATGTTGCGGCGGCGCGCATATTCGCGCGCATAATTCTGCGACGCCAAAAAAATCGCCACCGCGCCGTCGGTCACCTGCGAGCAATCCGACGCCTTGATGCGTCCGCCGATAATTGCGTTGTAGCGGCTTTGGCGCGACGCATGGCTCTCGCTCATGTACCAGTTGCGGGTCTGCGCCAGCGGATTACGCCGCGCGTTGGAGTAATTGACTGCTGCAATATGCGCCAGATGCTCATCCTTGAGGCCGTAGCGCTTGTCGTACTCGTCGCCCAGACGCCCGAACAGCTTGGGGAACGGAAACTCGATTCCCCGGGCTTCGCGCTCATACCAGGCCGCGGTGCCGAGATAGTCGCCCCCCACAGCGGCGTCCACCGTCTTCATCTGCTCGACCCCGACCACCATGGCCAGGTCATAGCGGCCGGCCTCAATCTCGGCCGACGCCGCCAGAATCGCAATCGAGCCCGATGCGCACGCCGCTTCATGCCGGCTGGTGGGAATACCCGACAGAGCGGGGTCAGCCTCCAGCACGAAAGCGCCCAGATGGCCCTGATGGGCGTAAAGTTCGGCGGCGAAGTTGCCCACGTGCGCGGTCTGCACTTCGCCCGCCTCGATCGCCGCCGCTTCCAGCCCGCCCAGCACCGCCTCGCGCATCAACGCCGCGATGTGCTTGTTCTCCTTGGACCAGTTGCGGGCGAAGTCGGTCTGCGCTCCGCCCAGGATGAATACCGCCGGCTGACTCATCGATATCTCCTCATCCGACAAAGGTGCGGCCGAAATCCAGCACGCTGCCCGCGTAAAGCTTGCGCCCCCCGCTGCGTTCCAGGATTGCCGGAACTTGCAGCCCGTACCGCTTAAGCATTTCGACCGTGTCGCCGGCGCCCATCAGATCGACCAGCACGCCCGGCGGCGCCCAGTTAAAGCCGTAACTCATTATCGTGTCGATGTCGGTGCTGCTTTGCGCCGCTTCCCCCACCCGGTTCAGCGCGTAGCTGACGTATCCCAGCACCACGCGGCGAGCCAAATCGGCCTGGGCGCCCGGCGCCGTCTTCAGCACCTCCATCGACTCGCGGTAGCGCCCCACCCGATGCAGCGCTTTCATGCGTTCAACGAAAGCGATCGGCCCGGGTACCTGAGCCGGACGATATCTGCCGCTGGCGGCGTCCAGCACCTCGACGCCCTGCTTGCCGCGGCGGTAAAATCCGCCCGCTGGCGGTGTTTTGTCGCCCAGGCGCCCCTCCCTGATTCCCTCCTTCATGTAATCGGGCAGGCGGAACAGCGGATGGGCCTCGTCGCGCGTGCGGGTGTAAACGTTGTCCACGATAGCCTGATGCACGTCCCATCCGACCAGGTCAACCGTGGCCAGCGGCGCCATCGCGCGGCCGGTCTGCGGTCCGATCAGATAGTCCAGAAACTCTACTCCATGTTCAGGGACGAGCTGGGCCACCTCGTTAAGCGTCTTGAACGCGATGCGGTTGCCGGCAAACGCGGGGCAATCGGCAGCCACGATCAGGCGCCGTCCCAGCCGTTTGCCCAGCAGCGCCGCCATCTTCGCAGTCACCGCCGGATCGGTCCCGGCATGCGGAATGACCTCGGTCCCGGCGATGACATGGGGCGGATTGAACAAATGGACGCCGAGAAAATGGCGGCGGAAGGACTCGCTGCGCCCCTGCGCCATCTCGGCTATCGACAATCCGGAGGAAACCGTCGCGACGATACTGTCGGGGGCGCGATAGCGGTCAACCTGGGCGAAAAAGGCGCGTTTGAGTTCAGGGTCCTCGGCCAGAGCCTCGAACACAATGGCGGCGGCGGCCACCGAGCGCGGCAAATCCTGTTCGTAACTGCCCAGTTCGATCTGTTCGGCGATAGCTTCGGAGCGCGCCAGGCTCTGGACCTCGGCCAGCGCATGCGCCGCCTTGTCGCGGTCGCGGGCCAGCATGACGACGTGGAAGCCGCCGGCGGCAAATAGTTCGGCGGCGCCGGTGCCCATCACACCATTGGCACCCAGGATTACGACCCGTTCGCTGCCGGTAGCCGGACGCTCGGGTGTACTCAGAAAGCCTCCCCGCGGCGGGTTAGCCGTACTCTCTTCATTCTTCAACTACTTTTCCCGTCAGCCCCTGCGGTCTGCGGGAAGCTCAGATTAGCGTTGATCCGAATCATTTGCCAGTGCTCAAAGCGGATTGTAACGCAGGTAGTTTCGCCCAGGTAAGCAAAAAGCCTGAATTATGGCTCGTACCATCCGCATTGATGCTGCCTCAGCATTTGATGCGCGGCGGCGGGGCCCCAGCTCCCGGCCGCATACGACAGCAGACCCTGTCTGCCCTCCCGCTCCCACACGTCCAGGATGCTCTGGATGAAAAGCCATGAGCGCTCCACCGTCTCCGCGTCGACGAACAGAGTCTGGTCGCCAATCATCACCTCGTACAGCAGCATCTCGTACGCCTCCGGCGAGCGCGCCTGGAACTCCCGCTCATAGTGCAGATCCATGTTCACCGGCCGGATCGACAGGTCCAGCCCCGGCTGCTTGGCCGTGACCGACAGCGAGAAGCCCTCATCGGGTTGGATGCGCAAGGTCAGGACGTTGGCCGGCAGGCGATGATGTTCGGCGAAAAGAATGGCCGGCAGATGTTTGAAATGGATCGCCACCGAGCTGGCGCGGCGCGGCAGCGCCTTGCCGGTGCGCAGATAAAAGGGCACTCCCGACCATCGCCAGTTGTTCACAAAGAGTTTGAGCGCCACGTACGTTTCGGTCGCCGAATCCGGCGCCACCCCTGGTTCGTGCGAGTAATCGGGCACCACCTTACCGTCCAGATGGCCGGCCGCGTATTGCGCGCGGATGACCTGATGGTGAACCTCCTCGGGCGTCAGCGGTTTGATCGCGCGCAGGACGTTGAGCTTGGCCTGTCTGACATCCTCGGCGGCCAGACTGACCGGCGGTTCCATCGCAATCAGGCTGAGCAGTTGGAACATGTGATTCTGCACCATGTCGCGCAGGGCGCCCGCATGGTCGTAGTAGCCCGCGCGCGCGCCCACTCCTTCCTCCTCGGACACCGTGATCTGCACGTGATCGATATGATGGCTGTTCCAGATCTGCTCGAAGATGCTGTTGCCGAAGCGCAGCACCATGAAGTTGCGCACCGTCTCCTTGCCCAGGTAATGGTCGATGCGGAAGATCTGCGATTCGTCCAGATAGCGATGCAGTCCCGCGTTGATCGCCCTGGCGCTGCGCAAATCCACTCCGATCGGTTTTTCCACCACCACCCGGCTGAAGCCGCGCCCCTCGGGCAGCCCGATCAGACCGCTGTCGTGCAGGCGCTGGACCCAGTCCAGAATCGCGTCGGGCGGGATGGCCAGATAAAAAATCCGATTGGGCGGCAGTCCGCCCGAAAGCTCGATTTGCTCCAAACGTGCCTTGAGCCGCGCGAATCCTTCGGGATGGTCGATGCCGGAGAGATAATCCAGCCGCGACGCGAAGCGGTCCCAGCAGCCCTCCTGCAGCGGAGCATTGGCCAGGCGCTCGACGGCGCTGCGCGCATGCTGGCGGAATTGATCGACCGGGATGGCGCGGCGGGCACAGCCCACAATCATGGTTTCATCCGCCAGCATCCGTTCGCCGCATGAATCCAGGCTGTAGAGCGCCGGAATCAGCTTGCGCATCGCAAGATCGCCCGACGCACCGAAGATGACCACGGTGCAGGGTGGAACCTTCTCAGCGCCGGCCAGCCGTACAATCTGGTCCATGGCAATAACTCCTTCTCAACAGATTAACCTTCCGTGTAGCCGCGCGCACGCCTTAAAATTCGCACCCAATGCGTCGCGCCGTGGCGCTGACGGGCACTGCGGATTCGTTTGAGCGGGCGCGAACTTATGGACTAAGATGCAGCCACAAGTGGAAGCATGAAATGAGTTAACCGGCGCGAGAAGGAGCCCTGGCGATGGCTTACGATCTGTTGATCAAAAACGGAACGGTAGTCGACGGTACCGGCGCCGCGCGTTATCGGGCCGATATCGCGGTGGCGGCGGGCGCAATCGCGGAAATCGGCAAAATCGGCGGCAGCGCACGGCGCACCATCGACGCCTCGGACCTGATCGTGGCCCCGGGCTTTTTCGATCCGCATACCCATTACGACGCGCAGATGTGCTGGGACCCTCTCATCACCTGCTCCTCGTGGCATGGCGTAACCAGTATCGTGATGGGCAACTGCGGCGTGGGCATCGCCCCCTGCCGCCCCCAGGATCGCGAAATCGCCACCTGGGATTTGGTCAACGTCGAAGGTATCCCATTCGACGTGCTCAATCGCGGCATCACCTGGGAATGGGAAAGCTTTCCCCAGTTTATGGACGCCGCGCAGCGCCGCGGCAGCGCGCTTAACCTCGGGTTTCTGGCGCCGCTTACCCCCTTTCGGCACATGGTCATGGGCGAGGAGTCGATGGAGCGCGCCGCGCGCCCCGATGAACGGGCCCGGATCAAGGCCTTGCTCAAAGAAGCCGTCGCCGCCGGCGCGGTCGGTTTTTCCCTGACCCGGGTGCGCCAGCATATCGGCTACCAGGGTCGTCCGCTCGCCTGCCGCCTGGCCGATCGCGAGGAGCTGCGCGCATACGCCAACGCCTTGCGCGAGTTGGGCAAAGGCACGATCGAAATCGCGCTTAATCAGGACCTCGCGCTGGTCACCGACGAAGAGGCAGAATTGCTCGACTTCATGCTGACCGAAAGCGCGCGTCCGGTGACCTGGCTCGGGCTGGCGCCGACCGCGGGCAGAGGCGACGCGCACGTGCAGACGCTCGAGAAGATGGCGCCGCTGATGGCCCGCGGCGGCATCCCGCAGGTGATCGCTTATCCTTCAGAGCCGCAGTTCAGCATGCGCAATCCGTTCCTGCTGGCGAGTATCGAATGCTGGCAGCGGGTGTTCAACCAGCCGCCCGAGGCGCAGAAGCAGATCTATCGCGACCCGAAATTCAGGGACGCGTTTCGCCACGCTCTGCAGACGCCGCAGATTTTCGCCGGCCGATGGGACCGCGTGCGCATCGACGAGGCCGCCGACCCCGCCCTGAAGCGGTATGAAGGCAGGATGGTGGCGGAGGTCGCGCACCAACGCGGCGCCGACCCGCTCGACACCTTCCTCGACCTTGCGGTGGAAGACGATTTGCGCATCCGCTACGCGGTCAGCAATCGCGGCGAAGACCGCCTCGCCGGCCTGATCAAGGACCCGCGCACGCTGGTCGGACAGGCCGACGGCGGCGCGCACGTGGATATGATTTGTATGGCGGGATATCCCACGCACCTGATCGGCACCTGGGTGCGTGAAAAGCAGTTGATGCCGCTGGAGGAAGGCGTGCGCCGCCTCACCTCGCAGCCGGCCGACCTGTTCGGGTTCCCGCAGCGCGGCCGGATTGCGCCGGGCGCCGCCGCGGATTTCGCCATTTTCGATCTCGACAACATCGGATGCGCGCAACGGCCCGAGTCGCGCCATGACCTGCCCGGCGGCGGCTTGCGTCTGGTAACCACCTCGCGCGGCGTCGAATACACCGTCGTCAACGGCGAGGTCCTTTACGAGCACGGACAGCATCAGGGAAGCCTGCCGGGCCAGGTCCTGCGCTCGGGCCAGGCCCGGTAGTTTTTAGAATTTCCCGCCCCGGGCCGCCCCGCGCTCGCGCCGGGACCGGGGTTTGGTTGATCCGGTCAGTTAGCGCGGTCCGGGGCGCCGGTATGCCGCGGCGCGCGATCGCGCTTTCCGGCCGCGGCCTGCGTTCCATCAGGTTTCACCATCCTGTGGCATTGGTTGTTACGCCTTTCTTTTCGCAAGCGGCATCAAGCCGCAATCCACAAAGGAAAGGTGAACAAGATGAAACTCTCGCTGCTCAAACGAGGCGCCCGCTGGAGCGCGGCACTACTTTTTGTAGTATCCGCGATCGCGCCGCGGCCGGCTCCGGCCGAGGACCTCCAAAGCGCTTCCTTCTCCGGCTACTCGGCCGACACGGCGGCCGACGCGCAGGCCCAGGAAATGATGGTTGAGCAATACTGGACGCCGCAGCGGCTGCTTTCGGCCAAACCCATGGACCTGCATCCGGTGACCGGCCGCAACGGCTTGCCGGTCGCGCCCGAAGTTCCGCAGGACAATTCGCCGCCCATGGGAGGCGCGGGCGGACGGCCGTCGGTCGCGCTGCCCGCTTCGGAGAGCAAAATTCTGATCCCGGCGCAGATGCTGGCGCAGGCGCGGGCACAGGCGGGCGATTTGGAGAGCTCGCCCGAGGCCACCAGCAGTTTCGGCGCCTATTTCACCACCAGCCGCGTTTTTCCCGATTCCACCACCACGGTTTACCCGGCGCGCACCGCCGGCAAGCTGTTCTTTACCGAACAGGGAGTAGGTAATTTCGTCTGTTCGGCGTCGGTGCTGCGGCCCCGAATCGTGGTCACGGCGGGCCATTGCGTGGCGCATCCCAGCACCAATCCGGCGCTGCGCCATTTTTACACCAACTGGCTGTTCATCCCGGCCTATAACAACGGCGCCGCGCCCTACGGCACCTGGACGCCGACCGGCGAATGGGTCACCAACACCTGGTATTTTTCCGACGGTTCGGTGCCCAACGCCCAGGATGTCGGGATGCTGATAATCGGCGACCATCGCAATCCCGCCGGCGGCACGCCGATCAAAATCGGCAACGTCACCGGATGGCTCGGATGGGAGATCAACGTATTGAGCAACGACAACGTCACGATGCTGGGTTATCCGTGCAATCTGGATAGCTGCCTCAAGATGGAAGAGACCGGGGCGCAGGCGTTCGAGTCGGGCGGCAACAACACCACGATCTACGGTTCCGCGATGCGCGGCGGCGCCAGCGGCGGTCCCTGGATCCAGGACTATGGCATACAGCCGGCGGGCGCTCCTCCGGTGGCCTTCGGCGGCAACATCCTGGTCGGAGTCACCTCCTACGGACCGATTTCGACCACGCCTGAGTACCTGGGCGCGTCCAATCTGGACTCGCGCTTCGTGAGCCTGCTGAACGCCGCGTGCGGCCCTCCAAGCAGCGGCAACTGCTGAAGCCAAACCCTGCAGGCAAAGATTCCGGCCGGCGGAGCTCCGCCGGCCGGTTCTTGTGCTTTCATCTGCCTGGCGGCAACAGTTGGTATCAGAACATTGGAATTCAATTGCGCGGCCTGTCGAACTGGAAAAAGCCTGTCTCATTGGGCGGCTGTCACCGCCCGCAATTTCTCCAGTCCGGCGTTTACCCGGCGCGCCGTGACGCCCGAACCATGACGAACGATAATCGACCGTCTGGCGGCCATGAAGGTTGATTGAGGAGCGACAAGATATGCGCTGGAGAAACCTGATTCGCCGCCCCGCCGCACTCGCCGCGCTGGTCGCGATGGCATCCGCGGCCGGCCCCATCCTCTGCCGCGCGCAGCCCTCCACCGCCGGTTCCAGCTTCAACCGCGGTGACAACGGATCGGCGGTGGAAAAGTACTGGACTGCGGAGCGGATGCGCAGCGCCAAGCCGTTGGAACTGCATCCGGGGCGCGAGATTCCGGCTCCGCTTCGCTCCCCCGCCGCCAACGCGCCGCCGGTTGGCGGCAGCGGTTCCCCTCCGCAGAACCAGGAGCCCCCTGGCGCAGAGGCTTCTCCGAACTAAAACGGCCGTTGCAACCGGCGCGGGGACCCGAGTTTACGCGGCCTGCGCGGAAGCCTGCGTCGGCGTCAGCCGCGATTCGACGAATTGACCGCCCTTCATGATCACGTCCAGCCGGGATCTGTCGCGCAGCACCGATATATCGCGCACTGGATCGCCGTCGATGACCAACAGGTCGGCCAGTTTACCGGCGGCGATACTGCCGCCCTGATCGCCGAACAGCCCGGCGCTGTTGTGCGTCGCCCAGCGGATCACGTCAAGCGGCGAAGTGCCGGCATATTTGACGTAGAACTCCAGTTCGACGGCGTAGTCGCCATGCGGCATCCATGACGTGCCGAAATCGTCGCCGATGATCAGTTTGACGCCGGCCTTGTTCGCCTTCTCGACTGACCTGTAGCCCTGCTCCAGCCAACGCTCCTCCTGTGCCAGGCGCTCGGCCGACATCCGCTTGCGCATGAAGTCCATCGTTTTCCAGCTGAAGTAGAGGCTGGGAGTGACATAAGTACCCTGCTTGACCATCAGGTCGATGCATTCGTCGTCCATCGCGTCGGCATGATCGATCAGATCCATCCGCGCGCGCAGACAGTCGAGGATGGCCGGTCTGGACACCACGTGCCCGCGCACCAACCGGTTGCGTTCATGCGCGGCCTGCGTCGCCGCCTGGATTTCCTCGAAGGTCATCGGCACTTCATCGGCCTTGAACTCGAAGCCGTGGCCGCCGGTGACGTACATCTTGATGATGTCGGCGCCCTGCTTGATCTCCTGGCGGATGGCCTTGCGAAACTCGTCGGGGCCGTCGCACACGCGGCACAGACCTTCGATACCGAGCTTCCAGTAATCCGGATTGACGTCAATCGGGCCGCCGCTGGTGACGATATCGTGGCCGCACGCGATCAGCCGCGGCCCTTGGATCAGACCTTCGCCGATAGCGTCGCGCAGCGCCACATCGACATTGTGCGGCGAGCCGGCGCCGACCGCGCCGGTGAAGCCGGATCGCAGCAGCAGTTCCGCGTTTTTCGCCGCCGCCAGCGCCAGATACGTCGGCGGATACTTCAGTTCGATGTCCATGATGCTGTTGATGTTGATGTAGCCGGCGTGGAAATGGCACTGATTCATCCCCGGCATCAGGCTCCTGCCGCCCAGATCGAACACGGTGTCGCGGGGAGTCGGCTTGGGCACACTGCCGTCGCGGCCGGCCGCCGCGATGCGGTCGCCTTCAACCACCACGGTGCTGTTGGGTTGAGGAGGATTGATGCCGTCGATCAGATTGGCGGCGGTAAAAAAAGTGCGCTCCATGATAAGCCCTCCTGATTGCTTCCCCGCTTCCTGTATCGCCCGCCACAGGCCAAATGTCAACGCACGTTTCAGCCCGCGGACGCCGCCGGTTCGACCCATCGGCGCGCGATTTCTTCCAGCCGTTTGACGCTATCGGCGGCGCTGCGCGGTCCGAACGGCGGCAGCACCAGCTCACTGACGCCCAGTTCGCGATAGCGCTTGAAGTCGTCCGCGGTCGGTTTATGAGTGGCGGGACCGATGATGATCTCCAAATCTTCGAGCTTGCGCTGTTGCTGCGCCATCAGGGCGCCCAGCTTTTGAAGCTTCTCCGCCGTCTGCTGCGGCGTAAGATTAAGCCCGAACCATCCATCGCCGTATTGCGCCACGCGGCGCAGGGCGGGCATGGTGTTTCCGCCCACGACCACCGGCAGCCGCGCGCCGGCGAGCGGCTTGGGAAAGCTGCGGACATTGCTGAAATTGACAAACTCGCCGCTGAAGGCGCTCACCTCCTCGCCCCACAGCCGTCTCATCGCGGCAACGTAATCGCGGGTGCGATCCGCGCGCCGCTCCCACGCAATACCCATCGCCCGGAATTCCTCCTCCAGCCATCCGATCCCGATCCCCACCACCACGCGTCCGCCGCTGAGATGGTCCACCGTGGCAATGGCCTTGGCCAGGGCCAGCGGATTATGCTCGGGCACCAGGCATACGCCGGTCGCCAGCCGCACTTTGCTGGTGAAGGCGGCGGCATAGCCCAGCCCGACCCACGGATCGAGCAGGGGCGAATCCAGCCGGCCCATCACTTCGCCGCTGGGAGCATAGGGATAGCGCGACTTATAACCTTCAATAAGCACGACGTGCTCGGGCGCCCATAAGGTGGCGAAACCCAGCCGTTCGGCGTTGGCGGCGATAGTTTTGATCGATTCGGCGCTGGTTCCTGCTCCAATTCCGATTGAGATTAGGCCGACTTTCATGCTCGACTCCGCTGTTCAAGAATAAGCCGCCCCGCAGGCGCGGCAGGATGGCCCAAGCATTCGCGATCGGATCGCGCAAAGCAAACGAAACAGACCCGATCCATGGGGCAATTACCAAACGGGCTATCTCAGGTTAATTCTTGTTAACTTCATAGTGCAGCGGGCTTTTCTTTTGTTTTTCGCCTCTTGAATTCCAGCAGGGATGCAGTTAGGGCTATATTGGCCTTGAACTTGCTCTGGCCGGTAACAGTTATCCAAGGGTTGAAACCGCGCGAAGCAAACCTGACTGCGCGGACACCGGGCTGAAAGCTTTGCGATTCGGCTTTAAAAAAACCAATCAGGAACTGCGCACGGCGAACCGCGGGGAGATCGGCGTCGAGGCCGAGTTCGCCGCTTCGGCGGAGGCGAAATGGGCCGCGCGGCTGGTCGGCGCCGGTTCCCTCCTCACATTGCTTTACCAGGTTGCATACCTGGTACTCGATAGACCGTTTCTGTCGCTGCATTATCCCTGGGTTCTGATCCTCCATTCGATCAATATCGGCCTGTTCGGCGCCGCGGTCCTGATGACCGTGAAAGTCGGTCCCTGGATGAAGCTGCACTGGAAAGCGGTGGCGTTCGCCTTCAGCGCCGTGATGATCGCCACCTGCACCGCGATCGCCGTGATGACCGGACAGACACAGCCGTTTTTTATTGCCCTGATGCTGTTTCTGGCCGGCACCGGGCCATTCCTGTCGTGGGGCGAGAAAATCCAAACGTTGCTCTGTGTGATTGCCGCGGCCGCCTTCGGCGTCGCGCTTTCCCTGCTGCCGCATAGCGCTTTCGATCCTTACGACGTGCTCGGCTTGCTGATCGCCGCCGCAATCGGCCTGCTCACCACCGCCTTGGAGCGGCGGCTGCGGCGCGCCCGTCGTCATGCGGAGGCCGAAGTTCTCAAGGGACGCGAGCAACTGTTGTTGCAGGAGCGGCTGCGCCTCGCCGGTCAGCTCGCCTCCGGGATGGCGCATGACCTCAACAATACCCTCAACATTCTCAGACTCCGTCTGAGCGCGCTTTTCGAAGACGAGATGGTCGACAGCCGTCATCACGCGCGCCTGCAGGCGGTGGAGCGCGCGCTGGAAGACGCCGCCCGCACCGTGGCGCGGGTGCGCGAACTGGGGCAAACCCGCAACCTCCGCGGCGAGGAACCGGTCCAGCTGCATGAGGTCGTGGCCCAGGCCATCGAGCTTGCCCGCAGCAGTATCGAGGGAAGACCCGCTCTGATGGGCGCCGACATCAGAATCACGTCCGAACTCCCGATGCGTTTGCCGCCGATTACCGGCACAGCCGCCGACCTGCGCCAGGTCTTGCTCAATCTGTTGCTCAACGCCGCCGACGCGCTCGGTCAACAGGGTGAAATCCGGATCGATTCCACGGTGGAAGACAGCGCCGTCATCATCCGCGTGTCCGACAACGGCAGCGGCATCCCCCAGGAACACATCGCACGGATTTTCGAGCCGTTCTATACCACCAAGGGACCGCACGGCAGCGGGCTGGGACTTTCGACCGCGCGTGAAGTAATGGAAAGCTTCGGCGGCAATATCAGCGCCGCCAACCGCGCCGAAGGCGGGGCGGTATTCGTTCTCCGCTTCCCGCTTGCCGATCCGGCCCGTCATAGCGGCCACGCGCATACGCCCTTCACCGCGCGCCCGGGCCGCCGTTTCCTGATCATCGACGACAACGCGGAGAGCCTCGAATCGCTGGCGGAAGTGCTGGTCCGCGATGGCCATCAGGTCGACAGCGTTCATTCGGGACAGGAAGCGGTGGGTAGAATGAAATCCGGACCACCCTACGACATCATCCTGTGCGACCTGGGAATGCCCGGGATGAATGGATGGGAAGTGGCGGCTGCCGCCCGCCATTTCGCGCCCGCCGCCGCCTTCTACATCCTGACCGGATGGGGCAGCGAGGCCGAGGACCGGATTCCGGCCGCGGTGGACATCGCGGGCGTGCTGTCCAAACCGTTGGATATCAATGAGCTGCGGCGGATTGCCGCGGGGAGCGCGGGCGGCGCGCAGCAGTTGAACTTCGCCGTGGGCTGATATCCGTTGGCGCCGGCATGCGGGATTTGCCGTCGCCCAGGCCGCCAATTAAGATCTGGTCATGGTGATGAGCGCAACCGCTTTCACGGCCGGACTGCTGAGCTGGACGCTGCTCGAGTACCTGATCCATGGCGTGCTGGGGCATCTCTACAATACTTTCGTCACCCCGCTTCATGCCGTTCACCATCGCGACCCGCGCGCGGTTTTCGCCATCGGCGCGTGGATCCCGTCGCTCGCAGTGATGGCTCTTCTGCTTGCGGTTTTCGGTTTGGCCGCCGAGGTGCTCTTCTACCTCGGCCTGCTGTGCGGATTTTTCGCCTACGAAATCGAGCATTACCGCCTGCACTTCGCACATCGTTTGCTTCGATTCGAACGGCGCCTGCGCGAACGCCACCTGGTGCATCATCTGCGCCGTTCCACGATGTGTCTGGGCGTGGTCAGCGATTTGTGGGATCGGATCTTCGGCACTGAACCCGATTCGCAAGAATTGGCCGCCCTGTGCGCCTCGGTGCGAAACATCGCTCCGCTCGGCGGCCCAAGCAATCTTGCCCTGCTGCTCTCATCCATAAATGCGTCCGGGCGCATGCGTGTGCGCTGAATCGAGGGCGGATGCTCCCGGCCTTTCCGGAAGCCGATCGGGCTTTATAGCCGCCGCCGGTGCGGGGCGCTAAAGTTCGGACGACCACCGACTGCGGAGGATGTATGGAGTATAAGACGATCCTGTTCGAATTGCGCGAGGGCGTCGCGCATCTGACGCTGAACCGGCCCGACGCCGCCAACGCCATCAATCTGGAATTGGCGCAGGAACTCTACGACGCGATGCTGCGATGCGACGAGGACCCCGCGGCCCGCGCCGTATTGGTAACCGCCAACGGCAAGATGTTTTGTGCCGGCGGCGATCTCAAGACCTTCGCCGCGCACAAAGACGACCTGTCCGCGCATCTGAAACTCCTGACCCACTACATCCATGGCGCGGTCTCGCTGATGGCCAGGATGGATCCGCCGGTGATCACCGCGGTTAACGGCACCGCCGCCGGCGGCGGATTGGGCCTGGTCTTCGGCGCCGACCTGGTTATCGCCGCTCAATCCGCCCGCCTGACCATGGCCTATACGCGCGCCGCGCTCTCGCCCGACGCCTCGACCAGTTTTTTTCTGCCCCGGCTGGTGGGATTGCGCCGCGCGCTGGAACTCACTCTTGCCAACCGGGTGCTGTCCGCGGCCGAGGCCCAGGAATGGGGCATCGTAAACCGCGTGGTGCCCGACGATGACCTTCAATCCGCCGCGCAGGCGCTGGCCCGTGAGATGGCCGACGGCGCGACCTCGGCCCTGGGCGCCGCCAAGCGCCTGCTGCGCGACAGCTTCAACGATACGCTCGAAACCCACCTGCAGGCCGAGGCGCGCACGATTGCGGCGCGCGCGGGCGGCGCCGAGGCGCGCGAAGGTATCGCCGCATTCGTGGAAAAACGCGCTCCGCGCTTCCGCGGCTGAGGGCCCAGAGCGCCGCGCCGTCGCGCGCGGGGGCATCGACCTCAGCTACTGAATGTTTTAGTTTCATTCAGAATGTTTTGGAGGGCGGCCGCACTTGCGCTTGACCGCAAATCGCGCGATAGGTGACAAAACAGCTTCCAGGCGGCGGTAACGTCAGGTCCATGCAAACGGCAACTCCGCGGCACTTTCATCTGCTTTGGGATGAAGATATCGACCAGCTGCGCGGGATCTTCAAGCTCATCTTTGAACGCAGCGAAGAAATAGTTCGGCATTGGTACCGGCTCTACGTGCTCCATTTCGGCGACGCGCGCAGCCTGTCCGAGTCCGAATTCATACGCATTTTCGAGCCCGCCCTGCGCCGCAACAAGCGCGCCCTGCTCCAAGGCGACCTGGACGCCTACGCCGCCCAGGTGATGCGCATGGGCGAACTGCTGGCGCAACGGCGGGTGCCGCTGGAGGAAATCATCGCATCGCTTCATCTGTTCGAGGAAAGCGTCTACACCGTGTTCCCATCCGGCGCACCCACGCGCATCTACACCAGCTTCGACAAGCTCAGCCACGTGCGCATCATACTGCTGGTCAGCGCCTATTTCCGATCGCATTCCGCCGCGGCCGGCGAACGCATCGCGGCCCTCGAACGCGAAGCGGCCCGGCTCGGCAACGATAGCCGCAGCCGCTTCCACGGTCTGGTGGGCGCCAGCCGGGCGATGCGGCGGGTTTACGCGCAAATCCAGGCCGCTGGCGCGCGGCACGACCCGGTTCTGATCGTCGGCGAGCCTGGCACCGGCAGAGAGCAGGTCGCCCGTGCGATTCACGAAATCAGCGCGGCCCGGGCTGGCCCATTTGCCGCCATCAACTGCGCCGCCGTACCGCCCGATCTGATTGCAGGCGAACTGTTCGGTTTCACGCGCGGCGCTCAAAACGGTGCCGCGGCCGATTACCTCGGTCTGCTTCGCGCCGCCGAGGACGGGAGCGTTTTCATCCAGGAGGCCGCCGCGCTGGAGCCGCCATTGCAAGCTGAACTGCTGCGCGTTATCCGCGAAAAGACCGTGCGGCCCGCCGGCCCGCACCGCGAATATCCGGTCAACGTCCGCTTTTTGGCCTCGATCGCCGGCCCCGGCCTTGAAGCC
>JAJPJA010000158.1 GCA_021324455.1 Pseudomonadota bacterium | reverse complement strand
TGAATGCCGGGGGCGGGACTCGAACCCGCACGGACCGTTAGGTCCAGAGGATTTTAAGTCCTCTGTGTCTACCGCTTCCACCACCCCGGCGGCGTTTGTGCATTGTGCCAGAAAGCCGGGCGGTGCGGCTACGCCGGTTTGCGCCACATCGACGGGCCGGTTCATGGTTTCGGCGCGGCGGTGTGGGAGGCCGGCGCGGTCGAAGCGGACAGCGCAATCGGCGATACCGGCGCCGTTTGCGCCGGCGGCAGGCCCCGCGCCCCCAGGCTTTGCAGGTTGCTTAAACGGCTGTCGCCGACGTCGGCAATCGCGCCCGTCCGGATTGCGTTGACGATTTCGGCTATCCCTTCCTCCACCGTGCGGCGCGGCGTAAAGCCCAGACGCCGGCGGATTCTGGCGAATGAGACCCGGTAGTCGGCGCCGGCGCCGGCCTGGCCGATGCGAACTTTCAGGCCGGGAATCACCCGCTTTACGATTGCGGCAATCTGCTCGATTCGATAATTGCGCTCGTCGCCGCCGGCGTTGAACACTTCACCCGCGATTGCGTCAAGCGGCGCCTGCAGGCATGCGGCGATCGCCTCGGCGGCGTCGGCGACGTGCAGCAGCGGACGCCATTGGCGGCCGCCCATCACCGTAATCTCCCCGCATTGCGCCGCCTGGGCGGCGAACAGATTTACCAGCAGGTCAAGGCGCGGACGCGGCGACATTCCATAGAGGGTGGCGAAACGCAGCACGGTGGCCGGCAGGCCGCCGGCGTTCAAGACGACATTTTCGGCCGCGGCCTTGCTGCGCGCGTAAAGCGACAGCGGATTGATTGGAGAGGTTTCATCGACGATTTCTCCGCTCGCTCCGTAAACCGCGCATGAGGACGCGAACACCAAACGCCGCAACCGATAACGCCGCGCGGCCTGAACGATACTGGCGGTGGCCGCGACGTTGACGTCGATGGCGGCGGATTCATCCAACGCGCAGGCCGGGTCTCCCACGATCGCGGCCAGATGCACCAGCGCGTCGGCCGCGGACAGGGCCGGCAGCAGGCCGCCGGGGCTGCGCACGTCTCCTGGAATCATGCGGAAGCGGCCGCCTTCTTCCAGCTCGCTGAGCGCTCCGCCGCCGTAGATCAGACGATCGAATCCGATTACGCGCCAGCCGCGCGCGAGCAGTTTCCGGATCAGGACGGAGCCCAGATAGCCGGCGGCGCCGGTAACTACGACGGTCCCCGCAAGCGGCGCCTGGGCGATGTTCGACGCCATGATGACTATGTTTACGCATCTATGCGGAGGCGTCGATTAAATGGTTGTGGATGCTGGTTTATACGGCGGAAAAGCTGCGAGCGCCGCTCTGGGCAGACTCCGGCAACGACCGCGTCATTTGACATCGCAAGGCGGGGGGCCTAAGACCAATTCATCACAGCGGCGCGCCGCGTTGAGGAGGATTCCCATGTCCCAGCAAGAGGAAATCAGGACCAATCTGAGCGAGACTCCGGCGGCGGAAAGCGCCGGCTTCCCGGGTTTCGATTCGATTGGCGCGGCGCTGATCCGCACCAAAGAGCGGCCCTGGATCGACATGGGCGGCGGCAACCAGGCGATCGTGCTGCGGGTGAGCAGGGAAACCGGCTTCTTCAGCATGTTGATCAAGGCGCCGGCCGGACAGGTCAACGCGCCGCATACGCATATCGGCGCGGCCGACTTTTATGTCATCTCGGGCGGCTTCGATTATCGCGGCGGCTCGGCGCGGGAGGGCGATTGGGTTTATGAACCAGCCGGCGCCGTGCACGACGCCACCACGCATCCGATGGACACCGTGTATTTGGCCAATTCATACGGGCCGATCGCGTTTCACGGCAAGGACGGCGGCTATTCGCATATCACCGACTGGCGCGCGATCAAGGCGATGCAGGATCGGGCGGGACAGCCGCGCAGCGATGAACGGCCGCCTCGGCGCGCCGGCGGCGCCAACGCGCCGGCACCGCGGGCCGGCGCTCCGATCGCGTTCGACGCGCTCGACGCTGCTTTGGTCCGCACGCGGGAACGCGCCTGGATCGACATGGGCGGCGGCAACCAGGTAATCGTGCTGCGCGTAAGCCGCGAGACCGGTTTCTTCAGTCTGCTGATCAAAGCGCCCGCGGGACAGGTCAATCAGCCGCATACGCATATCGGGCCCGCGGACTTTTACGTGATCTCGGGCGGCTTCGATTATCGCGGCGGTTCGGCGCGCGAAGGCGATTGGGTTTACGAACCGGCCGGCGCCGTGCACGAAGCGACCACCCATCCGATGGACACCATCTACCTGGCCAATTCATACGGCCCGGTCGCATTCCACGGCAGGAACGGCGGCTACGCCGGAATCTTCGATTGGCGCACGATCGCAAAGCTGGCGGATTCGCAGCCGCGTTGAGCGCGCGAGCGCTTACGGCGCGATCTGACGGCATCCGATCAGGGCAGGGAAAAAATCATCAATCGCGCACCGACCGTCGCTGCCTGCTCCGGACCGGGCGGCGGACCGCGCCAGATCCGTCACTGCGCCGAGGATGACCGAGAGAACGCTCCCGAAGTGCATAAACCCAGCCACCGGCTGGAGGCCTATGCCAGTTGGGATCACGAGACTGAAAGAACCTCCGCCAGGCCGAGGCTGGGCCGCGGCGCCTCATCACCCGATTCGCAGGACGCCGGCGCCTTTCAGCTGGTCATGCTTGAGCATCTGCAGCGCCTGGTTGGCCTGATCCAGACCGAACGGCAGCGTGGTTGTGCGGATGGGAATTGTGGCGGCCAACTGGAGAAACTCCTGGCCGTCGGCGCGGGTGTTGGCGGTTACGCTGCGCAGTTCCTTTTCGTGAAACAGATGGCGTTCGTAATCGAGCGCGGGGATCGGACTCAGATAAATCCCGGCCACCGCCAGGATACCGCCCTGATCCAGCGCCTGGAGCGCGGGCGGGACCAGGTCGCCGGCGGGCGCGAACAGAATCGCCGAGTCCAGCGGCCTGGGCGGGCGTTCCTGCGCGGTGCCGACCCAGTCCGCTCCCAGTTCTTTGGCGTGTTCGCGATGCGTGCCGCCGCGCGTCATTACATACACGCGGCATCCCCAGTACTTCGCCACCTGGAGCGCGATATGCGCGGAGCCGCCAAAGCCGTACAGCCCGACGGTGGTATCGGGCCTGACGGCGGCCCGCCGCAGCGCGCGATATCCGATGATTCCGGCGCACAGCAGCGGCGCGGTCTCCTCCACTCCAAGCTGCTCGGGCAGAGCGTAGGCGAAGTCTTCGCGTACGGCGGCGAATTCGGCATAGCCGCCGTCGTGGTCCCATCCGGTGAAACGGGCATTGGGGCAGAGATTCTCGCTGCCGCGCAGGCAGTAGACGCATATGCCGCAGGTTTCGCGCAGCCACGCGATACCGACTCTGTCGCCCCGCTTGAACCGCCGCGCACCCGCACCGCATCGTTCCACCACGCCTACCACTTCATGTCCGGGGACCATCCGCGGATGACGCGGCGGCAGGTCGCCCTCGCTGACATGCAAATCGGTGCGGCATACACCGCAGGCCAGAACACGCACGAGGATTTCGCCCTGGTTCGGTTCGGGTGCGTCCAATTCGACCATCCGCAGCGGATTGGTTTCGATCGGCGCCGGCTGATATACGGCCGCGGCCTTCATACGCATCACAGATTACCAGCAATGGAAGCGGCGCGGCGAGCATTATTTATTCGGTAGCCGGCGCCGCGGCTTCCGACCATTCCAATCAATGCCGAAGACGCGGCGCGCCTTCCCGCGGCGCCTGGCCCGTGTCAATATGAGGGTTCATTTTGTGGCCTGGGAGGTAACCGGCGATGGCTTTGTGGAAGCCCGACCCCAGCTTTTATCCCTCGGCGCGGATGGCGATACAGGCGCCGCCCGAACGGCTGGCCTACGTGGTCACCTTCGACCCGAAAACCGCGCTGGGAAAATCCACCGCCGGCAAGCCGGATTCGCTCGCCGTGATTGACGTCGATTCCTCCTCCTCAAGCTGCGGCAGGATCGTAGGGCGGATCGAACTGGGCGCGGGCAACGAGCTGCATCATTTCGGCTGGAACGCATGCAGCGCCGCGCTATGCCCCTACGCGCCGCATCCGCACGTCGAGCGCCGCTACTTCATCATTCCGGGCCTGCGCTCCTCGCGCATCTTCATCGTCGATACCAAACCCGATCCGCGCCATCCGGCGCTGGTCCGCACCATCGAACCGCAAGAGGTCGCGTCGCGCACCGGCTACAGCCGTCCGCACACCGTGCATTGCGGTCCCGACGCCATCTACATGAATGCACTGGGCGCGCCCAACGGGGAGGGTCCGGGCGGCGTGTTCCTGCTCGACCACGACAGCTTCGACGTGCTGGGCCGCTGGGAAGTCGATCGCGGTCCGCAGTATCTCGCCTACGATTTCTGGTGGCATCTGGGGCATGACGCCGCCATCACCAGCGAGTGGGGCACGCCGAGCATGGTGGAGAACGGGGTCAATCCCGACCTGCTGCTGGGCGGCCGCTATGGCCATGCGATCCATATCTGGGATTTGCGCAAGCGGCGCCATCTGCAGACGCTTGACCTCGGCGCGGAACAGCAGATGGTGCTGGAGCTGCGCCCCTCGCATGACCCGACCCGGACGTATGGCTTCGTCGGCGTGGTGGTCTCGACCAAGGACCTGTCGGCTTCGGTATGGACCTGGTTCCGCGACGAGAAAGGATGGCATATTCGGAAGACAATCGAAGTGCCCGCGGAGCCGGCCGACCCCAATCAGCTGCCGCCGGCGTTGAAACCGTTCAAGGCCGTGCCGCCCCTGATCACCGACATCAACCTGAGCCTCGACGACCGCTTCCTGTACGTTTCATGCTGGGGCACAGGGGAATTCCAGCAGTACGACGTCAGCGACCCGTTCCAGCCGAAACTCACCGGCTCGATTCGCCTGGGCGGGATCACGTCGCGCGCGCCGCATGCCAAGGGCGGCGAGTTGAACGGCGGACCGCAGATGGTGGAACTCAGCCGCGACGGACGCCGCGTCTATCTGACCAATTCGCTGTACGCCTCGTGGGACGAGCAGTTTTACCCCGAAGGGCTGCGCGGATGGATGACGAAGATCGACTGCAATCCCAACGGCGGCATCAAGGTTGACGACGGCTTTTTCGTCCCGTTTGAAGGCGAACGGCCGCATCAGGTGCGGCTGGAAGGCGGCGACTCCTCCTCCGATTCGTTCTGCTACCCATGACCGCCGAATGGCCGTGGATCGCCGTGGCGGCGATGGGCGCCTACCACGGCCTGAACCCCGCGATGGGATGGTTGTTCGCGGTCTCGCTCGGGCTGCAGGAGCGCAGCCGCAAAAAAGTCCTCGCCGCGATGCCTCCGATTGCAGCGGGACATCTGCTGTCGATCGCGCTGGTGGTTGCGCTGGTCGGATGGGGCGCCGTCGAGATCAGTCCGCGCACGCTGCAACTGGGCGGCGGGATTGCGGTGGCGGCGTTCGGCGCATTCAGGCTGTTCTCCTCGCGCTTTCACTATCGATGGGTGGGGATGCGCGTCAGTTCATGGGATCTGGTGGTGTGGTCCTTCCTGATGGCGTCGGCGCACGGCGCGGGACTGATGCTGTTTCCGGTGTTGATCAGCATGCCGGTGTGCAGAACGTTTTCAGCCGCCGGCGCCGCCCCGAACGCGCCGCTGCTGGTACAGACCGGAGTCGGGGTCGTGCTGGTGCACACCGCGGCGATGCTGTTCGTGATGATCCCGGTGGCGTTCGCCATTTATGACTGGATCGGTCTGGGAATCCTGCGCAAGGCCTGGATCAATGTCGATAAAATCTGGGCCGCCACGCTGATGGGCAGCGGCCTGCTGGTGCTGGTCCTGTAGCATTTTGATCGCACAGCGCGGCCCGCGTAGGCTGAGGGCATGGACAACGCCGCGCTTCAGAACTTCGTCAACCGCCGTTGGGACGAATCGATCCTGCCGGAGCTGACTGACTATATCCGCATCGCCAACAAGTCGCCCGCCTTTGACCCGCAATGGCAGGAGCACGGGCTGATCGACCAGGTGGTCGAGCGCTTCCGGCAATGGGCGCTGCGCCATCCGCTGCGCGGCATGACGATCGACGTGGTGCGCCTGGACGGACGCACGCCGCTTATCAGGATCGACGTGCCGGGGCAGGGCGCCGGCAGTGTCCTTCTGTACGGGCATCTGGACAAGCAGCCGGAGATGGCCGGATGGGGCGAAGGGCTGGGACCGTGGCAGCCGGTGCTGCGCGGCGAGCGGCTTTACGGACGCGGCGCGGCGGATGACGGCTATGCGATGTTCGCCGGTCTGACCGCAATCGCGGCGCTGCAGGAGCAGGGGATCGCGCATGCGCGCTGCGTGATGCTGGTCGAGGCGTGCGAGGAAAGCGGCAGCTACGATCTGCCCGCCATCATCGAGCATCTGGGCGGCTTGATCGGCAATCCTACTTTGGTCATCGCGCTGGATTCGGGATGCGGCAATTACGATCAGCTATGGTGCACCACCTCGCTGCGCGGTTTGGCCGGCGGCACGCTGCGAGTGAGCGTGCTCACTGAAGGCGTGCATTCGGGCGATGCGGGCGGGGTGGTGCCGTGCAGCTTCCGGATCGCGCGGATGCTGCTGTCGCGGATTGAGAACGAGCAGACCGGCGAAATACTCTCACCCGCTTTTCACGCGCCGATTCCGCCCGCGCGGCACAAGCAAGCCGCAGCCGCGGCGGCGGTGCTGGGCGATTCGATGCGTACGAAATTTCCGTTTGCCGGCGGTGCGCGCCCGGTCAGCGGCGATCCGGCCGAACTGATCCTCAATCGCACCTGGCGCCCGGCGCTGTCGATCATCGGCGCCGAGGGATTGCCGCCCGCCGCCAACGCCGGCAACGTGCTGCGCCCGATGACGGAGCTGAAATTGTCGCTGCGGCTGCCCCCGACCTGCGACGCTGGAGCCGCCGTGTCCGAGCTCAAATCGATACTGGAGAAGGATCCGCCTTACGGCGCGCAGGTCAGCTTCGAGCCGAACTGGGGGTCCAGCGGATGGGACGCGCCGGAGCTGGCGCCGTGGCTGGAAAAATCGCTGGAAGAGGGCTCGCGGGCGTTCTTTGGAAAGCCGGCGGCCTACATGGGCGAAGGCGGCACGATTCCGTTCATGGGGATGCTGGGGGAGCGATTTCCACAGGCGCAGTTCCTCATCACCGGCGTGCTCGGGCCCAACTCCAACGCGCACGGCCCCAATGAGTTTTTGCACATCCCCACCGGCAAGCGCCTGACCGCCTGCGTCGCCAGGGTGGTGGCCGACCATTTTCGGAGCGGCAGTTATCGGTAAAGGTCCCGCGGCTTGAGCGGCGCCGATACCCGACTTTTGCCTGTGGCCTGAATCCAATATGGTGGCGCGAGCGCAACTCGCCCGTCCGTGACAGGCGGGGGCGCCTGTCCTACTATTGGAAACGCGAAGCCGAAAAGCTTAACCGCCGGAAACCGCGGCGGATATTTCAGCCGGAGACGGTTTAATGAGCGAAGCAGCCGATCAGGATATCCTTCAGACTCTGCGCCGATTTGTCGAACACGACGTGATCCCGGTGGCGTCCGAATTCGAGCACAAAGACGAATACCCGCACGCGCTGGTCGATACGATGAAACAGCTGGGCCTGTTCGGGGCCACGATTCCGGCCGAATACGGCGGTTTGGGGCTGAGCTTTTCCACCTACGCGCGCATCATCGAGGAGTTGTCGCGCGGATGGATGAGCCTGTCGGGCGTGATCAACAGCCATCTGATCATGGCGTTCATCATCGCCAACGCCGGCACGCCGGAGCAGAAGTCGCGCCTGCTGCCCGGCATGGCCACGGGCGAAAAGCGCGGCGGACTGGCGCTGACCGAGCCGCACGCCGGCAGCGACGTGCAGTCGATTCGCACCACCGCCAGACGCGAGGGCGACAATTACATCCTGTCGGGCAACAAGATGTTTATCACCAATGCGCGGCAGGGCACGATGCTGGCGGTGGCGGCCAAGACCGACCCCAACGCCAAGCCCGCCTACGCGGGTATCAGCATGTTCGCCGTGGAAAAGAACGAGCACGGCCCCACCGTAAGCCGCAATCTGAAAAAGCTCGGCTACAAGGGAATCGATACCTGCGAAGTGGTGTTCGACAATCTGGCCGTGCCGGCGGCCAACCTGATCGGCGGCGAGCCGGGCGCGGGTTTCAAGCAGGTGATGTCGGCGCTGGAGGTCGGGCGGATCAACGTGGCGGCGCGCGCGGTGGGCGTCGCGCAGGCGGCGTTCGAGAACGCGATTCGCTACTCGCAGCAGCGCGTCGCCTTCGGCAAGCCCATCTGTCAGCATCAGGCGGTGCAGTTGATGCTGGCGGATATGGGCACGCGGCTGGAGGCGTCGCGGCTGCTGGTGCAGAACGCGGCGGCGCGCAAGGACGCCGGCCAGCGCTGCGATCTGGAAGCCGGCATGGCCAAGCTGTTCGCGTCCGAAGCGTGCGCCAAGATTTCGATGGATGCGATGCGGATTCTGGCCGGCTACGGCTACACGCAGGAATTCCCGGTCGAGCGGTTTTACCGCGACGCTCCGCTGATGATGATCGGCGAGGGCACCAATGAGATTCAGTCGCTGGTAATCGCGCGCAATCTACTCGAGCGCTATCGCATCAACTGACGTTAGCCGGCGGGAGATTTGGTCCAGATCGATTAGGGTTCGCATTTTCGAATCGGGATCGGATCGCGAGCGGGCGCGGGCAACTCCTCCAACCGCGCGCTTAACCGACCTGCTCGAGCCCGCCTTAGCTGCCGACCTCCTGCCCCGGGACGTCAGGGGAACCGGCTTTGGAATCCTGGCGGCCACCAACGGCATCGGCGACCTCGTGTCCAGCGTTGTGGTTGGTCTGCTGTGGAGCAGCGTGTCGGCGCAAGCAGCCTTCGTATGGAGCGTTGCTGAGCGCGTTGGGAGCGGCGCTGCTGTTTGTGACCGTGTGATCTTTTTTCGTGTGCACTGCTGGCCGCCGCGTCACGCAGGTGCATGAGCATGACCGAATCTCACTTGCGGCGCCTGTCGATTACG
>JAJPJA010000039.1 GCA_021324455.1 Pseudomonadota bacterium | reverse complement strand
CTTGCCAGCCGCCCCGCCGCCAGCACACCCGCGGCGGGCCCCGATTCGACCATGAACATGGGCCGCTGGCGCGCCATCTCGGAGGTCATGGTGCCGCCGTTGGATTGCATAATCAGCAAACGGCGGCTGTATGGCGCCAGATGCTTTTCCAGCTGATCCAGGTAGCGATTCACCACCGGCACCAGCGACGCATTGATCACCGTGGTGCTGGTGCGCTCGTACTCGCGGCATTCGGGATGCACCTGCGAGGACAGACACACCACGGTGCGCGGCGCGGCGTTGCGCAGCATCCGCCCCAGTTCCTGTTCATGGACCGGATTGATGTAGGAGTTGATGAGGCAGATGGCGATCGCGTCGACTTTGGCGGCGATCAGCGCGTCAATCACCTCGCGCGCCCGCATCTCGTCCAGCCGCTGTTCCACCGTGCCGTCGGCCAGGATGCGTTCGGGCACTTCCAAACGCAGGCGCCGCGGCACCAGCGGCGGTAGCCGCTCCCAGTTGATGTCTTCGGTGGAGGGCGCCTTCTGGTTCATCATCTCGAGCACGTCGCGAAAGCCGCGCGTGGTGATGAGCCCGGTGGGCGCGGTCTTGCGCTCGATCACCGCGTTGGACGCCGTGGTGGTGGCGTGAACGAAGTTCTCCACCGTTTCGGTGGAGCGCAATCCCCTGATACAGGCAACGATGTCCTCGCCGACGCGATCGAGGATCGAAAGAACCTTGGCGGTATGGATCCGCTTGTCGTTGCCCAACGCGATGACGTCGGTAAAGGTGCCGCCGATATCGAATGCCACCCGCATCGCTATCCTCTTCGCCCGCTGAGCGGAATTCTCACCGCGCCCAACTCATTGCATCGCAATGGCCGTGCCGATCGCGGCGCACGGCGGCCGTGGCCGCCGCGTCTATCGCCATCGTGGCCGGATCGATCACCACCCCGTACTGCGATTTGGCATTCTCAAGCGACAGCTTTTCCTCCAGCACGTCATCCAGAACCGATTGCGGATCGCGCAGCAGCGGGTCGCCGTGCCCGGCCGCGCCGCACACCTGATGGTACAGGCGGTCGCCCGCCTTGACCTCCAGATGCATGTGGGATTTGCGCGGCAGTTCCATCTGCCCGCCGTCCAGCGGCGTGAACAGGTTGCACGAGGGCGTGCCCTGGCGTCCGCCCGCCATTCCGACCGCGCTCTGGAACGGACGATTGGTGCGCACCATGATTTTCGCCGGATGGCGGAAGCGATAGCTCTTGAAGATGCCGAGCGATCCGCGATGCCGTCCCGCGCCCGCAGTATCGGGCACCAAACCGAATCCCTCCACCACCACCGGCACTTCACGCTCGACCAGTTCGGCGGGTACGGAAATGTACGACATGCCGGCGCCGTCGATACCGTCCTTGCCCGGCCGTCCGCCCCATCCGCCCCACACCAGGTCCATCGTGGTGTATTCGCTGCCGTCGGGTCGATAGCCGGACATGTGCACGATGTCGCCGCCTTCCTGCGGCACCGCGACGCGGTCGGGAATCGCCTCGGCCAGCGCCAGATGAATCAGTTCGGTGATCAGGAAGAACAGCGGCGCACGGCCGCCCACCGCGGCGGGGAATTTCGGATTGGCCAGAGTGCCTGCGGGCGCAAGCACTTCGATCGGTTTGACGAAGCCGGCGTTGAAAACCACGTCGGGCGCCAGGATCTTGTGGATGGTGCTGTACACCTGGCCCAAAGTATTGCTGTAGGGCATGTTGATGGCGCCTTTGGCCTGCGGCGCCGTGCCGGTAAAATCAACCACCAGCTTGTCGGGCCGGAAACGCAGCGTGGCGCGGATTGGCATCGCCACCCCGTCGCTGCCGAAGCCGTCGTCGCGCAGCATGATCTCGCGCGTATAATCGCCCGCCGGCACCTCCGCGATTGCGCGGCGCGACGCCTCCTCACCGTAGTCGACCAGATAGTCGAAGCAGGCGTTGACGTTTTCCATGCCGTATTTTTCCAGCACCGCCTGGAACTCGCGGATACCGCGGCGGCATCCGGCCAGCTTGGCGTCGATGTCGCCCATCCATTCGTCGGCGGCGCGCACGTTGGCCTTGAGCATCTGCACCAGCGGCTCGTTGCGCACGCCCGCCTCGTACAGTTTAAGATTGGGCAGGCGCAGTCCCTCTTCATAGCTCTCGGTGCATTGACTGGAAAAGCCGCCGGGGAAGCGGCCGCCAATGTCCGTCTGATGCGAATAGATAATGACGAAGCCGCTGACCTGACCGCGATGAAACACCGGCATCACCAAAATAACGTCGGGCATGTGCGAGGCGCCGGAATATGGATCGTTGGCGATAATCACGTCGCCGTCTTTGAAATTGCCGGCGAACTTGGCTGTGACAAACGGCATCAGATGCATGAAGACCGAGCTGGCCATCGAATGCGACTGGCCCAGGCCCACGATGCGCCCCTGGTAGTCGGCCAGCGAGGTGGCGAAATCGCCCACCCGCAGCATCGAGGAGCGCGCGGTCTTGTACACCGCTATCGCCATCTCCTCCGTGATCGCCGCCATCTCGTTGCGCAGAACCTCGATCAGGATTGGATCGGCCGCTTTATTCATTTTCCGCTCCGATGTCTCGACCATCAGGAATGGCGGGCATAAGCCCGGCCAACTGCCGGTTACGCCGTGCGCGTGGCGTTGGTTCAAGCCAGCGAGCCGCCGTCAACCAAATACGCCGACCCGGTGATGAAAGACGACTCGTCGCTGGCCAGGAACAGGGCGAGCTGCGCCACCTCCTGGGCGTTTCCGGTGCGGCGCAGCGGCGCAAAGTTGGCGGCGTTGTCGACCGCGCCCGCGCCCATACGCCGCCTCGCCTCGGCCAGCATCGGGGTTTCGATCGCGCCCGGGCAGATCGCGTTGACCCGCACTTTGGCCGGACCATATTCAACCGCCGCCACCTGCGTCATCGCGATCACGGCGCCCTTGGACGCGCAGTAGGCCACCCCTCCCGGCATCGCCTTGAACGCCACCACCGACGCGGTGTTGATGATCGAACCGCCGCGCCCGGCCATATGCGGAATCGCGAATTTCATTCCCAAAAAGACGCCGCGCAGATTGATCGCGATGATGCGGTCGAACATCTCGATCGAGTAATCGGCGGTGGGCGCGTGCTCGATGTCCACGCCGGCATTGTTATAGAGGATGTCAAGCCGGCCGAAGCGGCTCACCGCGGCATCGACCGCCGCCTTGACGTCGCCGGCGTCGGAAACGTCGGCGCGGCAGGCGAAGGCGCGTCCGCCGCTGTCGGCGATACGCCGGGCGGTTGCCTGGGCGCCTTCCAGATTGAGATCGACCGCGGCGACGGCGGCGCCCTCGGCGGCGAACAGTATGGCCGCCGCCTCGCCCATGCCCATCGCCGCACCGGTAATCAGCGCCACTTTATTTGCGAGTCTCATGCAAGCGTCTTCGCACAAAGCGGCGCGGATTATCAAGCGCTTTACGGCGCGCGAAGGGCGGATACGCCCGGCGTCCCGCGGCCAGAACAATCCCCGGCCGCCTGGGTAAGTTCCACATTGATATACGTATCGAAGCCGGCGCCCGCGTCGCGCCGGGTCGGCGGTATCCAGTCAACCAAATAAATGTCGAAGCCCTGGCGGCTTGGATTTTCAATCACGCTGCGGCCGCTCAGCAAATCGAGAATGAAAGGCCGCTTGATCAAAGCACAGACCACCAGCAGCGGGGTCGAACGCTGAACGCCGCGGGGCGCGTAATGGCGCAGCCGGAGAAGGTTGGTGGCGTGGACTATCTCAAACGGCGTGGCGCCGGGCGGGTCCTCGTCAAGCGGATAGAAGTTGCAGGTGCCGCGGCCGGCGCCCTCCAGCGCGCGGACGGCGCCGTCAACCCAATAGTCGGCCAACAAGGCGAAAAAAGAGAAGCAATCGCGACGTTCCACAGCGCAGCCTCCGAGCGGATTTACTTCTGGTCGGAAAACCGAGCTATTTGATCCGGCGCAGACCGCCTCCGGCACCGGTCTGAGTTTCCAGTTTCCGGTAAAGTCCGTTCAGCTCGCGCCGCAGGCGAATCAATTCATCCTGCAAAGCGTCAACCTCGGCGACCGGCGCAATTCCGAGCCAGGGACCGAAGGAGGCGAGGAAAACTCGGGCTCCCGCCTGCGCCAGCCGCTGCATCCGCGCGGCGCCGTTGGAGTTGTCCGGCACGAAATCCCAGAACCCGGTGCGTACGTACAAAGAGTTAATCATTGCTCCAGCCAGATTCAGGCACGCGTGATGCGCCCTGGAAGCCGCCTGTTCGAAATCCGCGCTCGCCTGGGTATCCCCGGCCATAAAGCGCTGCAGGCTGGCGGGAATTTCAATTGACACCGCTTGAAAAAGGGAATGCCAATCCTCGGGTTTCTGATACATCTTTAAGCCCTCAGATGGACTAAGCGTCGTGTTTTTCTGGTTTTGACGAAACGGTTCGCTTCACTGCCGGCTTGCAATCGAGCCAGATCGTTTCGTCACAAATGGTGTATCAACAATCCGCCGCCGCCAGCGGAGAAACGTCTGCGGCGCGGCATTTTCCGCGCGCGCGGATTTTTTAATCGGACGGTAACAAAGCCGGCATTCGCCGCATCAGCCATTCACCCGGCCGGCGCGGCGGAACTCAATGCGCGCGCGCCGCAGCTCACTGGCGCAGGCTGCCGCGCGCGTTGGCCCGCAGCGGCACCACTATCGGCACGGCTTCGGCCTCGTCGCGTTGCAGACGTGCAGAATTATATTCCAGACTTCGGGCCGGTAAGGCAGTGTATAATGGCTGGAGTTGACTTCCAGCGCCTCGACTTCTTCCCCGCTCTCCACGCAACTGGACCATGCCACCACCTCGTCGCGCCGGGAGTAGATGATCGTCTCAGGCACACCCGGCGGTTCCAGATGATGGGTACCGCACAGCGTGCCGAGCGTGTCCAGGCAGCCGGTGCCGTCGCGATGCCGCGGGCGGCTGACCATGTACATCGCCATCACGAATGGATTGGTGCTGGCCAGCGGATGCCGGATCGCCGATCCCATCAAAAAGATGCGCTGGACCATTGCGGGCGAGCGGCGCGCCAGTTCGCGCGCATGGATACCGCCCAGGCTGTGGCCGACGATCGCAACCTTCTCGCGGTCGGCCAGATAAATTTCGCGCAGCGCGTCCTGCAGCCGTTCGATGGTGTCGCGCGGACAGCCGGTATTCCACCAGATGCCGGCGAAGAATACGCGATGGCCCGCCTGATGCAGCCGCCACGCCAACGGATAAAGGCTCTGGTCGCCGGCCCAGAAACCCGGAATCATCAGGATTTTCGAGCGCCGCCGATTCTTGCCCAGCCATCTGTCCAGGTTCGGCAGCGAGAACTCATAAGTCACGGAACTGCGCCTCCTTAAATCGCCCAGCCCCTTCCATCTCCATTGTAGCAGGGACCGAACCCTGCGGGACCTGCATTTTAGCGGGCCAGTTGTCAGCCCGCCGCTGAAGCTGCGCCTGTTTTACCCGGGATGATTGCGGCCTGGGATAAATATTTTCGCAGCGCGGCGCCGCGCGCCCCGCCCCGCATCGGATTCAGCGGTAATGCGGCATGATCTTTTCCCCGAACATCCGCACCTGCGCCTTGACCTGCTCAATCGGCATCAGGCCCAGATCGCCGCCATTGTTGAGGTTGACGTATTCGGGATTGACGTGCTCGGCGAGTTCGTCCATCTTGCGCCGCACATCCGCTTCATTGCCCGCGTAGATGTTGTCGCTGCGATGCAGCCGTTCGACCGTCCATTCGCTGCGCGGCAGCGGCGCTTTGCCCATCGGCCATTTGGCCTCGTCCTCGGGAAACCGGAACGCCTCCCAGAAGCCGAAATAGCCGCCGAACTCCTGATACCACACGCCTGACAGCCCTTCGCGGGCGACTTTGAGCGCCTCGTTGAGGTCGCGCCCCATGTACACCGACTTGGTCGGGCAGATGCTCTCGCCGAGCCGCAGTTTGCGGCCCGCCGACGCCGCCTCTTTCTGGTAGAGCTCCGCCAGATGCCGCACGTCCTTCAGCCCCGGAATCAGAATCACCGGAATCACGCCCTCGCGCGCGCACCACAAGATGGTCGATTCGCTGATTGAAAAGGCCTGGAACAGGGGCGGATGCGGTTTCTGATAGGGCTTGGGCACCACCGAGATCTTGCGCACACGTCCGTCTTTGACCTCGCCCGGCATCCCGTACTTCTCGGTCCACGGAGCGGCGGGCCATGGCGTGCCTTCTTCGTACGGATACGGATACTCCCAGAACTTGCCCTTGAACGTGAAGCCGTCCTCGCCCCACGCCAGCTTGAGAATTCGAAAATGCTCTTCAAAAGCCTCGCGATTGGCCTTGTCGATTTCGCCCTGGTCGCTGCTGGTGCCCTGGATGTGCAGCTTCTGACCCATCTGGTTGAGCCATCGGGTCTGATACCCGCGCGCCATCCCGACGATGGTCCGGCCCTGCGTGAGCTGGTCGAGCCATGCGGTTTCCACCGCCAGCCGCAGCGGGTTCCATCCGGGCAGCACGTAGCCGACCGGTCCGACGCGGATGTTTTTGGTGTTCATCGCGACATAGAGGTAAAGCGAGGGTACGCTGCCGACCTCCAGGCCCTCGGTGCATAGATGATGTTCGGCGAAGTGGAACGCAAAAAAGCCGAGGTCGTCGGCGATACGCGCCAGCTCGACAATTTCCTTGAACATCCGCTGCCAGCGTTCGGTGCGATGCGAAATCGGCCGCAGTTGCTCGCGCTCCTCCAAAGTGGCGGGAAGGGCGGGGAGAAGAGGTCCAATGGTAAACTTCATATCCGGCTCCTGAAATTTTCGGCGGCCGCCGCCTTTCGGAGGCTCCGCCGCGATGGCAAGTTACAAGTATCCGGCACGGATCACCAGTCCGAACCGCCGGAGGTTTCAATGAATCTGGCGCAAGCGCAGGCGCAATCCGCGGCTGGCCGATTGCGCGAACTTCATTTCGTGGACCCGTCTTCCACCGGCCAACGCCTCAGCGGTAATGCGGCAGGATCTGTTCGCCAAACAGCCGCACCTGCTGCTTGAGCATCTCGATCGGCATCAGCCCCAAATCGCCGCCGTCATTGTAGTTGAAGTATTCCGGATTGACGTGCTCGACCAGTTCGTCCATCTTGCGCCGCACCTCGGACACCGTGCCGGCCACGATACCATCGGCTTTGTGCAGCCGTTCGATCGTCCATTCGCTGCGCGGCAAACGCGCCTTGCCCACCGGCCATCTGGCTTCATCGCCCGGCAGCCGGAAGGCTTCCCAGAAACCGAAGTAACCGCCGATGTCGTGATACCACACTCCCGCCGACCCGGTCTCGGCGATCTTCATCGCCTCGTTGGCATCCGACGCGATGTAGATCGATTTGGCGGGAGCAATCCCCTGTCCCAGCTTCAGAGTGCGTCCCGCCGACGCGGCCTCTTTCTGATAAAGCTCCGCCAGCCGGAGCACGTCTTTGAGGCCCGGAATAACGATCACCGGCACCACGCCTTCGCGCGCGCACCATACGATGGTCGAATCGCTGGCCGAGAAGGCCTGAAACAGCGGCGGATGGGGTCTCTGATAGGGTTTCGGCACCACCGAGATCTTGCGCACGCGCCCCTCTACCACCTCGCCCGGCATCCCGTACTTCTGCGTGAATGGCGCCGCCGCCCACGGCGTCCCCTCTGCGTAAGGATACGGGTATTCCCAGAAATCGCCCTTGAATGAGAAACCCTCCTCGCTCCAGGCCAGCTTCAGGATGCGGAAATGCTCCTCGAAGGCGCGCCGGTTGGCGCGGTCGATTTCGCCCTGATCGCTGGCCGTGCTCTGGATGTGCAGCTTCTGCGCCATCGAATTGAGCCATCGCGCCTGATACCCGCGCGCCATCCCGACAATCGTCCGCCCCTGCGTAAGTTGATCGAGCCATGCGGTTTCCACCGCCAGGCGCAGCGGATTCCATCCGGGGAGCACATATCCGACCGGACCCACCTTGATGTTTCGCGTGTGCATCGCGATGTAAAGGAACAGCGACGGCACGCTGCCCACCTCCAGACCTTCGGTGGCCAGATGATGCTCGGCGACGGTGATCGCTTCGAAGCCGAGGTCGTCGGCGATGCGCGCGAGCTCGACGATTTCCTTGAACATCCGCTGCCAGTATTCGGTGCGATGCGCAATCGGGCGCATTTGTTCGCGTTCGGTCAGGGTCGCGGGCAGGGCGGGAAGCAGAGGTCCGATCAGGAACTTCATAGGCTACTCCATAGGACGAGTGGAGAGAGGATAGCGCTGTAAGGCAGCTTGCGCGCGGCGACGCTTGTTTGTCAACCAGCAACTATTTTTCTCCGCCCGCCGGCCGTTCTGCCTCGGGAATTTGTCGCAGCATCATCATCGGCTTACAATCGCTGTTTGGGCGGATTGTATATACGGCTTGCGCGGGCCTGCGCAAAGGAGAACCAATGGCCGGCAGAAAAATGCGCTTCGGCGCCTTCATCGCACCGTTTCATCCGCTGGATGAAAACCCGACCCTCGCCCTGGAGCGCGACCTTGACCTGATCCAATGGATGGACAAGCTCGGCTATGACGAGGCGTGGGTCGGCGAGCATCATTCGGCCGGCTATGAAATCATCTCCAGCCCCGAGTTGTTCATCGCGACGGCGGCCGAGCGCACCCGGCACATCCGGCTCGGCACCGGCGTTTCTTCGCTGCCCTATCATCAGCCGCTGATGCTGGCCGAGCGCATCAATCAGCTCGATCACATCACGCGCGGCCGCGTCATGTTCGGCGTCGGTCCGGGCGCGCTGGTCACCGACGCGATGATGATGGGAATCAATCCGTCGCGTCAGCGCGGGATGATGGACGAGGCGCTGGGCGTGCTGGTGCCGCTGATGCGGGGTGAAGTGGTCAACGCCAGAACCGACTGGTTCACGCTCAACGACGCCCGGCTGCATCTGGCGCCCTTTACGCGGCCGTCGGTGGAGATCGCCGTCGCCAACCAGATCTCACCCTCGGGCGCGCGCGCCGCGGGCAAGCACGGCGTCAGCCTGCTGTCCCTGGGGGCCACCACCACCGGCGGCTTCAGCGCGTTGAGTTCGACGTGGGCCATCTGCGAGGAGCAGGCGCGCGAACACGGCACCAGCGTCAATCGCGACGGATGGCGCCTGGTGGGGCCGGTGCATTGCGCCCCAACCCGCGAGCAGGCGCGGGCCAACGTCCGCTTCGGACTGGAGAAATGGATCTATTACTTCCGTGAAGTCGCCAATCTGCCGCTGGCTGCCGACGGCGCCGATCCGATCGACGCCATGATCAAATCGGGCCTGGCGGTGATCGGCACCCCCGATGATTGCATCGCGCAGATCGAACGGCTGGAGCGGCAGTCGGGCGGCTTCGGATGCTTTCTGCAGCTGGCCCACAACTGGGCGGACTGGGAACAGACCAAACGTTCTTACGAATTGGTGGCGCGCTATGTGATGCCGCGCTTCCAGGGCCTTAACACCAATCGCGACGCGTCGCTTAACTGGGCGCGCGACAACCGCGCCAGCTTCTCGGCTCAGTCGATGGGCGCGGTCGGCGCCGCCATCATCCAGCACATCCAGGAAAAGGGCACTGAAAACATTTCGCCCATGATCCTGCGGGCGATGGGCATGACGCCGAAAAAGGACGCGCCCAAGGAAGACGCGTCCTGATCCGGCTCTGACCGCCGGTTACTTCATGATGCGCGACAGGCCGCCGGGCGTGGTCATGGTCTGGGCGTCCTTGAAGTCGGCCGGCACGTCGTCGTCGGTGGTCGGCGGTGCGGCGTAGCTGGCGCTGATGTGCCCGTTCTCCCAGTCGATCTGATGCGCGCCGGCGTAGCCGTCGAGCATTATGGTCTGCTCGCCGCGGAAATTGATCGGCGCGTAAATTTCCCACAGCCCCTTCCACAGTTTGTTTTCGTTGTCCCAGTTCTCGGTAAACGGCGGCATCCAGGTTTCCTTGTCCACATAGAAGATGCGATGGGCGAAGCAGTAGGGACCCAACTGCGGCAGCCATTGCAGATGCAGCACGTAAAACGGCCGCACCTGCCATCGCGTAACCTCAGGCTTCGGCCATCCAGGGAACGTGCCCGCCGCGCCGCCGGTGAACCCGACGTAGGAGTCCGCCTGATGCGCCCGGGCCGGATCCATGATCGGCATCAGCAGTTTCTTCTCGCCCAGCAGCGTCACCTTGAAGTTGTTGGGATTCCAGGCGTTGTCGTCGTTGACCGAATCCGTCCCCAAAATCGGCGAGCATCGCGCGGCGCTCGACAGCCGCAGCGACCGGCGCAGCGAGGGCAGGAAGACGTAGAGCTCCGGCAGCCGCGTCGGATCGTCGGGCTGCATGCTCAGTTCGGTCGTGTACTTCGACTGCTCGGGCGCCACCACCATAAAACGGCTGACGTAAAAGAAGCCGTTGGCGTAGGGCATATTGATCGGCATCCCCGGCTCGCTCAGATGCGACAGCATGTAGAAAGCATTGTTGGTGTCCTGCGTGGTGCGATTGCCGAAGCGATCGACCAGCGTGCCGTTCGAAGCCGAATGCAGGATGAAGGGACGAAACGGAGCCCAGGCGTTGTAAAGGATCTGAACCGCCATGGTTGGCCCGTGCGGATTGGGAAACGGCGGCCCCGCCACCCATCCTTTCATCACGTAACCGCCGTTGGGCTGCCGGATTAAAGCGGCCTGGTTGCCGTATTTCTCCGCGTCCTGTTTCCAGCGGCCCGGCATCGGATAATGCACCGTCGCTCCGACCACCATCGCGTACTCGGGACCGCTACCCACGTGAATGCCGGAATTGCCGTTAAACGCTCCCTGCAGCCAGATCGGCATGAAGTTCCTGTATTGCCGCCAGTTCTCCAGCGTGATGCGCGTACCGGGCGGAATAGTGTCGGATGAACCGGCGTCAACCAGTTGGCGGTAAGAGTCCTCGCTGAACACCAGCGGCGCGGCCTGAGCCCGCACGGCACAAATAAGGCTCAGGCCAAGGAGTACCGTGCCCGCAAGAATGGTACGGCTCGTTTGACGCACAATAACTTTGTCCCTCTTCGTCATCGAATTCCTCCCCAGTTAAAAGCGATGTGAAGGCGGAAAGCGGGTGCCCTCAAGAAGTATCGTGTCAGCTATCAAATATCTTAAAAGGGCGCCCAGGCGCAACCGCCGGCCCGATGACACTTTCTAATCGCGGATATTAATCAGCCTAATTATATGCTTATTGGAACTTTGCCTTCGGAAATCGGGTTCGAACAAAGGCGCCCGCCCGTCAGGCTGAAACTCCGCCAGTCCTCGCGCGCGATCCGCCGTTCAACGGGCGTTCCGAGCGCGCGCCCGCAAGATGGCATGGATAAGGACTCGGCGCCGCCGCGAAAAAGTCGCGCGGTTCTCCCCCTGGCAAAGGTAAGAAACAGCAACCCGGCGAGTCGAACCTTACTCCTTGCGCCCGAATTCCTCCTGCAATTCGCGCAGTGCGCGCTCCAGGATACCGCGGACGCGGGCGATGCGCTCTTCGCTGAACTCGCCGGCCACCGCCTTGAACGCCGCCTTGATCAGCCGCTCCGCCGGACCGCGAATCTCGGCCGCCTCAGGGTCAAAGGCGCTGCGCCAGTCGCCCCATCGGCGCGCACGCCGCCAGATGTGGCGTACCGCCTCGTCGCGCCGTTCCAGTTCCTTGTGGCCGGCCGCTGTGATGCGGTAAATCCGCCGGCCCTCCTGCATATCCGACGCGATCAGACCCTCGTCTTCCAGTTGCTGAAGAGTCGGATAGACGGTTCCGGCGCTGGCCCGATAGACCCCGCCCGAACGCTCCTCGAGCTTTTTCATCAGCTCGTAGCCGTGGCTCGGACCTTCCGCCACCAATGAGAGCAGCGCCAGGCGCACCTCGCCGGGGCCGAAGAAACGTCCGGGCCAGTTCATCATCCCTTCCCAGTTGGGATAGCCGCGAAAACGCATGTGATGACCGCACATCATAGCGAACACCTTATCGTGGAAGAAAGTACGACAACTATATCGTACGATATACTGACCGTCAATCCGCCGCCGCGGCGCTGGCCCGCGTTTGACATCGGCCGGTTTATTTGTCAGCCAGATAATAAGTGCGCCGCACCGTTTCCGGCCGCGTCCGCCAGGAGGAATTCATCATGCCGCATACTTCCGGAAAGATTGAAAAACTGGGCTTTCCCGGGGCGATCGACGCCGACGGCCACGTGCTCGAGCCGCGCGACCTGTGGGAGCGCTACCTGGAGCAGAAGTACAAATCGCGCGCAATCCGGATCAAAGAGGATGCGGGCGGCAAGGAATATATGGAAATCGGCGGCAGACCTTCGCGATTTCTCCGCGGCCGTCTGCTCAGCACGATCGGCGTGATGGACGCCACCCGCCACAATCCGCCGCCTCCCGGTATCAAGTACGCCTCGCAGGCTCCGCTCGGCGCGATGGATGCGAAGGAGCGGATTGCGCGTCTTGATGCGGAAGGGCTGGCCGCCGCCTTCCTCTATCCCACGTTGGGTTTGCTGTTCGAGACCGAATGCGACGACGCCGACCTGTGCCAGGCGTACACGCGCGCCTACAATCGATGGATTGCCGATTTCTGCTCCGGCAGCGGCGGCCGTCTCGTGCCGGTCGCGCACGTATCGCTGGGCGACCCCGGCGGCGCCGCGCGCGAGCTGGAACGGGCGGTCAAGGACGGATGCAAGGGCGGCTTTGTCTCGCAGTTCGCGCTGACCCGCAAACCCACGGCGCATCCCGATCACGACGTGCTGTTCGCCAAGGCGCAGGAATTGGGCGTGCCGTTGGGAATCCATCCGACCTTCGAGCCGCCGTGGACGCTGCCCGGCCGTTTCGACCGCCGATTCGTGCGCGAGGACTATTTCTATCTCAACGTCACCGCGCCCGACGGCATCCGCCATGCGTTCACCAGCTTTTTTCAGTACGCGACTTTCGACAAATTTCCGGCGCTTAAACTGATCGTGCTGGAGGCGGGCGCGGGATGGATCCGGTACTGGCTGGACCGCATGGACTCGGTGTACGAAAGCGTGATCGGGCGCGGTCTGCGGCTCAGGGAGCGGCCCAGCTTTTACTTTGAGCGCAACTGCTGGATCTCGAGCGATCCCGACGAAAAGTCGCTGCCCGCGATGATCGATCTGTGCGGCGCCGACAAATTCTTCTGGGCGTCGGATTTCCCCCACCTGGACCATCCGGGCAACTATATCGAGGAGCTGCGCGAGGCGGCGGGCAGGCTGGACGCGCCGGCGCGCGCGAAGCTGCTGGGCGAGAACGTCGCGCGTGTCTATGGCTGGCGCCCATAGACGGTTGACTTCACAGGACCGGCAAAAACCAGGGCCGGCGCGTGGGGTTTGCTTTCAGGCCGCATTAGTTCGAAAATCCCGTCTCGCCGCGGGCTGAAACGCGGCGTCGAGCCCGGAAATCAAGCCAAAAACAGGAGGAAGGCCATGCCAGGAGGACTCAGCAACCCTCACGTCAAGTTCGAGAATTACAAGGATCGTTATCGCAACATCAAGCTGGAGCGCAAGGACGGCATCCTCCTCGTGACCCTGCATTCCAACGGCGGGCCGTTCAAGTTCAGCGCCGAATTCCACACCGACTCGTGCGACGCCTTTGCCAATATCGCGGCGGATTTCGAAAATCGATGCGTGATCGTCACCGGCACCGGCGCAAGCTTCTGCGACGGCCTGGACTTCAACGCCGACATCACCGACCCCAACGTGCTCGCGCGCATCCAGTGGGAAGGGCGCAAGATGCTGCTGAACCTGATGGATATCGAGGTGCCGGTGATCGGTGCGGTCAACGGGCCCGCGCTGATCCATGCCGAGATGGGTGTGATGCACGACATCGTGATCTGCACCGAGGACACCGAGTTCCAGGACGTGCCGCATTTCCCCAGCGGCACGGTGCCGGGCGACGGCGTGCACGTTATCTGGCAGCACATCCTGGGTCCGACGCGCGGCCGCTACTTCCTGCTCACCGGGCAGAAGATTCCGGCCAAAGAGGCGAAGGAAGTCGGTATCGTCAACGAGGTGGTGCCGCGCGCCAGGCTGATGGAGCGCGCGTGGGAACTGGCGCGGATGATTACGGAACGCCCCAACCTGGTGGCGCGCTATTCGCGTCTGGTGCTGACCCGCAACTACCGCAAACTGCTGGAAGCGGAAACCGGCTACGGCCTGTCGCTGGAACTGTTCGCCGCCACGGCCAGGATCAGGGAGATGACTTCCTGACGCGCGTCCTTGTGAATCCCGAGAATCCGCGCTCACGCGAAACGTGAGCCGCGGATTCCAACCGATCGGCCTGAGCGGACGGCTTTTCGCCCCGCGTCCGCTCCCTGTCAGCGGAACTCCGGCATCACTTCGGAGGCGAACGTGTTGAGCATCTCGCGCGAGGAGAAATAGAAGGAGAAGTAGCTCAGGTCCAGTTCCTCGCAGCGCGAGCGGATCTCCCGTGTGACTTCGGCCGGCGTGCCCGAGACGTAGGTCAGCGCCTGGCGGGCGGTTTCGATATCGGTCCGCGCGTCGGCGGCGCTCGCGGCCAGCATGCGGTCCGCCTGGCTCTTGTCGCGCGACATCAGCAGATAGGACAGCGTCGATACTTCGAGCTGGGAAGGATCGCGACCGGCCGCGCGCGCGGCGTCATGGAACAAATCGACGCGTTCGCGGAACTGCTTTTTGCCGAAGGTGACGCTGCGATGCAGATCGGTGGTGCCGTCGGGATTGGGCGGGACCAGGCTGAGTATGTCGGCATAACGGCCCGCAAGCTGAATCGTTTTGCGGCCGCCGCCGCCGATCATTATTGGCGGATGCGGTTTCTGCACCGGCTGCGGGAAATTGTACGCCTTGTCGATTTTGAAATCGCTTCCGTGATAGGTCGGCTCCGGATCCGTCCACATCACCTTGAGCAGCTTGATCGCGTCTTCCAGTTGACGCCGCCGCTCGGTATTGGACGGAAACGGCAGGCCGTAAGCCTCATACTCCGATCGCTGCCATCCGGATCCCAGCCCAACGATCAGCCGCCCCTGGCTGATATGATCGAGCGTGGCGGTGATCTTGCCCAGCACCGCGGGACTGCGAAAGCCGATCGGCGTCACGGCCGTCAGCAGCCTGACCCGCTGTGTTATCGACGCCACGGCGGCCAGCGCCGTGTAGCATTCGAGATTGGGCGTGGTGGCTTTTTGCGCAACCGAGCCGCCCTGTGTAACCGCCATGTAGAAATGATCGCCGAAGGAGACCGAGTAAAAACCCATCTCTTCGGCCAGCAGCGCGTGCTCGCGGGTTTTTTTGAAATTCCAGCTGGGCAGGTACAGATTGAATTTTATCTGCTTCATCGGCTTCACCGCTTGCCTCAGCCCATCGCGTCGGCGCTGGAACTGACCATCTCAACCGCCGCCCTGCGGTCGGCCGTGCACATGAATCTGGCCGCGGCGCGGTTATGCTCGCCCGCCACCCAGGTGGGACCGTTCTCGATATTGTCCAGCCCCTCCCGCGCGACGTCGTCGGGATCCATCACCGGCTGCCCGGTGCCTTCGAGATTGACACCCATGCGCGCCATCGCGGGGGTTTTGGTTGAGCCGGCGATCAGCATCAGGACGTTGATCCCGAACGGTTTCAACTCCCACCACAGGGTTTCCGTCAGCATCTGCTCGTAGGCCTTGCTGGCGGTGTACACCGCCATCCGGGAGCCGCCGGCAAATCCGGCCATCGAACCGACGACGACAATCGCGCCGCGCCGCCGATCGCGCATTGCGGCCGCCAACTCATGCAGCAGCATCGTTGGCACGGTGACGTTGACGCCGACCACGCGCATCAGCTCCTCCAGCGGCCGATCCAGAAACGGCACCATCCTGCTTTCGGCCCCGGCGTTATACACCACCATCCCGACCTCGACGCCGGCGGTCAGTTCGCGCACGCGGCGGTTCAGGTCGGGTGCGCTGAGATCGACGGATTCGGCGCGCACCTGGACGTTGGCCGCCTGGCGGATTTGCTGCGCGAGTTCCTGGAGCGGCTCGCGCTTGCGCGCCAGCAGGATCAGGTTGACGCCCTGCGCGGCGATTTGACGCGCGAAGCTGGCGCCGATTCCCTCCGAACCGCCCGCGATCAGCGCCCACGGACCGTATTTCTCGGCAAACGTCATTGGCTTCTCCCTGACTTTGATTTCAGTCGCGCCAGCCGCGTTGCAGCTTTTCGACCACTTCGCGCTTGGCCCGCTCTTCGGTGCGGCCCGGCCACGCCATCATGTGCACGTCGGAGAAGAAATGCTCGCGGGTTTCGCTGAAGCGGAGCAAATCCGAAAAAAAACTCTCCGCGTACTCAGCCGACGCGATCGCCGCCTGCGCGGATTCGTAGTCATCGAACAGCATCTGTTCGACGCCGTCCCAGCGCGGGTCGCCCCATCCGCCGTGCGCCATGTACACCGCGTCCACCGCTGTGCTGATCTGATAATGCCGCAGGCCGGGGATAGTTCTGGCGATGGCGGCGTGGACGTTGAACCAGTAGTCGCGGAATTCGGGCAGCGTCAACTGCAGCGAACGGCGCACAAGAAACGTCGCCGAGATCATCCCGGATCGCCGCTCCGGCGCCTCCACGATGATGTGATCGTTGGTCGAGATGGTGCACTTTTTGCCCGGATGCATGAAGTTGTCTTCGTCGCGCAAAAACGCCTTGCTGCTTTCCATCTCCTGGGGCGTGCCGACCAGCGCGCCGGTGCTCCAGATTTCCGACAGCCCGTCGAAGATCGAATCGCCGCCCAGCGAATGCAGCCGATGGTTCTGGATATAGCGCGGCAGCGCCGGCGTCGGACCGGCGTGGTAGGGACGCCCGCCCTGCAGCGGATGGATTTCCAAATAATGGCGATGGAAGGTGCGGCGATCGACTGACGGCTTGCGCGCGAACAGAAAATAGATGTGGATCATCGCAGTTAGTCCTCCACGCAATTCACATCAGCTCACATGACCTTATAGATATGACCGCCCATCCATCCGCCGTCCGCGCAGAACGCGTGTCCGGTGACGAACGAGGCGTCGTCGGAGCACAGAAAAACCGCCGGACGCGCCATCTCGGAGGGATCCGCGGCGCGCGGAATCGGCGTCGCCGGCGGAGAGACGGCGGCCATCCTGCGCTCGCGTTCTTCCGGCGGCAGCCGGGCCAGCGTCGGCGCCATGATGTTGGTCGCAACGGTTCCCGGGCACAGGCAATTGGCGCGCACGTTGTACTTCGCGTAATCCAGCGCGATGCTTTTGGTCAGACCGATCACGCCGTGCTTGGACGCGCAGTAATCGGGCAGTCCGCAATGCCCTTCCAAACCGGCCACCGACGCGGTGTTGAGAATCACCCCGCCCTTCTTCATCAGCTCCGGCAGCCCGTATTTGCATCCGAGGAAAACGCCCTTGAGATTGATTGCGATGGTGCGGTCCCAGTCCTCTTCGCTCATCGAATGCACCAGGTTGGGAACGCATACGCCGGCATTGTTGAACAGGATATCGAGCCGGCCGAAATGCCCAACCGCGGCGGCAATCATGCGTTCGACATCGGCGGCGCGCGACACATCGACCTTCAGCGCCAGCGCTCTGGCACCGATTTGCTGCGCCACCTGCCTGGCGCCGGCTTCATCCCAATCGGCCACCGCGACGCTGGCGCCTTCCTGCGCAAAGGCCAGCGCCGAAGCGCGTCCGATGCCGGAGGCGGAGCCGGTGATCAAGGCAATCTTTCCGTCGAGCTTTCCCATGATTTCCTCCCGATCGATGCGCGGCGATAATCGCGAGGGTTAATCTCGTCCAACGCAAGCGCCAATTCAAGGCGCACGATGCCATTATGCCATTCTGCCGTCCGGCGCTATCCTGCTATGCTGGCCGGCGCTGGAGCGTCGATGCGACTCAAGGATAAAGTGGCGCTGATTACCGGGGCCAGCCGCGGAATCGGCAAGCAGATAGCCCTCGGATTGGCGGCGCAGGGCGCCAACCTGGTGCTGGCGGCGCGCACCGCGGAGGGGGCGCCCAGTGCGTTTCCGGGCACCATCGACGAGACCGCGGCGGCGGCGCGGGAGCACGGCGTCAGGGCGTTGGCGGTGCGATGCGACCTTGCCCTCCGCTCCGAGGTGGAACACCTGTGCGCCGCCGCGACCGCGGAATTCGGCCAGGTCGATATTCTGATCAACAACGCCGCCTATTTCGGACCCGGCCACTACGACGCCTTCATGGATCTCAGTCTGGACCAGTGGGAGACGATGATCGACGTGGACCTCAACGCGCCCGTGCTCGCCTGCCGGATGCTGCTGCCGGGGATGATTGAGCGCAAACGCGGCGTCATCATCTGCATGACTTCGGTCGCGGCCACGCATGATGTTCCTCCTGGCGGACGCGGCGGAATCAGCCCCGGCTATCCGGCCGCGAAGGCGGGGCTGAACCGTTTCGTGCGGGCGTTGGCGGCCGAGATTAAGGAGCATCGGATTGCGGTGATCGCGGTCGAGCCGGGTTTCACGGTGACGGAGCGTACCGCGATTATCTTCCCGCAAAAGAACATGGATTTTTCCGCGGCGCATTCCATGGAAGTCCCGGTGCGTACCGTGCTCCATCTATGCACCTGCGCCGATCCGATGGCGTACTCGGGAGAGGTGATAATCGCGGCGCAATTCGCCAAAGAACACCGGCTGGTGTGAAACGCCAATGGCGCCCGACGGATACGGTTGATTGCGGATGAAGATCGGACGAACTGCCATCGCGGGATCCACATTGCTATTGTGGTCGCGGGCGGGAACTTGAGCCGCGAAGAAATGGCGCTGCGACACAACGCGAACCGGTCATTGATTCAGTCCTGCATGCGGCCGTTCATCCGGCAGCATGCCGCGCTGGACGCGTTTTTCCGCAAGCAGTTCCGCCCCAACTCGCTGGCCACCTGGTTTTTGCGCGCGTTGCGCGCCCAGGACCATCAGGCGCGCGCCGGATGGGGCGCGCCCAACGGCAATTACTACGAATTCGGCGTGGGGCGCGGCCGCACCATGATGCGCTTTATCAAGGCGCTGAGGCTTTACTGCAGGCTCGCCGATATCGATCTCTACGGCTATTCGATTTTCGGCTTCGACAGCTTCGAAGGGCTGCCGCCCAAGCAATCCGCCCGCGACGACCATCCGGGATGGCATTGGCAGCAGTTCCGCTACACGATCGACGACATCACGCGCCGCGTCGCCGCGCAGATGGATCTGGGCCGCGGCACGGTGCGCTTCATCAAGGGCTATTTCAAAGACAGCCTGACCCCGGAACTGGCGGCGGAATTGTCGGCGCGTCCGCCTTCAATCGTCACGATCGACGTGGACTATTACAGCAGCGCCCAAACGGTGCTGGACTGGCTGTCGCGTTTTGCGCCCAGCGGATGTCTGTTTTATTTCGACGATTTGTGGGCGTTTTACGGCCATCCGGAGATGGGCGAGATCGGCGCCATCAACGAGTTCAACCGCGGCGGCGTTGGCTATCTGGTTCCGTATTCGGAACTGGGCACCACGGTGGGCGGTCGAACCTACGTCTTCGTGCGCCGGAGTTTTGAGTACGGCGGCGAATTCGCCGGACGCGGCGGCCGCACGCGGGAATAATTCCGGATGGGACTGCATCGCGAAATACGGCGCATCAGAAAGATCGGCGGCGCAACTGTCGCCCGCTACTACGCGCGCCAGTTCGGCAACGCCTTCATTCATCCGCTGAACCTGGTGCGTCCCGCGCGCTGCGAATGTTCGTGCTGCGGATGGCGCGGGGCGCGGTTTCTCAACTACGTCGGCTACGACGAAACGCTGCGCAATTACGTCTGCCCGCGATGCGGCAGCCACGCGCGGCATCGCGGACTGGCGATTTTCCTGCGCCGTCTGTTCGGCGCGCAGGGCCGCGTGCTGCGGGTTCTGCATTTCGCTCCCGAGCGCGGCATCGCCGCCTCTTTGTCGGCCCATCCCAGAGTGAATTACGTAACCCTGGACATGGCGCGGCATGCGGTCAGCGTCCGCGGCGATATCGGCGCGATGCCGTTCCTCGACGCAGTCTTCGATCTGATCATCTGCTGCCACGTCCTGGAGCATCTGTCCGAGGATGGGCGCGCGCTGGCGGAAATCGCGCGCACGCTGCGGCCCGGCGCGCAGGCGTTAATCATGGTGCCGATGGTGGCTGATTGGGAGACCAGAGCGACGCTTGAATTCGGCGCTCCGCAGCCGCGCTTGAGCGATCACTGGCGGCTTTACGGCAATGACCTGCCGCAACGAATCGCAGCCGCCGGCCTGACCTGCACCAGCATTCGATTTTCTTCTTTTCTGACGCGTGAAGAGCGAGACATCTATCAATCGGGTGACGACATCATCTTCGTCGGCGCAAGGCCCTCCTGAAACCGCGGCGGTTTCGGATCGCGGCAATGCCGCGCTGATGCTGCTCGCCGCCGCGATAGTGCTGGGCGGCGCGCTGCGATGCTACCGGCTGGGTGCGCCGGAGCTTACGCCGGACGAAGCCGCGTCATGGGCGGCGGCCGCCGCACCGACCCTCGCCGATGTCGTCCGCCGCCAGGCCATCTTCAATCCCGGCAAACTGGCGGCGTACGAGCTGCTGCTGCACGGTTGGATCCGGCTGGCCGGCAGCGGCGTGCTGACGATGCGGCTGATGTCCGCGATTTTGGGCGTGATTGCGATTGCGCTGATCTTCCGGGCTTCGCGCGAAGTGCTTGCGCTGGCCGGCGGCCAGGAAGCGGCGGCAATGGATTACACTGCCGCCGCAACCGCCCTGATCGCCGGCGCAAGTCTCATCACAGTGCGCTACACGCGCGAGGCGCGGATGTATCCGCTGCTGATGGCGGCGGCGATGGCGCAGACGGCGTTTCTGCTGCGCGCGCGCAGGCGCGGCGGGATGGCGAACTACGTCTGGGCGGCGATTTTGACCGCGCTTTCGATAGCGGCCAATTTCAGCGCCGTCTTTCTGGTCGGGGCGCAGGCGTTGTGGCTGCTGCTGACGCGCGCGGGCCGCCGCGACGACAACGGCCTCAAGCCGCTGGCCGCAATAATCGCCGGCGGCGTCCTGCTGCTGCCGGCGGTGGGCGGCGCGTTCCTTAACAGCACCAACGCGGTCCGCGCGGGAGCGCTGGAGTGGATTTCACCTCCGGCATGGTGGCGGCCGATCTCTTTTTTCAATCGGGGCACCGGCACCGCGGCATTTCCGGTCCTGCTCGTGCTCGCGATTTGGGGCGCGATTGCGCAATGGCCGCGGATGCGCGAGGCAATCGTGTTCGCCCTGTTCTGGATGTTCCTTCCGGTGCTGATGCTGTTTGCGATTTCGATCGCGTACACGCCGCTGCTGGTTGAACGCTACGCCCTGTCTTCGTTCATACCGTTTTTCCTGCTGGCCGCGATGGGAATCGGCGGTATACGGTCGCGGGGATGGCGTGCGGGAGCGCTGGCTTTGGCGGTTGCGGTTTCGACCGCGCATGCGGCGGCGTTTCTGGCCAAACCGCCGTCGCGGCAATGGACGCACGCGATCGCTGCCATCAAACGGGCAGCGCCGGCGGCTCGCATCTCAGTCGCGCCCCCGCACGGCGCTAACGTCCTGCTCTACTATCTGCCCGCAGACGGAAAATACCTGCCCGCGGCGTTCACACCCAAAAGCTGCGCCGAATCGGATCTTCTATGGCTGTGGGATCACGCGTTGGCGGAGCCGGGGGGCGCGCAGGTCGCCAGGTGCCGCGCCTCATTCCCGCATCGCTTGTTTGAGGAAAAAGACGTGACCGTTCTGGCCCGCTGAAAGTTTATCGGCTGGCGGAGGTCAGACTTTCGCCGTTCCACTGCCTGATCGCGCGCTTGACCACTTCCTCGTATTTGGTCGGCTCGGCGATCGCGGCCTGCTCGCGCTGGTCCTGGATTGCCAGCATCCGGTCGACGTCCCGGCTGTCCATCCACAGGCCCGCGTCCAGAACGATCTGCATGTCCCGGCATTGCGGGTCGGCGTCGCCCAGCAGCCGGCGCAGGATGGTCATCCCGGCTTCGGGCTTCACGTGCAGGATGTCCATGAACATGGTGTCGGTGCGGGCGATCTGGTTGTAGCCGGAAAAATCCCAGTAAGGCGTCACACCGGTCAGGTCGCGCTTCCATTGCTGGTATTGCGGCCACATCCCGCCCTGGCGAATCGCCTCCAGTTCGTACTGGCTGAGCGGCGGAATGAAGACGATCGGCTCAACGTTGGCGCGCCGGATCCGATTGTAGATCCTGGTGAACTCCGCCATCCCGGCCTCGCAGCAGGGCCATCCGCGATACAGCGGCACGTCGAGCAAGGACTGCTGCAGCGCGCCCGCCTCGCCGTAAAACGGGAGTCCCCTCTGTGCATAGCGCGCGAACCGATCGCAGATGAACGCCGGCGGCCACGGGATGGGCTCGAGCGCCCTGGGGTCCAGATGCCGCCGCCCGGACAGCGCGCGGTCGAGCAGATGGTAGCTGGAATCCAAAGCTTCGGCGCTGAGCAGGTTATCCAGGATGAGCAGCCGCAGATTGCCGCCCAGACGCGCGGCGGTGTCTGCGTTGGACTCGAAGTTGAGATTGAACGAAAAAAAATCCAGCCCCCAGATGACGCGCTTGAGATGCGGATTTTTGACCGCCAGCGCCACGGCCTTCTCGATTTCCGGCAGCTTTGCCGCCGCCATCGCGGCGTTGAGAAAACCGTCCTTGTAGCCCTGCTCGATTGGGATTCCCATCAGCACCCGCGAAGTGCCGAGCATCACGGTGTTGGGCCGCGTGCCGCGCAGCAGGTAGGGTGCGATGACCCGGTCGTGGCCCGCGCGCACCCGGTAGTAGACGCCGTTTACCAGGCGATGCCGCCAGGCGCCGAACGGATTGACCAGAAAGTTGAACAGCAGCGCGGCCCCGAGCAGCCCGGCCAGCGCCGCCAGCATCATCCGCAGCCTGCGCAAGTAATCGATTGAATCAGGCGCCATTAGAACTGGAAATAAACGAAGGCGGGCGGGTTGGCCATGCTGAGCAGGCATACCGTGGTCAGCACCGCGAACACCCCCGCGTAGATGTAATCATTTTCCAGATTCCATTCCATGATGGTCTGGCGATTGGGGCACAGCAGCACGATGAACAGGCCGATGAACAGGCGGATGTATTGGTGGCGGCCGAGCGATTGATAGTAGATGCCCCAGGAGAGGCCGTTGAGCCCGGCCATCCCGCGCAAAATCGCCCAGGCGCGATCGAAAGTGCTGGCGCGAAAGAACGCCCATCCGACCGTAACGACGACAAACGTCAGCGCCCAGCATAACAGCGGCGGCAGCGCGATTGCGAGCTTGCGCCAATAATGATTGATGCCCAGGACGGCGCCATGCAGCGCGCCCCACACGATGAAGGTCCAGTTGGCGCCGTGCCACAACCCCCCCAGCACCATCGTGATGAACAGATTGAGGTTGCGGCGCAACTCACCGCAGCGATTGCCGCCCAGGGGAATATAGAGATAGTCGCGCAGAAAGAATGACAGCGTGATGTGCCATCGGCGCCAGAAATCGATCAGGCTGGTGCTCTGGAAGGGCGAGTTGAAGTTCTCGGGAAAGCGCACGTTGAACATCCTCGCCAGCCCGATTGCCATGTCGGAGTAGCCGGAAAAATCGAAGTACACCTGCAGGCCGAACGCCAGGCACGCGCCCCACGCGTCGGTAAACGCGAAGGTCGTCATCCGCCCGTCGAAAATCGATTCCACGTAATCGCGGAAGGTATCGGCCAGAATCACCTTCTTGAACAGGCCGATGGCGAAGATCATGAGCCCCGGCGTGATGTTCGCGGCGCTCAGACGGAAGACACTGCCGCGATTGAATTGCGGATAAATCTCCCGGTAGCGGACGATTGGACCGGCGATCAGATGCGGAAAGAAGGTGATGAACATCGCGTAGCTGACGAAGTCGTGCGTGCCCTCCTCGTCGCGATACGAACTCATCAGGTACGTGATCTGCTCGAAGGTGAAGAACGAAATCGCCAGCGGCAGGGCCAGATGCAGCAGCGGCCAATGCACGCCCAGCGCCGCGTCCACACTGCCGACGAAGAAGTCGCGGTATTTGAAGTAGAACAGCAGCGCCAGGTTCACGGCGATGCCCGCGCCCAGCACCAGTTTGCGCCGGCCACTGGTGCGCGCGGCTTGGCTGCCGTCATGCCGCAGCAGCAGCGCCCAGGAGTAGTTGAAGGCGATGGAAAACAGGAACAGCGGCAGAAAAGCCGGGTTCCACCACGCGTAAAAAAACAGCGAGGCGCCGACCAGCAGCCACGGCGTCAAGGATTGCCAGCGCGATTCCGTAACCAGGGCGTAGGCGAGGATCAGGACCGGGAAGAATCCCAGCACAAAGGGATACGAATTAAACAGCAACTCGGTCGATCCTTTTATCGCCTTTGCGGCCTCGGCTTTGGTTCACGGTTAGCTGAGCGAACAACGGCGCGCAAGTGCGGTGCGCGGCCGCCGCTTCAGCTATCGACAGGCGGCGGGTCCGCGCGTTTACGGCGACAATTCCTCCAGCGTCTTGCCCAGCGTCTCCGGCACCAGCAGCAGAATCAGCAATACGCCGATAACGGGTCCGATCGCGAAGAGCGCCGCGGCATGCCCCAGTCCGCCCATCGGCCCCGAAGCCAGGCCGATAATGATCGGCGCCAGCGCCCATCCGATTTGACCGAACGCCTGCACGCACAGGCTGTAGCCGGTGGCGCGGATCTCGGTGGGAAACAACTCGGTGGAAATCGCCGAGGTGGCGGCGCGCGAGGCCTGATAGCAGAACATCGTGGCAATCTCGGCCGCGAACATCGCGCCGAAACTCCGGGCCGTGAACAGCACCACCATGCAGGCCGACGCCCCGAGATAAAATATACACGCCGCAATCCTGCGGCCGAAGCGGTCCATCAACTGCCCGCAGATCAGGCTCCCCACCGCACCCATGACATACGCGATGATGATCGCGTAGCCCACCTGATGGGATTTCCAGTGGTGATCGCGGCGGGCGTAAAGGCTGAAGAACGAAATCATCGGACCGCCAATCAGTCCGATCGAGTTCCACAACCCGGCCACCAGCAGCACGCGCCAGCGATACCGTCCGGTAAACGCACGGAACAACTCGCCCGCCGTCTCGCGGATCTCGGAATAGCCCTTGGTCGCGCGCCGGCGTTCGCGCTGGATCGCTTCGAAGCGCGCGGTTTCCTTCACCCGCCGGCGCAGCCAGGCGATCAGCAGCAGCGGCCCCAGCCCCAGCAGATACAACCCGCGCCATCCCCATCGCGTCTCGACGAAGTGGCCGTAGAGCAGACCGGCCACGGTGACGCCGATCAGCGAGACGATGTGAAGTCCGGAGACTGCGCGCCCGCGCGATTGGTCGGGAAATTCCTCAGCGATCATCGTGATCGCCACGCCGAATTCGGCCACCAAAAAAATCTGCGCGCAGGTCTGGAACAGCGTGAACGAGGCGACCCCCGAGGATAGCGCCGTGAACAGCGTGAACAGCGCGTATGCCAGCACGGTGAGGGAAATCACCGGCTTGCGTCCGACGCAGTCGGCGAAGAAAACCACCAGCAGCGACAACATCCCGCCGAATCTGACCGCGGTGGCCATCGCACCGATCGCCGGATCGCTCATATGAAAGGTTTTGGCGATGTCGGGCGTACACAGGTGGAAAATCGCGGTATCGTAGCCGTCGAAAACGGTGGCCGACATCAACGCGATGAACAGCGTTACCAGGTAGCGCGTGGATCGCGGCGGAAACGGCGCCGGCGCGGGGCCTGCCTTGGTGACTTGACGGGTAGCTTGCATCTGGTCAGCAGCCTAACAGCCTCGGGCGATGTTCCCAAATTTGGCAGATTTGAGCAAATGCAGCGTTAATTCCGCCCGAGAATCACAGAGGCTGCGCCCGGCGTGGCGCAGCGGCGCCCTTAACAACCGCTGTGCAAAGCGCAACCGTTCAGTGCGCCGGGGCGGGAGCGTCAGACCCGGGCGGGTTCCCGGCGGACCTGGCCGGCGCGAGCGTGGAGAGCCATCGCGACAGCACCGCCTCCAGTTCCGGCAGCTTAACCGGCTTGCTGATATAGTCATCCATCCCGCAGGCGATACATTTTTCCCGATCGCCTTCGAGCGCATGAGCGGTCAACGCGACGATGATGGTGTGTCGGCTTGACCCCTCGCGCGCCCGAATCCGGGCGGTGGCTTCGCAACCGTCCATCTCCGGCATCTGGCAATCCATCAGCACAATCGCGTACGGGATGCGTTCAAGGGCCGCAACCGCTTCGGCGCCGTTGGCGACAGCGTCGGCGGTGAAGCCCAATTTGGCCAGCTGATGCAGCGCGAGTTTCTGGTTGACCATATTGTCTTCGGCCACGAGGATGCGCACTTTTCGGCGCGCGGGATCCGGCGCAGCGGATCCCGGCGTTGACGGCTGAGCGCCGTTGGCCGCTTCCGGCGCCGCCTGCGATTCGGCCTGCATCACTTGCGCAAGCGCCTCGCGAAGCTGACCCTGTTTGATGGGCTTGGTAAGCCATCCGTCAAAATAACGGCTGTCGGATCCGGCTTCCATGCGGTTGCCGGCGGAGCTCATCATCAGGAGCCGCGGGGCGCCAAGCGCCGGATTTTCACGGATCAGGCGCGCCAGCGTCAGACCGTCCATCTCCGGCATCTGCAGATCGATCAGGACAACGTCGAACGGCCGGTCCGCGGCGCGGGCGCGCAGCGCATCCAGGGCTTCGGCGCCGCCCGCGACCGACTGGCTGCTCATTCCCCAGGCTGAGAGTTGATAGGCGACTATTCTTCGGTTGGTGGCGTTGTCGTCGACGATCAGGGCGGACAGACCTTTCAAGTCGCGCGGCGGGCGGGAAACCTCGGCCGGCTGTTCCCGGATCGCGAAGGGCAGATCGAAGTAGAACCTCGAACCGCGGCCGGGCTCGCTCTCGACTCCGATATGGCCTCCCATCGCTTCCACCAACTGCAGCGAAATCGCCAGGCCCAGACCAGTCCCGCCGTATTTCCGGCTGGTGGAGGCGTCGGCCTGAGAGAAGGGCTGAAAAAGCCGCCGGCGAGCTTCGGCGTCGATACCGATGCCGGTGTCGCGGACGTCAAAATGAATCCGCACGCGGCCGGCGGAAAGCTCTCCGGCCCGCACCTTGATCACGACCTCGCCGCGTTCGGTGAACTTGATTGCATTGCCGGCCAGGTTGGTCAGCACCTGGCGCAGGCGGCCGGGGTCGCCATGCAGATTGGCCGGAACCTGCGGATCGATATCCGTCAGCAGCTCCAGGTTTTTCTTGCGCGCCTGTTCGGCCAGCAATTCCGCGGTCGATTCGACCACCGAGACCAGGTCGAAATCGAGCTGCTCGAACATCAGCTTGCCGGCCGCGATTTTGGAAAAATCGAGAACATCGTTGATGACGGTGAGCAGCGCATCGCCGCACGAGCGGATAGTCTCGACAAAGTCACGCTGTTCGCTCTCCAGGTGTGTGTCGAGCAGAAGACCGGTCATGCCGATGATGCCGTTGAGCGGAGTCCTGATCTCATGGCTCATGTTGGCCAAAAATTCCGACTTCATGCGGGCGTTTCCCACCGCCGCGTCGCGCGCCATCGCCAGTTGCTGCTCGGCCCTCTTGTGGCTGGAAATGTCGTCGATCGTGCCGACGAATCCGCGCACCGCACCGCTATTGGAATAAAGCCGCGCCGCCCGTACGGACACCCATCGGATCTCCCCGGCTCCGGTTACGATCCGATATTCGATCGCCTCCGCCGCGCCCCCGTTCATGAAGTCTTTCCAGCGGCGGAACACTTCTTTGCGGTCCTCGGGATGGATCCGGCGGAAGAAAATGTCGTCGGATACTTCACGGGCCGTCAGATCGAAAATCTCCAGCATCCGGCTGTTGCCGTACAGGTATTTGCCCTGCGGGTCGAGCTGAAAGATGCCCACTGGCGAGGCGGTGCTCAGCGAGCGAAAAACTTCCTCGCTGGCGCGCAACTCAGCGGTGCGCTCCACTACCGCCCGCTCCACCGTTTCATTGACGTTCTCCAGGTTGGACTGCCGCTCCGCAATCAGCGCCATCTCGCGGCAGCTCTGCACAATCGATACGACCAGGAAGACATCCGTAAACAGCACCCATCCCACATGCTCCAGCCATCGCCACCACGTCACCACCGTGACGCCGTACTGCGACAGGGGATAATAAACTTCGCCCAGGAAATGGATCGCCGCCGTCACCGCCGAGGCGGTCACCAGCACGGTCCAGTCGCGATAGAAGGAAAGAAAGGCCAGCGTCCCGAAGATATGGAAATGAGTTTCGATGCGCCCGCCGGTCAGATGGATCAACAGAGCGGAGATCAGCATCTGCTGGGCCGCAATCGCATGGCGGGTCAGGGCGCGCCCCGGCATCGCGAAAACCAGCGTCACCGGCAACCCGGTAATCACGCCGCCGAGAAACACCGCCGCCCAGACATGAAAATGAATCTGGCTGTCGGAACCGATCCAGGTGCGCGGAGAGATCCATAGAGCGGCGGCGATCGCGGCGAACCATTGAACCACCATCAGAACGGCGAACAGCCGGTCGGTGCGGCGGAAAATTTCGAGTTGGTTTCGGGCGAAAATCGACCGCGCCCTGTCGCTCCAGTTTTGCGCGATCATTTTTTCCCGCATCCGGACCCCAACAGCGGGCATCCGTAAACCGCGGTATGGCCAGATCCCTCGGCCCGATTGTCCAGCAGCGCAATCATCGCCCGGGCGCCGGCGTTGTCGCCGTAAAAGCCGCGCGCCGCCGTGATTCCACCGCTGAAGCGCAGCACGCCGGCGCGATCGTAAAGCAACGTCTGACCGGAAGTGGCGGCGCCAAAGCGGATCGCTTCGCGGCCCCTATCGTCAGCGACCAGCGTTATGCCCGGGATTTGCGCCGCGCGCCGCCACAATTCCGCTCGCTCCCAACCCCCGGCCACGCCGGGCGGACGCACGAACAGCGCGTATGCCCTCATCGTTTCGGACCGCTGGTTAACTCCCGGCCGCTGCTTAACTATGGCGGCGAGTTCCGCCAGCGTTGCCCTGGAGCATGAGCATTGCGGATGCAGCGCGACGATCAGGGTGGGGCCGTCCGGATTGCGGACCAGCGAGCTGGCGGCGGGCCAATGCGCCGGCGCCTGCCCCTGGGCACCCGGAGTGAGGCCGTAGTCGAGCAGCACTTTGAATCCGGCAGCCACCAGCAGCAACCAGATTGAAACGGCCGCCCCGGCGGCTATCTTTGCTGCCCCCTTCATTCGAATCCGATGCAAGCCGGTGTTGCGCCAGCTTGCATCATTCTAAAAGCGTTAGCGATCGGACGGAACGTTCAGAATTAGCTGACCTGACGGCGCCAAAAAAGCGGCGCACTCCGCTGGAAGAGCTCGGGTTTCGCCGCTCCCGGCCAAAGGGCGGCTGCGGCTTCATCCGATGCGCCCGCTCTGGCCGCCGTCAACCGGCAGCAGCACGCCGGTGATGAAGCGCGCCTCGTCCGAGGCCAAAAACAGCGCCGCATAGGCGATGTCCCATCCGGTTCCCATCCTGGCGCCGAGCGGCACCTGCGCGTCGCGCGCGGATCGCACCTTGTCCCTGGGAATGCCGCGCGCCTGCACGATACCTTCGATCGCCATCGGGGTGTCCATCAGGCCGGGCATGATGGCGTTGACGCGGATGCCGTATTTGGCGTTGGCCATGGCCATCTGATGCGTGATCGAATTGACGCCCGACTTGGACACCTTGTAGGCCAGCATCCCGTTCATCGCGCAGACCGCCGCGATCGACGATATATTGATGATGCTGCCGCCGCCCTGCCGGCGCATCACCGGGATGACATGCCTGGAGGTGAGGAACACGCTCTTGAGATTGACATCGAAGATGCGGTGCCAGGCGCTTTCTTCCAGATGAGTGACGCCGGCGTCGCCCGCGCCGATACCGACATTGTTGTGCAGGATGTCGATGCGGCCGAAATTGCGCACGCACGCGTCAACCATCCGCTGACAATCCTCGGCCCGGGTTACGTCGGCGTCGATCGCGAGCGCCTCGCCGCCCTCTTTTTCGATCATCGCGCAGGTCTCCTGGGCCGATTCGACGCGCCGGTCCACGCACAGGCATTTGGCGCCCTCGCGCGCGAACACGATCGCGGTCGCGCGCCCGTTGCCGATTGTCTCGCCCGGGGTCTGCCCGGCTCCGGCGATAATTGCGACTTTGTTTTTCAGCCGATCGCCCATAACATTGCTCCTTGTCGATTGTCGTCGCCACCGTATGTTTGGCGCGGCGGGGTATGGAAGCGCAAGCCGCCGTTCACAAGCCGCCCGACGGCATCTCGCCGCGATGGCGCAGCGGGTAAACCAGCGCCCATGCAATCAGCGCGCTGCCGCCGCCCAGCATCGCGACGCCGCCGTAGCTGCCGGTGCGATCGACCAGGTATCCGGCCAGCGGCGGCCACGCCAACGAAGTAAACGCGGAGCCGCCGTAGATTACTCCCAGCATCGCGCCCAGCCCATGCACGCCGAACAGATCCGCCACCACCGCCGGGCTCAACGCCACCGATCCGCCATAGCCGATTCCCAGAACGACGGCGAAGATCAGCAGCGACCAGTAGGAGGCGGGCGTGAACCACAACAGGTAGCTGATTCCGATCATCAGCAGCGTGGTTTTATAAAGACCGATCACTCCGAAGCGATCCGACGCGCCGCCCAGCCCCAGACGTCCGATTACGCTGGCGCCGCCGATCACGCCCAACAGGCTCGCCGCCGCAACCGCGCCCACGCGGCGGCTTTGCGCAAAGTCGGGCAAATAGACAAACGGAATAAAAGTCCCGACGTTGACCAGGGTTCCGGCCAGGCACAGCATGATGAACGCGGGCGTGCGCGCCACCTGCCCCAACCTGGTGTGAGTGCGGATCGGCGGCGCGGGCGGCCGCTGGATAATCGCCGCGCACAGCGCCAGCAGCGCCGCGCTGACAATTCCCAGCACGAAGTATGTCGTCCGCCATCCCCAGCGATGGATCAGCACGCCAATCAGCGGCACGACGAACAGCGTGCCGCATCCGATACCCGATACCGTCAGCCCGATGGCCGCGTTGCGCCGGCGCTGGAACCATCCGCTGACCGTCGCCACCATCGGGATGAAGATACTGCCGGCGGCAATCCCGATGCAGACGCCGTAGGTCAGATAGCCCATCCAGAGCCGGTCGATGCGCGCGGTCAGCACCAGGCCGGCGCCGGCCGCGATCGAGGCCAGCGCCAGCAGGGGCCGGGGGCCGAAGCGATCGGCCAGGTATCCGGCGGCGGCGCCGAACAGGTTGCCGACAAACATGTTGACGGAAAAAATGCCGGCTGTGTCGGCGCGCCCTGCCCCCAAATCGGCGGCAATCGATTTGAAGAACGCGCCGAAGCTGTACTGCACTCCGTAAACGACGAAGCAGGCGAAGAACGCCGCCGCCGCCATGATCCATCCATGGGCGGAATCCACGCCGCGCAACGCCGCGTCGGATCGCGCCGGCGCGCCCGCTGAACTGCGGTCCGCTCTGCATGATTGCGGCGCGCCTGCCTCGGACATAGCGGCAGATATTAGCCCGCCCGCAACGCACCAGACCACCGTATTGTTTTCCGCGCCGCAACGCGGTAGGCAAACCACTGTCCGGTTCAGGAGCGATAACGATGAAGGCGGCGGTATTCACAGCGGCGGGACAACCGCTCTCGATCCAAACAGTGCCCGATCCCACTCCCGGTCCGACCGAGATCGTGCTGAAGGTGGCGCGATGCGGCGTGTGCGCGACCGATCTCGCGATGAGCAGCGGGGTGGGCGATCAATGGCCGCCGGGCTCCGTGCTCGGCCATGAGATGTCCGGTGAAGTCGTCGCGATCGGATCCGCCGTGACCAATTTCAAACCGGGCGACCTCGTCGCGCCGATGTCGTTCGTGCCCTGCGGCGCCTGTCCCGATTGCCTCAAGGGCGAGCCCATGTGGTGTGCCGGATGGCTCGGCGGATCGGGCGGCTTTGCCCAGTACGGCAAGGGCGGCCATCTGGCCACGGTCAGGCTGCCGGAGAACGTCTCGTTGAATGACGCCGCGCTGATCGAGCCGGTCGCGGTGGGCCTGCATGGCGTGCGGCTGGCCGGGATGAGGCCGGACGCGCGCGTGCTGGTGATCGGCGCCGGTCCAATCGCGCTGGGCGCGATTTTCTGGGCGCGGCGGCTGGGCGCGGGTCCGATCGCGGTCGCGGCCAGCTCCACGCGGCATGCCGACCTCGCGATGAAAATGGGCGCGACCGCTTTTATGACCGCCGGTCCCAATCTGGCCGCCGAATGCGCCGACGCGCTGGGTCAGGCGCCGGAAATCGTCTTCGAAGCGGTCGGCAAACAGGGCATCCTGGGGACCGCGCTCAACTGCGTCGCCAAACGCGGCACGATCGTATCGCTGGGCTTCTGCACGCTGCCCGACGAAGGGATGGTCCCGGCGGTTGGTTTGTTCAAGGAAGTACGCATCCAGTTCTCAATGGTGTATGACGTCCGCGACTATGCGCTCGCCGCACAGACGCTGGGCGAAAGCCCGCTGCCGGCAATGATTACGCAGACCGTCGGCTTTGATGAATTTCCCGCCACGTTCGAGTCGATGCGCCAGCCGGGCATCCAGTCCAAGGTGATGCTCGATCCGTGGTCGTGAGGGGCAGGGAGCAGGCGCTGGAGAGCGGGCGCGCGTCTCGTTTGGGGTAGCGATTAAGGGTAAAATCGCGCCAGCTTCAGGTGTATCCGCGGCTGCGGATCCCCGATGAATCACGACCGCAGAGGAAATTCATGGCGCATACGTTAATCGCCCCGCATGGCGGCAGCCTGGTCAGTCTTATCGTCGGGCCCGATCGGGCCGCCGAATTGAAAGCAGCTTCGAAGGATTGGCCTTCGTGGGATTTGACCCCCAGACAGCTGTGCGACCTGGAACTGCTGGCCAACGGGGGCTTCTCGCCCCTGCGCGGATTTCTGGGCCGCGCCGACTACGATTCGGTCTGCTCGCAGATGCGTCTGGCGGACGGCACATTGTGGCCGATGCCGATAAATCTGGACGTTGCGCAAGAGCTGGCCGCCAGACTCAGCCGCGGCAGCGTGCTGGCGCTGCGCGATCCCGAGGGCGTAATGGTCGCGGTGCTTCACGTCGAAGACATCTGGAAGCCGGATTTGGCGGCCGAAGCGCAGGCGGTGTTTCGCACCACCAACGTCGAGCATCCTGGCGTGGCGCATCTGCTGCAGCGCAGCCATCCATGCTACATCGGCGGGCGGCTCGAAGTTCTGGAACTGCCGATCCACTACGACTACAAAGCGCTGCGGCTGACGCCTGCCGAGCTGCGCGCCGAGTTTCTGCGTCTGGGATGGCGGCGGATTGTCGCCTTCCAGACCCGCAACCCGATGCATCGCGCGCACCAGGAACTCACCCTGCGCGCGGCCAAAAGCGTCGAGGCCAATCTGCTCATCCAGCCGGTGGTCGGCATGACCAAACCGGGTGACGTGGATCACTACACCAGGGTCAGATGCTACCAGGCGCTGCTGCCGCATTATCCGCACGGCACGGTGAAGCTGGCGCTGCTGCCGCTGGCGATGCGGATGGGCGGGCCGCGCGAGGCGGTGTGGCATGCTCTGATCCGCAAGAATTACGGCTGCACCGACTTCATCATCGGGCGCGACCACGCCGGTCCCGGCAGCGATTCCAGCGGCCGGCCGTTCTATGGCCCTTATGATGCGCAGGAACTGCTGCTCAAGCATCAGGAAGAAATCGGCGTCGGCGTCGTTCCCTTCCGCATGATGGTGTACATCGAGGAGCTGGACACGTTCGTGCCCGAAGACGAAATTCCCAAGGGAATGCGCGAACTGAACATTTCGGGCACGGAACTTCGGCGGCGATTGAACGAAGGGCGCGAGATCCCGCATTGGTTCACCTTCCCCGAAGTGGCCAGGGAACTGAAGCGAAGCTATCCGCCGCGGCATAAGCAGGGCTTCACGGTGTTCTTCACCGGCTTGTCCGGGTCGGGCAAGTCAACCATCGCCAACGCGCTGCTGGTCAAGTTTTTGGAAATCGGCGGCCGCCCGGTCACGCTGCTCGACGGCGATTTGGTGCGCAAGCATCTGTCCTCCGAGCTGGGCTTCTCCAAGGAGCATCGCGATATCAACATCCGGCGCATCGGATTCGTCGCCTCGGAAATCAGCAAGAATGGCGGTATCGCGATTTGCGCCCCGATTGCGCCCTACGACAGCGTGCGCAAGGAAGTGCGCGCGATGGTCGAGCAGGGCGGAGGATTCGTGCTGGTGCATGTCGCCACGCCGCTGGAGATTTGCGAGGGCCGCGACCGCAAGGGTCTGTATGCCAAGGCGCGCGCCGGCATCGTCAAGGAGTTCACCGGAATTTCCGATCCGTACGAATCGCCGCAGGACGCCGAAATCGTCATCGACACCACCGAGGTGAGCCCCGACGAAGCCGCGCAGCAGATAATTCTGCATCTGGAACGCGAAGGCTACATCGGTTCGGAAGCGGAGGCGTAATCTTATCCCGCTCCTCTCCCGCGATCGCCGGTTCCCGGCTGGGTTTTCTTTCCCACAATAGCCCGGCCCCTCTCCCGCATCCTTGTGTGGAAGGGGACCGGGTGAGCGCGGCTGACACGGTTAGAGCAGAGCCGAGGATGCCGGGTACGATTAGCCGGCAGCGGCGCTCCACTTTTCCGGCGCCGCGGACCAGCGCGGGGGAGGTCATTGTCCGTGAAGGTTCACGAATCCAGGCGGCGAATCTTCGGCGGATGATCCGGGGCGCTGCCGCGCTCGAGCAGCTGAGCGAAGTATTGCGTCAAGTCGCGGCGCAATTCTTCCAGCGCAATCGACCTGAACTGAGCCGGCAACGGCGCCAGCTTTTCGAGTGCCTTGCCCCATAAACCGCGGCTGCCGGCCGGATTGCCGCGCTGCGCGTGCAGGACGGCGGCCGCCGCCTGGATCATTCCCTGGTAGAAGAGCTTTTCTTCAGCGTTGCTGCGCAGCCACGCCGCTTCCCACGCCTCATGGCATTCAAAGAAACGCTCCGAGTTGAACAGTTCGATGCCCTGCTGAAACAGTTCTTCGATGGTTAAGGGCATGAGAGCGGCGCTTTGATTTGCGGCAGCCCAATCACGGGCTGAAACCGCTGCATAAAGCGGCGGCGGAAAGGATGCTCCCGCCGCCGCGCCCCGTCACACCATGTAGCCGCCGCCGTTGGCGTGCAGCGTCTGTCCGGTAAGGACGTGCGTCGGATGGGTGGCGGCGTAGATTACCACCTCCGCCACCTCGGCCGGGTAGAGCGGACGGCGGAAGAGCTGATGCTTGCCCTGGCGTTCGAATTCCTCCTGCGAGGGAGCGCTCTCCGAGCCCATCGCGGTATGCATCACGCCGGGCGCCACCACCGTCACCACGATGTTGTCGCGCGCCGCTTCCTGGGCCAGGATCTTGCTGAAACTGATGACCGCCGCTTTGCTGGCGGAATAGATCGAAAGCCCGCGGATCGGCTGCAGCGCGCCGCCCGAGGAGATATTCACGATTCGTCCCCCGCCCTGCTTGCGCATCTGCGGCAGCACCGCCTGACAGGTCAGCACCGTGCCGCGGAAGTTGATGTTCATCACCTGGTCGTAATGCTCGTCGGTAATATCGTCGACCATCACGCGGGGGGAAATCGCGGCGTCGTTGACCAGGGCGTCGATACGGCCGAACTCTTTGGCCACCGCCGCGACCATCGCCCCGACGCTGGCACGATTGGAGACGTCGGTTTTGACGAACAGGGTCCGTCTGCCGGTTTCCGCCCTGATTGATTCCGCCGATTCCCTGCCCCAGTCCTCGCGAATATCGGCCACGGCGATGTCGAGTCCTTTTCTGGCCAGACCCGAAGCGATCTGCCATCCCATCCCCCAGCGCCGCCCGGCGCCGGTCACAATAGCGACCTTGTTTTCTCCGCTCATCTGCGTTTCTCCTGTTACGATCGCAAAAGGCAGGTATGCTTCGCGACCGCGGCGGCCGGTCCTGGTGCCGGCTGATTTCGAAGTATGCGGGATGCTACGGCGGCGGTTGGAAAACTGTCAAGCGCGTATGCCCGGCTCGCCGCCGATCGGACAACGCTCCAGGCGGGCGGCGCGCTTTGAGACCCGATGCCTGGCAAGCGGACTTAAATCTTCAAACCCAGCTTGCGCATATCCACCAGTGTCGGGCCGTGGATGAAGGCGCCGCCGTCCACGACGATGGTCTGGCCGGTGATGAACGCGGCTTCGTCGGAGGCCAGGAAGGCGACCACGTGGCCGATGTCTTCGGGGCGGCCGTTGCGCGGCACCAAATTGTGCTCCTCGAAGATCTTCCGCACCGGCGGCAACACCACTTCGTTGGCCCGTTCGGTGCCGATCAACCCCGGCGCAACCGCGTTGCAGCGGATGTTCTGCCGCCCGTACTGCGTCGCGACGTAGCGGGTCAGGTTGATGACGCCGGCTTTCGCCGCGCCGTAAGCGGTCAGCCCCATGTCGCCGACCTCGCCCGCCATCGACGCGGTGTTGACGATTGCACCGCCGCCCCCCTGCAGCATCACCGGAATCACGTGGCGGCATCCGTACATCGCACTGTGCAGCGTCAGTCTGAGGATTCGCTCCCATGCCGCGGTATCGAGATTGACCACGTCGGTGTCTTTGCCGGGCTCGGTGCCGCCCACGTTGTTATGCATTATATCGACGCGGCCGTAGCGCTCTTTGGCTTTCGCGATCAGTTCGCGCACGGAATCCTCGTGGGTGGCGTCGAAATGGATCGAGTGCGCGTCGCCGCCGCTGCTGCGGATGGCTTCGGCGGCCGCGCCGGCCGCGTCGGCGTCGTAATCGCCGACGATTACACGGGCTCCTTCGCGCGCCATGATCGCGGCGGTGGCGCGGCCGATACCGAATGCGGCTCCCGCGACTATCGCGACTTTGCCTGCAAGCCTGCTCATGTTCCGATCCTCCGTGAGCTTGTGGTCGGTAGGTCTATACTACGGCGCGGACGCAAATGCCCGCCGCGGCACAGATCACGGAAGCGCAATCTGCCACACGCCGCGGCCAAATGTGCCCGCCGCCAAAACTCCGGTTTGCGCCAGCAATTCCAGGTCGTCGATCAATACGTTGGGCAGACCCTGTTTCAGAACCGTCCAATGCTTGCCCAGATCGCGCGACCAGAACACGCCGCGATCGGTGCCGGCAAACAGCGTCGGCCTGGCTGAGCTGAAATTAACGGCCAAAGTATGAACGCTGAAGTTAACCGGCAGGTCGCCGTCCAGATTGGTCCATAAAGTCCCGCCGTCGGTGGTCATCCACACCCGTCCGGCAGGCGGCGGGAGCGGACCGATACTCCAGGTGGACGCGGCCGCAGTTGCGGCGTTGATGAACACCCGCGCCGAATCGTGCGGATCGATCGCGATCGCGGTGGTGATGGCTCCCGTGATCCCCGGTTGCGGCGTTATGTCGGTCCAGCTCGTTCCGCCATCGGTGGTGACGAAGAACCGATTGCCGGCGGTGCCGGCATAAATGGTCTGAGCATCAGTTCCCGGCGCGGCCGCCACCGCGCTGATCTGGTTGCCCGGCGACGGCGCCGCATTGAGCATCGTCCAGCTCAAGGGCTGCGAGGGACCCTGATCGATCGCTTCCCATACATGCTGTCCGCCCAGCAGCAGGCGGGTGGAATTGTCCGGGTCCAGCGCGAACGCGTTGTACGGGAACTGCTGGTCCTCACTCGCAAAGTCGCTGGTGAGCAGTCCGTTCATCTGCGGCTCCCAGGTCTGCCCCCCGTCTTCCGAACGCTGCAGAAAGATATCGTTCTGAAAGCCCCAGGTGTAAACCAGCTTGTCGTTTTGGGGATTGATCAGAAACCGGCCCACCTCCGAGCCGGCGGTCAGATAATTCCAGGTCAAGCTGCCGCTGTACTGGATGCCGGAGAGCTGATCCTGCGATACGGCGTCGATTAGCGAGGAGTTCAGCGGATCCAAAGCCAGGGTATGGATCAGGAAGTTGCCCAGATTTCCCTGCATCGAAATAAACGCCGGATTGGGATCCAGCGGATTGGAGCTCAGATGGATCCCGCGGTCGCCGGTCAGAATCAGGTTGTCCGAATCGTCGAAGAACACGTTGACCACGTCGTCCACCGTGGGCATCTCGCGCCAGCTGCTCCCGCCGTCCTCGCTTACCACGAAGGTCGGCTCGCAGGCGTTGGCGTAAACCACGTCGGGATTATGGGGATCGACTCCCAAAACCACGTGCCAGAAGCGGAAATCCTGCAGCATGTTGCCCGGCGTGTCGTCCTTGCAGACGTTATGCGGGCGCGCGTCGGGCAGCGTCAGCAAAGTCCAGGTCGCGCCGCCGTCGGTGGTGCGGAAGCGCTGCAGCTGCGGATTCCTGGAGCTGTTCCGGCTGCCGAAGACCGTGGCGTAAACGTAGTTCGGATCGCTCGGCGCCATGCGCAGCGCGATAAAACTGCCGATCGAAAAATTCATCGGCAGCGGCAGGACCATCGGCGTCCAGCTCTTGCCGCCGTCGACGCTCTTGTAAATCCCCCCGTGGTCGGCGCCGGCCAGCGTGCCGTTTACGATCGCGGTGTACAGAATCGACGGGTTGTCCGGATCGACGACAACGTCGGACGCCGCGCCCAGCCCGATGCCCGGATCGGTGATGTTCGACCAGTTCTTGCCGCCGTCATCGGACCGGTACAGACCGTGGACGAAGTTGCCGCCCACCGCGGCATAGACCGTTTTGGAATCGGCCGGGCTCACCGCGACGGCGCCGAACAGAGCGTTGTTGAACAGATCCTGCGCCAAATATTTCCAATGCCTGCCGCCGTCGCTCGAGCGCAGGATACCGCCGTTGGGTCCCTGCGCGGCCGCGTACAGAATACCGCCGTGAGGGCCCGGGAACAGGGCGAGGCTCTTGCTGAAAATCGAAAGGCTCGGGAGATTATCGGTCAGCGGCTGCCAAATGGGATTGCCGCTGAGCCAGTTAGTGGTTTTCCATACTCCGCCGCCCCCGGTGCCTCCGCCGTCGCCCGCCCCGGCGTACATCACGTTGGGGTCGAGCGGGTCAGGCACGGCGACGTCGATGCGGCCGGAGAACCGTGTCACACCGTCGAAGATGGGAGCGGGGCCGAAAAAAGTCCACTGCCGCGGCCGCAGCAGCGGTGAGCTGTCCGCGCCGGCAGTCACTCCCAACAAAGCCGACACAACAAGCGCGCACCAGATGAACGTAAAAGCGTGGGATCGTTTGTGGAGCATAGAACGGGTCTGTTGGATGGTTAACCAGCCTGGTTGAAGTGAAACGGATCGGGAACACAAGGCAGCATCAGGACAGGCTTTCGTCGTCGCGCGGCGGACCCGGCGGGGCGGATTGCTGTTGCGCGAATGGCTCTTCGCCGGCCGAATCCGGGTTGGGCTGCGCCGCACCAGGCTGCTCAGACGGTTCGCCTTGCGCAATCAGATCCATCTGCGCGGGCGCAGCCTCTTCGTGCTTGTCCTGCGCCAGGCGTTCCTGCTCGGCCGCTTCGATCTTCTGTTCGACTTCGCGCAGTTCGCTGAGATCGGGCAGGCTGTCGAGATCCCTCAGGCCGAAGGTCTGGAGAAATTCCGCCGTGGTGGCGTACATGATCGGCCGTCCGGGCGCTTCCTTGCGGCCGGCGATTTTGATCAGGCGGCGCTCGCCGAGGGTTTCCAGCACCGCGCCGCTATCGACGCCGCGCAGCTGCTCGATTTCCGGCCGCGTGATCGGCTGGCGATAGGCGATAATGGCCAGCGTCTCCATCATCGGACGCGACAGCCGCGGCGGACGCGCCGACAGCAGCTTGCGCACATACAGCGCATGCTCTCTGGGTGTGCGTAGCTGGTAGCCGCCGGCGACCTCTTCGAGCATCACGCCGCGTCCCTGGCGATGGAAATCGGCCTTAAGCTCGGCCAGCGCCTTGCGAATCGCCTCTTTGGCCGCCGGCTCCAGCACAGCGGCCAGGCGCGCCAGCGAGACCGGCTCGCCCGACGCAAACAGCAGGCTTTCCAGTACCGCCTTGAGTCGCTCCTCATCCACCTCTGCATCACTCCCGCACCAATGGTTTACTGCGCGCCGGATGCATCCGTGCGGCGCGACAGCCAGATCGGGCCGAAGGCGGCCTGCTGAAACGCGCGCACCTGCCCGCGCCTGATCAGTTCGAGCAGTCCGAGAAAAAACGCCACCACCGTCGGCCGATCATTCACCTCATCGAACAACGCGGCGAACTCGATGCGATCGTTTTGCTGCAGCCGCTCCAGGATTACCGGGATACAGCGCGCGACCGGGATATCTCTGAGCGTCAGTTCGCGCGGCGTCTCCCGGGAAAGCCGCTCCAGCACGCCGCGCAGCGCCTCGACCAGGTCGAAGATCGAGACGTCGTAGACCGGTACTTCCTCGGCCGCGGCTTCCAGTTTCTCGCCCGGCGCCACGAACACGTCGCGTCCCAGCAGCGGCCGTTCGGCCAGCTTGAAGGCCGCCTCGCGATAGCGTTGATACTCCAGCAGGCGCGCGATCAGGTCGCGTTTGAGTTCTTCCGCCTCCTCTTCATCCGCCGGCCCCTGGTAGGGCAGCAGCGAGAACGACTTGATCAGCAGCAGCGTGGCCGCCATCACCAAATATTCGCCGGCGACGTCGAGATTGAGCGAGTCGAGCAGTTCCAGGTACTCGAGGTACTGTTCGGTGACGATGCTGGTAGTTACTTCCTGCGGATCGAGTTCGTTCTTCTTGATCAGATGCAGCAGCAGGTCGAGCGGACCCTCGAACACCGGCAGCCTGAACCATCGGCCAGGCTCGGCCGGCGTTTTGGCAGGATTCGTGGTCCAATCGTTCACAGCAGCATCCGGGTAACGGTATTGATAATCGGACCGACTATACGCTCAAAAAAATCCGAGTACAGCAGGAAGAACAGGATCAGGATGCCGTAGGGCTCCATGCGGGCGAATTTGACCGCAATCGGGAGCGGCAGCAATCCCGCCAGCACCCGTCCCCCGTCCAGCGGCAGCAGCGGAATGAGATTGAAGATGGCCAGCACCACGTTGATGATCACCGCCGCCCGCAGCATGTAGATAATCGGAATCACCACGGCACGCCACGCCTCGGGGTCGATTACCCGGGGCAATTCATGGGCCACAAACGCGCTGGCGATGGCGAGCGTGAGATTGGTCAGCGGGCCCGCCGCCGCAACCATCACCATCCCCACGCGTCCGTTTCGCAGCCGGCGAAAATCCACCGGCACCGGCTTGGCCCATCCGAAGACCGGCATATTGAAGTACAGCAGGATCGCCGGCAGGATGACGGTGCCCAAGGGATCGACGTGGGAGATTGGATTGAGCGTGAGGCGGCCGGCGCGTTGCGCGGTGTCGTCGCCCAGATGGCGCGCGACCTCGCCATGCATCACCTCATGCGCCACGATCGAAAAGATCGTCGGAACCGCCCAGATCGACAGCTCCACGATAAAATTTGAAACGCTGGTTGAAACCATCCCTAATCACGCAGCTTATCGAGCGTGGCGCGCGGATGAAAGGTGCGATGCACGCGGCGCAGATGCGTGCGCGTCAGATGGGTGTAGATCTGCGTGGTCGAAATGTCGCTATGACCCAGCATCTCCTGCACCGAGCGCAAGTCGGCGCCGCCCAGCAGCAGATGCGTCGCAAAGGAATGCCGCAGCGCATGCGGATGCACCTGGTCGAGCCCCGGCACCCCGATCGCCCGGTTTTTGAGGTTCTTGAAAAACGCCTGCCGCGTCATCGCGCGCCCCGCCCGCGCCACGAACAGAACGTTGCTCTGACGGCGTTTGAGCAGTTGCGGACGCCCCCGTTCCAGATACGCCTCCAGCGCGCGCCGCGCTCGATCGCCGAACGGCACCAGCCGCTCCTTGCTGCCCTTGCCGAATACCACCAGCAGCCCGGCTTCCAGATTAAGCGCGCTCAGCCTCAGGTTGACCAGTTCCGATACCCGCAGCCCGCTGCCGTACGCCAGCTCCAGCATCGCACGGTCGCGCAGTCCGCGCGCACTGGAGCCGTCGATCGCCTCGATCAGCGCCTCGATCTGTTTGACCCCCAGGGTATGCGGCAGAGGCCGCGAGGGCGGACGCAGCTTGATGGCGGCGGTCGGATCCTGTTCCAGCACCTTGCGCTCGAGCAGCTCGCGCACCAGTCCGCGGACGCTGGCCAGATGCCGCCGCTGGCTGCTGGGACTCAGTCCGCGCTCGGCCAGGCGCTCCAGGTAATCGAGCAGCGCGGGAGCGTCGAGCGCGCGCGGCGGGATATCGCGTTCGATGCAGAAGCGGCTGAAGCCGGCGAGGTCGCGGCTGTAGGAATCCAGCGAGTTGGGCGCCAGGCCGCGCTCGGTGGCGAGCCGGGCCAGGTAAACCTCAACCGCGGTGTCCCAGCCCAGATCGCTCAATTGGCTTCCTGCGGCGCGCGCTGCGCGGGTTTTTCGTCCAGCCGCTCCAGCAGCGTGGACTCGATCCGTCTGACCGTCCTGGGGTCTTCGATTTTACGCCCCTGCGCGTCGCTGACGTAAAACACGTCCAGCGCCTGGTCGGCGTTGGTCGAGATGCGCGCCAGGTGAATCTCAAGTCCCATCTCCGACAGCGCATGGGTGACCGCGAACAGCAAGCCCAGCCGGTCCTGGGTGAATACGTCGATCACGGTGAAGCGCTCCGAAGTGCGGTTATCGACCGTAACTTCGGTGGCCACGCGCGACACGTAGCGGCGCGCCGCCACCGCCGAGGGCTGCGCCCGCGCCACCAGCTCGACGATATTCTGCCCCCCGCTCAGCACCGCCATCAGGTCGCGCTCCACCCGCTCCCAGCGCACCTCGTCCATCGCAATAGCGGCTGCCTGCGCCATGTGCGAGATCCGGAAGCTGTCGAGCACGACGCCGTCGGACCGGGTGGTGATGCGGGCGGAGAGAATGTTGAGGTTATTGGCGGTCAGGACGCCGGCGATCTTGGAGAACAGTCCATGCTGGTCGCGCGTGGCGACGATGAATTCGCTGAACTCGCGGTCGGGGAAATGGCGATGCTGGCAGACCAGGGCGTTGCCGTCCAGCCGGCGCATCAGGTCGAAATGATACGGAATATCCTGGCGCGGAGTGATCAGAAAGTACCGATCCGGCATCTGCTCCAAAAATTGCTCCAGCGCGCGGCTGCGCTCGGCGTCGGCGCCGCCCAGCTGGCTGCGCAATTCGGTCTTGGTCAGCGCCAGCAGCCGGTCCGGATCGACCGCTTCGCGATCGCCCTGTTCAAGGATCCTGAGCGCCTTCATGTAGAGGTCGCTCAGCAGCATGTCGCGCCAGTTGTTGTAAACCTTGGGCGCGACCGCGCGCATGTCGGCGAAGGTCATCAGGTAAAGTTCCTTGAGGCGCTCGATCGATCCGGTGGCGCGCGCGAATTCCTTGACCAGATGGTCGTCCTCGATGTCGCGCTTCTGAGCGATCTCCGACATCATCAGGTGATTGCGCACCAGGAACACCACCGCGTCGGTCTGCTCCGAATCCAGTCCCAGCCGCCGCGCCACTTCCTGCGCCAGCGCCGCGCCGCGTTCATGATGGTGATGGCCGTGGCCTTTGCCGATGTCGTGCAGGACCAGGGCCAAAAACACCAGCGGCAGCGTGTCGGCTTCGCGCGACACTTCGGTCAGCAGCGGCAGCGTCGATTTGAATTCGCCCGCCCGCAGCCGTTCCAGTTCGCGCACCGCCACCAGCGAATGCCGGTCCACGGTATAGATGTGATACAGGTCGTGCAGCACGCGCGCGTAGAGATTGCCGAACTCCGGGATGAGCGCGCCCAGCACCCCCGACAGATGCATCGCTTCCAGCGTTTCCGACACCCGCTGCGGCCCCGCCAGAATACGCATCAAAGCGGCGCCGTAGCGCGGATCGGATCGCGCGGCGTCGTCGATCAGGCTCAAATTGTCGCGCACGAGCTGATAGGTCGATCCTGACAACTGCACGCCATGAGCCTGGCAGTCGGCGAAGATGGTGACCAGGTTGAGCGGATCGCGTTTGAACAGGTCGGGATCGGCGGCGGCCAGCAGCTTGCGCTGAATCAGCACGCCGGGGCGGATTTGACGGCCGAAGCCAAAGCGCCGCAAACGCCCGCCCTCGGGTTCCTCGGTGATGCGCGCGATCAGTCCGTCGGCGAACATCTTGATGGTGCTGGCCTGCTGATAATAGGCGCGCATCAGGGCGGAGCTGGCGCTCTGTCCGTTGACCGCACTGAAGCCCAGCAGCGGAGCCAGTTCTTCCTGGTATTCGAAGGTAAGCTGGTCGAAATGCCGCCTGGAGAGAAAGTGCAGCGAGTTGCGCACGCGCCACAAAAAATCGCGCGCGCGCGCCACCTCGTCCATCTCGGCCTGGGTGATGACCGCCTTGTGCACCAGTTCTTCGAGCGAGCGAACCTTGTACTTGACCTTGGCCACCCACAGCGCGGTGTGCAGGTCGCGCAGTCCGCCCTCGCCCTCCTTGATCTGCGGTTCCAGCAGGTAGATGGAATCGCCGTAGGCGGCGTGGCGTTTGCGGCTCTCCTCCATCTTGGCCTTGAAGAATCTGACCTGGTTGCGATTGAGCACGTCGCTCAGCAGGGACTTTTCCAACTGGGCCCACAGCTCGGCCTCCCCGGCCAGAAAGCGGCTGTCGAGGATGGCGGTTTTTTCCTTCAGATCGCCGTCCGCCATCCGCACGCATTCGCGGATGTTGCGCACCGCGTGGCCCACGATCAGCCCCGCGTCCCATAACGCATGCAGGATGATCTCGGCCACGATTTCGAGGTACGGACCGGGTTTCCAGTCGTGCAGGAAGAGCAGGTCGATATCGGAATACGGATTAAGCTCGGCGCGCCCGTAACCGCCGCGCGCCAGCACCGCCAGATGCTGATTGAGCTTGGAGAAGCGCCGATTGTGCTCAGCCGCGGCATAGACAAACAGCGCCCGCACGACCTGGTCCACCGACGCGGTCAGTTCGCGCACGATCTCCGCCCCGCTGGCGCCGGCGAAATGCCGCGTCTTCAACTGTTCGCGCCGGCCGTCCAGGTAGGTTCTGGCAACCTGACCCGGCTTGCGCGTCTGGCGCAATTGCTTGAGCAGTTGAGCTTCGGCCGGTGCGAGCGCGGAGGCGGCGGCATCGTTGGAGTCTGAACCGGAAATCGTGCTCACAATGTCCCCGCGCTCACGTCCTGATTGAGGTAATGCACCACGCTGTCGGCCAGCGCGTCCGCCATCGCCTGCTGATAGGCGGGATCGGACAGGCGCTGCGTTTCCGCCCGGTTGGACAGAAAACCGCATTCGACCAGCACCGCCGGGCTCCGCGGTCCGACCAGAACATAGAAGGGACCGCGTTTGGCTCCAAGGCCGCGGATGTCATTGCCAAAGCCGCCCGCCAACGCGCTCACCGTCTGCTGTTCCATCGCTTGCGCCAGCAGGGCTGATTCGGTGGCTTTATACTGTTGCTGGAGATCGCTCAAGATGTAGTTCAGGTTGGGATCGAGCGGGGCTGCGCCGCGCTCGGCCGCGTTTTCCATCCGCGCCAGCCTGATTGTAGCGCGATCGGTGGTGTTATTCAGGTAGTAAACCTCCATTCCGGTGGTGCCCGGATTGGGGCTCCAGTTCAGATGGACCGAAACGAACAGGTCCGCTCCGGTCTGATTCGCGATTGCCGTGCGCTGCGCCAGGGTCAGATAGACGTCGCGCTCGCGGGTCATCAACGCCTTCACCCCGCGATTGGCCAGCGCCGCGGCCAGGCGGCGTCCGATCTGCAGGGCCAAATCTTTCTCCAGCACCCCGCCGGCCGATCGGGTGCCGGGGTCATGCCCGCCATGGCCGGGATCGACGACCACCACGGAACGTCCCCGGACATAACCATCGGCGTCCACGGCCGGCGCCAGCAAAGGAGCCGGGGCGTGATCGGCGCGAGCGGTTTGTCGCGGTTCGATTCGAGGGGACGGCGCGGCGTTGCGCCGACTGGAAAATACGGCGGCAATTCGCGGTCCAGCCCCGCGCGGCGCCAGCCCTATGATCAGGTCGTCATGCTGGCGGCCCACCACGTAGTCGCTGCCGGCCGCGTCGATCTCGATCCGAATCGAGCCGCCCGCGCCCACGATGCGGACCGAACCCAGAGACCCGACCGGCGCATGCAGAAACTGATCGGGCGGCCAGTTCGGAAGCGTATCGGGCAGATCGATTTGCAATCGGCTCGCCTGCTGGCTGAGCGTCCATCGCGGGCGTCCGCTCAGGCGGATATGGACCGTGAAGATAGCCCCGCGATGTTCGATCCACGCCCGCCGCAGCACGTTGGCGGCGCCGCTGCGAGGCGCGGCGCCGGCTGCGGCAGCCACCAACACCCATGTGAAAAGCAGGTATGCGGGCGGCGGAACCGAGCGTGGCCTCCCGGCTCTCATTGGTCCTCGGACTGGTCCCGTTTCTCGATCATCGCGGTCAGCCGGCTCAGCGTGTTGAGCGCCTGGATGGGGGTCAGGCGGTCGGGGTCGATCAGCTTGAGTTCATCCAACGCGCGCCGCTCCGCCGGTGTGAACAGATCCATCTGACGGGCCTGCGCGGCGCCGCGTTGACGTCCGCGCGCCAGCCGCGGCATCCCGTTGGCGTCGAGCTCGCCCTGCTCGAGGTTGTTGAGGATTTCGCGCGCGCGCAGGATGAGGGTCTGCGGCAGACCGGCCAGTTTGGCCACCTCGATACCGTAACTGCGGCTGGCCGCGCCTTCGATCACGCGGCGCAGAAAGATCACGTCGCCGCCCCACTCCCGCACCGCCATGCACAGATTTTTGACTCGCGGCCGCTCGCGCGCAAGGTCGGTCAGTTCGTGAAAATGAGTGGCGAAAAGAATCCGAGCGCGGGTGCGGTCGTGCAGATATTCGGCCAGCGACCAGGCGATGGCGAGGCCGTCAAAGGTGCTGGTGCCGCGGCCCACTTCGTCCAGCAGCAGCAGGCTGCGCTCGCCCAGCCCCGACAGCAGCCGCGCCGTCTCGCGCATCTCGACCATGAAGGTGGATTCGCCCCGCCGCAGATCATCGCGCGCGCCGATACGCGTGAACACCCGGTCCACCAGTCCCAGGGTCGCCTGGGTGGCGGGAACAAAGCTCCCCGCCTGCGCCATGATCACGATCAGCGCAACCTGGCGCAGATAGGTCGATTTGCCCGCCATGTTGGGACCGGTGATTAAAAGGAGTTGGCGTTCTTCGGTATCGACCTCCAGATCGTTGGGAACGAATTCGCCGCGTTTGAGGTCGGCCTCCAGCACCGGATGGCGTCCGTCGGCGATGCTCAACGCGGTGGCGTGATTGATGATCGGCCGCACGTAGCCGCGGCGGCGGGCGACTTCGGCCAGCGAGACCAGGCAGTCCAGCTCGCCGACCGCCCGCGCCGTGCGGGCCAGAGTGTCGGCGCGGCCGGAGATCGAGCGCAGCAGCTTTACGAACAGCTCCGCTTCCAGTTCCCTCAAACCCGATTCGGCGCTCAGGATCTTGCGCTCCAGCTCTTTCAGTTCCGCCGTGGTGAAGCGTTCCGCTCCGACCAGGGTCTGCTTGCGCTCGTAATCGGGCGGAACGCGTTCCAGATGCGCCTTGGTGACTTCGAGGTAATAGCCGAAGACCTGGTTGTAGCGGACCTTCAGCGAGGGGATTGCGGTGCGTTGGCGTTCGCGGGCCTCAAGCCGCGCGATAACCGATCGGGCGTCCAGACTGAGCGCGCGCAGTTCGTCGACCTTCGGGTCATAGCCGATACGAATCACGTTGCCCTCGCGCGCGGCGGCGGGCGGTTCGTCGCTGAGCGCGGCCATGATCTCCGCGCCAACCTCGGGCAGCGGGTCCAGCTCGCCGGCGCATCGGCGCAGCTCATCGCTGCGGAACTTGGCGAACGCCAGCTTCAAATCCGCGACCGCCTGCAGCGCCATTGCCAGCTTAAGGCAATCGCGCGGGCCCGCCTTCAGGCTGGCCGCGCGTCCGACCAGCCGCTCCAAATCGCCAATCCGCCCCAGGGCGTGGGCGACGTCGCCGCCCAAATCGGCGTCGTACAGCTCCTCGATCGCGTCCTGCCGCCGATGGATCGCTTCGATGTCGAGCAGGGGATAGAGCAGCCATGACGACAGGGTCCGCGCGCCCGCCGCAGTGCGGGTTTGGTCGAGGACCGACAGCAGCGAACCTTTGCGCGTGCCGTCGCTGGAGACGACCAGTTCCAGATGGGCCCGGCTGACCTCGTCGATCTGCAGATACTGGCTGGCCTGGTAGAGTTCGGGGGGCCGCAGATGGGCCAGCTCGCCGCCAAAGGTCTGTTCGAGATAGAGCAGGGCGGCGCCGGCGGCGACGATGATTGCAGGCGGCAATCCTTCGCATCCGCCGAAACGTCCCGCGACCGCCTGGGCGGCGCGCGCCGGATCCCAAAAGGAATCCTGCGTTCGGCTGAGCGGCAGCCCGTCCAGCCGGTCCGCCATCGCACCCAGCTCGGGCGACGCCAGTATCTCGCGCGGGCCGACTCTTCGGATCTCTTCGAGCAGGCTGGCCGGATTGGCAAGCTGTGTGACGCGGAACTCACCGGTGGAAACGTCGACCGAAGCCAGCGCAAAGCCGTTGGCCGCGGGTGCCACGGCACTGAGAAAATTCTTTTCATCCGCGCTCAGGACCAGTTCGTCGTTGACGGTGCCCGGCGTGACCACGCGCACGATCTGACGCGGCATCAGACCGCGCGCGCCCGCCGCAGGGGTCTGCTCGCAGATAGCGACCTTGTGGCCGGCTTTGAGCAGCTTGGCGATATAAGGCTCCGCGGAATGGTACGGCACGCCGCACAGGGGCGCGCCTTCGCGCGAACGCGCGGTCAGTTGTATGTCCAGGATGCGCGAGGCGAGTTCGGCGTCCTCAAAGAACATCTCGTAGAAGTCACCCAGGCGGAAGAAGAGAATCGCATCGGGGACCTTTTGCTTGATGCTCAGGTATTGGGCAATCAGGCCTGTGGTTTTTACAGCCACGTTGGCGGCTAAGATATCCGCGCCCGCGCCCCAGCGCAAAAGTGGCCGATGCGCGCTTCCGCCCGCTCAGGGCGACAGCCCCGCTCAGGCCGATTCAAAGGCCGTTGAGTTGGAACAGGGCCCGGCGCAGCTTGAAGAAATGGATCATCGCGGTCAAATAGCCGATACGGCTGAGGTTGGCCAACCGCCCCGGAGCGAGATTCAATTGATAGCGCGAATCGATCAAACGATGGATTTCCTTGAACAGCGTGATCCATCGATCCGCGGGCGAGCCGGTTTCGCGCGCCACGATCCGGTTCAGCGTCGGCCGATCGTAGGCGGCAAGGGCCACCAGGCAATCGGCGAACAGTTCGCTTTCGTCGCTAAGATGGCGGGTGAAGCTGCCCTCGATGAAAGCATTGAAAGCCGAGGTTTCCGTGACCATCGAGCCGTACAGGTAATGACCCAACTCATGGCCGAAAGTGGCGGCGACGACTGCCGGCGGATGGGCGCTGTTGAGAAAAATCACGAACTTGGCTCTTTTACTGACTTCCGCGCGGCAAAAAAATCCCCGCAGCGCCAGTCCCGCGCCGCGGCGATAGGGCTCCGCCCGGACCTCAATCTCCCGCGGACCGAATACCCGGGCCAGATGACGCAACAGGTCGTCCTTGTTCCAGCCAGAGGAAAGTCCGGCGAAGCGGCTGCGGATGTCGCGTTCGATGATGCGCGAGAGCTCTCCGATCATGGGCGCCGGCGGCATCCCCGGCACCATGCGATAATCGGCGGCCAGAACCTTTTTAAGGTCGGCCAGTTTCACCAGCAATTGCTGGTTGACCGAAGCCAGCGAAATCTGGAGTTCTTCGAGTAGCCTGGCGATGAGGGCGTCAGCACTGCGGACTTCAATCGCGTCCGGCACCGGAGGGATGGACCTGTTCGCTATAACGGCGGCAGCCATTAATCTTAAGCTAGCACAGGAGTAGGTGTGTAAAAAGGGCACACCTTCGTAAGCTTAATATGCAAGGAACTATTTTTAGCGCTGAAGTAGAAAAATGTGCCGCCGCTCTGATGCCGTTTGTGGCCGTGCTCGCCAGCGCCGCGCTTTAGCTGACCAACTCAGGCATAACCGATGGCGCCGCAAGATAAAAGCGCAGTCATTCTGGCTGGCGGCCGCAGCGCCCGGATGGGCACCGATAAAGCCAGCCTGGCCTGGGGCGGCGCTACGATTGTTGAGGCCATCGCCGCGGAATTGGCCCGCGGCTTCGCCGATTTGGTGGTCATAACGGGAACTCATGGCGTCCCGCACCTTGCGGCCGCCGTAATCCGCGACGCGGAGCCGTTTCGGGGACCGGTTCCGGCTCTGCGCCGCGGACTGGACGCCGTCCATGCCCCATTTGCCTTCGTCTGCGCCTGCGACTTGCCCCTGTTGAAGGCGGAAGTCGCACTGGCTTTGTATGCGATGGCGTTTGGGTATGACGCCGCTATACCGGTGGTGGGCAATCAGCCGCAGGTGCTCGCCGCGGTTTACGCCAAAGGCTGCATGCCGGCGCTGGATGCGATGATCGCGCGCGGCGAGCACCGCTTGCGGGAGATCGTGGGGCTGATAAACGCGCGGATGGTTAGCGAAGACGAACTGCGTCCTTACGATCCGGAACTGACCAGCTTCCTCAATGTGAACACACCGCAGGATTACGCGCGGGCACTCAGGCTTGCCCGTTCCTCCCGCTGATTCCGTTATCCGTCCGCGCCTGCCCGGCCGCGGCCTCATCCGCCGTCTGGCGGGGCTTTTCGGCCTCGACGAAAAGGGTCTGGTCCGGACGATTGTCGAGGCGGTCGAGGTCTGGCGTGCGGCCCACACCGAAGCGGCAGCGGCGGATATTGTCATAACCCGCCGCCTGCAGCATCATCCGCAGCATTTCGAAATCATATTGATAGCGGCGCGAGCTCAGACTATGGCGCGGCGTGGATGAGTAGAAGAAAAATTCGAGCGCGCGCTCCCGTTCGCCTTTTCCATATAGAGCGAAAATATACTCGAGATCCGGCACCGCTATTCTGATTACTCCGCCCGGTTTCAATGCCCTGCAGCAGTCATTCAAAAGTTTTTGGGCTTGATCCCGATAGAGATGATGCAGCGTATGCGAAGTATAGATGAAGTCCACCGACGAATCTGGCATCGGCACGCCGTATTTCAGGTCGTGATGGACGAAAGTATTATTGGAAAGAATCTCGCGGAACTGTTCCCGCGCAATGCTGCGGTCGGTGAGAAAGTTATGCGCCAGACCGATGACGAAATCGGGCTTTCCGGCCAGCAGCGTCTTGAGGCTGCCGTCCACGTTGATCCATCCCGGCGCGACCCGCAGCCCGCTGCCGAGATTCACCTTGACCGGGTCCGCCGCCTGCGCCGCAGGCGTGTATATACGCTTTCGATGAAGCGCGGCGGCCAAACGTTCGATCGAGTCGATAATCGTTCTGGCAAGGTAATTATATGCCGGCAACTCTTCCGTACGATCCAGCATGGCTCCAATCCGGATTAATGGTGCGGACCTGAAGTTTTCCCGCTCTAAGCGGTGAGTGAAACGTAATGGACTCGCTAATGGGCGGCGAGGCGGGAACGCCGCGGCACAGTCAGCACGATATCCATACGGCCCAAACGATAACCGGCCCGCGGCGCGGCGCGCAAGGATTCAAACCCGGGCAGGGCCCGAACGCTTCATTTTTATTCGCGGATCTGGTCAAATGAGACCATTCGGCCGCATTGGCGGCTGCGCTGACCCTGCGCGGTTGATTTCCGCCTGCCGCCCGCGCGGGATAGTCCGGAAATCCCGCCGCACCGAGCGGCTGCGGAGTTCCCGCGCCCGCGATTGATAAGCCCGCGATCCCATGTTACACGCTTGCTACGGAGAAGCCGCGGCGATCGCCGCGGATAAGCCTGGGTTTATGCGGAGGTTGCGCTGCGATGGGCCGCACTTACAACGTCATCGATTCCGACGGCCACGTGCTCGAACCGGTCGATCTGTGGCAGCGATATATCGATCCCGCTTACCGCGATCAGGCGCCGAGATACTTCATCGATGAGCGCGGCAAGGAGATGATGTGGTTTATCGGCCGCGCCTTTCCCGGCTTTGACGGAATCGGCTCCGCGGGCGCGATCGACGCGGTGCGCGGGGGGGCCGACACGGTCAAGGACATGAAGTACGCCGAGGGGCGCAAGGGCGGGTTCGATCCGCACGCGCGCATCGCCGATCTCGACCTCGACGGTATCGACGCGGTGTTCCTCTACCCCACGATGGGCCTGTGGATGGGCGCGGTGGAAGATCCCAAATTCGCCGCTGCCTGCTTTCGCGCCTACAACCGATGGCTGGCCGACTATTGCAGTCCCTACCCGGACCGGCTGTTCGGGGTGGCGATGCTGCCGATGCAGTCGGTGGAATACGCGATCGAGGAGATGCGCTTTGCGCGCAAGGAGTTGGGGATGCGATCGGGATTCGTGCGTCCCAACCGCTACAACAACCGGCAGTTGGATGACCGCGCCTACGACCCGTTGTGGGCCGCGGCGCAGGAGCTTGATTTCGCGATCGGAATCCATGAGGGACTGGGCGGCAATCCGGCGATCGGCGCCGACCGCTTCGCCAATCGCGGCGCCAAGCATATCGTCTCGCATACGATGGAAATGATGCTGGCGTCGCTGTGCGTAATCTGGGGCGGCGTGTGCGAGCGCTTTCCCAAACTGCGCTTCGGCTTTCTGGAGGCGGGCGGCGGATGGATGCCGGCGTGGCTGGATCGGATGGACCGCCATTTCTCCGACAGCCATCTGTTCTATCCGGAAATCAGGATGAAGCCCTCCGACTACTTCCGCCGTCAATGCTGGGTGTCATTCGAGCCGGTGGAGGCGTCGGTGCAGTTCGCGGCGGATTTCCTGGGACCCGAGCATATCCTGTGGGCCACCGATTATCCCCATCCCGACGGCTTCTTTCCCGGCGCGCCGCAACAGATTGCACAGCGGCTGCGACCCGATATGCGCCGCATCGTGATGGCGGAAAGCGCGCTGGCCTTTTACCGGCCGTAAGCGGAAAGGGCGGGCGAAAAGGAAGGACCATGGACTACGACCTGATCATCAGGAAAGCCACGATCGTTGACGGCACCGGAGCGCCCGGTTTTAAGGGCGATATCGGCGTCGCCGGCGGCAGGATTGCCGCGCTCGGCAACCTCGGGGGCAAAGCGCGCGAGGAGATCGACGCCGCCGGCCTGATCGCGGCGCCCGGCTTTATCGACCCGCATACGCATTACGACGCGCAAATCTGCTGGGATCCCCTGCTCACCTGCTCATCGGAGCATGGCGTGACCAGCGTCGTGATCGGCAACTGCGGCGTGGGGATCGCGCCCTGCCGCGCGCAGGCGCATGAGATGGTCACGCGCGATCTGGTCACGGTCGAAGGCATCCCGTTTGACGTCCTGACCCGCGGTATCACCTGGGATTGGGAAAGCTTTCCGCAGTACATGCAGGCGGCGCAAAACCGCGGCCTGGGCATCAACGTCGGCTTTCTGGTGCCGCTCACGCCGCTGCGCCATTACGTGCTGGGCGAGGAATCGAGCCAGCGCGCGGCGCGTCCCGATGAGCGCGAGCGCATCGCGGGGCTGCTGCGCGAAGCGATCGGCGCCGGCGCATTGGGTTTTTCCACCACCGTCTTCCGCCAGCATCTGGGCTACAAGGGCCGCCCGCTCGCCTGCCGCCTGGCCGACCGCGACGAACTCGCCGCCTACGCTAACGTGCTGAAGCACAGCGGCAGGGGCGTGGTCGAAATCGCGCTGACGCAGGATTTGGGGCTGCTGTCGGATCAGGAATACGAACTGGTCGACCTGCTGCTGGAGCATAGCGGACGCCCGGTGACCTGGACGGCGCTGTTGCCGCGCATCACCGATCTGACGGCGCATGAGGCGACGCTGAAGAAAGCCGAACCGCTGATCCGGCGCGGAGGCATTCCCCAGATCGTCAGCAAAGGCAACAAGATCCTGTTCGCGCTGCGCGACCCGTTCGTGTTCGCGCCGCGCGCCGAATGGAAACAGGTATTCCATCAGCCGCTGGAGAAGCAGATCGAAATCCTGTCCGATCCGGCGTTCCGCGCGGCCTTTGCCCAGGGGCTCGAGAAACCCGAAGTTTTCTTTTCCGGCAACTGGAAGGCGATGTCGGTGGCCGAGGTCAGCGATCCCGCGCTGCGCCATTTCGAGGGCAAAGGCATTCTCCAGGTGGCGGGCGAAACGGGCAAGGCGCCGGTGGACGCGTTTTTGGACCTCGCCATCGCGGACAAGCTGCAGACCAGGTTCTGCATCTTCGAGGATTTCGAGCGCTACCTGAGCGGGCTGCTGGCCGACGATCGCACGTTGGTCGGTTTGGGCGACGGCGGCGCGCACGTCGATATGTTCTGCGGCGCCGCCTACTGCACCTACATGGTGGGGCATTGGGTGCGCGAGGAAAAGCTGTTCTCGCTGGAGCGCGCGGTCAAGCGCATGACATCGGAGCCGGCGGACTTTTTCGGGCTCGGCGACCGCGGACGGCTGGCGCCGGGCATGGCCGCGGATATCGCTATTTTCGACTACGACACGGTGGGCGAGAAAGGTCCGCGAACCGCCTTCGACCTGCCGGGCGGCGGGATGCGCCTGACGGTGGCGGCGACCGGCGTGCATTACACCGTGGTCAACGGCCAGGTGCTGTACGATCACGGTCAGCCGCGTGGAGTTCTGCCCGGCCGCGTTCTGCGTCCGACCTGAAGCGCGCGCCGCCGGATGCGCGGCGCTGGCGGCGGGCTCAATCCGCCCGCCGCGGTTCGCAATTCTCAAGCGCGCCGTGATAGAGGGGAGGACACCTATAAGCAGCAATAGCCGCGTAATAATGGGAGGTAATCGATGAAAGCTCCCGATTCTTTCCGGCCCAATCCGCGACTGCACCTGGTATTGTGGCTGGCGATGGCCGGGCTGATGGTGCCGGTTGCGGCAGCGGCGATTGTTGCCGTCAGAACCTACAGCGACGGCAAATTTAACGGCGTTATCGGCTTCACCTACAAGCAGTCGCAACCCGCGTGGCCGGCGCTGCCCACAGCCCGCCCGGGCGCCCCCAATGTCGTGATTTTTCTGCTCGATGACGTGGGCTTCGCCAATCTGGGCAGCTATGGCGGTCCGATTCACACTCCCAATATCGATCGGATTGCGGCGCGGGGCTTGCGTTACAACAATTTCACCACCACGGCGCTATGCTCGCCCACGCGCGCGGCGCTGCTCACCGGCCGCAACCATCACGCGGTCGGCTTCGGCACCATCATCGAGGCCGCCACCGGCTATCCGGGCTACGACGGCCTGCTGCCCGACGACGCCGGCACGCTGCCCACGATCCTGAAGCTGAACGGCTACGCGACCTACGCGATCGGCAAATGGCACAACACGCCGCTCGAGTTCACTTCGGCGGCGGGACCGTTCAAGTACTGGCCCACCGGCATCTGGGGTTTCGACTATTTCTTCGGCTTTCAGGGCGGCGAGGCCAGCCAGTGGAATCCGGAGCTGTTCGAAAATACCAGCGCGATACTGCGCGATTGGCCGGCGCAATGGAATCGGGCGCAGGATCATCTGACCGCGATCCTCGCGGACCAGGCGATCGAGCAGATGCGGCGGCTTAAAGCGATCGAACCCGCGCGGCCCTTCCTGCTCTATTTCGCCCCCGCCGCCTGCCACGCGCCGCATCAGGCGCCCCGCGAGTTCATCGATCATTACAAGGGACGTTTCGACAAAGGCTGGGATCAGATCCGCAAGGAGATACTCACCCGCCAGAAGGAAATAGGCATCGTACCGGCCAACACCGAGCTTGCCCCGCTGGCGCCGGGCGTCAAGCCGTGGGCGGCGCTGACGCCGTCCGAGCGGCGGCTGTTCGCGCGCGAGATGGAGGTGTACGCCGGCTACCTGGAGCATGCCGACTACCAGTTCGGGCGCATCGTGGCGGCGCTCTCCGCGATGGGCCAGATGGACAACACGCTGATAATCGTGATGTCGGACAACGGCGCCAGCGCGGAAGGGGGTCTGATCGGCACCAGCAACGAATTCCGCATCTTCAACCGCGTGCCCGAGCCGCTTGAGCGCGACGTGGCAAGGATCGGCGAATTCGGCTCTCCCCTGACCTACAACCATTATCCGGTGGGATGGGCCCAGCCAGCAACACGCCGCTGAAGTATTACAAGCAGACCGTGCACTACGGCGGCGTGCGCGATCCGTTGATCGTTTACTATCCCAGATTGATAAAGGATGCGGGGGCGATCCGCCATCAGTTCTGCCACGTTACCGATATTGCGCCGACGATTCTGGAGGTCGCCGGCATCAAACCGCCCTCCGTAATCGGCGGTGTGCCGCAGCGGCCGCTGGACGGTATCAGCTTTGCCCGAACTTTAGGCGATCCGTCGGCGCCCGCCGCGCGCCATATGCAGTATTATGAAATGGTGGGCAATCGCGGCATCTGGCGCGACGGCTGGAAAGCGGTCGTTTTTCACGGACGTCCGCCGTGGGATTCCGCCGGTTCGGTGCCGTTCGATAACGACCATTGGGAGCTGTATCACGTCGATGACGACTTCGCCGAGATCCATGACCTGTCGGCGCAATATCCGGACAAGGTGAAGGAACTGGAGGCGCTGTGGCTGAAGGAGGCGCAGCGCAACAACGTCCTGCCGCTCGACGATCGGCTGGGCCGCATCGCGCCGGCCAAGCCGTGGCTGCCGGCGCCGCGCGCCGAGTACACCTACACCGCCGGGACTTTCCGGGTGCCGGAAATCCTCGCACCCGACGTAAAGAACCGCTCCTACAGCATCACCGCCGAGGTGGAGGTCCCGCCCGGCGGCGGCGACGGGATGATCGTGACCGACGGCGGGCGCTTTGGCGGCTACGCGTTTTTCGTCCGCGGCGGTCGTCCCACCTTCGTTTACAATTTCCTGGGCGATGAGCGCTACAGGGTCGCCTCGCGCGAGCGGCTGCGCCCGGGCAAATCGACGCTGCGGTTCGAGTTCACCAGAACCGGCGACAACACAGGACGCGGCGCGGTCTTCATCAACGGCCACAAGACCGGCGAAGGCGCGATCGATCGCACCGTGCCGTTCGTCTTTTCCGATCATGATACATTCGACGTCGGAATCGACACCGGAACGCCGGTTGACGAAAGCTACCGGTGTCCTTTCCGTTTTAACGGCGTTGTGGATAAGGTTGTGTTCGTATTGAAGAATGACAAGGGCGCGGCCGCGATGCGCCGGCAGGCGCAGGGCGCGGCCCGGGTTTACGCCGGCACGCAATAAAATCCTTACAGATTGTAGAAGGCCGGGCTGAGAGGAGAGAGAGCAAAATGGCCGCCACCGCAACCAGCAAGTCTGCCGCTATTCATGCCCGTTTGAGCCATCCCGTGATCGACTCGGACGGGCATTGGATCGAGTACGAACCCGCCGTGATGGAATACGTGCGGCGCGTGGTGGGAGATCAGTCCGCGGCGCGCTACGAGCGCATCACGCGGGTCACCCTCCCCAACGCCGGCAGTAGTTTCGAACAGCGCCAGAAAAACAAGCTCGCCCAGCCGGCATGGTGGCCGTTTCCTACCAAAAACACGCTGGACCGGGCCACCGCGATGCTGCCCAAACTGCTGTATGAGCGGCTGCCCGAGATGGGACTGGATTTCTGCGTGCTGTTTCCGACCTCGGTGATGACGATGGTGCCGTTCATGCGCGACGAGGAGCTGCGCCGCGGCGGCACGCGCGCGCTCAACGAATATGCCGCCGAGTTGTTCCGCGATTATTCCGATCGATTGACGCCGGTTGCCGGAGTTCCGGTGCATACGCCGCAGGAGGCGATCGAGGAGCTCGAGCACGTCAAGTCATTGGGGCTGAAGGTGGTGATGCTGGCCGGGCTGGTCAACCGCCATGTTCCGGCGGGCGAGGGAAAAGCGGACCGCATCTGGCGCGATCCGCTGGGGTTGGACAGCGACTACGATTACGATCCGGTATGGGCCAAATGCATTGAGCTGGGGCTGATTCCCACCTTCCACAACTCAACGCAGGGCCTGGGCTTTCGCGCATCGACGTCGAACTGGGTGTACAACCATATCGGCCACTTCGCGACCGCCGGCGACACCCTGTGCAAGGCGCTGTTTCTGGGCGGCGTGACGCGGCGCTTTCCCAGGCTGAAATTCGCCTTCCTGGAAGGCGGCGCCGGATGGGCCTGCAGCCTGTACAGCGACCTGATCCGGCATTGGAACACGCGCAACATCAACGTGCTGGATCGGGTCGATCCGGCCAATCTGGACGAAAATCTGTTTCGCAATCTGGCCGAGCGCTACGGCGACGAATTGATCAGGCAAACCGTGCGGCACAACCCGGTTATCAGCAAGCATGTCGAGCCGCCGCCGCAGCTGGACGACTTCTGGCGCTGCGCAATCAATCGCGCCGAGGATATCCGCGACCTGTTCGTGCCCAACTTCTATTTCGGATGCGAAGCCGAGGACCCGATGAATGCGGCGGCGTTCAACAGCCGCGTCAATCCGTTCGGAGCCCGGCTCAACGCGATCCTGGGCTCCGACATCGGACATTTCGACGTCAAGGACATGACCGAAGTGCTGGAGGAATCCTGGGAACTGGTCGAACACGGCGTGCTCACCGAAGAGCAGCTGTGCGACCTGACTTTCACCAACCCGGTCAGGCTGTTCGCCGGGATGAATCCGGATTTCTTCAATGGCACCGTAGTGGAGAAACAGGCGAGCGACCTGATGGCCGGCGGTTGAGCCGGAGGATTGTGATTTGGCCGATTCGCCCGGGAGGGCGGTTTTCTCAACCGCAAAGCCTTCCGGCAGTGGAGCGGGCGATTCGGCCGGCCTTCTCCCGCCGCGGCCCGGGTTGACGACCGTCATGGACGCCGGCCTCACCGGGCGGATGCCGTCTCAGCCCCGGAATCGAGAGTTTCTCTGCCGGAGGTGGAGAAAAATTTCAAGTGAAGAACAACCTCCTCCATATCCAATTCGCGCTCGCGGCGCTGCTTGTCCTTGCGCAAAACAGCCACGCCGCGAGCTGGTACCTGATGGCGGCGGACGTCAACGTCATCAGCCAGCCCAAAGCCGCCAGCAGCATGGTCAAAGGCTCGATGGCGGGGCCGGTCCGCTTCACCGCGCGCGGTGACTTCGCCAGCCGCTCCGAATGCGAATCGGATCGCACCGGGATGGTTCAGGACTGGCTCAAGCACAGCGTCATTGCGCGCGGCGGATGGTCCCGGTTCGGCTTCACCAGTCCCAATGTCTTCATCCAATGCATCTCCGATTCCGACCCGCGCCTGTCGCAATCGGGCGGCACTCGAACTATGGACATCCTGCTGCAGGTGAGAAAATTCCGCGGCCATTGACGCTGCTTGCGCGGGTACGGCCGGCGCCGGCCCGTGATGCTTTGTACCGTGCACAAACCGCAGGTGAGATTGCGATGCCGACCTCAGCAACGATTTCCAAATCAGCCGCGATTCGCGCCCGTCTCAATCATCCGATAATCGATTCCGACGGCCATACCGCTGAATTCGAACCGGCTTTGTTCGATTACCTGCGCGAAGTGGGCGGCAGCCGGATGCTGGATCGGCTCAAGTCGATGCCCAACAGCCCGATCGCGTTTCGATGGTACCGGATGACTCCGCAGGAGCGCCGCGACGCCCGGCTGGCGCGTCCGCTGTGGGCGGCGCATCCGACGCGCAACACGCTGGACCGGGCGACCAGTTCGCTGCCCCGGCTGCTGCATCAGCGGCTGCCCGAAATGGGTATCGACTTCAGTATCATCTATCCGAGTTTCGGCATCGTGCTGCCCAGCCTGGGCGATGAGGAGTTGCGCCGTGCCTCATGCCGCGCGCTGAACAGGCTGCATGCCGACATTTTCCGCGCGTACGCCGACCGTCTGACTCCGGCCGCGGTGATTCCGATGCATACGCCGGCCGAAGCTCTGGAGGAACTGGATTACGCGGTCCGCGTGCTCGGATTGAAGGTCGTGCTGATGCCGGCTTTCGTGGTGCGAACGATTCCCGCCGCGGCCAGGAAAAGTCCCGACGCCGCCCGCTATGCGCATTGGTTCGACACCTACGCGCTGGACAGTGAATACGACTACGATCCGGTGTGGGCCAGATGCGTTGAGCTGAAGGTGGCGCCGACCTTCCATAGCGGCACGATGGGCCTGGGGATGCGCAACTCCATCTCCAATTTCGTCTACAACCATATCGGACACTTCGCCGCGTCGGCTGAGGCGATTTGCAAGTCGCTGTTTTTGGGCGGAGTGACGCGCCGCTTTCCTCAAATCCGTTTCGCTTTTCTCGAAGGCGGCGCGGCCTGGGCTGCGGGCCTGCTGTGCGATCTCGCCGGTCATTGGGAAAAACATAACGCCGCAATGGTGTCAAACTACGACCCCCGCGCTCTGGACGAGGATCTGATGCGCCGTCTGTTCAGGGAGTACGGAAGCGATTACCGCGCCGAAATCGCGGCGCGCCAGGACGACCGCTCGCAGCTTTTGTGGGGCGTGGTGCAGGATCCCGCCGACCTCGACGAGTTCGCGCGCTGCGCGGTGCGCACGCGCGAAGACATCCGCGACCGTTTCGTGCCGAATTTCTTTTTCGGATGCGAAGGCGACGACCGCATGACCGCGGTTGCCTTCGACCCGCGCAAAAATCCTTTCGCAGCGCGGCTGGGCGCGATTTACGGCTCCGATCTCGGCCATTTCGATCTGCCCGACATGCGCCTGGCCGCGTCGGAGGCGTGGGAGATGGTGGAGCGCGGATGCATCAGCGAGGAGGATTTCCGCGATTTCGTCCTAATCAACCCGGTGCGCGCCAAGGCTGAAGCGAATCCGGATTTTTTCAAAGGCACCGCGGTGGAGGCGGCGGCGCGATCGGTTTTGGCGCACAGCCAGCCGCGCTGACTGAGCGGCCGCCGGATCGATTGCCGCTTGAGTTTCCCCCGCCGCTTTGCGGGCAGAAACGCTGGCGGGGGCCGCTACATCCCGGAAGCTTCGCGGCGTTCGGCCTCCGCGAAGTTTTCCGCGATGACGTCCAGCAACTGCTTGTGCAGGCGGCGATTGGTCGCCGCTATTCGTCCCGCGGTCAGGCTCAATCTGGTTCCGTCCATATTGGTGACTCTGCCGCCGGCCTCCTGCACTATCAGCGTGCCCGCCGCGACGTCCCACGGCTTGAGCCCGAACTCCCAGAACCCGTCCATCCTGCCGCACGCCACCCAGGCCAGATCCAGCGCGGCGCTGCCGGTGCGGCGCACGCCGTGCACGCGGGTCATCATCGCCTCCCAGAAGGTCAGGTAAAAGCGCCGGCGCGCGGAGCGATCGTAGGGAAAGCCGGTGCACAGCAAAGCGGTGTCGAGCGTGGCGGCACGGCTGACGGCGATTGGCTTGCCGTTGAGCGTGGCGCCCCGGCCCCGGCGCGCGAGGAACAGCTCACCGCGCAGCGCGTCCAAAATGACGCCCAATTCCAGCCGTCCGCGCCGTTCATAGCCGATGGAGACGCAGCAATGGGGATAGGCGTGGGCGAAATTGGTGGTGCCGTCGAGCGGATCGATGATCCATCGATGTTGACTGGGCTGGTCGATACCGCCGCCTTCCTCGGAGAGAATCGCGTGATCGGGGAAGGCGCGATGCAGAATCCCGACCACCGCCGCCTCCGCTTCCTGGTCGGCCTCGGTCACCAGGTCCAAAAAGCTGCTTTTGCCCTTGAATGTGGTCTTGCCGAATCGAGCGATATGAACGGCGCCGGCGGCCCGCGCCGCGCGCCTGGCGGCCTTTTCGATTGCGTCCACGGATGAGCAAGTTAAGCGATGGCGCGCCGACAGTCCACGCCGGACGTTTTCTTCTTTGCGCTCTGCGGCTAGGGTGGCCCGAAACGCACCCCGGCAGGAGGTTGAAAATGGCTGCGCTCGATCATGTCGGTCTGACCGTCACCAACCTGGATGCCTCGCTCAGATTTTATCGCGAAGTGGTGGGGATGACGGTGGAAGCCACGTTCGAACTGCAAAACGGCGGGTTTGCCCGGCTGACCAGAAACCCGCCCGCCGCCATCAAGGGAGCTTACGTGCGCGCGGGTGGGTTCAAGCTGCAGTTGCTCGAATACACCGCCGGCGGCGGCGCGCCTCAGCATATTCATCACAACAATGCCGGCAGCCCGCACATGTCGTTCGCGGTTGAAGATGTCGAGGCGAAATTCCGCGAAGTGCAATCGATGCCGTGGGCGAAGATCATTTCCGACATCGAGGAAGTGGTGCCCAGGTTCCGCAGCTTCTATGTCGAGGATCCGGACGGAGTTCCGGTCGAGTTCTTTCAGATGATGCGTTAGCTCGGCGCTATTCTGCGATCCGCGCAAGCTGCGCCGCCGAATCAATCGATCAGCATCGGCAGCGACCCGACCCGCCGCGGCATGAAGTACGACGTCTCGCCGTTGTACAGCCGTCCATCGCAGCCGGGCACGGCGGGACGCAGGCGCGGGAAACGCTCGAACAGGTACGGGAACAGGATTTCTCCTTCCAGCCGCGACAGTCCGGCGCCCAAACAGAAATGTATCCCCTCGCCGAACGACACGTGGTCGTTGGGGTCGCGGGTAAGGTCGAAGCGTTCCGGATCGGGAAATTTGGCCGGGTCGAAGTTGGCCGCACCCAGCAGCACGTGCAGCAGCGAACCCTGCGGAATTTCCGTGCCGCCCACCTCGGTATCGCGCGTGGCGAAGCGGTCGACGGCGTGCACCGGGGGTTCGAAGCGCAGGATTTCCTCGATGGCGCGCGTCCACAACTGCGGGTTCCTGCGCACCTGCTCGAATTCTTCCGGATGCTCCGCCAGCAGCTGCATCGTATTGCCGATCAAACTGGTGGTGGTCTCGCTGCCGGCCAGCAGCAGCAGCAACACGAAGGCCAGCACTTCACCGCTGGTCAAGGCGTCGCCTTCCTCCTGGGCGCGGACCAAAACGCTGATTACATCCTCGGCCTTTGAATTGCGGCGCTTTTCAATTTCTCCGCTGACGTAATTGCGCAGCTTGCCGACCGCTTCGCGGGTCTCCTTGGAATAGGAACCGTTGGCGCTGAGGCTGTCGGCGGTGATGATGAGCACGGCCCAGCGATGGAAGTCGTGGTAAAATTCGCGCGTCACTCCGAGCATGTCCGCAATCACCGCCATCGGCAGCGGCCACGCCAAATCCTTCATCACTTCGAAGCTGCCTTTTTCCGCAACGGCATCGATCATTTTTATCACCAGCGATTTGATCGACGGGGTCATGTCGCGGATGCGCCGCGGACTGAACGCACGGGTAACCAGCCGGCGCATCCGCGTATGCACCGGCGGATCGCTGAAGAGCAGGTTGGCGGCGCCGTAAAACTTAAGCCCGCCCTCGCCGGCCTTTTGCTCGCCCGGCCGCGGCGGCCGATGATTGGAAAACCGCGCGGCGTCGCGCATCACGGTCAGCACGTCGTCGTAGCGCGCGATCAGCACGATCGGCTTGCCCGGCAAGGCGCCCTGGCTGAGCGAGGGCGGCAGCCTGCCGCCTTCGACCAGTATCGGGGGCCGCGACAGCAGCGGACGGTAGCGGCTGAGCGGATCGCGGACAAAATCGGGGCTCCAGGGATCGTAGTAATCTTCAATCCGTGCCATGGCTTTACTTGTGCTCCATTCGGGTGCCGATGGGCAAGCGGCTGCGCGCCGCAATACAAAGTTCCGAATGGAGAGACTGCGGACTTTACAATGGCCGCTTTACGATCTAACGCTAATTGAGGCGCAGCACCCTGACAATCCGCGGCCGGACACCGGCGGCAAATTTTATTGAAGGACGAACACCACGATGAGCGTGCCAATCATTTCCTCTGACGGTCATATCGTCGAGCCTCCCAGGCTTTGGGAAGAACGTCTGGATAAGCGCTTTCGCGACCGCGCGCCGCGCGTGGTCGACAAGCCCGGCGCGGGACCGATGTTCGAAGCTCCGGGCGTTCCCCCGATGCAGGTGGCGGCCTTTTATGCCCTGGGCGCCGAGGGCAAGGAACTGAAGGAGATGATGAGCAAGGGGTATGAGGCGGCGCGGCCCGGCGCCTGGGACCCCCAGGCGCGGGTCAGGGACATGGAGACCGACGGCGTCGCCGCCGAAGTGCTCTACCCGTCGCTGGGCTTTTCGCTCTTCGGTTTGGATGACGCCGAACTGCAGCTGGCCTGCTTCCGCATCTACAACGATTGGATGGCGGAGTTCGCCTCGCATGCGCCCAAGCGCCTGTTTCCGGTCGCACTGATCTCACTGGAAAATGTCGCCGAGGGGGTCAAGGAAGTCGAGCGCGCAGCCAAATTGGGGCTGAAAGGCGCGATGGTCTGGTCGGGTCCGCCCGCCGATCGTCCCTACCACAGCCGCATCTATGATCCCTTCTTCGCCGCCGCCCAGGACCATGGGATGGTGATCACGATGCATGAGATCACCGCCAAGGACAAAAAGCGCGCGGCCAAAATCGACGGCAGTCCCGAATTCCTCACCTTTGCCAGTCTGCATTTCGTCCACGAGATCCAGGAAACGCTGTGCAGCCTGGTGTTCGGCGGCGTGCTCGAGCGTTATCCCAATTTGAAGGTGGTTTCGGTCGAATTGGGCGCGGGATGGGTGCCGTATTTTGTCTGGCAGCTCGACCGGCGGTTCAAGAAGTTCGCTCCGATGGCGGACAACAAGCTGGCGCATCTGCCGTCGGAGTACATGCGGCGGCAGGTGTTCTTTACCTTCGAGATCGATCCGATCGGACCGCGGGTCACGCGATTTTTCGGCGAGGACAACTACATGTGGGCGTCCGATTATCCGCATAGCGCGACCACCTGGCCCAAGTCGCGCGAAGTGATCGCCGACATCTTCAGCGACGTGCCCGAGCCGATTAAGAACAAGATCATCAGCCATAACTGCGATCGATTGTTCAACATGAACCTGAGCTGACCTCTCCCCGATGGCGCCCGTCGGGGACAGGCTGGAGCCTGCGCCCGGCGGGCCGCCTCGTCCAATGCGGCGATTCATCCGCCGTGCCGGCGTTTTTTTGGCGGCTCGATCCGCGCTATTCTGACTCCGGACAGACCTCCATCCGGCGCACAGGCGCGCCGGAATCGAAAATCCCGGGAACGAGAGCAGGACAATGGCGAAAGACAGTTTCGGTGCGCGCAGCACACTTGCGGTTGACGGCAAGAGCTACCAGATCCACAAACTGGAGGCGCTCGAGCGCCGCGGTTTCAATCTCGCGCGGATGCCGTACTCCATAAGGATCATGCTCGAAAACGTGGTCCGCCGCGAAGACGGGATAGTTGTCACCACCGAACAGGTCGAGAGCCTCGCGCGCTGGACGCCCAGGCCGCCCGAGCGCGAATTCTCCTTCATGCCGGCGCGCGTGCTGCTCCAGGATTTCACCGGCGTTCCGGTGGTGGCCGACCTCGCGGTGATGCGCGACGCGATCAAACGGCTGGGCGGAAATCCGGCCAAGGTCAATCCGCTGCAGCCCGCCGATTTGGTAATCGACCATTCGGTGCAGGTCGACGCGTTCGGCAGCCGGGCGGCGTTTGCCACCAACGCGGAACTCGAATTCGAACGCAACCAGGAGCGCTACCTGTTCCTGCGCTGGGGCCAGCAGGCGTTCAACAACTTCCGCGTGGTCCCGCCCGACACCGGAATCGTGCATCAGGTCAACCTGGAGTATCTCGCGCCGGTGGTCTTCGCCTCCAACGCCGGCGAAGCCTATCCCGACACGGTGCTGGGAACCGATTCGCACACCACCATGATCAACGGTCTCGGCGTGGTCGGCTGGGGCGTGGGCGGCATCGAAGCGGAGGCGGCGATGCTGGGCCGCTCGGTGCCGATGCTGATTCCGGAAGTCGTCGGCGTGCGGCTGTACGGCGAGCTGGCGCCGGGCGCGACCGCCACCGATCTGGTGCTGACGGTCACGCAGATGCTGCGGGCCAGGGGTGTGGTCGGCAAGTTCGTCGAATACTATGGACCCGGTATCTCCACCCTGGCCATCGCCGACCGCGCCACGCTGGGCAACATGTCGCCCGAATACGGCGCCACTATCGGGTTCTTCCCGGTCGACAATCAGACTTTGGAGTACCTGCGCCTGAGCGGCCGCAGCGAGCATCAGGTGAAGCTGGTCGAGGCCTACTGCAAGGCGCAGGGACTGTTCCATACGCCGAACTCGCCCGAACCCGAATTCAGCGACACGCTGGAACTGGACCTGTCCAGAGTCGAACCGAGTTTGGCCGGGCCGCGCCGGCCGCAGGACCGGGTGGCGCTGGGCGGCGCGCAGCGCGACTACCGCGAGCAACTGGTCAAGGAGATCTCGGACCACGTCAAAGGGGTCGATCCGAAAGCGATCGAGCGATGGACCGCAGAGGGCGGCAATCCCGTCAATGGGGCGGCGGCCGAGATTCCGCGCTCCGAGCTGGGCCATCTGCTGAAGACGGCCAAGGTCATGGCCGACTCCGGCGAGGTTGAAATCGGCCATGGTTCGGTGCTGATCGCGGCGATTACAAGCTGCACCAACACGTCGAACCCGTCGGTAATGCTGGGCGCGGGCATTTTGGCCAAAAAGGCGGTCGAGCGCGGGCTTAAAAGCAAGCCATGGGTCAAAACCAGCCTGGCGCCGGGATCGAAAGTTGTCACCCAGTATCTGAAACGCGCCGGACTGACGCCCTACCTCGAATCTCTGGGCTTCCATTTGGTGGGCTACGGATGCACCACCTGTATCGGCAACAGCGGTCCGATTCCGGAGGCGCTGGCGGCGGCGGTCAAGCAGAACAACCTGGTGGCGGCGGCGGTGCTGAGCGGCAATCGCAACTTCGAAGGACGCATCAATCCGGTCGTCCGCTTCAACTATCTCGCCTCCCCGCCGCTGGTGGTGGCCTACGCGCTGGCCGGCACGATCGATTGCGACCTGACCCAGGCCCCAATCGGCACCGGCAGCAACGGTCAACCGGTTTATCTCAAGGACATCTGGCCGACCCCTGAGGAAGTGCGCAAGGCAGTTGCGGAATCGATCGACGCGGCGATGTTCCGCGAGGAGTACGGACGCGTGTTCGAGGGCGACGAGCGCTGGCGCGGATTGCGGGTACCCAGCGGCGACCTGTTCCGCTGGCAGCGGGATTCGACCTACGTCAAGGCGCCGCCGTTCTTCGACGGTATCGGGGCGACGCCGGCCCCGCTGACCGATATCAGCAACGCGCGCGTGCTCGCGATGCTGGGGCATAGCGTGACCACCGACCATATCTCGCCTGCCGGATCGATTCCGGCCGACGGTCCGGCCGGGCGCTATCTGATCGCGAACGGCGTGCAGCCCCGGGACTTCAACTCCTTCGGCGCGCGGCGCGGCAATCATGAAGTGATGGTGCGCGGGACCTTTGCCAATATTCGCCTGCGCAACCTGCTGGTGCCGGGAGTCGAGGGCGGCTACACGGTGCATCTGCCCGACGGTGCGAAAACCACGATTTTCGAGGCCTCGGAGCAGTATCGTGCCGAGAACGTGGCGTTGATTGTAATTGCCGGCAAGGAATATGGATCGGGATCGTCGCGCGACTGGGCGGCCAAGGGAACCCAGTTGCTGGGCGTGCGCGCCGTCATCGCCGAAAGCTTCGAGCGCATCCACCGCAGCAATCTGATCGGGATGGGCGTGCTGGCGCTGCAGTTCAAGCCGGGCGAGAACCGCGAGACCCTGGGACTGAGCGGACGCGAGCTCTATTCAATCGGCGGTATCGCCGCGGGACTCAAGCCGGGTCAGAAACTGAAAGTGCGCGCCGAGGAAGGCGGCAAGGTCCGCGAATTCGAGGTGATCGCCCGGGTCGATACGCCCGAAGAGGTGGAGTACATCAGGCATGGGGGTATCCTGCCCTACGTGCTGCGGCAGTTGATTGCGGCATAGCCGGTTGCGGTCGGAGGCGCCGCCGGGGCTTGGGCGCGCGCGGTGCGGCGCGATCGGAGGCGCATCTGCGTCTTGTGCAGAATCATTTTTTCGGCAGCGGGACGGGGATCGGAATGCGGGATTTGCGCGCCGCATAGCGCGCCAGCAATTGCAGCACCGGGCGCGTGACGTCGGCGGCCGCCTCGCTGCGGTAGCCCACCGATTCGGCGCCGCGCGTCAGCATCATCCCCAAAGTCGACAGCCGGAAAATCGACGCCAGCGCCTGGTAGTAGCGCAGCCGCGCGAACTCCAGCGGCATGGTCGCGTGATACAGCGCCACGTACAGGCCGTTGTAAAAGCGGCGCAGCGAATTGCCCGCCGGATTGTCGCGCAGCCATCGCGGATTCTCCATCGCGTGGCATGACAGAATCGCCGACGTGGTTGCCACGTCCAAATGCCGATCGCCGCCCTCGGCGTTGACCCAGTCGATAATGCCGCTGATGCGCGCGCCCGCCACCAGCACGTTCAGCGGATGGTAGTCCATATGCAGCACCGAACTGGCCGAGTTGCTGAACCTGACCGATTCCGTGCGCGCCCATTGCAGCGCCGGACCGAGCCAGGCCAGCGGTCCCTGCTCGACGCGCGCCGCAATCGTCGCCAGCGTCCGATCGAGCAGCGCAGGGCGGACTGCCGCGTTCTCGCCGCGCCCCAACGCCGGATCCAGCTCGGTGATGCCCGCCGCGCCCGGATCCATCCGATGCAGCCGGGCGTGGAGGCGGACGAAGGGAAGAAAGGCCACGGTGAAGGTCCGGACCGCGCCGGCGAAGCCGCCCAGCCGCAGCAGCGGTGCGCCGGCAAGCCGCTCCATGATCAGAAAGGGAGCGCCCACGGCGGCGGCGTCGGGCTCGTACAGGTAAGGACAGGGGACCGGAAATTTCGCCGCGCGCAGCGACTGAAGCACGCGGTGCTCGCGGCGCCCTTTGGACGCCGCCTCGGGTCCGTGATAAAAGCGCAGGACCAGCGGGCGGCGCTGCGGCAATTCGATTCCGGCGGGGGAGCGAAGGGCAAATTCGAATACCGTGGTTTCCCATCCGCTGGCCAGCACACGGAAGCGATCGAGTTGAGCGCCGAGATACTTACTCAGGCGCGCCTCTACCTGGTTTGCTACAGCCATCGCAGTCGGCCAGCTTAGGGTGCGGGCAGGACGGTTGCAATGAGTGCATCCGGGTTGGCGGCCGGCAAAAACAGCCAATTGGCCCCAAAAAAAGCGGCGATCGCAATTTCCCGCTGGCTCTTAAAACCGCGCGGCGCTAAGCTAAGTATAGTCCCACAGGGGGCAGTGTGATGGGTGCCCTCCCGAATAATCCGAGCAAGAAGAATTCGGTAGTAGCTATTGATAGCGCACGCCGGCGGCGCCGTCAGCCTGCCGGCCCCGACAAGCCCCATCCCCCATCCACCAGCGTTGTCGCCCTGGCGGTGGCATTGATTATCGCCGCCGCCGCCACGACCTTTGGTTTGTGGATAGTCGTGGAGTTTGTGCAGCGCGGTAACTACGTCGGCGCGGTGGTGGCGCCGTTCTGGGTAATCCTCCCGGGATGCGCTCCGCTGGTTATTCTGATGGTAAGGCGCCGGCGCGCCGCGCGGACGGTGCGGACCAATGTCGCCCGCCTGAGCACCGCCCACAACCGTCGGCGGCCGCATCCGCCAAGCCGTTCCTGACCGGCATCTCTCCCCGTCAGAGCGGCAGGACCTGAAAGTCCGGCAGGCGCGGTCAGGGTCGAATCGTCTTCTGGCTGCTGTGAAGCCGGCGGAACTCCCGTTGCAGCAGGGAGGAGATCAGCGGTCCGCGCGTGTTGCTGACATCGATCGAGGCGTCGACCGAAAGTCCCAGCCGCAATTGCCGGTTGGGCGGGATAGCCTCGTCGAAGACGATTTTGACCGGCACCCGCTGAACCACCTTGACCCAGTTGCCGGTCGCGTTTTCCGGCGGCAGCAGCGAGAAGGCGGCCCCAGTGCCGAGGCTGATTGAATCCACATGCCCCTTGAAGACGTAATCGGGGTAGATGTCGGCGATGATTTCCGCTTTCTGGCCCACGCGCACATCGGTGAGCTGGGTTTCCTTGAAATTGGCCGTCACGTAAAGGCTGTCCAGCGGCACGATGGTCATCAGCGGTTCGCCCGCCTGGACGCGATGGCCCACGTGGACCGTCTTGCGCGTGACCACGCCGCTGACCGGAGCCTTGATACTGGTGTAGCCCAGGTCCAGTTCGGCGGTTTTGAGCTCGGCCTCGGCCTGCCTGACAATCGCCTGGTCGTAGCGATCGTGATCGACGCTGTCGGCGCCGCCCAAGGCCGCGCGGGAGCGCGCCACTTCCTGCTTGGCCAGGGCAAGATTGGCTTCGGAAGCGCGGTACGCGGTCTCCGACTGGTCGTAGAATTCCTGCGAAACGACGCCGACCTTGCGCAGCGTGCGCGCGCGCTTGTAGTCGGTTTCAGCCTGGGTCAGTTGAGCTTCCGCCAGATGCTGTCCGGCTTCGGCCTCGGTCATCTGGGCGTATTCCTGGTCGACCATGCTGCGGGCGCGATTGAGGTTGGCGCGGGCGCGTTCCACCCGCACCTCGAAATCGGTCGGATCGAGGCTGACGAGCAGATCGCCGGCCTTAACGATCCAGTTGTCCTGGACGTAAACCTGGCTGACGGTTCCGGTCACGCGCGAGGAGATCAGGTCCACGGTACCGTCGACGTAGGCGTCGTCGGTACTGACGTGGGTGGTCATGAAGCGGTAGTAGCGCAGGGCTGGCTTTGCGGCGAATGCCAGCGCGATCAGCACCAGGACCGCCACAATATAGCGTCTACGAAAAAACCGATTCATCCAGAATTCCGACGGCCCCTTTTACCGCATACATAACCAACGTTCAACTCAGTTCCCAACCCTGAACTATGCAGCAAAATACACGACGAGGCGATAGGGGGGCCGCGACTGCGGCGCTTGCTCACACGCCCGCCGGCAGCCTCAGGGACATCCCGACTTCACCGTAAAACTGTTGCCGGAGTCGAAATCCGCCACCTTTCCGTTGATCACCAGTTCAACCTTAATCGCACCAAAGAAGCCGCCGACCTCGGTAAAGACGCCGTCGACGTTGCCCGACGCTCCTCCCACCAGATAGTAGGTGGGCGCCGTGGTGAGGTTCTCGTAGGCGTTGTTGTTTTGCTCGAGCAGCGCCTCGTAGTTCTGGTTGATAGGTCCGGTGACGATAAACCTGACGTCGCAGGCGGCCGGCCCCGAAATGGCCGGGAGCACCCCGCCGACGTTAACCGAAACCGTGCCTCCCGGCGTAGTTGTCGACGCTATTTGCGTGGTGGTAAACACCGACAGCGCCTGCACGCTCAAAAGGGCCGGAGTCGGGCTCAGGTTGGTGGCGATAATCCGCACCGGCAGTTTGTTGTTGACAAAGATCAGCTTGAGCGGAACTGTGCCCTTAAAGGTGTAGGACGCCACCGTGTCCGATACCGTCGCGATAAATACGGTGCCGTTGGTGCCGAGAAAATTGACCGAGCTTTGCGGCGGGATGTTCTGGCCGCCGCCGCATCCGGTAAACGGACCATTGCCGATTCCGGTCAGACCGCCGCATCCAAACGTACTGCCGCATCCGGATTGAGCCAGAGCCCAGGCGCACAGTATCGCCAGAGCAAGCCAGCCCGCCCGCGGTTTCGCTGAATATGCCGTTTTCATGGATTTAACGGGCTCGCCGCGGTGGCACTGCAGTTGCCCGGACATCCGCCGCCCGCCGAAGCCGGCGCGGTACATAATGGACAGGTCGCGGTCGCCGTCGCCATCGGAGTCGGGACCACGATCATCGTCGGCGTACCCACCGGGCTGGCAACACCGCCGGTCACTTCGAAACGCTGAATGGTGTAGGTGTTGTTGGGCGGCACACAGAATGAGTATTGATTAGGGAACGCGGGAGTCGCGGTTCCCGACGGCACCGTCACCACGCTGCTGCCGACCGTCGTGTCCATCAACTGCACGTTGCTCTCAAACAACCGGACGTGGGTGTTGGCGTCCGAGCTGGGGGCTGTGCCGGCAATCGTCCCATGCCCCATGCAGGTAACCGTCAGCGCTACGGGAGTGCCGGAAGTCGCGGCCGGATTGACGTTTGACGCGACCGCCAACTGATGCCCCGAGAACTGCGTGCCGACGCCCTGATAGCTATCGTTGGCCGACGCAATCAGGTCCACGTTCCCGGCCGTGGTCGGAACTTCCATCGAGAAGCTGGCGCTGCCCGACGGTCCGACTGTCACCTGGGTCAAACCGACCAAAGTGCCGGTGCCGGTAATCTCCGCCATCACTGTCACCACGATATTGGTACTCGCGGCCGGCATCGGATCGACCGTTATCTGTCCGGACAGCAGCACATTGTTGAGCTTAAAGCTGCAGTTGCTGGGATTGGGGCTGCTCGAGCAGGAACTGGTGGTGCCAAAGGCGGTTACCTGCTGAATCGCCGTATCGGTCCCGGTCGTGCTGGCCTGCACATAATAAGGCAGCGTGGTGGGCGGTATTGAGGAAAACGTGTAGGTTGCCGTGTTATCCGACGTAGTGGTGGCGACGACCACGCATCCCGCCAGGCTGGTGGCGCAGTTATCCCCGCTGGTCTCAGGCAGCAGCAGGTTAACCGTCGCGCCCACCAGGCCATTGGTGGTGCGCTGATCGATTACCTGACCGCTGATGGTTCCGGTGCCGCTGGCCGGGGCGACGGTGAAATTCACCACCGGCGAGCTGCCGCCGCGCGTTACCGCGATGTTAGAGGCGACGGCAATGGTTGAGCCGACGGAAACGAACAGGTCATAGCTGGCGCTGCCCACTGGCGGCGCGGGGAGCTGGATAGTGTAGCTATTGTCGCTCTGAACCGGTGCGGTGGCGATTACCGAGTTGGTGCCCGACAATTCCGCTGTTACCGTGGTGCCGCTGGTGATCGAATGCCCGCTGACGGTACCCGTGACGGGCACCAGAAACGACGCGGGCGGAGCCAGGGAAATGGTCGGCGCCATCGTATAATTGCCGCCCGAGGACGCCGGCGACACGATGGTGCCGGGGTTGATATCGATCAACAGCGGCGTCAGGGCTCCGGGCGCGATGCTCAAGCCGGCAATGTCGTTGAACCGCAGATTGGTGCTACCGGTAAAGGACACGTTGGCCGTGATGCATCCTTCCAGCGTCGGCGTGGTCGAGGACAAACACGAGGGAATCACCGTCCCCGGGATACTGGCGTCGATCACGACTTCAATCTGATGATAGGTCTGGGCGGCAATCTGTCCGGTGTTGAAAATCACGCCGTTGTTCTGCAGATCGAGCAGGTTGACGGACAACTCGCCCGGGCCGGCGCTCGGCGGAGCGGTTACCGCCACCCAGTTTGGATCGGTGTCGGGTATGCTGGCGTCGGTGGAAGGATTGAGCCGCACCGAAACGACGTTCAAGGCGATGGACTGAAAGGGCTGGCTGGGACTGTCGATAAAGCCCACTTCGACCGATCCGGTGGTCGGGACCGGGGTGGGGCCCCCGCCCCCGCCGCCGCATCCAAAGGGTCCCGCGATCAGGGCGGCGATAGTCAATAACGGACCAAGCAGTACAAGAACGCTGTAGGGTGCAGGTATTCGTTTCACTCGGCGACCATAAGTGCAAAATTGAGGTTGGTCCTTGGATAACTTACCGCAGGAGCGAAGGCAAGCAGGCGGCGGGAAACGCGCCCGCGCGCATCCACCGCGGGCTGCCAGGATATTGACTAGGTGGTAGCTGGGCTTTCACAATCAAAAGCACGATGAATTCATGCAGCCGCACGGTTGTGCTCGCAGGCCTGCTGGCGTTGTTGGCGGCGCTTGCCGCCCGCCCCGCCGGCGCCGCGATGCAACTTTCGGTGGGCAATCCCAGCCTCGAGCATTTCGATACCGACGGCGGCGTCCAGATCGATTTCGGTCTGACCGACCAGAACGGCGCCCCGGTGGGCAATCTGCGCGTCGATAACGTAAAGGTCTACGAGGACGGCAAGCCCGCCAGGATCCTCGACTTCCGCGGCCAGGGCCAGGGACGTCCGGTGGATATCGTCTTCGTGCTTGACGTCACCGAATCGATGCAGCCCTATATCGACGCGGTCAAGCAGAACGTCATCAGCTTCGCCGAGGACCTGGCGCGCAACAACCGCGACTATCGGCTGGGACTGGTCACCTTCGAGGATTACGTCGTTTCCGCGGCGTCCGACTGCAATTGCCCCTACCACAAGAAAATGACTTCCAACGTGCAGGAATTCACCCAATGGGTCGGCTCGCTGCATGCCGGCGGCGGGGGCGATATCCCTGAAGATCAGCTTGACGCGCTGGCTTACGCCTCGACCTTTCCATTCCGTCCCGAAGCGCAGGGCATCGTAATCCTGGTCAGCGACGCGCCCGATCATCATGCGGGCGACGGTTCGGCGCATACACAGCACGACCAGGCGTTCTGGGACCATCATCCGGACAAGGACAAGGACGTCACCGATCTGACGGCGGACCAGGTGGCGGCAATGTTCAAGAAAAACGGCCTGACTCTGTACGCGGTCGTGCCGCCGCCGTTTATCGCGCCCGACTACGCGCTGCTGGTCAGCGCGACTCACGGCCGTTCCTACAATATCGTCACCGAGGAAGGACGCTTCTCCGAGTTGGTGCGCGAGATCGGCCATTCGATCGCGACGCAATATTCGCTGACCTATCGCACACCGCGGCCGATCGAAGACGGCACTTCGCGCAAGGTCGAGTTGAAGATCGATTACGAGGGGCAGACCGCCGACGCCGAAACGGGCTACGAGGTGCGCGGCATCAGCGGCGCGCGCATCAATGTTCCCGAAGAGGGCGAAGCCGCAACCGCGAACCAATCGGGCACCGGGTTGAGCCAGCTTTCCTTTCAATGGTGGAACGCGGCGATTCCGCTGATTGCGATTCTGGCGCTGTTGGCATTGTCGCGCGCGGGTCTCGGTCCCCCGGCGGAAGAAGTCAAGGCGATCCTCGAGGCGTACAATCAGCCCGCGCCGCGCGCACCGATATTCCGCCAGCAGCAGAGCACGGCAGCGCGCCCCGCCCCGCCGCCTTCAAGGACGCCGGCGGCGGCCGCGACGGCGCCGGGCGGCCAGCCCAAGCTGATCACGGTCAATCCGGTGGCGCCGCTGCCCTCGGAGTACAGCCTTTTGAAGGACGAAATCTCATTGGGCCGCGGCACCGAAAACGACCTCGTGGTACCGCACGCCAGCGTTTCGCGCACGCATGCCCGGATCCAGCGGCGCAACGGAGCCTATCAGCTGGTCGACCTCAACTCGACCAACGGCACCTTTCTCAATGACCAGCCGGTTCACGGGTCGGTGCCGCTGGCGCCCGGCAGCGAAGTCCGCCTGGGCGAGGTCAGCTTCATCTTCCGGGCGTAGAGCGTCCGCGCCCGGCGGCTGTCGCGGTACGGGATAATCGCGCCGGGGCGCGGCCGCGCTTTCTTTAGCTGGACAATTTTGCTTGACTAGATATCTCAGCTTGTGCGCCCCCACGATGTCGTGGGTTAAACCTCGCCGGGCTCAGCCATCATTGCAAAAGGCCAGATGAAAAAACTCACCGGAGCGCAAATTGTAATCGAAAGTCTGATCGCCGAGGGGGTCGACACCATTTTCGGGTATCCGGGCGGCGCCATACTGCCCACCTACGATGCCCTTTTGGATTCCAAAATCCGCCACGTACTGGTCCGCCATGAGCAAGGCGCCACCCATATGGCGGAAGGCTATGCCCGCGTCAGCGGACGCCCGGGCGTGGTGCTGGTAACCTCCGGACCCGGCGCCACCAATACCGTCACCGGTCTGGCCGACGCTTACATGGATTCGATTCCGATGGTGGTAATCACGGGACAGGTTTCCACCACCATGATCGGCAACGACGCTTTTCAGGAAGCGGACGTGGTCGGCATCACCCGCCCCTGCACCAAGCACAACTACCTGGTCAAGGACATCAAGGACCTCGCCCGCATCATCAAGGAGGCGTTTTTTATCGCCGCCAATGGCCGGCCGGGTCCGGTGCTGATCGACCTGCCCAAGGACGTGCAGCAGGCGCAGCACACCTTCAAATACCCCGACCGCGTCGATATCCGCGGCTACAAGCCGACCATCAAGGGCAATCCGCGCCAGATTGAACGCGCGGTCGACGCTATCGAACAGGCCGACAAGCCGTTGTTTTACGTGGGCGGCGGCGTGCAATGGTCGGGCGCGTCGGCCGAACTGATTCAACTGGTGCGCGGACTGGGAATCCCAATCTGCGAAACCCTGATGGGACTGGGATCGTTCCCGGCCTCCGATTCGCTGTGCCTCGGGATGCTTGGAATGCACGGGTCGTACGCCACCAACACGGCGGTCTGCAACACCGATTGCCTGATCGCGGTGGGCGCGCGCTTCGACGACCGCGTCACCGGCCGCATCTCGGACTTCGCACCCAAAGCCAAATCGATCATCCATCTCGATATCGACCCGTCTTCGATCTCCAAGAACGTCAAGGTCGACGTTCCGATCGTGGGCGACATCAAGGCCGTGCTGGGCGACATGCCCGAAGTGGTGCGCACGCGCGAAAGTCTGGGCAAGCGGCGCCCGGTATGGTCCAAGTGGCATCAGGAAATCCTGCAGTGGCAGAAAGAGAAACCGCTGTACGAGCGCCGCAACGGCAACGGCGACAATCGTGTTTCAGCGGTGGGAGTGATCGAAGAGCTGCATAACCTGACCAGGGGCGATTGTATCGTGGCCACCGACGTGGGACAGCATCAGATGTGGGTGGCGCAGCTCTTTCCGTTCGAGCGGCCGCGCTCGCTGCTGACCTCGGGCGGGCTGGGCACAATGGGCTACGGGTTGCCCGCCGGAATCGGCGCCAAGTTCGCCGCGCCCGACCGCCGCGTGGTGGTGGTCTCGGGCGACGGGTCGATCCAGATGAACATCCAGGAGCTGGCCACCGCCGTCCAGTACAACATCGACATCAAAGTCGTGATCATGAACAACCGGTTCCTCGGGATGGTGCGTCAATGGCAGGAGAAGTTCTACCAGGAGCGCTATTCCTACTCCGAGATGTCGGTGCCGGATTTCGTGATGCTCGCCAGGGCGTACAACGCGAATGGCTTCAGGATCGAAAAGGCGTCGGAACTGGCGCCGACGATGAAGCAGGCTTTCGAGACCCCGGGGCCGGTGCTGATCGACGTGGTGATCCCGAAAGAAGAAGCGGTGATGCCGATGATTCCGCCGGGCGGTTCGATGTCCGAGATGCTGTTCGCCTAGCGGGGCATCCTGCCCGCCGCATCTGTCAGCATCAATTCAGGTTCAGGACAGCGCCACAGGCGTCCCCGCCAGTGGTGGAGGCGCCCGCTCTTTTTTGGCGCCGAGCAAAGCGGCGGCACGGCTTTTAGCCCGCTGGGCCGCTGAAGGCACAGCCCGTCAAGACTGCGGCGAATAAATTTTCGGCGGTGTGCCGCCGACGCTCGGCGCATTTGCCCAGGTTTTCATCAACTTAAGCCCTCGCGTATCATATTCGGGAATCGTTTCGTTCCTATTCAACACAACGTGAAGGGAGTCAAAGAGGGATGAGATTTTGGCGTTCAGCAGCGGCGGCCGCGGCCGGGGTTATGCTGATGGCCGGCTTGTGCGGGGCAGCCGCCGCTCAGTTCAACTACAGCGACCAGGCCTACCGGTCGCTGGCCGGGGTCAACGAAAGCATCCCGCCGGGGACCAAAATCACCACGCAGAACTGGCAGCAATATCGGCGCTTTCTGCCGATCGGGCTGCAGGCGCTCTACAGCGGCCAGTATTTCTGGAAAATCGGATCCGAGCCGGACTACGCCATCACGGTCGCGCCGGCCATTCCTATTCCGCTGCCCGATCAATACCGCAAGGACACCGAACAGTATTCGGGGCAGGTCAAACTGCGCAAGCTCGAGAGCGGCGGCTACACCATCGACGGCTACACCGCGGGCGTGCCTTTCCCCGATCCGTCGGATCCGGAAAAAGGCACCAAGGTCGGCTACAACGTCAGGGAGCGCTACCATCCTTTTCTCATCCACTACCTGACCAACTCGCATACCATCGACCGGTTCCACAGCGTTTCGCTGACCAAGGGCGACATCAATACCTGGCGGCTGTCGAACCTGAGCGAGCCCGACATGCCCAAGACCCTGCCCTACGCCAACGGCGTGCAGATCGTGTCGCGCTTCTTCGACTTCCAGCCCGAGCAGGTAAAGTACACGACGCAATTGGCGCAGGTGTTCAGCGACCCGCAGCGCGTGCAGGAAATCTACGTCTTCCTGCCCTCGCTCAGACGTTCGCTGCGGTTGTCGTCGGCGGCGCGCTGCTCGCCGATCCTGGGCACCGACTGGGTGCAGGACGATAATGGCCTTGGCTTCAACCTGCAATGGCCCAACTTCAGGGTGCAGTACCTGGGCGAGCACAAGATCCTGGCGATGATGCACATGGACCCGGTCGCCCGCTTCCGCGACGATTCGTATCATCTGGCGGCGTCGTCGATGCCGTCGTGGCCCAAGCCGGTTGAGGGCAACTGGGAACTGCGCGACACCGAAGTGATCGTGTTGACCCCGCTCTCGGAACTGAAGGGCTACTGCTACCAGGAAAAGGTCTTCTACGTGGATAAGGAGACCTGGCAGCCCTTCAACGTCGACATCTACGACGTGCAGAATCATCTGTGGAAGACCGACTATGCCCTGATCGCCCCCATTCCGATCAACGATCATGAGAAGGCGGTGGTGCCGGGCAGCTTCAACGAAGTGATGATCGATCTGCAGAATGCGCACATGAGCACCAGCGAGATCTACGCTGAACTCACGGCGAACAAGTTCGCGCCGCAGAAATACTGGAACGCGCAGACCCTGGCGTTCCCCTCGGGGCTCGCGCAGATCATGCAATAGCGCGGGAGCTTGCCCGAAAAGGCCAAGGGCGGGGGAGTCTGGCTCCCCTGCCCTTTTTTATTCTATGCCTCTCGCGGCGCGATTCGGCGCTATTGCCCGGCGCGCCGGGGAAGCCGCGGCCTCGTGCTTATGACAGGTTGAACTGTTTGCACAGCACGGCCGCGACCACGACCTGGCCGTTGTAGCGCATCGGATAAGGACACGTGCACAGGTATTCCGCGGCGGCCGCCGGAATATCCATCGAATGGAAGATGCTCATGTCGAAGCCGTACTTGGCGGTCTGGATCTGCACACGCTCGGTCAGCGTCGCGCCGGGATCGAGTCCGATGAGCGGGATGCCCATCGATTCGGTCTCCAGCGATACGGCTTTGGTAAACCGGTCGAGCGCCGCCTTGGTCAGCGGGTAATGCGGCCCGGTGCCGCCCCGCCCGCCGGGCAGACCGGAATCGGAATAAGCCGCCGCGGAAGTGGTATTGATGATGACCCCGCTTTTCTGCTTTGCCATCACCGGCAGGCAGATCTTCGTGGCGACGATCGGCGCCATCACGTTGGCGGCGAGATACTTGTCCCACAGCTCGAACGGGATATCCAGGAAAGGATCGAAATGTCCCTCGCCGACATAGCGCGCGTTGTTGAGCAGAAAATCGACGCGTCCGTACTTCTCCAGCGCCGCATGACAGAGGTTTTCGACGTCTTTGCGCACCGTCAGATCGCATTTGACCGGCACCGCGTCAACGCCGAAACCGCGGATTTCGTTGGCGGTCTCGGTCAGCGACCCCGGCCATTCGCTTTCTTTCGCCCCCACGGTGCGCGCCGCCAGCACCACGTTGACGCCGCGTTTGGCCAGCCGCAGCGCCATCTGCTTGCCCATCCCGCGGCTGGCGCCGGTGATGATGGCTACCTTTCCTTTTTGATCCATCGTAGTCCTCCGTTGGCGAGACCCGCGGCCTCAGTTCAGGTCCGGTCGATCCGCAGGCGCGTCAGCTTCAGCGTCTTGATGCGCCACTTGCCGTCCACTTTTTCGTAGGTCTCGTGGTAATGGCCGTACCCGTGCAGGGTGGTCTTGCCGTCGGGCCATCGCAGCTTGTCCTCCATCGACCAGATCCCGCGCGCGGTGGTGTCCGACGTGATCTCGATTTCAGGCATATGCCCGTGATGGACGGTGACCACGCCTTCGAGCACCTTGCTGACGTACGGAATGATTTTGGCGCGGCCCTGGATTACGGGCACGGGATCGTTGTGGCCGGGCGGCCGCTCCTCGCTCACGTCCATGGTGGCGTCGGCGGTGAACACCTCTTCCCATCCGGACCACTGCTTGGTGTCCATGCAGCGATAGTAGCGGGCCTTCAGTTGTTTGATTTCTTCGACCGCGATGAGTTTGTCGACATCGTTCATGGCCGTCCTCCTCCCGCCTTAGCCGATGGGGTCAGACTTCCTCCAGCCACAGGTCGGGCTCGGTGATAACGCCGTTGCGCGCGAAAATCGCGTCGATTTCCTTCATGTCGGCGTCAGAGATGGTCCAGCCCAGCGCGCCGATATTGTCGTTGACTTCCTTCTCGTTGCGGCATCCGACCAGCGCCGTGCTGATTACCGGATTGCTGGTGGTCCAGCGCAGCGCGAGCTGCGGCAGCGTCTTGCCGTAGCGCCTGGCGATTTCCTTGAGCTCTTCGACGGCGCGGATGTTTTTGACGAACTGTTCGGGGCCGAACAGATGCTGGAACAGGTTGACGTTGCCCAGTTTGCCGCGCCGCGAGCGCCAGTCGTCGGAGTCGAAATTCATCTCGACGCTGAACGTGCCGGTGAGCATCCCGTACGCCAGCGAACCGTACGCCATCACCCCGATTCCGTTTTTCTGGCAGTACGGGTAAATCCCCTTCTGCATCCGGCGGTCCAGCATGTTCCAGCAGTACTGCACCACATCGACGCGCCGCGTCTTCATGCAGCGCTCGATCTCCTCCAGTTTGAAGTTGGAAACGGCGACGGCGCGCGCTTTGCCCTGTTTGACCACGTCGTCCAGCGCTTTCATGGTTTCCTCGAACGGGACGTTGCGGTCGGGCCAGTGCACCATGAACACGTCAACATAGTCGGTATTGAGATTCTTGAGCGCCTTTTCGATCGAGGACATCACCCGGGCGCGGCTGGCGTCGCGGTAGTTGGGAAAGCCCGGATAGCCGATACCGAACTTGGTGGTGATTACCGCCTCTTTGCGCCGCCCGCCCAGCGCCTTGGCCAGCGATTTCTCCGACGCACCCATGCCGTAGGCTTCGGCGGTGTCGAAACAGTTGATGCCGGCATCGAGCGCGCGATTGACTGCCTTGATGAAATCGGTTTCCTCGATACTGCCGTAGCCGCCGCCGATCTCCCAGCAGCCGAAACCGATGGCGGAAATCTGGATGCCGGTCTGGCCGAATGGACGATATTCCATGGTCGCGTCCTCCTTTTCCGGATGCTGGCGGCACGCTACCACATCGGCGGCGCCTGCTGGTAGGCGCGCGCTATTTCAAAGCGGCCGCGAAACTCCGTATCGCGGCCGCGACCTCCGCCGGATTGTCCAGCATCACGTTGTGCTGGGCGTTGCTGATTACCACCGCGGGACCGGCCTTGGCCAACGCCGTCAGCCTGACCGCGTCCTCCTCCGACAGATGCACGCTGCGGTCGCCGCGAATCACCATCGCGGGGCATCGCAGCCGCGCCGCATAATCCATCACCGAAATGTTGAAGATCCCGGCCATCGACATGCGCTCGGTCTTGTTGACCCACATCCCGTCGGACTCCTGGCGGAAACTGTGCCGGGCAACATGCTCCAGCACCTCAGGTTCCGCACCAATCGGGGGAAAAATAAAGCGATACGACGCGCAGGCCTCTTCCAGAGTGGCAAAGCGGCGATGGGGCCGTTCGATGCGGCGGCTGGCCATTTCCAGCAGTTCGGGCGGCCAATAGACCCGCGGCTCCACGATCGCCATTCCCGCGATAGCCTCAGGATGAGCCGCGGCGTAGGGCAGCGCGGCGAAGCATCCGCCGGAATGCGCCGCGATCACCGGCTTGCCAAAACCCCAGTTGCCGATCGCTGCGGACAGGTCCGCAATGTGCGCCTCGATAGTGTAATCGCCGTCGGCCGCACGCTCGCTGTCGCCATGGCCGCGCAGGTCGATGGAAAGCGAGTGATGCGTATCTTTGAGGCGCTCTCCCACGAAGTCCCACCAATGCGCATGAGCGGCGCCGCCGTGAATCAAAAGAATCGGCGGCTCACCCTTGCCGCCGTAGTCGAGGCAGTTCAGGCGCACACCGGCGCCGGGCAGGTCGAGCTTTTCCATACGTAGATTTGCGCTACCGGATAGCAGCGCGCCATTCAAGCGCCCGCCCTGAACCGCACGGGCGACAATGCTGAGCGCCGGCGCCGCTTTGGAAACGCAACCTGCCCCCAGGCATGCGGCCGGCTTTCCACGGAGCTGTCGCGGCGCATCGGGTACTCTCGGGCGCGATCGGCGATTACGTGGTGTGGATCGTTTTAAAAATCGGCACCTTTGGCCTGATATTGACGCTGATGCTCGGGTGAGACGTTGCATTGAACAGGCTTTCAGTTTTTGCAGCGCTGATATACAAAGACCGGCATGAAACGATGGCATACCGCCGCGCTCGCTCTGGCCGCCTGGTACCTGATGGTCGCGCCGAAAACCAACGGCAAGATTGAGGTCAACGTCCCGCTCAATCAATGGAAGCAGTCGGGTCCGTACGAGAGTGCGGACGATTGCGAAGCCACGCGCAAACAAATCGTCGCGATTGCAACCGGTGTCGGTTCGAATGCTCCGGCCGGCAGCGTTTGGGCGAAATGCGTGTCCTCCGACGATCCGGCGATGAAGAAGAATTGAAGCGGCGCGAGCAAAATTTCGCTCGCGCATGATCGCTTCCTCATCGCTCCCGCTTGGAACTCTCCTCTTCGCTTGCGCTCTCGCCTGGCCGCCGGTCGGAAAGAAGGCCGGAGTGGAGCGGGCTGATGCGCGCGCAGGCCAGGTTGTCGAGCTGGCCGTAGCCTGATTCAGCGTCGGCCACCTTTTTTGGCATCACGGCGTATGTTTAAGTCGCGGTGTGATGATGGAAGCGCAAGCCACGCCAGCACAATCTCCAGCAACTGAACCCGCACAGGAGCCCCTGACGCAAGCTCGGCGGGAAGCACCCGCAGCGCCGCTTGATGCGCAATTCCAGCGCTGGGCGGCGCCGCAATTCGCCCTTCCCCTGCTGACGCTGGTGTGCCTGGCCGCGTTTTTCGTCAACCTCGGCGGCTACCCGCTTTATACCAAGGGTGAGCCGCGCGAAGCCGTCACCGTGCTCGACATGTTTCGCGGCCACAGCATCGGCTCGTTCCTCCTGCCGATGCGGGCGGGGGTCGAGCTTCCTTCCAAGCCGCTGCTGATGCATTGGCTGATCGCGGCGACGTCAATGCTGACCGGCGGCGTCGGCGAATGGACCGTGCGCCTGCCCTCCGCGATTATGGCCACTTTGGCGGTGCTCTGCTGCTATCTCTATGTGCGCCGCTTGTTCAACGCGTCCGCCGGGCTGTTCTCGGCCCTGATACTGGCCGCCAATTTCCAGTTCCTGCAGGCGGCCGGCGGCGCACGCGTCGACATGACGCTGACCTTCTTCATGGAGATTGCCTTTTTCGAATTCCTGATGATCGCTGAAGGTCTGACGCCGCGGCGGACGCCGCTTTACCTTGCTGTTGCGCTGGCGGTGCTGGCCAAGGGACCGGTGGGTCTGGTGCTGCCCGCGGCTGTGGCTTTGGTCTTTGTCGCGGCGCAGGGGCGATGGAATCTGCTGGCGGATCTGGAACTGGCCAGGGGCGCGCTGATCGTGGGAATCCTGGCCGGCGGATGGTACCTGGCGGCGATTATGGTCGGCGGCCGAGCCTTTTTCGACAAGCAGATTTTGGCCGAAAACGTCTTCACGTTTCTGCATCATCACGGCATGAGCCCCGGCCACGGCCATCGCTTTTACTACGTCGAACTGGTTTTGCTGGCGGGGTTTCTGCCGTGGTCGCTGCTGCTTCCCCCCGCCGCCCTGTATTTCGCCGACAAACGCAAACTGCTCGAACCGCGCGCACTCTATGTCCTGATCTGGTTCGGCGTGGTCCTGCTGTTCTACAACGTCGCCGCCGCCAAACGCGGCGTCTACCTGCTGGCGCTGTATCCGGCGCTGGCGGTGTTGTTGGGACTCTATCTGGCCGATGAGCTGGGGGCGCCGCGAGTGTCGTCGTGGACGCGATTTTGGTCGCTCGCAATGGGAATCTTCTTCGGTGCAATAAGCATGGGCGGCCTGATCGCCGCGGGGCTGATCAGGATATGGCCGCCGACTGCGCGCGCGGCGCTGGCCGCGTTCGACATCAAGGCGCCGCGCTTCGTTCCTGAACTGTCGGCCGCAATCGGCGCGCATTGGATCGCGGTGATGGCGATTGCCGCGGTTGCGGGCGCGGTCGCTTACCTGTTGCTGCGAACCCCGCCAACCGCGGCGAAACTGGTCTGCGGCACGGCGGTGGGCGTCGCATGCCTGTCGATGGTCGCCAATCTCTATGTCCTGCCGGCGACCGCCAACACCATCGCGCTGAAAGACTTCGCCCAACAGCTCGCCCGGACCGTCGGCAAGGATAAGGCGGCGTACCTGTTCGGCCTCAACTACGACATCGCTTTCTACAGCGGCGACAAGGTCTTCCCCGTGGTCGCAATCGATCCAAAGGACTGGCCCGATTACCTGATCCTCGGTGAAGACACCTACCAGGTATTGGCCAAACGCGAGATGAGCAACTACATTCCGGTGCTGCGCAGCGGCCCCACCTACCTCGACGGCAGCGGCGAAATGATCCTCGCCCGCCGCAAGCGGTGAGATCCAATGCTATAACAGCAGTTCGAAACTTTTCAGGCAGGCGTTGTCGCAGTCGAAGGTCATCGCAACCGAGCCTCCGGCCGGTTGGCTGAGCGCCCCGCTGAGGGCATCTGCGAACGCACCGAATCCATCCCTGAGTGCGGCCATGGCGACAAATACCTGCTGCTCGTTTTCCGCCGCGAAAACACTACTTTCAACAATTCGCTCCAAGCCGCCGCGATCTCATGGTCACTCAATGGATGAGAGTCACGGTATAGGTTAAGCGGCGAGCCGCGATTTTATTGCACACGGCGCATCAGTTGGAGGATGTCGTAGCCGGTGATTTCGCGGCTGCGCGCGGACCAATCGGCCAGCTCTTCGGGCGACACCAAATCCATCTGCACGCCTTTGGCCAGATCCATCAGGGCAATCTTGATCGTGGCTTCGTCGATCATGTCGCCGGTCTTGGGGTCCGCCATCGAGCCGCCGCCCTTCTCGTGGTAGAGCTTGACCACGCGGCGCGCTTCGTCCACCTGCTCGGGCGTCGGTGAGAAGCAGGCGTTGGCGATTTCCGCCTGCTGCGGATGGATAACCCAGGTGCCGTCCATACCCAGATTGGCGGCGCCGGTGTTCTTTTCGCGCAGACCGCGCTCGATCTCCGCCACGCGTTCGGGCGGATCGTCCTTGCGCATCAGGCGCAGATAGACGTTGTCGATCGCATGCAGTCCCGCCGCCTTGGCCGCGATCACCACGGCTTGCTTGGCGTAGTGGAAGTTGCGGTTCTGGTCCTCGACGATCTCGCGGATACCGAGGTTGGCGGCGAAATCCGCGATTCCAAAAATCAGCCCCGCCATCCGATCCGACGCGCTGGCGATGTCATACGCGCGGATCAACGCGTGCGGGGTTTCGATCAGCGACTCGATCTGGACCTTGTACTGCCATCCGCCGCGCTTCTCGAGATCGTCGAGCAGCTTTGATACCGCGACAATCTCCTCGGGGCCGCGCGTCTTGGGCAGGATGATGCCGTGAAAGCGGTTGGGCGCCCCCAGCATCACCGCTTCCATATCGCCCTTGAAGAAGCTGGAGTGAATGTTGTTGGGCCGGATGGTCACCACCTTCTTGCCGAAGTCCAGCGTGTTGAGCGCCTCGACCATCACCTTGCGGCTCTTCTCGCCCTTGAATTCGTAGGGGCAGGCGTCCTCGAAATCCGCCATCACGTGATCGACCGGCGCCTTGACCGGGTCGGCCGCGTTCTGATGCAGCTTGAGGTTATGCCCGGGATAGGTCATCTCGGTGCGTGGAATCACAAAGCGCTTGCCGCCGTCGAGGACGAACATGTCTGCAACCTCTCAGGAATTTTTGAGAAAGTAGGATTTGCGCTTGATCAGCACGGAGCGCTCGATTTCCACCACCACGGTGCCGTCGGGCCTTTTGCCAATCAGCTTGAACTTGACGATGCCGGCGTCGGGCCGATGCGAATCGCGTTTTTCCAGCACGGTGGATTCGGCGTAAATGGTGTCGCCGTGAAACACCGGATTGGTATGCCGCCCGTTGTCCATCTCCAGCTCGGCGATCGCGTTCTCGCTGGTATCCTCCGACGCCAAACCCACCACGAACGCCAGCACCACGCCGCCGTAAACCACGCGCCGCCCGCTGAAATAGGTATCCGGCTCGCGGTCCACCAGGTGCTGGTTGAAATGCAGCTGCGCGGTGTTCATCACCAGCGAGGTGAACATGTGATTGTCTGTTTCCGTGATGGTGCGGCCGCGCTGATGTACCAGCGTATCGCCCACGGTGAAATCCTCGAAGTAGCTGCCGTCGGAGGTGATGCTCATCGGCTTACTGCTCCATGATCCGGCGCCCGATTACTTCGAGCTGGATTTCGCTGGTGCCCTCGAAAATCGACAGCACGCGCGCGTCGCGCCAGAAGCGCTGCGCGTTGAACTCCATCGAATAGCCGTAGCCGCCGTGGATCTGCATCGCCTCGCGCGTGACCCGCTCGGCCATCTCGGCCGCAAACACCTTGGCCAACCCGGCCTCGTAATCGCATCGCTTGCCGGTGTCTTTCTGCGACGCCGCGAAATACGCGAGCTGGCGCGCCGCTTCGATCTCCACCGCCATGTGCGCCAGCTTGTGGCGGATCACCTGATGGTTGCCGATCGGCACGCCGAACTGGGTCCGCTCTTTGGCGTATTTCACCGCGCATTCGTACGCCGCCTGCGCCACGCCGACGCCGCGCGCCGCGGTCTGGATGCGCGCCGCCTCGTAGGTGTTCATGAGCTGGTAAAAGCCCTGACCTTCCTTGCCGCCGATCAGGTTGGCGGCCGGCACGAACGCGTCGTCGAACGACAGCGCGAAGCTGTTCATGCCGTGATAGCCGATAGTCGGAATCCGCGATCCGGTCAGATGCGGCGGCGCGAAATCGTCGCCCGGCGTCTTCTCCAACAGCATCAGCGACAGCCCGCGATGCTTTTTCGAGACATCGGGGTCGGTGCGCGTCATCACGGTCAGGATGTTGGCGCGGTTGGCGAACGTGCACCACATCTTGGAGCCTTTGAGCAGGTAGCCGTCGCCATGCTTGACCGCGCGCAGCTTGAGCGAGGCGGTATCGGAACCGGTATCGGGCTCGGTGAAGGCCGCCGCCGTCATCACCTCGCCGCGCGCAATTCGCGGCATGAAATTTTTCTTCTGCTCGGGCGTGCCGTTGTTGTGGATGAGGCTGCCGGTGATGAGGTTGCGGGTCATCACCGATCCCACCGAAAGCCATCCGCGGGAAAGTTCCTCGGTCACGATCGCCATGGCGACGTAATCCAGACCCATTCCGCCCTCTTCGGGGGGAAAGATGATGCCGAAATAGCCCAGTTCGGCCATCTTCTGGATGATGGGCTCGGGGATCTGCGCTTCCTGGCGGTCGAGGTCGTTGGCGATCGGCACCACTTCATGCTCGACGAACTCCCGAACCGAGCGGCGGATTTCTTCGTGTTCCGGTGTTACGGCGGGCATCGTGATTCACTCCTTGGAACCGGGGTTGCGTTTGCGGATCAGCACGGGGCGTTCGTATTCCAGCACCTTCTCGCCGCGCTGGTTGAAGCCGGTGGTGCGGAACTTGACCACCCCGCGGTCCGGACGCGACGCTTCGCGCTTGGACAGCACTTCGGACTGCGAGGTCAGCGTATCGCCGGCATAGACGGTGCCGAGAAATTTCACCTTTTCATATCCGAGATGGGCGATGGCGCGCTCGCTGAGGTCCTCGACCGACAGTCCGAAGACCACGTTGAGCACCAGCATATGATTGACGATAAGGTCGTTGTAGCCCAGGCTGCGTGCGTACTCGCGGTTGAAGTAGATGGGGTTGAAGTTCATCGTCACGCTGGTGAACAGCGAGTTGTCGCCCTCGTTGATGGTGCGGCCCCAGTGATGCCTGAAGACCTGGCCGACCTCGAAGTCCTCGAAGTAGTGTCCCCGCTCGATTTTTCTGACTGCCATTTTATACCATTGTACCGGCGCGCCGCTTCGACCCTGCGATACCTGGCGAGGTTGGCCCGGCAACCGGAGTCAGAAAAGACCCAGGGGCGCCGAATGCCCGTTGATTTCTATGGAATTCCGTTGGATCAATCAACCAGCGCCGGCTCCGTGCCGGGAACTGGCGGTGTACCGGACGCGGTTGCGCGGGCTGTTGTCTCGGATGCGCCGAAACGCTACCTATGTTGAGTTTTTGGTTGAATATCCAGAACATTTCGCGGAGCGTTAAACTATGAAGGCAGTCATATTCGAGCAAAACGGCGGCCCCGAGGTGCTTCAGTACAAGGAAACCCCGCAGCCGAAAGCCGGCCACAACGAAGTCGTGATCCAGGTCAAAGCCTCGGCCTGCAACTACAACGACATCTGGGCGCGGCGCGGATTGCCCGGCATGGAGATCATCCTGCCCCACATTTCGGGTTCCGACGTTTCCGGCGTGGTGGCCGAAATCGGTCCCGGCGTGCATAACGTCAAAGTCGGCGACGAGGTCATCGTCCATTGCGGACTGTCCTGCCGCGAATGCGAAGCCTGCACCGCCGGCAACGAGTTTTTCTGCAAAGACTTCAAAATCTGGGGCTTCCAGACCGGACCGCTCGACGGCGGCCACGCCGAGTACTGCAAACTCCCCGCCGTCAATGTGCTGCCCAAGCCCAAAAATCTCAGCCATGAAGAGGCCGCGTCGATCTCGCTGGTGCTGGTAACCGTATGGCGGATGCTGGTGACGCGGGCCAAAATCCGCGCCGGCGATTTCGTCCTGATCTGGGGCGCCGCCGGCGGCCTCGGCATCATGGCCATCCAGGTCGCCAAGCTGTTCAACGCGCGCGCCATCGCGGTCGCCTCGGGCGACGACAAACTTAAGATGTGCCAGGAACTCGGCGCCGAATTCGTCATCAATCGCTCCAAACAGGACGTTTTCAAAGAGGTCCGCAAGTTTACCAACGGCAAACGCGCCGACATCGTGTTCGAGCATACCGGCGCCGATACCTGGCCCATCTCAATGCAATGCCTGAAGTGGGGCGGCACCATCGTGGTCTGCGGCGCAACCTCTGGTTTCGACGCGCATATGGACATCCGTCTGCTCTGGAACAAGCAGCAGAACTACCTGGGATCGCATCTGGGCAACAAAGCCGAACTGGTCGACGCGATGCGCTTTATCGAGTCGGGCCAGATTAAGCCCGTGGTCGGCAAAGTACTGCCGCTTAAGGAACTCGGCCGCGCGCAGGAGATCATGGAACGCAACGAGGTGATGGGGAAGATTGCCATCAACCCGGCCTGATCAACGCAGCAGGAAAATGGGTGGCGGCTCGGATAGCTAAAGATGGGCGCCGCAGCGGCGCCCATCTCCCCCTGACAGGGGGATAATAAACCGCCATGAAAATCTCGCTCCCGGTCCTGCAAGCCGAACTGCGGCGCCGCCTTGAGGGCGAAGTACGGTTCGATGCGGGGAGCCGGGCGCTCTACTCCACCGACGCTTCCAACTACCGGCTCATTCCCTTCGGCGTCGTCGTTCCCCGCCATGAAGGCGACGTTATCGCCGCCCTCGCTCTTGCGCATGAGAACGACGTGGCCATCGTGCCCCGCGGCGGCGGCACGTCGCTGGCCGGCCAGACCTGCAATCGCGCCCTGGTGCTGGATTTTTCCAAGTACCTGAATTCAATCAAACTTATCGACGCGGACCGCGCCGTGGCCGTGGTCGAACCCGGCGTGGTTCTCAGCACGCTCAACAACCAGGCCGCCCAACTCGATCTTCAATTCGCCCCAGACCCGACCACCAAGGATCGATGCTGCCTGGGCGGGATGATCGGCAACAACTCCTGCGGATCGCATTCCGTCCAATACGGCAAGACCGTGGACAACCTGATCGAACTCGACGCCCTGCTCTATGACGGCACCCGGATGCGCCTGGGCGGCAGCGCCGAGGAACAACTGGCGCGAATCGGCGATAGCCCCCGCGGAGGCGAGACCTACGCGAAATTGATCGCGCTGCGCGACCGCTACGCCGCTTCGATTCGCGGCGGCTTTCCCCGGATTCCGCGGCGCGTATCCGGCTACAATCTCGACCAGCTCCTGCCGGAGAACGGCTTCAATTTGGCGCGCGCGCTGGTCGGCTCCGAAGGCACGCTGGCGCTGACCTTGTCAGCCACCGTCCGCCTTGTGCCGCGTCCGCGCCGCCGCGCCCTGCTGATGATGGGATTTGAGGACATGTTCCAGGCCGCCGACCAGGTGCCGTGGATCCTGGAGCATCGCCCGCAGGCGCTGGAGGGTTTCGACAACCGGCTGATCGAGTTCTGCCGGACCAGGGCGGGCGCGGCCGAAGTCGAGCGCAGGCTGCCGCGCGGCGGCGGCTTCCTGATGGTGGAGTTCGGCGCGGATACCGCGGACGACGCACGCGGGCGGGCGGCGGAACTGGCCCGCCGCGCCGGCAACGCCGCCGTCCGCGCGGACTGCAAACTGTTCAGCGACGAGCGCGAGCAGAAGGCGGTGTGGGAATTGCGCGAGTCGGGTCTGGGCGCCAGCGCCGTCATTGCCGGACGCCCGCGCACCTGGCCCGGCGCAGAGGATACCGCGGTTGCGCCGGAAAAGCTGGGCGGCTTTCTGCGCCGCCTGCAGGCCTTGCTGGCGCGGCGCCAGCTTGAGGCCGCAACCTTTTATGGGCATTTCGGCGACGGATGCGTCCACGGCCGGATCAATTTCGATTTTTCCACGCCCGAAGGCGTGCGTCAGTTCCGCTCGGCGATGCTCGAAATCGGCGATCTGGTGGGCGAGTTCGGCGGTTCGCTGTCGGGCGAGCATGGCGACGGACGCGCCCGCTCGGAACTGCTGCCCAAGATGTTCGGGACGGATTTGATCGCGGCGTTCGCTGAATTCAAACGCATCTTCGATCCGGGCAATCGGATGAATCCGGGCGTGATCGTCAACCCCGACGCGCTGGACGACCATCTGCGCGCGACCTCCGCGGGACGCCCGCTTGACACCCACTTCGATTTCAGCGCCGACCACGGTTTTGCCGGCGCGGCCTCGCGATGCGTCGGGATTGGCAAATGCCGCCGCCTCGAAGGCGGCATGATGTGCCCCTCGTACATGGCAACGCGCGAGGAGATGCATTCCACGCGCGGCCGCGCCCATCTGCTGTACGAGGCGCTGACCGGAGATTTTCTGGGCGGCGATAGCGCGGACAGCGCTATTCACGAAGCGCTGGACCTGTGCCTGGCGTGCAAGGGATGCAAGCGCGAATGCCCGGCCGGCGTCGATATGGCGGCTTATAAGGCGGAGTTCCTGTCGCATTACTATCAGCGCCATCGGCGGCCGCTGTCGGCGCATCTGTTTGGCAGAATTCATTACGGCGCCGCATTCGCGCAATTCGCCCCGCGCGCAATCAATCGCCTGGCGCGTCTGCCGATATCGAAATCGGTCCTGCGTGCGCTGTGCGGCATCCATCCCGATCGCACACTGCCGGCATTCGCGGCGGAGTCCTTCCGCGCCTGGTTTCGACGCCGCGGACGGGCCGGCGCCCGGCGCGGCGTCGTCCTGTTTCCTGACACCTTCACCAATTTTTTCGAACCCGGGATCGCGCGCGCGGCGGTGGAAGTATTGGAACGCGCCGGCTTCGCGGTGGAAATCCCAGCCGTCGATCTATGCTGCGGACGGCCGCTGTTCGACCACGGCCTGCTCGATACCGCGCGGCGATGGCTGACCCGGGTGATGGACGCGATGGCGCCGCTGCTCGATCAGGGCAAAACGATCGTCGGGCTGGAGCCCAGTTGTGTACTCACCTTCCGCGACGAGTTGCCGGCGCTGTTTCCCGCCGATAACCGCGCGGCGGCGATGGCGCGGTCGGCCTTGATGCTCGACGAATTTCTGGCGCGTGAAGCTCCGCAACTCGCCCTGCCCGCTCTGGCGGGACGCACGGCGCTGCTGCATGGGCATTGCCATCAGAAAGCAATCGCCGGTCTGGAGCACGAAGTTGCGATTCTGAAACGGATCGACGGCCTTGAGCTGCTGACGCCGGATTCGGGATGCTGCGGGATGGCGGGGGCGTTCGGCTACCAGACCGCTCACTATGAATTGTCGCGCGCCATCGGCGAGCGCGTGCTGCTGGCGGCAATCCGCGCCGCCGCTTCCGACACAATCATCATCAGCGACGGCTTTTCATGCCGCACCCAAATCGCGCATTTTTGTCCCGGCCGCCGCGCGATGCATCTGGCGGAAGTGCTCAACCTCGGCCTGGCTCAGGCAATGTAATAAAGCTCAGGGAATGTAATAAAAAGGATTGGGCACCTTGAAGGTGCGCTCGGCGAAGCCGCCGGCCAAATCGCTTTCCTGGTCGCCCATATCCAGCACAATGGTGTATCCCCGTTTAACGATGGAGCGCCGCGCCGAGGACTTGTAGGCAATCACCGATTCAGTGCGGTAGCCGCCGGTTTTCATGATCAGCGCGCTCCAGCCGTGGTATCCGGCCGCGCGCAGATTGCGCTCGGTCGCTGCGCGCAGCGAGCCCGGGCGCCCGGTGATGAAGAACACCGCCGCGCCCTCTTTTCGCGCCTGACGATAGAGCTGCAGCGTCGGCATCAGCGGTTGATCGCGCGCCTGGTTGATCCATTCGATCCAGCCGCATGCGCCCTGCGGCATGTCGCTGCGCGACAGATCGCAGGGGCCGCGACGGATGAAGCCGAAATCGTCGGCCTTAATCACCGGCCAGTTCGAAAGCGAGGTCTCGTCGATATCCAGAACGATGGCAAGCTTGCCTTTACGGTTTGCCTGCGCTGCCAAATAAGCCGCGGCGGGGGCCACGGCGGCGGCGAAGTCACGCGCGTACTGCCCGGATTCGACGTAGCGGGTGAGTTCGATTTTGTACAGACCAAGATTGGCTGGTTTGCAGGTCAGTCCCGCGGCCGCGGTTGCGGCAGTCTGCGCAAAAGCCGCCGCCAACCAATGCCAGAGGAGGATTGCGGCGAAGAGACGGATGCTTCGGTTCATGCGGGAATCAATGGCGGATTTTGTCCCGCCGTGCCAGTCCGACCCACTGCCCGCGCCTGAACGACAACCCACAAGCGGCAGTGCCGCCATGCGGGAGGAGTAAATCCAAAAAAAAGCCGGACCTGCCGGTCCGGCTTTTTTTCAAGGAAAGCGTCCTTACGGAACGAACATCTGCATTATTGAACTCAGCGGAGAATAGCCCCCCTGCCCGTAGTAGGGGTTGGCACCATAGCCGGGAGCGCCGTACGGAATTCCCATTCCGCCCAGCATCGAATTGGCCGCGTTCAGCCGCATCGACTGTTTCTGCATGTGCGCGGCGGCCTTGTTGGCCAGCGGGTAGTTGCCCTGCGCCATCGCGGCCTGGTACAATGCCTGGTTGGCGTTGTAACGCTGCTGCATGCGCATCAGCTTACCGTTGGGCGCGTATCCTGATCCGTAATATCCCTGGTAGCCGCCCGCGTTCCACGGAATGCTGATGGGCGGAGTCACGCCGTAGCCCGGACCGTAACCGCCATAGCCCGCGCCGTAACCGCCATACGGACCATAACCGCCGTAGCCGCCATGCTCGCCCCAATCGTCATCATCACAATCATGGTGATGCCAACCGTATCCCGGACCGTAACCGCCCCAGCCTTCGCCGCCGTGATGCTTGTACCATCCCCAATGATGGCCATGGTCGTGATGCCATCCGCCGAAATCATGCGCCAATACCTTAAGCGGCGTGGCGAACAAGACCAAAGCAACCACCGCCGCCAGGAATCCGTAAGTCGTCGCTTTCATCGCCGGTGTTTTCTCCTTCCGAGGTTTTCAATCCCGTCGATTCTTCGACGCCGGCGGACGGAGAATCGTTTACACGCGTAATTTCAGCTGAAGGTTTTGCGCGCCACGAAAAACATCACGGCGCCGACCGCGGCGTAAACCGCGGCGCCCTCAATCAATCCCAGGCTCACGCCGGTGGTGGTCAAAAACAGCGCCAGCACCAGAATCGAGCCGATTATCGCAACCGTCTGCTCGATTCTGCGCTCGCGGGCGCGCATCCGGGCGACATGCGCCGAGATCGCTATCCCGCAGTTGGGGCATTTGCCGCCCCGCTTAATGGTCAGGTCCTGATGGCAGGAAGGGCATTCGATTTTAGTCTTGAGCGGCACGGAGCGGACAACAACCTCGGCCTCCAGAGTACGCGATCGCGCCGGCCATGACACTCTTTCCCGCAGCCGACGGAGGCCGGCGGTTTCGGTTTATCGGCAGGGGGTTCTGTGGGCGACGAAACAAGCGTTAGGGCGAAAATTAAACAGGCGGCCTGAATCATCAGACCGCCTGGCTAATCTAAAAAGGTTTTCCGCGCCGCGCTCAGGCGTGCACTTTATGCAGATGCAAATGCCGTTTGCGCTGGGCGGTTTCGGGTTTGCGCTGGCCGGGCCTGTCGCTGTGATGGGCCTTGGTCTCGGCCGCATCTTCGCTCTGGTGATTAAGTTTGGCCAGCCGCTTCTGCTTCCATTCGTGCAGTCCCCGCCGCATGTAGTCGGGATTGATGTCGAGCATGTCACAGACGTTGTCGAAGGAGAAAATCCACTGCTTGTCGTGCAGATTGATCCATTCCTCGGCGTCGCGAAACAGCCGCTGACCCTTGCCGGTCGGCGCGTCGACATACTTCATGAAACACTCGATCCCGTCCTCCAGTACGCTCAGGATCAGCCGTTTCTCACCCTCGAGCAGATGCTTGCGGCGCATCGCCTCGAAATATTGAACAGGCAGGAGCGTGTCCGGTTCGAACAGGCTCGGCAGCCTCTCATCAAGCGTTTCTTTCTCTTGCATTGTCACTTCCTTGTGGCCTCTCACGGGCTGACTCGAGTCCTCCACCACCTCAATTCCCTGATTTAGACGCTTTGCGGTCATGACGTATTCAACCCCCGCCGCTTCCAGAATTCCGCCGGCCTCGAATTACCCCCGTTCTTCTGCTGAGCGCCGGCTATGTTCAGCCTGCTTCTGCCCGGTCCTGTTGCAGTCAGTCATTGATTCAGTCTTCGTTCTGCTCTTTGTAAATTTCGTGCCACGCCATCTGGATTGCTTCCAGTTTGCTTTCGCTCGAGGCCGCGGCGTCATCGTCGAATTCATCGCAGTCGATTACCCACTGGCGCAGATCGGTAAAGCGCACGTCCAGGGGGTCGAGTCCCGGATGATTTTCAGCCAGCACTTCGGCAATCTCTTCAGCCTGATCCCATTTAAGACCCATCGTCCCTACCCTCAATACCGCTGCCGGCGCGCCTTTATGCCGCCGTCACGCGGATTTAGACGAAGCGCTCAGGAAACCTCTTCAACGCTTCTTTTCTCCAGCGCGGCCTTGATCGCCTGATCCATGATGCGATGCGCGAAGGGGGTTGTGACTTCGTTCAACTCCTCGGTCAGCCGCGCGATCAGTTCGCGGTCCCCACCCTCGCGCGCGGCGCGCAGCTTTGCCGCCAGCGATTCGATCAGTGCGCGTTCCTGCGCGCTCACCAGGCCGCCGTATTCGTTCAACTGCTTCTCCAGCGCGCCAAGGATCTGATCGGCGTCGTTGCGGGCCTGAATCAACAGCCGTTGATTGAGATCCTCCTCGCCCAGATCGATCGCCTCTTCCAACATCCGCTCGATCTCTTCGTCGGTCAGACCGTAGCTGGGTTTGACGTCAACCGAATGCTCGCGGCCGGTGCGTTCGTCGCGCGCGGTCACGTTGAGAATTCCGTTGGCGTCGACCAGAAACGTCACCTCGATGCGCGCCATCCCGGCCGGCTGCGGCTCGATCGGACCGAGCTTGAACCGTGCCAGACTTCGGCAGTCTGTGGCCAGTTCCCGCTCGCCCTGCAGCACATGGATATCCACATGGGTCTGGTTGTCGACCGCGTTGGTGAAACGCTCCCGCGCGCTGGTCGGGATGGTAGTGTTGCGATGTATGATGCGTTCCATCACGCCGCCCATGCTCTCGATGCCCAACGACAGGGGCACCACGTCAAGCAGGAGCATATCGCCGCTCTTGCCCATCAGCACGCCAGCTTGCACCGCCGCACCCAGCGCCACAACTTCGTCGGGGTTGAGCGAGCACAACGGCTCCCGCCCGAAGAACTCCTCGACCCGCCGCCGCACCAGCGGCATCCGCGTCGAGCCGCCGACCAGCACCACGGCGTCGATCTCCGATCGACTCAGGCCTGCGTCCTTAAGCGCCCTCGCGCAAGAATCGATCGTGCGGGCCACCAGCGGTTGGGCCAGCGCTTCGAACTCGTCGCGGCCCAGACGCCGCGCAATTTCATGCCCCGTCAGCTTCAACTCGAGCCGCGTCTCGGGCTCGACGCTGAGACGTTTCTTCGCCTCTTCGGCGGCATGGCGTACGGTGTTCCAGACTTGGCGGTCCCGCCGCAACGCCGCGGGCAATCCCTCCAGCATCAGATTGACCAATGCCTGGTCGATGTCATCACCGCCCAGATGGGTATCGCCATTAGTGGCCAAAACCTCGAAGATCCCTTCTTTGACGTTGAGGATGGAGATGTCGAAGGTGCCGCCGCCGAAGTCGTACACCGCCACCCGTCCGGCAGCCATTGAATGCAATCCATATGCCAGCGATGCGGCAGTCGGTTCGTTGACTAATCTGAGCACCTCCAGACCCGCCAAACGCCCCGCATCCTTGGTCGCCTGACGCTGGCCGTCATTGAAGTAAGCCGGAACCGTAATGACCACCCGCTCCACTGCCTCGCCCGTCGCCGCCTCGCCCCAGGCCTTGAGCGTGCGCAGGATCTCTGCTGAAATTTGCGGCGGTGTATAGGTCCGCTGCCCAACCAGGAAGCGCACCACCGGGCCCGAGAAGTCGGCGAAGGTGTAGCGATGCCGATCCTCATCCGCCACTTCGTCGCCGCCCAACCCCATGTAACGCTTGATTGACCGCACCACGACGCCCTGCTGCTCGCCGCTGATACGCCCGTCCCGCTCGACATTCTTATCCTGCTTATCCTGCGCGGACAGATGTGGTTCGAGCGCGATTGCGGCCTTGCCGACTTCAACTTTGCCGTCCGGCAGCAGGGCGACGACCGACGGCAGCATCGAATCGCCCGATTCCGGATCCTTAAGGATGCGTGGCCGTCCGTCTTCCATCACCGCGATGAGGCTGTTGGTGGTGCCGAGGTCGATGCCGAAAATCAGCGACATAAAGTGTTCCGTATGGGGCATAATGCCCCAAAATTAACCTCAATCGGGTTGCTCCAGCGCGCGCTCGATATCCCGGGACAGCGTCCGCAGGTATGCGATTCGGGACAGAATCGCCTTGAGTTGGACGATCAGATCGGCGTCATGGTTTACCGACGCGTCCCAGCGCGCAAAGTTACGCTCCAGATCGGCCAGGCTTTCCCCGATCGACGCCTGGACCTGCGCTTTGGACGCGGCGATCTGATCGCGCACCGCGGCGGCATCGCCGCCGTGGGCGGAGCGCAGTTCCGCCAGCGTCTCCTGGACATCGAAAATCATTTCCGCCAGTTCGGGTGGCACTTTCTGGTTGTCGGACGCCAATTTTTCGCCCTGCAGCTCCAGCCAGTACAGCCCCCGGCTCACAGGATCGCGCAGGGTCCGGAACGCGCGCGTGAGCAGCGCGGTGGCGCTTAAACTTGCATTGCGGATCGCCGCGGCGCTGCCGGCGAATCGATCGGGATGCAGCCGCCGGCCTAAATCGTGGTAGAGGTTTTCAAGCTGCCGCGGATCCAGGGTCAGACGGCGGGGAATTCCCAGCGCGGCGAAATAATCAAGCTCCGCCGCAATCGGAGTTCCACACTCCGAGCACAACAGGCGCGGCTCCTGAAGCCGCGCACATGATGGACATTGCGCCTGCGTCATGGCTGATGCGGTGGACTGAGCTGCCGCTCATACCGTGAACGACTCCCCGCAGCCGCAGGTCCGTTTGACGTTGGGGTTGACCAGCCGGAAGCCCGACGACATCAGCTCCTCGGCGTAGTCCAGCTCCGAACCGTTCAAATACAAAAAGCTCTTCTTGTCGACGATCAGCTGGGCACCGTCGCGCTCAAAGATCTTGTCGCGTTCTTTGGCGCTGTCGATTTCCATCCGGTACTGCAAACCGGAGCATCCGCCGCCGATTACCTTGACCCGCAACCCCGCACCCGGTTTCTCGACCACCAGTTGCTTGATCTTGCTTGCCGCATTTTCGGACAGCGAGATCATTCAAATCGCCTCCTTCGTATCGCCTCAACCGTATCGCCTCAACCGTCTCGCCTCAACGGTATCGCCTCAACCGAGCCTGCCCGCTTCAACCCTGAGCCGCCTTGCCGGGCGCCGCCGCGGACTTCTCGTCCTTCTCGTGCTTGCTCTTCCAGTCCGTGATCGCGGCCTTGATCGCATCCTCGGCCAGGACCGAGCAATGAATCTTGACCGGCGGCAGGTTGAGCTCCTGCACGATGGCGCTGTTCTTGATTGTCATCGCTTCTTCGATGCGCTTGCCCTTGACCAGCTCGGTGACATAGCTGGAACTGGCAATCGCACTGCCGCATCCGAAAGTCTTGAAGCGCGCATCTTCAATCACTCCTTCGGGAGTGATCTTGAGCTGCAGCTTCATCACGTCGCCGCATTCGGGGGCGCCGACCACGCCGGTGCCGACATCTTCGGCGTCCTTGGGAAAGCTGCCCACGTTGCGCGGATTGTTGTAGTGGTCCAGAACTTTGCTTGAATAAGCCATGATTCTTTTAACCCTCGGTTAAGCCTGCCGCCGCTAGTCCCGCTTCCACTGCACCGATTTCAGGTCGATCCCTTCCTTCGCCATCTCGTACAGCGGCGAGAGGTCGCGCAGGCGTCTGACCTCCGCCGTGACCCGCTCGGCGACGTAATCGACTTCCTCTGCCGTATTGAACCGCCCCAGCCCGAATCGAATCGAGCTGTGCGCCAGTTCTTCATCGGTGCCCAGGGCCCGAATCACGTACGACGGTTCCAGCGTGGCCGAGGTGCAGGCCGAACCCGAACTGACCGCAACATCCTTGATGCCCATCAGCAGCGATTCGCCTTCAACATAGGCGAAGCTGAGGTTGAGATTGCCGGGCAGCCGCTCGGTGGGATGCCCGTTGAGATAAATCTCGTCCAGACGCTCGAACAGATTGGCCTGCAGCCTGTTGCGCAAGTCGCGCAGGCGGGCGCTTTCCTGTTCCATCTCCTGGCCCGCGATCTCGCATGCCGCGCCGAACCCGACGATACCGGGCACGTTCAAGGTGCCCGAGCGCAGACCGCGCTCATGCCCGCCGCCGTCGATGATCGGGGTCAGCCGCACGCGCGGACCCCTGGACCGCACATAGAGAATGCCGACGCCCTTGGGACCGTAAATCTTGTGCGCGCTGGCCGACAGCAAATCGACCCCCGCTTTCTCCACGTCCATCGGAATCTTGCCGACCCCCTGGGTGGCGTCGCAATGGAACAAAACGCCCTTTTCCTTGGCGATACGCCCAATCTCCGCAATCGGATGGATCGTGCCGACTTCATTATTGGCCGACATGATCGTGATGAGCACGGTCTTGTCGGTGATCGCGCGCCGCACGTCGTCAGGGTCGACCATCCCGTACTTGTCCACCGGCAGATAGGTCACGGTCGCCTTGCCCGCGCGCTCCAGCGCCTTGCAGCTGTCGAGCACCGCCTTATGCTCGGTCACGCAGGTGATGACGTGGTTGCCCTTGTCCTTATAGAACTCGACCACGCCCTTGATGGCGAGGTTATCGGACTCGGTAGCGCCGCTGGTGAAGATGATTTCCTTGGCTTTGGCGTTGATCAACGCGGCGATCTGGTTGCGCGCCTTGTCCACCGCCTCTTCCGCCGCCCATCCAAAGCTGTGATTGCGGCTGGCGGCGTTGCCGAATTTTTCGGTGAAATAGGGCAACACCGCGTCGAGCACCCGCTTGTCCATCGGGGTCGTCGCGTGATTGTCCATGTATATGGGCAGCTTGACCATTACTTAACCTCGGGCCCGTTACCACTTAGCTCCGGCCGACTTTGCGGCTGGCGATTCCAGCATTAGTGGACCTAGTAGGTATATTATAAGTCGCAAGGCACGCGAGTCAAACGAAATCGCGCATCCGGCTGGCGGGATTTTACTCAATCAGAACAATGGAAAACTGCCTCCGCCACACGCCTGGAACCGCCCCCTGACCTGGCAGTCAGGACCGGCCTTTTGCGGCCCCGTCCGCCTCCATCTTATTAGTCTCACTAAGCCCGCGCCCGACGCAACACAAGCTCAAATAATAGGTCAGAACGGGCCGGGACTGGCCGGATCGAATCCGAACTCGGCCAGCCGCCGCTCGGACCGGATTGATTTGAGCGCGGCTTCCCGAATCTGTTCGAACTGCCGCTCCAACCATCCTGCCAGCCGCTGCGGCGCGGCCTCCACGCCGCCCACCCGCTGCAGCAACGCGGACGCGATAATGCATCTGAAGGCAAACTTCTCCAACCCGCCGGCATGCTCCGCCGACAGCGTCAGCGACGCCGCGCCGCAAACGCTTTCCTGCCCGGCGACGCTCAGCCGATAGCGGCCTCTGGAAGTGTCGAACTCAACCGCCATCCGTTCAGGCGGCGCGCGGCAAGGCTTTGATCTTCACCCGCCGCTCCCAGAACAGCACCACCGGACCCGCGATATAGATCGACGAGTAGGTGCCGGTAATGAATCCGACCAGCAGGGTGAAGGCGGATGGGCGCAGGATCGGGCCGCCCAGCGCCAGCAGCGCGATTAGAACCACGATCGCCACGCCCGAGGTCAGAATCGTGCGCGAGAGGGTCTCGTTGATGGCCCGGTTCATGATTTCCGGCAGCCGTTCGCGCCGGCGTTTGAGCGCGTCTTCGCGGATGCGGTCGGAGACGATGATGGTATCGTGGACCGAATAGCCGATAACCGTGAGCAGCGCGGCCAGGGTGGTCAGGTCAAACTGCAATTGCGCGATGACCAGCGCGCCAACCACCACCAGAATGTCGTGAATCAGCGCGATTACGGCGCCCGCGCCGAAGCTCCAACTGACGTTGCGGAACTGCCAGGCGATGAACGCGCCCATGAAGATGGTGGCGACGGCGACCGCGCCGATCGCGTCGCGCCGCAAATCCCGCCCCACGCGCGCGCCCACGCTTTCCACCCGCAGCACTTCAGCCACGTTGTTGCCGTAGGTCTTATCCAGGGCTTCGTTGAGCCGCTGGGTGAAGCCTTTGAGATTGCTGAGCTTCTCGAACCGCATCAGGTATTGGCCGGGTTGGCCGAAGTCCTGCACGGTAATTTCGCCCAGATTGAGCGGCGCCAGCGCGCGGCGCAACTCGTCGGCGTTGGTGGCGCGGCTGACGCGCACCTGGACCACGGTGCCGCCGTTGAAATCGACGCCGTAATTGAGGCCTTTGACCAGCAGCAGAACAATCGCCGCGATATTGATCGCGGTGGACAGCAGCACGAAGAATTTCCGCTTGCCGACGAAATCGATATTTACGTCGGGCGGAATCAGTTGTAGTGACATCGCACCTCGTTACTCCTCGACGCGGCGGGCTCGCCATCGGCCCATTGGCGGCCGCGCTCGATAGCGGGCGGCCTCGGGTGTACGACAATTAGCCCTTCGGGCCTGTAAATGAAAGAACCCCGCCGCCTCGGGGCCGGGGCCCGGCTTGGAAACTGAATGCCAAAAAAAAACGACTCGGGCGGGTTCAGGCCGCGCTGCGCGACTTCCCGCATTTACCGCACAGGTTGTGCAGGTTGGCGGGGTCCTCGACGATGCCGTCATCGAGCGAATGGCAGACCTTCAGGCATTTGTCGCAGATGAAGTAGATTCCCTCGATGGTCTTGTTGATACGCTCGCGGTTGAGGATGCGGCCCTTCAGCTTTTCGATCCGGATGCCGAGCAGTTCTTCGTACTGGCGCTTGATCTTGCGCCGTCCGGCTTCGTCTTTGGGAAGATCGGCTTCTTCCTCGTGCTCGTCGGCCTCGGTGATACCGACGTAGAGGTCCACCTTGGATTTCGTTTTGCGTGATCTGGCCACCTAAGTCGCCCCGAAACGATATCTAGCGCGTGCGCGCCGTATAGCCGCAGTTCTTCTCGCAGACCCAGAAGAATCCCTTTCGGCCGAAACCGGTATAGTAAATCACCCGGGTGTCGGAACTGCAGCTGGGACAGGTATGCTTGCGCGATTCGCTTCCTCTGCTTTCAGCGGTCTTGGCTTTTTTTTCAGCCATTGGAGTTCCTCTCAATAAATAACCCGGCTGGTCTGATTGATGCGGCAAGCCGGGGTATTTAAAACGTAAACGCGGCGCCGCGATGCGTCAATAGTTGTGTGCGTTATTGCGCCGATCCACGCCGCGTTCTAAGCCTATGACCCTTGGATCCCACGCTTAAAGAGAACGACCCGGTCCTGTTCATCGATCGCAAGCGGCGCCGCTACCTCAAGCGGCTGCGCAGCGGACGCAAAATCACCATCCGCGGCGATATCCTTGCCGATGAGGTGGTCGGGCTGCCCGAAGGTTCGCGGGTCAGGTTCAGCAGCGGCGAGTATTTCCTGGTGCTGCGCCCCACCTACGCCGACCTGATTCCGAATCTGCCGCGCCAGGCGCAGGTGATATACCCCAAGGACACCGGTCCGATGCTTCTGTGGGGCGACGTCTTTCCCGGCGCCACGGTTATCGAGGGCGGGATCGGGGCAGGCGCCCTGACCATCGCGCTGCTGCGCGCGGTCGGCCCCGATGGCCGGGTTATCTCCTATGAATTGCGCGAGGATTTCGCGCGCATGGCGCGCGATAACGTAGCCGCCTATTTCGGCGACGCCCCGCAATGGACGCTCAAAATCGGCGACATCTACCAGGGCTTCGCGGAAACCGGCGTCGATCGCATCTTCCTGGATCTGGCCGAACCCGGCCGTGCGCTGGCAGTCGCCGCGGCGGCGCTGCGTGCCGGCGGCGTGCTGGTCTGCTACGTGCCAACCGCGCTGCAGCTGAAGGATACCGTGGACGCGATTCAGGCCGATCCGCGTTATGCCGAAGTCGAGAGCTTCGAAACCCTGCTGCGCCACTGGCAGGTAAAGGGACTCAGTGTGCGTCCGATCCATCGGATGGTGGCGCATTCGGCGTTCATTATAATCGCGCGCCGCCTCGCCGGTTGATCGATTATCTGCCGTGCGGACCAGCTGATGCCCTGAACATCTGGCGCAGCTTCTTTGCCATCTGGGCCAGGGTGAACGGTTTGGAGAGCAACTCGACCCCCGGGTCGAGCCGGCCCTGATGCACGATCGCGTTGCGGGCGTAGCCGCTGGTGAACAGGACCATCAGCCCCGGCCGGACCGCGCGCGCGCGATCGGCCAATTGCCTCCCATTCATTCCGCCCGGCAGTCCGACGTCGGTAAACAGCAATTCAACCTCGGGTCTCAACTCCAGGATGCGCAGCGCCTGCGCTCCGTCGCTCGCCTCCAGAACCAGGTAGCCCAATTCGCGCAGCATCATCGCCGTGTTGGCGCGCACGTCGAGGTCGTCCTCGACCAGCAGGATGATCTCGCCCATGCCATCGTATCCGGGCTGCGCGGCCGCCGGCTCCGAAGCCACCTCGCGCTGTATCTCAGCAAGGCGGGGCAGATAGATCTTCACCGTCGTCCCCTCGCCGGGTTCGCTGTATATCTTTACATGCCCGCCTGACTGTTTGACGAAACCGTACACCTGCGACAGGCCCAGGCCGGTGCCCTGTCCGCAATCCTTGGTGGTGAAGAAGGGTTCAAAAGCCCGCGCCGCGACTTCGCGGCTCATCCCGACTCCGGTGTCGCTGACGGCGATCATGACGTACTGCCCAGGCGCGACCTCCTGATTGACCGCCGCGTAGTCTTCGTCGATAAAGGCATTGGCGGTTTCGATGGTGAGCTTGCCGCCCTGCGCCATCGCGTCGCGCGCGTTGACGGCCAGATTGATGATTGCGTTCTCCAGCTCGTTGGCGTCGGCCAGCGTACGCCACAGACCGCCGGCCAGAACGGTTTCGATGCTGATGCGCTCGCCCAGCGCGCGCCGCAGCAGTTCCGACATCCCCGACACCAGGCGGTTGACGTCCAGCGGTTTGGGATCCAGCGCCTGGCGGCGGGAAAACGCCAGCAGGCGGCGGGTCAGAGTTGCCGCGCGCTGGGTTCCGCGCAGCGCGCCTTCGGTCAGCCGCCGCAGGTCCTCGCCCGAGAACTTGCCGGCGGCAAGCCGCTGCTGCAGAACGTAAAGATTGCCTGAGATAATCTGCAGGAGATTGTTGAAATCGTGCGCCACTCCCCCGGTTAACTGTCCGATCGCTTCCATCTTCTGGGCCTGGCGGAAAGCCTCTTCGGCTTTCATGCGCCGGGCGATTTCGGCCGCCACTCTTTCGGCCAGCGTCTCATTGAGACGGCGCAGGTCCTGGGCGGTCTGGCGGCGGGCGCGCGCCAGTTCCAGATTGGTGCGCACCCGCGCCAGCAGTTCGCGCGCGCTGAACGGCTTGATCAGGTAATCGTCGGCGCCCGCCTCCAATCCTTCCACGCTGGCCTCTTCGCCGGCGCGCGCCGACAGCAGAATAACCGGCACATCGCCGAGATTCGGATCCGCACGAATCTCCCGCACCAGGCCGAACCCGTTGAGCCGCGGCATCATGATGTCTGTGAGAATCAGATCGGGCCGGCGTTCGCGCGCCGCGCTCAAGGCCGCATAGCCGTCCGGGACCGCCCGCACTTCGTAGGCCGAGCTCAGCAGACGGCGCAGATACTCGCGCATGTCGGCGTTGTCGTCCGCCACCAGCACCAGCGAACGCTGGCTGGCGCAGTCGCCAGAAGCATCGGGGCCGATCAGGTCGCGCTCGAATTCCAACTCCGCCGCCGACGGCTCGAGCCATCGCATGGCTTCCTCGACAAACGCCTCGGCGCGCACGGCGGTGGAAGAAAGCGAGCGCGCGCCGCCGATGCGGTCGGCGGGCAAATGCGCGGTGCCCAATGGAATCGATACGCTGAACGCCGAGCCCTGGCCCAGCGTGCTGCTCACGCGCACCGCGCCGGCGTGCAGACGAACCAGCTCCTGCACCAGGGCCAATCCGATGCCGGTGCCTTCATGGGTGCGGCCGTTGTGCCCTTCGATACGATGAAAGCGCTCGAACAGCCGCGGCAGCTCCTCCTGCGCGATACCGACGCCGGTGTCCTGCACTGTCAGTTCAACCTGGCGGCCGTCGCAGCGCAGCCTGACCCCGACCTTGCCGCTCAGCGTGTACTTGAAGGCGTTGGAGATCAGGTTGAGGGTGATTTTCTCCCACATGTCGCGGTCGACATAAGCCGGCTGCGGCAACGCGGGGCAGTCAACTTCATATTCCAGCCCCGCCCGTTCCATCGCCGAGCGAAAACTGCTGGCAAGCTCGGCGGTAAGCGCGCCCAGCTCGACCGGCTCATAGACCGCCTGAACCCGGCCGGCTTCGATCCGGGAAAAATCGAGCAGAGTGTTGACCAGCTTGAGCAGACGCATCCCGTTGCGATGGATCAGCACCAGTTCGCTCCGCTCCGCGGCGATCGTGTCGCCGCTGATGCCGCGCGCCAGAATTTCTTCCAGCGGCGCGAGCATCAGCGTCAGCGGCGTGCGCAGTTCATGGCTGGCGTTGGAGAAGAAGACGGTCTTGGCGCGATCGATCTGGGCCAGCGCCTCGGCGCGCCGGCGTTCTTCCTCGTAGGCGCGCGCGTTGGAGACCGCCGCGGCCATGTGGCCGGCGATCAGATCGAAAAATCCGCGGTAAGCCTCGTCCAACCGGCGGCGCGGATTGACCCCGGCCACCAGCACGCCGGTGGGACGGGTAAATTGACCCGGCTTTGAGATCGGCAGCGCAATCGCGGCGCTCGCCGGTTCGGGCCATCCGCCGCCCGGCATCGGCCCCAACCGCTGCGCGAGATCTTCGACCACCAGCGCCTGACCGGTGCGAATCACCGGCGCGACTCCCCACAGGTCTTCACCCTCAAGATCGATTCGCGCGATAACTGCGGCATTGCCGCTGTCGATACCGCAGGCGGCCTTCAACTCCAGGCTGCGTTCGTCGTCAGCCAGAATATAGAGCAGCGCGAATGGCACGTCGGGCTTGCCGCTTAATACCTCGGCCACAGTGCTGCATGCCGCCTCGACGGTTTTGACTTCAGCGGTGCGTTCGCTGAGTTCGTGCAGGATTTGCAGGCGGCGTTCGCCCAGAACCCGCTCCGTGGTTTCGTTGACGGCGGAAAAAACTCCCCCAACCGTGCCGTCGGCGTTTTTGATCGGACTGTAGGAGTAGGTGAAATACGCCTCTTCCCGATAGCCGTACCGATCGACCGCGAGCAGCAGGTCATCGGACCAGGTGGCCTGTTTGTGTTCGACCACGCTGCGCATCTGGCTGCCGATTATTTCCCAGATCTCCGGCCACGATTCGATTCCCGGCCGGCCCAGGCCCGAGGGATGCTTGGTCGCGCCCAGCACTGGGCGCCAGGCGTCATTGTAGAGCATGATGAAGTCGGGACCCCACCACAACACCATCGGAAAGCGGGAGTTGATACAGATACTCACCGCCATCTTGAGCGCCTCGGGCCATCGCTCGGGCGCTCCCAGCGGCGACTGCGTCCAGTCGTGCGAACGCATCAAGGCGCCCATCTCGCCGCCGCCGGAAAGGAATTCCAATGCCGCTGTGCCGCCGCTGTCTCGATTCATGCCGCAAAAGCCCGATGGTCGATGAGCATTATGAAGGAGTGCTGCGGGCGATCGAAATGATTTAGGATCGGAGCCAGGCCGCGTTGCCGCCCGATACGGACCGGCGCAAAAGCTGGTCCGCTCCTTTGTTACAATGTTTGAAGAGCGCCTTTACAGGCGGCTGCCCAGGGGAAAAACTGGGCAGCAGAAGATGTTGGAAGCGTCCATATCGATCGCAACCGTGCCGCAGCCGCGCACGCATGCTTCCGGTAAGTGGCTGATCGCCGCCTCTGTGCTGCTGGGATCGTTCCTGTCGGTGATGGACGTGACCGTGGTGAACGTCGCGATGCCGCACATGATGGGGGCGTTCGGCGTCAATCTGCTTTCCATCACCTGGGTCTCCACCGCCTACAGTATCGCCGAAATCATCATGGTCACGATGTCGGCGTGGTTGGCGGCGGTTATCGGCCGCAAGCGCCTGTTCATGGGTTCCATGGCGGTATTCATCACCGGCTCGGTGATCGCCGGGATGTCGCGCACGTTCAATCAGATGCTGTTCAATCGCGCCGTGCAGGGCATCGGCGGCGGCAGCCTGATCCCGGTCTCGCAGGCCATCCTGCGCGAGACCTTTCCTCCCGCCGAACAGGGCATGGCGATGGCGATCTATTCGATGGGCGTGGTGCTGGCGCCCGCGATCGGACCGGTGCTGGGCGGATGGCTGGTCGATCATTACGGATGGCGCTGGGTGTTTTTCATCAACGTGCCGTTTTGCGCCGCGGGGCTGGCGATGGTGTATACCTTCGTGCATGACCCGCCCTATTTCAGGCGCGGCGTGCGCCGCGTGGACTGGACCGGGATTGGCCTGCTGCTGGCCGGCCTGACCGCGGCCCAGCTGGTGATGGAACGCGGTCAGCAGGTCGACTGGTTTTCTTCCAACTGGATCGTGCTGGGTACGATGGTGGCGGCGGCGGCGTTGACTACACTGGTGGTCCGCGAACTGATAGCCGCCGAACCGGTGATCAATTTCAGGCTTTTGCGCAATCGGGAATTGAGGGCCGGCTCCGGCATCTCGGCCCTGCTCAGCATGGTGCTGTTCGGATCGAGCTTTCTACTGCCGCAACTGACCGAGGACCTGCTCGACTATCCTGCCTTCCGCGCCGGGCTGGTGCTGATTCCGCGCGCGCTGGTGATGCTCACCGTGATGCCGATTGTGGGCCGGCTTTACAATTACGTAAGCCCGCGCATCAGCGTAACCATCGGACTGCTGACGCTGTGCCTGTCCTACTGGTGGCTGGCTCATTTCTCACTCAGCGTGGCGTTCTGGAGCTTTCTGCCGGTGCTGGTGTTGTCAGGACTGGGAATGAGCTTCGCGATGGTCACGCTGAGCACGGTTTCGCTCAGCACGATGGAACGCGAGAACATGACCAGCGCGTCGAGCCTGTACACGCTCATCCGGCGCGAGGCCGGCAACGTCGCTTACGCGCTGTTCGCGACCCTCATCGCGCGCCGCTCGCAGTTCCATCGCTCGGTCCTGGTCGCCAACGTCAGCCGCCTCAATCCGTTATTCACACAGACCCGCGGCAGCATCGCCTCCTATCTGACCCACGACGCGCTCAATAGCCTGCCCGCACCGCGCCAGGGGCTCGACGTTATCAACCAGGTCGTCAACCGCCAGGCGGCGATGATGGCATACAACGACGTGTTCTCGCTGGTAGTGCCGATTCTGTTGCTGATTTTGCCGGTAGTGATGCTGCTGCCCCGGCATGGCTACCGCGGCGCGCAGCATTCGATCATCGAATGAGAGCAAAGAAAACGCGCGCAGGACGAGGCTGCGGAGGGCCCTTGCTCCGCAGCCCTGAGAGCGGAGCACTCAGGCATGCATGTGCTGATGATCGGTGACTGCATGGATGCGGCGCAGACGCTCCAACTCTTCCTGTTCGGAACGCTCGCGCGTCATCTGCGGTTCGCCTAAAGGCAGCTTCTCTTCGAAAATCGCCGCGTTATAGCAGCCCGCAAAGCAGCCGTACGCCGCGATCAGCGCGGACAGGATCGCTGAGGCTCCCGCGGCCACGGACAGCGCGGGCGAAGCGGCAAACAATGCGCATCCCGCGAGCACCCAACTGATCCACAGGAACAGCAGCGTCAGGCTGAAGACCGCCGTTTCATAAAAAGACGCGAGCCACAGGCATCCCAGCATCACACCGGACACCAAAAAAACCATCCCCACACTCAACGGCACCATGGTGGAATGTAACAGTCCACCCAGCCCCCACCATCCGTAAAACGCAGCGGCGAAGGTGAACACCGTAGCCGCCAGCGGATCGCCGTAAGCGAACGACCACATTCCGGCGAGGAACTCGGCGATGCCGCCGATCAGGACAGCCTCACCGAAATACGGACCCCACTGGGCGGCGGGCTGCCAGATAAGTCCAAAGCCAAGCAGAAAGGTTGTGACCCCCAGGGCCGCGAGCCCCAGCGGGATCGGTGTTGCGATACCTTTATCTCTTCCGGGTCTGAACATTTGGGTTAAACTCCTCCTGTGCTGACGATCCGGCAATCTCTTCGGCAAAGACAGCAATCCTGCGCGCGCCGATTCGATCCGAATCGAATTGGAATTATCAGGAGCGGGCTTGCGTTGGTGGCCGGCTGGGCAAGCCGGTGTTGGTTGGCGAAGCCGGTACAACAGGTTCAGGCACCTAATGACGGGCACCCCTTCGCCAGCTTCCGCACGCCCGTCCTGCCTATATCCGATATATTAGACGCAATCGCCTCCCGCGTCATTCGAGTACCTGGTAACGCGCGGCAGTTTTGTCAGGCATTGGCAGCGGGCCGGTAGTCGTCATCCGCAATAATTGCTGAGTTAAACCGAAGTAGAGACGCTACCGCCATATAATGTAGCTATTTCAGCCGGAATATATAGTGCTGCCTCTGTCTGACGCAGAATATATGAATTCGCGCTTGCCGCGGACCGCTCCGTATCTCGCCCTGGCTGCCGAGTTGAATTTCTTCCCCTTGTTCCAGCGTCCAAACCAACAGGAGAACGTTATGGATTCCGGTTTCGAGATGACCCTCGGCGCAGTCGCGGCCATCATACTCGACTACGCCGCGGTCGCGTTCGTAGTCGGTTTACTGGTGCTGGACAGATATCTGGGCATCCGCCGCGGCATCACTCTGGATACGATATTCGTGCTGATCGCGGCCTTGAGCGCGGCGGCGTGGTTTGCCGGCACCCGGCTGAGTCATCGGCTGACCCGGGACCGATCCGCGCATACCGATATAACGCAATTGCGTACACCGCCTGACGGCCGCACCGAGTAAGTTCGATTTTCCGTGGCCGGGGGAATCGGAGGGAGCGGCCTCGAAGCGGAGAGTTCACTTCGTCACCGTCTCCATCACATGACCGGTGGCAGCGTCCGCGATCTGCAGTTCGAACGGCCCCTGAACGTGATAGGTCTTCTTGGCCTCTTCAATGCCCGATGCCAAATCGCCGAGGAATTTCTGGCGCGCGAAGGGCGGCATCGCTTCCATCGGAAAATCGTTCATCAGCACCGTCGCCTTGGTGTTCGAATCCCATTTGACCGACTGCACCTTGGGTCCGGCAAACGGCAGTCCTCGGACGACTGATTCAATCTGCCCCTGGAATGAATTGGCCGGCGCGGAGCTGCCGCCGGTTTGATCCGGGGTTGCTCCAGAAGGTGCGGCTGGTGGGCTGCCAACCGAAAGCTTGGCCAGCAGACTTGTCACGCGCGTCCTCGCGTCCTGATCCGGGGCCAGTTTCATCGCCTGATTGAGCGCGGCGCGCGCGTCGGCGGGATCGTCCATCGCCCCGTACGCCACGCCCATGTTGAAGTATGCGTCGAAGAAATCGGGCCGAATCGACAGCGCCTTCTTGTAGCGCTTGAGCGCCTGGTCGGCATTGCCGGTGTAGAGGTACATCGTACCGAGATCGGTCTGCACCTCGGGGTCGTCCGGCTTATGCTTGAGATAATGCTCGTAGGCGGCGATCGCCTCGTCGTACTTCTGCCGGTCATAATTCAGATTGCCGATGCCGCGCAGGGCTTCGAGATTTTCCGGATCGAGTTGAAGAACATGCCCATAAGCCTCCGCGGCCAGCTTGTAATAGGACTGGTCGAAGAATGATGCGCGCAGCGCCACGATGCCCAGACGGTTCCAGAGCGCGAGGTCCTGGGGCCGCTTTTTGGCCTGCGCCTCCAGCTTGCTGATAAATTCGCGCGCCTTGGCGGGCAGCTCAATCTGCGGATGGCCGGGCGGCAGGTTGGAGGAATCCGAGGCGGCCTGCTGACGTGCCTGATCCTGGTTGTGCCGCCGCACCAGGATGCCGGCCGCGACCAGGCCGGCCACCACCACGCCGATGAACACCGCGGCGAACGCCGGCGGCACACGCAGGCGGCCGCGCCGCGGCGGCGCGGCCGCGCTGAGCGGCTGGCCGCAGTTGACGCAAAAGCTGGCGCCCGGCTGCACCGGCGTGCCGCATTCAGGACAAAATTTCATCGCATCTTTCCCTGCGCGACCAGCATACCAGCCGCGCGCGGTCCTGAATAATCGTCCGCGATAGCCGCCGCGCGCCCGATGTTCTATAGTCGGGGCGTTGTTCCCGGTCCAGATGAAGGAGAGTGATTTTATGCAGCTATACGACGCGCTTGGACCCAATCCTCGCGCCGCCCGCATGTATCTGGCGGAGAAGGGAATTACCATTCCGGTCAAACCGGTCGACCTGATGGGCGCGGAAAACCGCAGGCCGCCTTACACCGACCGCAACCCCGGCGGCCAGTTGCCCGCTTTGGAGCTTGACAACGGCCAATGTTTGGGCGAGACCGTCGCGATTTTCGAATACCTGGAGGAGAAGTTTCCCAATCCGCCGCTGATCGGCGCCACCCCCGAAGAGCGCGCCGAAACCCGCCAATGGCAGCGGCGCGTCGAGTTGAACATCACCGAACACGTTTACAATTCCTTCCGCTACGGCGAAGGGATTGGGATGTTCAAAAACCGCATCAAGGTGCTTCCCGAAGCGGCGCAGGGGCTGAAGGACCTGGTGCAGGAGCGCTTGCTGTGGCTGGACGGCTTGATGGACGCCAATCAGTTCATCGCCGGCCATCGGTTCACCATCGCGGATATCATCCTGTATTGCGCGCTGGATTTCGCCGGCTCGGTCGGACGCAAGCTGCCCGAGGGCGCGAAGTGGCTGCCCGGATGGATGGAACGGGTCGCCGCGCGTCCCAGCGCCGCCGCCAGCCTGCATCCGATGGCCGCCAAAGCCAAAGTTCGGGGCTGAACGCCTCTTGCGCCGCCAACTCCGATGTGGTGATTAGCACGATGGTTCGAAGTCCGCGGCGGTACAAAATCTCAAGCGAGGTGCGCACGTCATGAAAGCATTGGTGATGGAAGAAGTCGGCAAGCCGATGACAGTAAAGGACTGGCCCCAGCCGCAATGCCCTCCCGACGGCGCCGTCGTACGCGTGGAAGCCAGCGGCATCTGCCGCTCCGACTGGCACGTATGGCAGGGCGACTGGGAATGGGTCGGGTTCAAAATGCCCACTCCGATGATCCTCGGGCATGAGTTCGCCGGCGTGATCGAAGAAGTCGGCAAAGACGTCAAGTCGCTCAGAACGGGCGCGCGCGTGGTGGTGCCGCTGTCGCAGGGATGCGGCGTGTGCGAGGACTGCCGCACCGGACATTCCAATCAATGCTTCGGCGCGGGCGCCGGCGGCTACGCCCAGTACGCCCTGCTCAACCATGCCGACTTCAATTCCGTGCCGCTGCCCGAGAACGTGGACTTTTTGGAAGCGTCGTCGATGGGATGCCGCTATGTCACCGCCTTTCACGGTATTCTCGACCAGGGTCAGGTCAAGGCGGATGAATCGGTGGTGGTTTACGGATGCGGCGGCGTGGGATTGTCGGCAATCCAGATCGCGTCGGCATTGGGCGCGCGGGTGATCGCGGTCGACCTCGACGATCGCAAGCTGGAACTGGCAAAAAAGGTCGGCGCAACGGATGTGATCAACGGCAAAAAGACCGACCCGGTCAAGGCGGTGATGGACCTGACGCAGGGCGGCGCGCACGTCAGCGTCGACGCGCTCGGAATCGCCGCTACCTGCCGCAACGCCGTATCCAGCCTGCGCAAGCGCGGCCGCCATGTGCAGATCGGCCTTACCAGCCAGGGCGAGAAAGGCGAGATCGCGCTGCCGGTGGACCAGATCGTGTTCAAGGAGATCCAGTTCACCGGATCGCTGTCGATGCAATCCTTCCGCTATCCCGCGATGTTGAGCATGGTGGAGCGCGGACGCCTGGAGCCCAAAAAGCTCATCACCGAAACCATCCCGCTGGAAAAGGCCTTCGGCGTGATCGAGAAAATGTCCAGATTCGAAAACGTCGGCATCAGCGTGATCAACCAGTTCTGACGCGCAACGCGGCATTGAGGTGAGAGGGTCATGAAAGCATTGGTAATGGAAGCGGTCGGCAAGCCGATGGAAGTGCGCGAAATGCCCAGGCCCGCGCTGCGCCCCGACGCAGCGATCGTGCGCGTCGAAGGCAGCGGTATCTGCCGCTCCGACTGGCATCTGTGGCAGGGCGACTGGACCTGGATCGGTTTCGCGCAGCGCCTGCCTGCGGTTCTCGGACACGAGTTCGCCGGCGTGATCGAGGAGGTCGGTTCCGAGGTCAGGAAACTGAAGCCCGGCGACCGCGTGGTCGTGCCCCTTTCGCAGGCGTGCGGCCTGTGCGATGACTGCCGCACCGGCCATTCCAACCTCTGCTCCCGCAGCCTCACGGGCGGCGGCTACGCGCGTTACGGACGGCTCAACCGCGCCGACCTCAACGCGGTGCCGCTGCCTGATTCGGTTGGCTTCGAAGAGGCGGCTTCCATGGGATGCCGCTACGTCACCGCGTTTCACGGCATCATGGACCAGGGACGGGTGAAGGCGGACGAGTCGGTGGCGGTCTACGGATGCGGCGGGGTGGGACTGTCGGCGATTCAGATCGCGGCGGCATTGGGCGCGCGCGTGATCGCGGTTGACCTCGACGATCGCAAGCTGGAACTGGCGCAAAAAGTCGGCGCGGCGGATGTGATCAACGGCAAAAAGACCGACCCCGTCAAAGCGGTGATGGACCTGACGCACGGCGGCGCCCACGTCAGCGTCGACGCGTTGGGGATCGCGGCCACCTGCCGCAACGCCGTGATGAGCCTGCGTAAACGCGGCCGCCACGTCCAGATCGGCCTGACCACGCAGGGCGAAAAGGGCGAAGTCGCGCTGCCCGTGGATCAGATCGTGTTCAAGGAGATCCAGTTCACCGGATCGCTCGCGATGCAGTCGCATCGGTATCCGGCGATGCTCGACATGGTGCAACGCGGGCGCCTCGCCCCGCGCGATCTAATCACAGAAACGATTCCGCTGGAAAAGGCGTTTGGCGTGATCGAGAAGATGTCGAATTTCGAAAACGTCGGCATCAGCGTGATCAACCAGTTCTGAAGTCAGGAGCGTCAGCCGCCTCCGGCCCATCGCCTGCGCGGTTAAATCCACCTCCGGGTGAGACTGCTCAGCGGGGTCCGCCGTTTTCCACTCTGAACCTGGGTTGAGGGCGGGCGCCGCGCGCCCGCCGGGGAATGCGGGAGAGGACCAACCCTAAAACGGAATATCCTCTTCCTCGGTCGGCGGCATATCGGTGCCGCCGGGCATATCGCGCGGCTCGTCCATGCCGCCCGGTCCGGCACCCTGGCGCGAGCCCAAAAACTGCACGCGCTGGGCCACGATTTCGGTGCGGTAGCGCTTGCCGCTGCCGTCCTTGGCTTCATACTGCTGGTTGGAAATCCGGCCCTCGATGTAAACCTGACGCCCCTTCTTCAGGTACTGGCTGCAGGCCTCGGCCTGTTTGCCGAAGACCACGATATTGTGCCAGTCGGTGCGTTCCTGGCGGGCGCCGCTGCGATCGTTGAAGTACTCGGTGGTTGCGACCGAGAAGCTGGCAACCGGCTGCCCCGAAGGCAGGTAGCGAACTTCAGGATCCCTGCCCAGATTACCGATCAGAATCACTTTGTTGACTGAAGCCATTTGGCCGTTCCCCTTGAGGCTGTTCAGAAGCTAACCTTTGAGCCGGGCGCGGCGCAAGCGGCGCTGCCACTTCCGTCAACAGCGGCGCCGGGACAAGCATGGAAAGCGGCGGCGGCGGCGGATATATTGAAAGCAGGGGTTGAAGTCAGGGGAAACGGCGGTGGGCCGGATGGAGAACAGCGGCTCCGTAAAACTGGTGGCGTTGGGCGGGTTGGGCGAGATCGGCCTCAACCTGATGGTGCTGGAGTCCGCCGGCGAGGCGATCGTTATCGACGCCGGCGTGATGTTCCCCGAACAGCGCTCACTCGGCGTTGACCTGCTGATTCCCGAAATGGGCTACCTCGACCGCCGCCGTATCGCCGCGGTGGTTCTCACCCACGCGCATGACGACCATATCGGAGCGCTCCCGTTTGTCCTGCGCCGCTTTCCGGTGCCGGTCTACGGCAGCGAGCTGACGCTGGCGTTTGCGCGCCAGCGCCTGCTCGAACGCGCGCCCGGCCGCGAATATGACCTGCGCGTGGTGCGTGCGCGCGAAACCTTCGAAGCGGGACCGTTCCGGATCGAAGCGCTGCGGGTTACGCATTCGACCCCCGATTCGCTGATGCTGGCGATCGACACACCGGCCGGGATGATCGTCCACACCGGCGACTTCAAGATTGACGACGCGCCGGTGGACGGCGAACGCTGCGACCTGGCACGTCTGGGCGAGCTGGCCAATCGGGGCGTGCGTCTGCTGCTTTCGGATTCCACCAACGTGGAGCGCAGCGGCAGGACCGATTCGGAAAGTTCGCTCAAGCCGACGATGCGCGATCTGATGCGCAAGGCGAGGGGCAAGATTCTGCTCTCCGGCTTCTCCTCGCATCTGCATCGCTTTCGCCAGTTCGCCGAAGTATGCCATGAGCAGGGGCGGCGCGTCGCCGTGCTGGGGCGGCGGATCTCCGAAACCACGCGCATCGGAATGGAAACCGGCCATTTGCAATTGCCGCCCGGAACATTTATCGACGACCGCGAAATCCCCGCGCATCCCGATCAGCGCCTCGGGCTGCTGACCGGCGGCAGTCAGGCGGAGCCGATGTCCGCGATGGTTCGGATCGCGGCGGGAGTGCATCCGCGCGTGCGCCTGAGCGAGGGCGACGTGGTGGTGCTGTCGTCGCGGTTTATCCCCGGCAACGAGCGGCTGATTCACCGTCTGATCAACGACCTCTACCGGCTCGGCGCGGAGGTTTATTACGAAGGTGTGGCGCCGGTGCATGTTTCCGGCCACGCCAGCCGCGACGAGCTGGCCGAGATCATACGCATCGTCAGACCCGATTGCTTCGTGCCCATTCACGGCGAATACCGCCATCTGAAACGCCATATCGACCTCGCCGTCGAATGCGGGCTGGCGCCGCAGTCGTGTTTTCTGCTGCAGGACGGCGAGCCGCTGATCATCGACCGCGCCAACGCCTGGCGCGGCGCCGCGGTTGAAAGCGGCCGCACGCTGTGGGACGGCCAGGCGCTGGAACCGCAGGCGCTGCTGTATGAACGGGCGGCGCTGGCGCGATCGGGCACCGTCGCGGTGATGCTGGTAGTGGACCATCGCAGCGGAGAGATTCTGGCCGGGCCGGATCTGATATCGCGCGGATTTCTCAGCGGCGACGGCTCCTCCCAACACATGCTTCGTGCGCGCGAGGAGTTGCGCCGCACACTCGATGAGCGCCTGGCCGGCCATCGGCGGCCCGATCGGGAGTTGAAGGACGAAGTGGTGCGCGCGCTGCGCGCCTACTTCGCGGAGGAAGTGGGACGGACGCCGGTGATCCTGCCGTGGGTCGCAGAGCTGTAGCCGCATCGCCGCCGCGCAAACGCGCTGCCCGCCTCGAGCAGCAGGCGGACGAGATCGTCCTGCTCACGGCCCCCGCCGGCCATCGTCTGGCCCGCGAACTGGGCGCGATTGCGCTGATCGCCGCCACCGCTTTCGCCGCTGTCAGCCTTGCCGGCGGTTTATTTCCGGCCCCCGCCAATCTCTGCGGTCCGCTGGGCCGCGCAATCGCCGATAATCTGATCGGCTGCTTCGGATTGGGCGCCGTTGTGCTGCTGATGATCGCCGCCGGCGCCGCGGTTGCCCTCTGGTGCGAGGCCGGATGGCTGGTGCTGGGGCGGATTGGCGCGGGCGGCGTCATCCTGATTGCGAGCCTTGCGGCGCTGAGCGCGATGCTCTTCGGGCGCGCCGCCGGAGGTTATTGCGGCGCGATTGCCGCCAACCGCTTGCATTTGTGGATGGGTTCGATCGGCAGCTACCTGGTGGCGGCGACCGCAATTGTGTGCGCCATCGCGCTGCTGGCAAGACGCGCGCCTACGGAACTGGTGCGCGCCGCGGCGGACCTTGCGCGCGATCTCTGGAGCAGCGATCGCGAATTGACGGAGCGCGGCGCCGAGGCGTTTGAGCTGGGCCCCGACGCCTCAATCGACAGCGGCAATCAGCTGGTGACGCTGACCCCGCCCGAGTACCAGTCGACCCTGGCGGGTCGCGCCCGCGCGCTTTCAATCCTGGCGCGCGCCCGGCCCGAACGCGCGTCGATTCCGCCGGTGCGCGCGCGCGGGGATTATCAACTGCCCTCGCTCACCTTGCTCGACACGCCGCCGCTGGAACACGCCCGGATCGACGAGGACGAAGTCAAACGCAGTGCCAGTCTGCTGGAGCAGAAGCTCGGCGATTTCGGGGTTGAGGGCAAAGTCGTTGAAGTGCAGCCCGGACCGGTCGTAACCATGTACAAATTCGAGCCGGCCTCCGGCGTCAAGGTCAGTCAGATCGTCAACCTGGCCGACGATCTGTCGATGGCTCTGAAGGCGTTGGCGATTCGGATTCAGGCTCCGGTGCCGGGCGAGGCGGTGGTGGGAATCGAAGTGCCCAACCGCCGGCGCGAGAAGGTTTATCTGCGGGAAATTTTGGAGTCGGAGGAGTTTGCCGCCGCCCAGAGTCATCTTACGATCGCGCTGGGCAAGGACATCAGCGGCCAGCCGGTGGTGGCCGATTTGGCGCGGATGCCGCATCTGTTGATTGCCGGCGCAACCGGCAGCGGCAAATCGGTTTCGATCCATACCATGATCGCCTCGGTGCTGTTCAACGCCACCGCCGACGATGTGCGCTTCATCCTGATCGATCCCAAAATGCTGGAGCTGTCGGTGTACGACAACATCCCGCATCTGCTGGTGCCGGTCGTGGTCGAGCCCGAGCGAGCCGCGGCGGCGCTGCTGTGGGCGACGCAGGAGATGGAGCGGCGGTATCGGATGATGCGCGAGATGGGCGTGCGCAACATCGACGGCTACAACCGCGCGATCGAAGCGGGCCACAAAGCGTTGATTGCGCCGCCCGCCGGCAAGATTGAAATCGATGACGGCGAGGCGGTTGACGCCGGCGATGAAGAGCCGGCCGCCTCTGCGCCGATGGAGCATCGCAAGCTGTTCAAAATGGTGATCGTGATCGATGAGTTGGCCGACCTGCTGCTGAGCGAAGGCAAGACCGTGGAGCGCGACATCACGCGGATTGCGCAAAAGGCGCGCGCCGCCGGAATCCATCTGATACTGGCCACCCAGCGTCCGTCGGTGGACGTAATCACGGGGCTGATCAAGGCCAACTTGCCGGCCCGCATCTCGCTGCAGGTCACCTCGCGCGTGGATTCGCGCACGATTCTGGATTCGATCGGCGCCGAGCGGCTGCTGGGCGAGGGCGACATGCTGTTCATGCCCCCGGGCAGCGCCAAGCTGCGGCGCCTGCACGGTCCCTTCGTATCGGAAGACGAAATCCGCAAGGTGACGGATTTTCTGCGCAGCCAGGGCGCTCCCGACTATCGGATGGAGATCCTGGAGACAACGCGCGGCGAGCCGGGCGAGCCGGGCGAGAGTTTCGAGCGCGACGAGATGTACGACGAAGCGGTGCGCATCGTAATGGAGACCAATCAGGCGTCGATCTCCATGCTGCAGCGGCGGCTGCGCGTCGGCTATAACCGGGCGGCGCGGATGGTGGAGCAGATGGAACGCGAAGGCCTGGTCGCTCCCGCCGACGGCGCCCGCCCGCGCGAGGTAAGAAGCGGCGCTTTCAGCAAGGGCGAGCCGTAACGGCCTGGCCGAACCCACGATATCGTTCGGCGGCCACCTGGTTGCCCAATACGGCATCTGCCGAAGCCCTGACGGTGAAAATGATTACCTAGCGGGCCAGATCGCGATTTCATTGAGAGAATCTCGTTTCAAGCAGCGGCCCGGCAAACCGCAGTCGGGTTGAGGTTTCTCCCCACGCTGTGAAACGGATAACCTTTAACCTGAAGCGTTATTCCGCTGAGCGAGCGATTTTAGCATCGATGTCACAGAATTCAGACCAGCGCTTTGACTTTATCGGCTTGGTTGCCGCCATTCTTGCGGCCTCCATGCTACTGTCCATAGTGACCATCGCGGCACCGGACCAGGCAGCACCGGCCGGCCAGGACGCGGCGGTGCTGGACCGCATCCAGCAGCATTACCAGGACACGACTTCGTTCAGTGCCAGATTCACCGAGGAACTGACCGGAATCGGGGGAGCCAAACGGACTCGCAGCGGACGCGTATGGTACAAGCGGCCGGGGCGGATGCGATGGGATTTCGCATCGCCGCAGAAGGAGAGCGTGGTCGCGGACGGACATAAGCTGTACGATTATCAGCCCGATCTTAACCAGGTACTTGAGGTTCCGCTGGAACGCGCGTTCAAGTCAGCCGCCCCGCTGGCGTTTTTGCTGGGAATGGGCAATCTGCGCCACGACTTTACCGCCTCGCTGCCCGCTCCCGCCGGCTCCGAATCGGTCCTGCGTGTGGTGCTGACTCCCAAGGGCGGCGGCGACCGGGTTGAGATGACGCTTAATCCTTCGACCTGCGACCTGACCGGGGCCAAGGTAACCGACGCGCTGGGCAACACCACCACGATCAGGTTCAGCGACGTCCGTCGCAATGCGGACATTGCCGATTCGATGTTCCGCTTCGAGGTGCCGCCGGGTGCCGACGTGGTGCAGGCTCCGGGAACGGCGCCGCAGCGGCTGTAAGTGCGGCGTCTATCTAGGGGTAGATTGCCTCAGCCGCATCCGACGGCTACAGATATAGATTCGCTGCATCAGCACCAAACATGCCGAAAGTTCATCTTCTGAGTCTGGGGTGCCCGAAGAATCTCGTTGACAGCGAGATGATGCTTGGGGCCCTGACCCGCGCCGGGTACCAGATCGCCATGGCGCCCGAGGATGCCCAGGTCCTGGTGGTGAACACCTGCGCGTTTATCGAGGCGGCCAAGAAGGAATCGATCGACGCCATCCTGGAGGCGGCTGAAATCAAGCAGCGCGCCGCCGGACGCCGGCTGGTGGTCGCCGGATGTCTGGCGCAGCGCTACGGCGAGGAGTTGCGCGAGCTGATGCCGGAGGTGGACGTGTTCGTCGGCACCGGCAATTTTTTGGATTTGCCCGACCTGCTGCGGACCAGCGAGCCGGCCGGGGAGCGGCCGACGCCGTATCCGGGCGCGGCCCATCTGCTGCCCGCCGCTGACACCCCGCGTATCACCACGACCTCATTCTTCAGCGCCTACCTCAAGGTGTCGGAAGGATGCAATCACAAGTGCGCCTTCTGCATCATTCCCAGGATTCGCGGCCCGCATGAGAGCCGCCCGCTGGCTTCGGTGGTCGAAGAGGCTGCCCGGCTGGCCGGGCGCGGAGTGCGGGAACTTAATCTGATAGCTCAGGATTTGACCGCATATGGGCGCGACCTCAATCCGCCCACCTCGCTTGCCGAACTGCTGCGCGCGCTGGCCCGGATCGACGGCCTGCGCTGGATTCGCCTGCTGTACTGCTATCCGAACTTTGTCAGCAACGAATTGCTCGACGCGATCGCCGAGCTGCCGCAGGTGGTGAAGTATATCGATATGCCGCTGCAGCATGCCGACGACGCGATATTGCGGGCGATGCGCCGGGAGCGGTCCGGTGCCGCGCTGGAACGCCTGCTCGAACGTATTCGCACGCGCATCCCGGAGGTGACGCTGCGGACGTCGTTTATCGTCGGCTTTCCGGGCGAGACCGAAGCGGCGTTTGCGCGTCTGATGGATTTCGTGCGCCGCCAGCGTTTCGACCGCGTCGGCGTGTTCACCTACTCGCGCGAAGAAAACACCGCCGCTTACGATTTGCCTGAACAGGTGTCGGCGCGCGTGATGCGGTCGCGGCGGGCCCGCCTGATGGAAGCGCAGGCGGAGATTTCGCTGGCGTTGAACCGGCGTATGGTCGGGCGGGAAGTGGAAGTATTGGTTGAGAATCCGGCGGCGGGCGAACGCAGCCGCCTGCGCGGCCGGACCGCCGCGCAAGCGCCCGATATCGACGGCGCGGTCCTGCTCCGCGGCGGCGCCGAACCCGGGCAGATTGTCCGCGCCCGCGTCGAAAAAGCGTTGACCTACGACCTGCATGCGCGGGTCGTGGACGGAATTGAGTCGGTAGAAAGGTTGGCCTTCCATGCCTAAGAAGCCCGCTTCCGGCAGCCGCAAGAAGTTCCTGGCCAGGGTGCGCGAACACCTGGAGCAGATGAAGGAGAAAATCCTGGCCGAGATGGACCAGGCTAATCGCTCCGAACGCGAGGGGCTCAAGGACGAAGGCATGGACACCTATGACCTCGCTTCCGAAGAGCGCGACCGCGAGATCAGCTTCATCCTGTCCGACCGCGAACGCGCCAAAATCGGCTCGATCGAAGACGCCCTGGCGCGAATCGCCGACGGCTCTTACGGTGTGTGCGAATCGTGCGGACTGGAGATCGGCGAGGAGCGTCTGGAAGCGCTGCCCTTCACCCGTCTGTGCCGCGATTGCCAGCAGGACATGGAGCGCGAGGCGCGTACGCAGCGCCGCGCCGAAGATGATCGCGCCGGCTATCGCAAATTCGGCTCCACCGAGGCCGACGAAGAGAACTCCTGATCGGCCCGCGAGTCCGGGCTTGCACACCAAACAAACCGCGATGCTTTCGGCGCTCAGACTTGTTACCTTATTTGATAGGCCGCTTCACCGCCCTGGACCAGAAAGGAGTCAGCTTGTCTTTTTTCCCCCACTGCTCTCCCTGGAGCCTGCGCCAACCGGCGCTGCGCTAGATGTCATCAGCCGTGAAAGAACCGCAGCCCGAAATCGCCGTTGAAAGCCGCTTTCCAGGGCTGTCTCAGGTCAAGGCCATCGTTGCGTTTGCCAGCGCCAAGGGCGGCACCGGCAAGAGTACGATGGTGGTGAACTTCGCCGCCGCTTTGGCGCTCAAAGGACGCAAGATCGGGATCGCGGACGCCGACCTCGAAGCGCCCAGCATCGCCCCGATGCTCGGCCTGCCGCGCGTGCGTCTGATCTCCACCCGCGGCATCGTCGATCCGGTCAATGGCCCCTATGGGATCCGAATCGTCGCCAATGACCCCTCGGCCGCCGAGCCGCCGGCCAATTTCGCCGCGCTCGATACCTTTGAGCCGATTGACGCGCCGATTACGGCAAACACCGAAGAATTCACCTCCATCGAAGACCTGCTGACGCGATCGCGCTTCGGTTCCCTGGACCTGCTGCTGATCGACCTGCCCTCGGGATTCAAAAACGCGATACGCCTGGCGCGGGCGGTGGATCGTGCGGGAGTGGTGATGGTTCTACCAGCGTCCGGCGCGGCTGCCGCCGCCGTGCGCCGTGCGTTGGATCAGGCGCGGCGCGAGGGGGTGAGAATCCTGGGGCTGATCGAGAACATGCTGGGCTTTTATTGCGGCAACTGCCATTCAGTCCGTCCGCTGCTGCCCAACTCGGATGTCGGCACGCTGGCCCGCGATTTTGACCTCCCCATCCTCGGACGGATTCCTTTCGATTCGCGGCTGGCGGAGTCATGCGATACGGGGCATGCCTTCGTGCGTGAATATCCCGACGCTCCCGTCGGCAAGCTGCTGAACGAAACCGCCCAGGCGGTGCTGGCGGCTGCGACCGCGGCCTCAACCCGCGGGTGACTCTGAACCATTGCGGGCGGGCGGCGTCGGCAAACGCGATGACCGTTATATCCGCACAGTGCCCTGAATAGTTTCGCTTTGGCGCCAACGCGGCGGCGCGGGAGCTGCCTGCGGCGATGGGTTTCGGATCTGTTTTGGCGCAGCCCCCTGGCGGGCGACGCGAATAGCGGGACAGGCGTTCCTGCCTGTAATCGACGCGCGAGCGCTGTTTTGGCGCGCGCCACCTTTTACGCCACAAATAAGGCGGTCCGGGGAAAAGAACTCGCGCATCAACGATAGGCGGTGACGCTTGTCCACCCTCCCCTGCCAGGGACTTGCTCACCGGCTGGAAAGCCCGGCCGGCGCGAATGCCCGCACCCAGGCTCACTCTTGCGGTTTTTCCGCGCCATCGGGCGCGCTGGCTGACGCCGAGCATTCGAACATTCCCGATCCGACGCCATCCTGCATCTGAAAGCGGGCAAACCCCAGCGACGTATAGACCCGCGACCCGGCCGGACCCGGACGCGACAGCGCCATGAAGGAGATCGGAGAAGCGGTCATTTGCAGATGTTGCGCGCCGCAGGTCAGCAGCGCTTCGATACTCGACGGCGCATCGCCCGGCGACCATGGCGCCGGGGCGAGCCGCTCCACGCGGCATTCGATAGCGGTATCGCCGGCGAGCACCAATCCGTTTTCGACGCGGCCGCTGTTATCGCGATGCTCCACGCGCGCCTCGACCGCCTTTACGCCGCCGCGATCCTCGAAGTAGCCCCACAGCGAAGTTCGCGATACGAACGGCCGCTCCGGCTGACCCAGCAGCGATATGCCGACCCTGCCGCAGGCGCGCAGCGGATAGGTCACCCCCTGCATCGTCACCGAACCCTGTGCGATTCCAAATCCCGCCTGGCGCTTGCCGATCGCAAAGAACTGGGGGTCGAAGCAAATCGGGCCGGTGCGGATCGCGGCGTCGAGCGTGCAGCGGATCGCGGCATGTCCGACGCCGCCGGCGGCGAGCGCGCGTTCCATGCGCAGATACGCGGCCGCGTCCGGAACCATCAGGACCGGCCCGCTGAATTCCAGCGAGACCCGGCAGCCATCCGCGCTGAGCCGGATCGGTCCGCGCGTGATGCAGTTGCGGCGCAATTCGAGTTTGCCCTCGACGGTGCAGATAACTACGCGTCCGCCCGGCATCAGCATGATCACGCGCGCGCCGCCGCCGCCATAAACGTCCATGCTTGCCATCACTCCGATTTCGCGCGCCGGGTCGAACAACTCGACGCCGAATCTGAACGGCGCGCGGCCGATGGCTTTGGCCCGTTTTGAGCGCACGGCGTCATTATGCGGCCGCGCGGTCACCATCGGGGCGGCTGATCCGCGGGCGTGAGGCCGGGTCGAAAAAGTCTCGGCGATCAGGCCGATAGTGGTATCTCGCAGCGCGCCGGGCCATCGCAGCGCCACTGACAGCTCCAGTTGCACCGCGTCGATCGCGCCGCCCGCCGCCAGACGGGCCAGCGTGCGCAGCGGCTCAAGCCGGCTCTGGGCGAAGCGCGGAGTAAAAATCTGCAGCAGGTTCTGGCGTCCGGCGGCGGGGTAACGCAGGCCGAAGGTGGGCACGATTCCTTCCGTCTCGAGCCGGACGCACAGATGGGAGAGCGGCCCGTTGATAAACCGTTCGCTGGCGGTGATATGCGCGCTGGAAACCGGCTGCAGCCGTCCGCTGGAAAGCCGCGCGCCCAATCCGAAATCGATCCGCGCCTGGATCACGTTCCAGCCGTGAATCACCAGGATAATCACACGGCCATGGCGCTGCGCGATGCGGGCGACGCGTTCCGCCATCCGGGTCAGCACCCAGGGCGCCTTGCGCGCGATCTCCTCCACGCGGTTGCAATCCAGCAGGTTGCGGTCCATCGCGCGATTGATGAGTGCGGCGGCGCCCAGCCGGCGCGACAATTCGCGCGTGATCTCGGCGGTGTGCAGATCGTTGATCCGCGGATGCAGCAGGGCGTGGGCGGCGGCGCCGGCCCGTCCGCCGTGGGGCGCGATCAGCAGGATTGGCGAATCCCCTTCGATGATCTGCAGCCAACCGGAGTCGGCGCGGAACGGATCCGGGGTTTCAGGCTTGCCGTTCATCGACGCGGCTGCGGTGCAGCGCCCACGCCGTCCACGCGTGGAGCACCACCGACATAATCAGATAGTACCCGATAAAGCTGAACGACAGCCAAACCAGGAAATGATTGGGGCTGTGCAGGGTTGCCAACAGATAGGCGATCAGGACCGCCCAGATTATGCCCAGCGTGATTGTGAGGCGGCGCAGCAATTCGGTGCGGCTTGGATAAATGTACTTGATCGGCACAAATACCATCGCGGCGAAGCCCAGCAGGATGACCGCGTTGAGCGCCGGCCTCAGCTTGAAGCAGTAAAGATAAAAGGCCACCAGGTTCCAGTATGACGGAAAGCCCAAAAAATAATGATCGGGCGTTTTGGCGTTGGTCCGGCAGAAGCCGTAGGCGCTGGACAGCAGGATCGCCGCCGCCACCGCGTATCCGAAAACGCCCCCCGGCAGCATCTGCGCGCAAACCATCAGGTACGCCGGCGCGACCACGTAGGTCAGATAATCGACGATATTGTCGAGCAGGGCGCCGTCGAAATGAGGGATGTGCCGTTTGACCTCGAGCCGGCGCGCCATCACCCCGTCACTGGCATCGATCACGGTCGCGATTGCCATCATGACGAACGACGCGCGAAAGCGATGCTGCGAGGCGAATTCGATCGCCAGCAGACCTGTCAGCGCGCCCGACGCGGTGTAAGCGTGCACCGCCCAGGCCAGGATTTTCCGGACCGCGTCGTTTGCCCTGGTATCGAGTTCCGCCGCTGGCGTTGGCAATATCCTCTTCACTCCCGCGCCGCGCCCGGCCCCGGTCCGTCCTGGCTGACCGTCATCCGGCTCATCGCCTCAAAATAACATGCGCGGATGAAAATTGCCCGCCCTTCCCGCATATTCGCATCGGCGGCAAAGCGCGCTACGCTGTCGGGTTTAAGGCATATTACAGAGCGCCAATTTCGGCCTATGACGGATTCAATCGGCAATTCGCAATCGCGGCATGACTTCGACCGCCCGCTGCGGCGTCTGGTGTGGATTGTTCCCGCTTCCGTCATTTTATGGATCGCGGCCTTCGCCTGCTTCTCCCTGATGCTGCGCAATCATGTTTCGCTGCGGACTGCCGGGCCGCTGCAGGTAAGCCTCATACAGACCGGGGGCGCCTGCGCCCGCGAATCCGGGCGGCCAGGATCGAACGGCGGCGGATCGCGATTTGCCGCGACCAACTCCTTATTGGCACCAAAACCGTCCAACCGCCCGCACCATGATTTCGCGCGCAAGCCCGCACCCAGACGGCGGATGCGGACGGCAAAGAATTCAGACCACATCGCGGCGCCGCGCCAGGCCATACCGAAGCCGGCCGCGGCCGAACCCGCGCGCGAGCGCGCTTCGGCTAAGGAGTCGATCGCGGAGATGCAATCGTCGGCCAGACCGGCGGCGAATAGCTCCGCAACCGCCAGCGCGGAAAACCATGCCGGCGGCGATGGCGGGCGGGAGGGCGGATCGGGCGGCGGTCAGGCAGCGGGCGGATCGGCGCTCTATGTGGATGTCGATCATCCCCCGGTGCCGATCTCCAAAGTACTGCCGCATTATCCCAGCGGCGCCCGTTCCCAGGGTGTCGAGGGAGAAGTGGTGCTGCGCGCGGTGGTCGATCAGCATGGGGCGGTCGAAGACGGTATCGTGGTGGTGCGATCCATTCCGATGCTGGATCGGGCGGCGATCGACGCCCTGCGGCAGTGGCGCTTCGAACCGGGCCGCGACGCGGACAACCGGGCGGTTCGGGTGGTGATAGAGGTACCGCTGCGGTTCCGGCTGCGCTGAGGGAGTGACATGCCGCGCCGCAGTTCATGCTGAGACCGGCAAATCGGCGCCGGCGGTTTTTGGTTTGGAAAAACCCCCGCGCTCGTTCTATACCTGATTTCCACACCAGCCGCTTCAGGAGGCATTGACCGATGGCTGAACCGCGCAGAATGCTCGAGGGCTACCGCGTCCTCGATTTTACCCAGTTTGTGGCCGGGCCCACCTGCACCCGCATCCTGGCCGAAATGGGCGCCGACGTGATCAAGGTCGAACCGGCGCCCGACGGCGACCGTGCCCGCACTTTCGGATTGCGCCGCAACGGCACCAGCACCTATTACTTCCAGCACAATCACAGCAAGCGCAGCCTCGGCATCGATACCCATCATCCCGAGGCCAAACGCATCTTCCATCAACTGGTGGCCAGGTCCGACGTCCTGGTGGAGAATTACGCGCCCGGCGCAATCGGCAGGCTCGGACTGGACTATGAAACCGTCAGCCGGATCAATCCACGCATCGTGATGGCGTCGATTTCGGTGGCGGGACAGAGCGGACCGCTATCGGTAAAGGGCGGCTATGACTTTATCGGCCAGGCCTATGCCGGTGTAACCGATCTGGTGGGCGAGCCCGACCGGCCGCCCGCGATGCTGTCGCTGGCGCTCGGCGATATCTCCACCGGGGTCACAACTGCGATGGCGATCGGATTCGCCCTGCTCTACCGCACCGCCACCGGTCAGGGGCAATTCATCGACGCGTCGCTGCTGGACAACTATTTCCACATGCATGAACTGGCGGTGCCGGTGCTGTCGCTGCGGCCCGACAAATTTCAGCCGCGGCGCAACGGCCGGATGTATCAGCCGTCGGCGCCGTATGGAATTTTCAACGGCAACGGCGGCTACGTCATGATCTGCGTCACTCCCCATCAATGGCCCGCGTTCTGCCGTGCCATCGGACGGCCCGAGTTGATCAACGATCCGCGCTTCAAGGAAGAGCGCCTGCGCGTGCGCAACCGCGAGGAACTGACGGAGATTACCGAGGCATGGCTGAAGGCGCAGCCCAGCGTGGACGCGGCGCTGGCCGGTCTGGACAAGGAGCGGGTACCGTGCGCCCCGATTCTGACCGTGCAGCAGGCGATGAACCATCCGCATCATCGCCAACGCAAGACCGTGCGCCGGGTCCACGATCCGATCATGGGCGACTTCGACATTCCGGGAATGCCGGTGAAGTTCCGCAACTGGGAAAACCGCACCGATCTCAAGGCGTCGCTGCTGGGTCAGGACAACGACGACATCATGCGCGACCTGCTCGGCATGAGCGAGGCCGAGATTCGCGACCTTTACGGCAAAAAAGTGCTGGTCAGGCAGGCTTAACACTCATCGCGGCAGCGCCCGCGTCCGAGGGCAGGCAATGGCGGAATTTGTTGACCTCAAAGAGGCGATCGGGATGCCGGGGCTGCGGCTGCTCGTAATCAGCGTCACGCCCAGTCCGTGGGGCGAAGCGGTCAAGGGCTTCTTTTACGTCAAAAAGATCGCGTACGTCCCGGTGCGCCATCCGATGGGCAAGGACCAGGCCCTGCTGCGGCAGTTGACCGCGCAGGAAAGCGCGCCGGTCGCTTTTTACAACGACGAACGGCCGCGCAGCACCTGGCCCGAGCAGCTATACCTGGCCGAACGGCTTAATCCCGAGCCGCCGCTGATTCCCGCGGACCTGCAGGACCGGGTCCGCATGTTCGGATGGTGCAACGAACTGGCGGGCGAGAACGGGCTCGGATGGTCGCGCCGGGAGTTGATCTTCGATCGCGCGCTGGGCGGCAGCCGCGGCGACGATCCGCGGCTGGCGCCGATGCGCTCGATGGCGCGCAAGTACAATTACAACTCGGAGAGCGCGCGCGCCGCCTCCCAGCGGGTGGTCCAAATCCTGCGCGGCCTCAGCACTCTGGCCGCGGAGCAAAAGCGGCGCGCAAGCGCATTTCTCATCGGCGACCGGCTGAGCGCGTTGGATATCATGTGGGCCGCCTTCGCGGCCTTGATAAGACCGCTGCCCGAAGACTTATGTCCGATCGCTCCCGCGATGCGCGCCAGCTTCAACAGCGAGGACCCGGACATCAACGCCGCCGCCAGCCCGCTGCTGATGGAGCATCGCGATTTCATCTACCGCGAGTATTTGGAACTGCCGATGGCGATGGAGCGCGGCTAGATCGACCCGCTGACCGGAAGCCCCACCGCTGCCCGGCCCCAGCCGCATTGCGCGGCGCGCGGCGACCCTGGCCTCGCTGTCCTTCAAGGAAAGGATGAGGAATCGGATCAGCGGTTGCGATGGTCCCGCTGAAGGCCGGGGACCTTCGGATGCGGGTAGGGATGCGCGCTGGGGCCGGGCTTGCGCACCTCCACCTCCGCCATCTTGCGCTGATACTCGCGCGCCAGACTCATCCATCGATCCTCGGCCTCATAATCGAACGGATCGAGCAGGCGCCGCTCCATGTCGCCGTCGCGCTGCAGCGGATGATCCAGGTACCATTTGATAGTCCGCCGCACCGCCTCCACGCTGCTCACCAGGTCGCGATATCCCAACTGATGCTTGAGCTTGAAGAGGTCGACCATCCCATGATTATGCGGCGTCAGCGCGCCCGCGCGGACCGGCACCGACCCCGGCACGCTGACGATTTCCAATTCATGATTCATCGTGTGCGCGATCACTTCGACCAACTGGCGCATCGTGAACTGAATCTCATCGCCGCAGTTGTACGCCTGTCCGGCCGAGGCTTGCGGCTGGTCGACGGCGAGCAGGACCGCATGCGCCAGGTTTTCGGCATAACCATGGGTCATCAGGGCGAGGCCGTTGTCGGGCAGCAGGACGAATTTGCGTTTATCCAGGATGCGCCGGATGATCGACCATTCGCGCGGCACGAGCTGATAGGGGCCGTACACGTACGGATAGCGGAAGATGGCGGCGTTGGGATGGCATTGCAGCACCGCTTTTTCCGTGGCCGCAATCAGATAGCCGAAGCGCTCCTCGGATTCGCTCTCCACCAGCGGCGCGTCTTCCGGAATCGGCACCGGCATCCCGGAGGGAAAATTGGCCGACGGGTGATAGTAGCCGCGATAGCAGGGCACGCCGCCAATCGAGATGAAGCGCGCGGTCTTTCCCACCGTCGCTTCGGCCACGAACCGGATCCTGCCGTAGGTCGCCAGCACCAGGTCGAAGCTGCGTCCGGCCAGCGCTTCATCCAGTGTCTGGCGAAAGTGCGGGTCGGCGTGGATGTGTTCGACCTCGGGCCCGATCTCCGCAACCTCGTGGGTGCCGCGATGCAGGATCGTTACGGCATAGCCGCGCCGCAGCAAGCCGTTTACCAAAAACGGTCCGGTCGGACCCGTGCCTCCTACTACCAGTGCCTTCATTGTCACTCCACTTACGCGATGTTGCCGGATCAATTACAGACTTGGACGGCGCCTTGCAAAGCTTCGGCCCCGGTGTACACTCGCTGCGGCTTCGCAAACAGCCCGGAGGTGGGCCATGAAAGGTGGGCCATGAAAAAGGCGTTGGCAGGCGTCAAGATTCTCGATCTGACCCAGTTCGAGGCCGGCACTTCATGCACCGAAATACTGGCCTGGCTGGGCGCCGACGTGATCAAGCTGGAAAGCCCGGGCGCGGGCGACCAGGGCCGCTGGATGGCCACCGAGAAGCCCGGCGTCGATTCCTATTACTTCATCCTGCTCAACGCCAACAAGCGCGGCATCACGCTCAACCTCAAGCACGAACGCGGCAAGGCGATCTTTCTCGAGCTGGTCAAAAAGGTCGACGTGCTGAGCGAAAACTTCTCGCCCGGCACCCTGGAAAGTTTCGGCCTCGGGTATGACGCGCTGCGCGAGGTGAATCCGAAACTCATCTACCTGACCATCAAGGGTTTCGGCACCTACGGACCCTACAGCGAGTACAAAAGCTTCGACATGATCGCGCAGGCCACGGGAGATCGG
>JAJPJA010000134.1 GCA_021324455.1 Pseudomonadota bacterium | reverse complement strand
GTGCGGCGCTGCGCGGCTCCTACAAGGGTCACGTGTACACCGCGGCCAAGGGCGCCATCATCTCCTTGACCAAGGCGCTGGCCGGCCGCTACGCGCGCGACAACATCCGCGCCAACGCCATCTGCCCGGGCCTTACCGTGACCGAGCGCGTGATCCGGATGTTCGGCGACCCGCGCAAGTCGCCGGATTCGCCGATGGCCGCCGCGCTGCGGCATTACCCCTTTTCGGTGGGCGATCCGGAAGACATCGCCAACGTGGCGCTGTTCCTGGCCTCGGACAAGTCGCGCATGATCACCGGCGCGGCCATCCCCGCCGAGGGCGGCAACTCCGCCTACTGAGCTGGCGCATGATGCTTTGATTTGGCCCGGTACTGCGATATTTGATGCCTGAAGGCCAGGACCGATGGCGCGCTCGGATGAACCCAAAGTGAACCGCGAATCGGGATTGAAGGCCCTGGAAATCGGCGACCTCTTGCAGCCGCTTGGCGCCATCGTCTGGGAGTCCTTCGGCTACAAGTGGTGGGTCAGATATGTCAGCCGCCACATCGAAAGGGCGCTGGGGTTCGAGGAGGACCAATGGAACCCGGACCTGACCGCCTGGCAATCGCTGATGCATCCCGAGGACCGCGACCGGGTGGTGAGTGCGGTCCAGCGCGCCTCCACTTCCGCGCACGCCGTCATTTTCGACGATCGCGTGCGCACCGCGGACGGCGGTTGGATGTGGCTGCGCAACATCGTCCGCAGCCATCGCGGCGGCGGCGGCGAACCCGGGCTACAGGGACTTGCCTTCGACATCTCGGAGCTCAAGCAGGCGCAAGTGGCGTTGGAAGAGGCCGGGCGCAGGGACGCGTTTCTGGCCGAGGCCAGCGCAATTCTGGCCGCTGATCTCGACTATGAAAAGACGCTGGCCAATGTCGTCAAAATGGCGGTCCCGCGCATCGCGGACTGGTGCGCGATGCGCATCAACGGCGACCCGCCTACGCATCTCTTCAGCGACAACTCCAGGGCTGAGAAGTACGCCGGCATAGTCCGCTCCTTCGCTCCCAACGACAAAGTTGGTCCGCGCAAGGTGCAGCGCACCGGTGAAGCCGAATTCATGCCCGATGAGGAGACCATGGAGCGGGTTGCGCGCCAGATTCCCGGCTACTGGGAGGCCTCCCGCCAATTGGGATTCAGGTCGTATATCTGCGTGCCGATGCGCACGCGCGATGAAATCGTCGGCACGCTCTCCCTGGCGATTACCGACTCCGGCCGGCGTTATACCAGCGCCGACCTTATGCTGGCGCATAATCTCGCCAGCCGCGCCGCGGTCGCGATCGAGACCGCGCGCCTGTTCGATTCGCGCCGCCGCCTGGTTGAAAGCGAGCGCGCGGCCCGCACCCAGGCCGAAGAGGCGGGCCGCCTCAAAGACGATTTCCTCGCTACCTTGTCGCATGAACTGCGCGCGCCGCTGACGGCTATCGTCGGATGGAGCAGTGTGCTGCAAAGACAGTCCGCCGCCGATCGCGACCTGCTGCAGCGCGGCTTGTCGGTGATCGACCGCAACATCAAGCTCCAGCTGCAGCTGATCGACGATCTGCTCGACATGAGCCGGATCGTGGCGGGCAAGATGCGCCTGGACGTGCAGACCGTGGATCTGCGCGAAGCCATCTGGAACGCAATCAGCGCCGTGCAGCCGGCCGCCGACGCCAAGGGGGTTAGCATCCACAGCGTCCTGGACCCGCTGGCCGGGCCGATGCGCGGCGATCTCAACCGCCTGCAGCAAATCGTCTGGAACCTGCTCTCCAACGCGGTCAAGTTCACGCCCAAGGGCGGACACGTCCAGGTATCGCTGGAGCGCGTCAACAGCCACGTCGAAATCGTGGTGGCCGACACCGGCCAGGGTATCGACGCCGCCTTTCTCCCCTATGTCTTCGAACGCTTCCGCCAGGCCGACCCGTCATCAACCCGCCGCTACGGCGGATTGGGACTGGGACTGGCCATCGTGAAGCATCTAACCGAACTGCACGGCGGCACGGTCAAAGTTAAGAGTCCCGGCCCCGGCCTGGGAGCGACGTTCACAGTCGAGCTCCCGCTGCTGATCGTGCATTCGCCCGAGGAGGAACTCCACCGCCGGCATCCGAGCTCCGAGCGCGAAACGGACAAGCCGCAATTCCCTTCGTTGGAAGGAATCACGGTGCTGGCGGTCGATGACGAAGCCGACGCGCGCGAGGTAATCAAGATGGTGCTGGAGGGATGCGGGGCGCGCGTGGACACCGCCGCCAGCGCAGCCGAGGGGCTGAGGCTGTACGAGCGCGGACGCTACGACGTCATCCTGAGCGATATCGGGATGCCGGAGGAAGACGGCCTGGCTTTCATCCGCAAGGTGCGGGAGCGGGAATCTGGCGACGGCGGGCGCACGCCGGCGGCGGCGTTCACCGCGTTCGCGCGCACCGACGACCGTATCCGGGTGCTGCGTGCCGGCTACCAGATGCATCTGGCCAAGCCGGTCGAGCCGGTGGAACTGGCCACCGCCGTCGCCAGCCTGGCCCAATCCCGCTCGCGCTGATTGACGGCGGGGCGATTCGGCGCAAACCTTCAGGCAGCGGAATGCGGCGTCTGACGAGGGTCTGTTCGCGGCCCTCGTCCAATCCCGGCCCTGACGCCGGCTGCGCGCTTCAGGATTGCTTCATCCCGACTTCGAAGTCGCGTCCCTCCCAGCGGTCCTCCTCCAGCCAGCGGAAGGTGAACTTGAGCGGCGCGCGCTGAGCGGCGGGGATCGCGATGTCCACGTAGTGCAGTCCGATGACAGTGGCTTTGGAGTTGCTGTCGCGCACATCGCTCCAGTCGCCCGGGCACCAATGCAGCATGAACTGCCTGTCGGCCAGCACCCGCAGCGTCGTGCCGGGCGCGACTGCGCCAATCTGGCGGTTGAATTTCCATACTTCCAGCGGGCGGCCGCGCGGTGCGCTGCGGAAATGTCTCGCCACTTCGGGAATCAAATCGAAGGCCTGGCCGTCACGGGTGGAGCGCAGCAGCTTGATGTACTCCGCATGCGCCCACATCAGCGGCATCGCGGCCCCCGTCGGCTGGCCGAAATACATCAGCTTGGACGGAACATCCGGCTTGTCCCACACCTGCTCGGGCAGCAATCCGGTTTCCGACGCGAAGCCTTCGATCGCGCGGATGTAGGGGCGTACGTCGCGTCCCGCGGCCAGCTCGTAATGCGCCCGCTCGCCGGTCAGCAGCGGCCATGGCCGGCCGACGCCGTAGCCATGCCACGCGCTGCCGTCCGCCTGCTGTCCGTAGCCGTCATGGTTGTAGCGCCGCCAGCATGGCCCCTGGGGAAGCTCCGCCTTGAGGCAGGTGTCGATCACGCGCAGCGAATCTTCGATCAAAGGATCGCCCGCGCGTCTGACACCATAGCGCACCAGTTCGAGAAATCCCGCGTCAACCACGTCTTTGGCGGGGAATTCGTACGGTTCGCCGGGGGGACGGTTCTTGATCTGAATCGTGGCGCGGTTGGGGTCTTCGGGCGCGCGCGGATCGGAAACGTCCACCGGCAGAATACGGATGAAATGGCGCCTCACATCCGAAAGG
>JAJPJA010000112.1 GCA_021324455.1 Pseudomonadota bacterium | reverse complement strand
TACGGGCGCTGGAAGACGCATTGCTCGACGTCGAGGGTGCGCTCGGCGCCGATCCGACCCGGTAAGACTCTCCCCGGGCGGCAGATACATTCGCCGGTCCGCGATCTGCCTGGACGACCCTGATTGCCTCGACGGAGCCCGGCTCCAGCGGCTTCCGATCGCTCCAGACAGAAGCGGAAGCCTTGTTTTTATGGGAGATTAACTGGAGCGGGTGATCGGTTTCGAACCGACGACCTTGTGCTTGGCAAGCACACGCTCTACCAACTGAGCTACACCCGCTCGGCGGTGGCCGGTAGTAAGGGTTTATCTGCCGTGGCGGTCCGTGTCAATTCGGGGGCCGCGGGGTTCAGCGGCGATGCGCGCTGCGATTGGCTTGTCCGCCCGGCGCCTGGGTGTGCGCGTCTTCGCGCAGCACCCACATCAGCTTCAGGTAGTACTCGGCGCCCGACCACAGGCTCAGCGCCATGGAAATCCAGAGCAGGAACATCCCGGCGCCGAAGAAATCGATATGCCAGTGCGTGTAATGCACCAGCAGCGGCTCCAGGGCGATCGCCTGCAGCGTCATCTTGTACTTGCCCAGTTCCTCGGCGCCGACCACCAGCCCCTCGCTGGCGGCGACCGCGCGCAGCGCCGTGACCATGATCTCGCGTCCGACGATTACCGCCACGATCCAGGCCGGCACCCGCGGCGTCCGCGCCATCCCGGCCAGCATGATCAGCGCGGCACTGACCAGCAGCTTGTCGGCCAGGGGATCCAGAAACGTGCCCAGCACGCTGCCCGAACCATAATTGCGCGCGATGTAGCCGTCGACGTAATCGCTCAGCGTGGCCACCAGGAATGCGCCCGCCGCCATCCATGCCGCCGTCGGCCCGGTGAACAGCAGCAGCACGACCAAAACCGGCACCAAACCGATGCGAAACAGGGTCACGATATTGGGCACGGTTAGGGTCACGGCTGGGCAAACCCTGGTTTTAAGGCTGAACTGGCCTGAATACGACTGCTCTTCCCCGACAATAAGGCAATCGCACTGCCTGGTGCAATGAGCTTCTCCGCTATTGCAAAGACGCCGGGTGTGGCGCTTGGTTGACCCGCGCGGCGATTGCTTGACTGCGGGTTGGCATCGTGGAAAGGCTCCCAATAGCGGTCTGTTATAATCGTGTTAAGAAAATGGAACGCTATCATGAAGCGCCGGTCTGAAGAATGCCTAATACTCAAATCGCCAGCGACTTCCTGGTAATCGGCGGCGGTATCGCGGGGCTGAGCTTCGCGCTTAAGGCCGCCGCCATCGGCAACGTTGCCGTGCTGGCCAAAGCCGGCAGCGCCGACGCCAATACCTCCTACGCACAGGGGGGAATCGCCAGCGTGTGGAGCGTCGACGATTCCTTCGAATCGCACATCGAAGACACGCTCAAGGCGGGCGCAGGGTTGTGCAACCGCGCCGCGGTCGAAGCGATTGTCCGCGACGGTCCCGAAGTGGTCCGCGACCTGATTCGGTTGGGAACCCGCTTCACGCGCGTACCCGAGGGCAACGAGCATGAATACGACCTCGGGCGCGAGGGCGGCCACAGCCATCGGCGGGTGCTCCACGCGCAGGACCTGACCGGGCAGGAGATCATGCGCGCGCTGTGGGAGAAGGTGCGGGCGCGCCCCAACATCACGTTTTACGACGAGAATCTCGCCATCGACCTGCTGATCGCCAATCGGGGGCGTACCGGCGCCCGATGCTGGGGGGCGTATGCGCTGGACCGGCGCACCGGCGCAATCCGCAAGTTTCTCGCTCCGTTCACCCTGCTGGCCACCGGCGGAGCGGGCAAGGTTTATCTCTACACCACCAATCCCGACATCGCCTCAGGCGACGGCGTTGCGATGGCGTACCGGGCGGGCGTGCCGATCGGGAACATGGAGTTCTACCAGTTCCATCCGACCTGCCTGTACCATCCCGAAGCCAAGTCATTCCTGATTTCCGAAGCGCTGCGCGGCGAAGGCGCGATTTTGAAGCTACCCAACGGCGATCCGTTCATGAAGCGCTACAGCGCCGACGCCGAGCTGGCGCCGCGCGATATCGTGGCGCGCGCGATCGACGCCGAAATGAAACGCCTGGGGCTGGATTGCGTCTACCTCGATTTGAGCCATCGCGGGGCCGACTTCATCCGGCGCCGCTTCCCCAATATCTATACGCGCTGCGCCGCGCTGGGCATCGACATCACCCGCGAGCCGATTCCGGTGGTGCCGGCGGCGCATTACATGTGCGGCGGCGTGGTCACCGACCTGCATGCGCGCACCGCTGTAAGCGGACTGTACGCGGCCGGCGAAGTGGCGATGACGGGGCTGCACGGCGCCAACCGGCTGGCCTCCAACTCGCTGCTGGAGGCGGCGGTGATGGCGCGGCGCGCCTACCTTGATATCGCCGAGCAGATTTCAGCCGGGCCGCCCGCCGCTCCACCCGATTTCTCGGCCTGGAACCCTGGCCGCGCAATCCGCAGCGACGAACGCGTGCTGGTAACCCAGAGTTGGGACGAGATTCGCCGCCTGATGTGGAATTACGTGGGAATCGTGCGCAGCGACCGCCGCCTGGAGCGCGCGCGCAGACGGCTGGCGCTGCTGCGCGAGGAAATCCATTCGTATTACTGGGATCACCTGATCGATTCCGACCTGATCGAACTGCGCAACCTGGTCGTGGTGGCGGAATTAATCGTCAGGTCGGCGATTTGCCGCACGGAATCCCGCGGCCTGCATTACAATGTCGATCATCCGGCCACGGACGACGAGCATTGGCTGCACGACACCATCGTGCGCGAGTAACCCAACGCGGCGCCTATTCCTGCGCCGGTTCGGGCGCGATTCCCGCCGCCTGCGGGGTGCCTTCCGGCAGACCGCCGCCCTGCAAATACTCGAATTGCAGCTGGCCGCCGGCCGCATCGACCGTCACATGACCGCCGCCGTTGAGGCGCCCGAACAGGATCTCGTCGGCCAGCACGCGCGCGATCTCGGTCTCGATCAGGCGCCCCATTGGACGCGCGCCAAAGCGCGGATCGTAGCCGTGTTCCGCCAGCCATCGGCGGGCCGCTTGCGTGATCGACAGGTCGACCTTCTGCGCCGCCAGCCGCTCGCCCAGTTCGCCGATAAACTTGTCCACCACGCGTTGCATCACGGCCGGCGTCAGCTGACTGAACTCGACGATTCCCGACAGGCGGTTGCGAAATTCGGGACTGAACATGCGATCGATCGCGTCGCGCGGAGTGCCGGAGCGATAATCCTTGCTGAACCCGATCATGGCGCGGCTGAGTTCGCCTGCGCCCGCGTTGGTGGTCATCACCAGAATGACGTTGCGGAAGTCCGCTTTGCGTCCGTTGTTGTCCACCAGCGAGGCGTGATCCATCACCTGGAGCAGGATGTTGAACAGGTCGGGATGCGCCTTTTCGATTTCGTCCAGCAGCAGCACGCAATGCGGAGTGCGGTTGATGGCGTCGGTGAGCAGACCGCCCTGGTCGAAACCGACGTAGCCGGGCGGCGCTCCGATCAGGCGCGACACCGTATGCCGCTCCATGTATTCGCTCATGTCGAAGCGCAGGAACTCAACGCCCATCACCCTGGCGAGCTGGCGCGCGACTTCGGTCTTGCCCACTCCGGTCGGACCGGCAAACATGAACGCGCCCACGGGACGATCGGGATGGGACAGGCCGCTGCGCGACATCCGGATCGCACGCGCCACCGCCTCGATCGCATGATCCTGACCGTAAACGACCTTCTTGAGGTCTTCCTCCAGGGTCTCCAGTTTGACCCGGTCCGACGCCGACACGGTGCGTTCGGGAATTTTAGCGATGCGCGATACCACGCGCTCGATTTCCCGGCTGTCGACCACCGCGGTTTCAGCCTCGCCGGCCGCCAGCCGCGCGCCCACGCCCGCCTCGTCCATCACATCGATCGCCTTGTCGGGCAGATAGCGGTCATTGATGTATCGCGCGGACAGCTCCACCGCCAGCTCCAAAGCTTCGTCGGTGTAGGTGACCTTGTGATGCTTCTCGTAGTAGCCCTTGATTCCGGCCAGGATCTGCCGGGCCTCGTCGCGGGTCGGCTCCAGCACGTCGATCCGCTGAAAGCGGCGCGCCAGCGCCTTGTCGCGGTCGAATGAACGCTTGTACTCCTGATAAGTGGTCGAGCCGATACATCGGAGCTCGCCCGACGCCAGCGACGGTTTGAGCAGGTTGGAGGCGTCCATCGTGCTGCCCGAAGCCGCGCCGGCGCCAACGATGGTATGGATCTCGTCGATGAACAGGATGCGCCTGGGGTTGCCGACCACCGCCTTGAGCACGCCCTTGAGCCGCTGCTCGAAGTCGCCGCGGTAGCGGGTGCCGGCCAGCACCGCGCCCATATCCAGCGCGTAGATTTCGCAATCGCGGATCGGCGCCGGCACCTCGCCCTTGTGAATCGCGAGCGCCAGGCCTTCCACAATAGCGGTCTTGCCGACGCCCGCCTCGCCGACGAAGATCGGATTGTTCTTGCGCCGCCGCAGCAGGACGTGAATCGCGCGTTCCAGCTCATGCTTGCGGCCGACCAGCGGATCGATCAGCCCTTTGGCGGCTTTTTCGTTCAGGTTGACGGCGTAGGTCTGGAGCGCCTTGCCCGGCGACTGCTTGCGCGCGGGACCGCCCTCTTCGGCTTCGTCATCGTCGGCCTCGCCCTCCTCGGCGCCCGCCTTCTCCTCCTCGGCATCGACCTTGGACACGCCGTGGGAGATGTAGTTGACCACGTCGAAGCGGGTGACTTCTTCCTCCTGCAGAAAATAGACGGCGTAGGAGTCGGGCTCGGCGAACATCGCGACCAGCACGTTGCCGCCGTTGATTTCCTGGCGTCCCGCGGACTGCACGTGCGCGGCGGCGCGCTGCAGCACGCGCTGCACGCCCAAAGCGTAGCGCGGGGAGACCGTGCCATGGCCGGGGACGCGCTCGATTTTCTCGTCGAGAAACTTGATCAGGCGCTTGCGCAGCCGCACCAGGTCGGCGCCGCAATGACGCAAGATGTTGCTGGCGGTGGCGTCGTGCAGCATCGCATAAAGCAGATGCTCCATGCAGACGTATTCATGACGGCGGTTGGCCGCCTCGGTCATCGCGAGCTGCAGCGTGACCTGCAATTCGCGGCTGATCATCACACCGGAAGATGCCATAAATGATAATTCACGGCGCACGCGGCAGAGCCGGCGCGGGTTATTCCTTCTCCATCGTACACTTAAGCGGAAACTGATTCTCACGCGCCAGTTCGTCCACGGTCCGGACCTTGGTCTCCGCGATCTCGAACGGGTAGATGCCGGCGATGCCCATGCCGTTTTGATGGACGTGGAGCATGATCCGGGTCGCTTCCGCATGCGGCTTGTGGAACACTACCTTGAGCAGCTCGACCACGAACTCCATTGGGGTGTAGTCGTCATTGAGCAGAATGACCTTATACATGGACGGTTTTTTGGTTTTGGTCTGGGTCCGCCGCTCGACCACCACGTCTTCCTGGCCCGCGCCGCCGCCATTGCCGCGATTGCTCTTTCCCGCTCCCATCATGGGTCCCGCTCAGCTTAAGAATCACCCTAAACAATAGCAGATGGCGTCCCCAGCCAGTAGAGCATCGGCAGCCTGTCCAACGTGAAAGCGGAAGTCGTCCCCGGTATCGGTAGAATCCCGCGCGCGGAATGGAACGCGCTGCTGGCGCCCGAGGATACTCCTTTTTTGGATTGGGACTGGCTGCACGCCATGGAAGCCTCGCACAGCGCGGCGCCCGACAGCGGATGGTCGCCGCATCATCTGGTCATCCGCGGCGACAACGGCTCCCTCGCCGCCGCCTGTCCAGTCTATCTCAAAAGCCACAGCATGGGCGAGTTCGTCTTCGACCATGGATGGGCCGAGGCGGCGGAGCGGGCGGGGTTGCGCTACTTCCCCAAGCTGCTGGTGGGAGTTCCGTTCACGCCCCATACCGGCCAGCGCTTCCTGGTCCGGTCCGACCAGGATCGGGCGGAGATGATCGAGCTGCTGGGCAAAGCGCTGATTTCGCTGTGCGCCCAGAACCGGCTGTCCTCGGTGCACGTCAATTTCTGCACCGCGCAGGAGGCGGCGGTGCTCTCGCGGCTGCATTTCATCGAACGGCTGGGCTATCAGTACCATTGGCGCAACGCGGGTTATGCCGGTTTCGAGGGGTATTTGGCTCATCTGAAAAGCAAGCGGCGCTACGCGGTGCGGCATGAGCGCGCGGCGATGACCCGGCAGGGGATCGCAATCCGGGTTTTTGCCGGCGACGAGATCCCCGAGGATTTGCTGCCCGCCATGTACGCGCTCTACCGCACCACTATCGACAAGCTTTACTGGGGCCGGCAGTATCTGACGGCCAGGTTTTTCGAGCTGATGACCGGCTTCAGGCGCCATCTGTGCCTGGTATGCGCTTTTCGCGGCGACAAGCTGATTGCCGGAACGTTCAATCTGCAAAAGGCGGGAGTGATGTACGGGCGCTATTGGGGCGCTTTCCGCGAGTACAAGTTCCTGCACTTCAACGTCTGCTATTACGCCGCCATCGAACACTGCATCGCGATGGGCCATCAGCGCTTCGAGCCCGGCGCCGGCGGCGAGTACAAATGGCTGCGCGGCTTCGATCCGGCCTTCACGCGCAGCATGCATTTCATCGCGCATGCCGGACTGCGCAAGGCGGTGCACGGCTTTGTGGTGCGCGAACGCCGCCAGGTCGAGCAATGGATCGAGGTCGGCCGCGAGCACAGCCAGCTTAAGGCGCCGCCGCCCTCCAACGTCGAGCAGGAAGAGGGCGAAGACCAGCACTAGCGAGGGGAACGAAATATCGCGGGCGCGTTGCGAAATTGAACGGAACCGGGGGCTGCCTGCAATCCAGGCGCGGGCGTCGTTCCGCTCGCGCCTTCAGTCTATTTACGGCCGGACGAGCAAGTTAACCGCTCGATTGGTGTCGGTCACGCCGGCCCGGTCCCGCTCCCAGGCGTGGGAACCGAAAATTGTCGCAAAGCCTCATTTCATAATCTTCTGCAACCCCGCGGGCGATCCGTAACGCGACACGTCGGCGAACTCCTTGGGCACCTGTTGGTTGACCTGGAAGGTATCCTTGCCCACCAGCGCAAAGCTGGAGTGGCCGTTCTGGAAGTCCACCATCCAGTTGACGCCGCGGATATTGGGAATGTAACCGCCTTCGGGCACCGGCTCGGGCGACTCCAGCCATCCCATCAGCTTCCAGAATTTGTTGTTCTGATCGAACAAGTCGATCCACATCACGTTCCACGTGCGGGGGTCGGCGTACATCCGGCGCAACCCGTAGCAGTAGCCGCTGTTAAGGCTGGGAACACGGCTGACGTCGAGCACCAGGGCGTCGAATACCTGCCACTTGCCCACGATGGGTTTGGGAAACAGCATCGGCGGATAGTAGTAATTGCCGATATTGAACTGGTCGCGGTTGGACGGGGTGGGCCGGAACATCAGCATCTTCCTGCGGCCCAGGAATTTGGCCTGGAACCATCCCACCGGCAGCGGAATCCCGGCGTAAATGTCGTCGCCGACGTAATCGCCGCCCGCATACGGAGCGCATCGTGCGCTGCTGGAAAGCCGCAGCGCCCGCCGCAGCGAGGGCAGGAAGACATAGAATTCCGGCACTTTCTGCGGGTCGTCGAAGATCAACTCCAGCGGGCTGGTGTATTTGGACTGCTCGGGTTCTTCCAGTTCGTCGTAGTAGCTGGACAGGTATCCCGGCATCTCGCGGCTGTATCCGGCAAAGCCCGGGTCGCTGATATGGGTGAACAGCAGGAACACCTGGTAGGACAGGTTCTTGTAGCCGTTGAGATAGCGGTCGATTTCGTAGCCGTCGCTCTCGTAATGGGCGATAGCGCCGCCGTAGTGGTAATACAGATTGTAGAGAATCTTGTAGGCCTCCTCGGGTCCCGAGTAATCCGGAAACGGGGTCCCGGCCTGGTAGCCCTCAACCGTGTAGCCGCCGGTATCCAGTTTCACCAGTTTGGTCTGGTTTTTGTACTTTTCAGTCGCCTCGTACCACGACCTGGGCAGTTGATAATCGACCAACGGCCCGACTTCCATCACCGCGTCCGGCGGGACTTTCCACACGGTGGTGCCGGCCAAAACGGTCTGCAAACCCTGCGGCATGAAGTCCTTGTACTGCTGCCAGTTCTGCGGCGTGATTCTGGTGCCGGCCGGAATATCGCTTCCGGCCCAGGCGCCGGCCGCCATCAGAAACAGGAATACAAAGCCGATGAGCGATTTTTGCGCCACACCCATGTTGCCCTCCTGTGCAGCCTGCGGCTGCCAATGGCTGCCACCGCACGGTCCGTACCGCACGGTCCAAGTTCCTATGCAATGCCACGCGGAGAACGCACTATATCCCGGAATCCCCAGCCAGGGCCGGCGCTGGGCCGCGAACGGGAGCGGCGGCCCGGTGCCGGTCAATTGGAGCCGAACCTAACACCGGTAGGAGGAAACGGCAAGGCAAGTCAGGGTACGTTGGGCATGGGCGTAGGATTGCTGAAGGCCGAGTTGGCTTCGGCGTTGAAGGATACCTGTTGCCGACCGATCAGCAACGCCCCCGCCGCGCTCATCATCCAAACGATAGTTAGGATGGTCAGCCAGTTTTTCATGGCGCAACTTCCCGGACGCGTCTGCGTGCCTAAATCATGGTGACCTGATTCCCGTAGTGGAGGTATCTTCCGCGCCAACTCCGGCCACGATGCCGCGTTCGTGCAGACTGGCAATCTCACGCGCACCCAGACCCAGTACGGCGCTGAGTATCTCGTCGGTATTTTCACCCAGCAGCGGCGCGCGGCGTACGGGCTCGCGCGGCACCTGGCTGAAATCCAGCGGCGACCCCGGCATCAGATACGTGCCGACGCCCGGCTGATGCACCTCGGCGAACATCGGATTGCGCGTTGAGCAGCGCGGATCCTCGCTCACCAGCTGGCGGAAAGTCTGGTACGGTCCCCATGAAACGCTGGTACCCTGGAAAATTTCGCGGATTTCGGCCAGCGTGCGCGACGCGAACCATGGCCGCAGCAGCGCAGCGATCAGATCGCGTCCCTGGAAGCGGCCGCTCTCCGTGTTCAGATCGTAGCCGGTGGCGCGCTCGATGCTGGCGCAGGCCTCGCCCACCCCGGTGGCTTCGCGCAGCGCGCTCCATTGGCGCGCGGTCAACGCCACCACCATCACGCGGCGGCCCTCGCGGGTTTCGAAATCATGCCCGAACGCGCCGTACAGGTAATTGCCGTCCTTGGGCTGATCGCGGCCGCCCAGCTGCGCTTCCGCGATTCGTCCCAGGTTGCCCACCATCGCAAACGCCACGTCCGACAGCGACAGCCGAATCAGTTGCCCCTGCCCGGTCAGGCGCCGATGCCGCTCCGCGGCCAGCAGTCCCACCGTGGTCAGCGTACCCAGCGCGATGTCCCACGCCGGGAGCACGCTGTTGAGCGGTTCGGCCAGATTGCGCGGTCCGGTGGCCCAGGGGAAACCGGTCGCGGGGTTGACGGTGTAATCCACCTCGCTGGTACCGTCGGGATTTCCGGTCAGCGCCGCCATCACCAAATCCGGGCGGCGTTTGCTGAGCGCCTCATACGCGAGCCATCCGCGCGCCGGAAAATTGGTCACGAACAGACCGCTGTTCTCGCCCGGCGCGGTGATCAAGGCGGTGGCGATTTCGCGTCCTTCGGGCGATTGCAGATCGATCTGGATCGAGCGTTTGCCCTTGTTCATCCCGGCCCAGAACAGGCTCTGACCGTCGGCCGCCAGCGGCCAGCGGCGATAATCCAGGCCGCCGCCGATCTGATCGAAGCGGATCACGTCGGCGCCCAGTTGCGCCAGCGTCATCCCGCACAGCGGCGCGGCCACGAACGCCGACCCTTCGATAATGCGCAATCCGGAGAGCACTCCCATCACGCCATCACTCCGACAAAACGCCAGTCCAGCACGTCCTGGGCTTGATTGTCGCGGTCGGCACGGACGCGGGATCGCAGATGCACCAGGCCGCCGCCATTGGCCAGCGGCTCGCATGCTTCCAGCTCCAGCGTGCTGCGCAGGGTATCGCCTTCGCGTACGGGCGCCAGATGGTCGCATCCATGCCACGCCAGAATCGCCATCAGATTGGGCAGGGCGCGGGTGGCCTGCAGCGCGGCGATTCCAATCGTGTGCCCGCCGTAAACCAGACGCCCGCCGGCGCCGGCCCTGGCGTCATGATGCACCATCGCCAGATTCAACGTCAGCCGCGCCAGTTCTGGGGCCGACGAGACCAAATCTCCGCCCGCGATATCCCACATCGTACCCGGCTTGAGGCCATCGAAATGCTGACCCGGCGAGGCCGCACGAAATTCGCCCAGATTCCATCCGGCGACCGCCCCGCGCACGTGCTCCAGATTGATCGCGGAGGGAATCGCGTCGAGGTCGTCCTGGCGCCCGGTGGACCCTTTCGGATCGCGCAGCGGCGCCATCGCACAGCGATGGAAGTCGAGCACCATCCGCCCGTGCTGATCGCGGGTGCGAATGCGCATCGCGGCCAGCCCGGTGGCGGCACGGCCTTCGCGCGCGCGGTTCTGGCGCAGCGCGACGATCTCGGTCGTGGTGTGCAGCGTGTCGCCGATAAAGGGCAGACGCACAAAGGTGAACTGGCGATAGAACAAATTGGCGATCACCCGCTGCGTGACCATCGTCGATTGTCCGATGGAAACGTCCCACACCAGCGCCGGACTGGCGAGCACCCCGCCGGCCACGCGCCGGCTCAGTTCCGCGTCCAACGCCAGGCGCGTCCGCTCGCCGACGATCGCCTGATGCATCGCGGCCAAGCCCTCGGTGAGCGTCACGGCGGGAGCGATACCGGGAAAGGGCCCGATTTCGAGATCTTCGAAGTAAGGCCCCGCTGCTATAAGCGCGTCCGCACCCATTCATACCTCGGCGGCAGGCCGGAAATCCTACACGGCGCAACAGGAAAGAAGGAACAATATCTGACGCCTTCGATGCTCTTTTCCCGACCCCTGCGCCACGAAAAACGTAGCCGGAGGGATCGGCAATGCCGCTTCAGATCGGAATCGAATACAGCTTGGCGGCATTGGCGCTCATCAACTTGTTCAGCACTGCGCGATCGATTCCCGTCAGCACTTCGGCGGGATAACTGAGCGGAGCGGGATAGAGACAGGTCGGATGGGGAAAGTCGGTCTCGAACATCAGGTTGTCCGAACCCAACGCCTCCAGCGCCGCCGGCAGCCCTTTGCGCTCGAACCAGAAGCAGGCGTAAATCTGGCGCCGGAAATATTCCGACGGTTTCATGCTGAGGATTTCCGACGCGCCCGGAACTTCCTCTTCCAGTTGATAATCCAGCGCCTCAAGCATGAACGGAATCCAGCCCACCCCGCTCTCGACCGAGGCAAACTTCAGTTTCGGAAAGCGCTCGAGCACGCCGGAGAAGATCATGTTGGCGAGCACGTTGGCGTTGTTCACGAACAGCATCGCCGATCCCAGCGCCAGCTTCTGGTCGGGCGTCTGCGACGGCCACGGCAGCGTGGTGAACCAGCTCGCCGATTCGTCGCTGGCGCCGATATGGAAATTGACCGGCAGGTTCAAATCGCTGCACACTTCCCACAGCCGATCCCAGTCGCGATGGCCCAGGTCGGGGAGGCCCTGGCTTTGCGGATGGTTGTTCATGTTGACGCCGCGCAGGCCCATCTTATGGCAACGGACCGCCTCCTGCGCCGACATCTCGATGTTCCACCACGGCAGCATCGCCATCGGAAAAATCCGGTTGCCCGATTCCTGCTGAATCTCCGCCATCGCATCGTTATAGATCTGGAAGGAGATCAAACGGATGTCTTCGGCCAGTTGCGCCGCACGCTGCCCGCCAAAGCCCAGAAAGTTCGGATAAATGATCTGCGCCCAGATACCGGTCTCGTCCATGTAGCGCAGCCGCTCCTTGATGTTGGAGGAGCCCGGATGCACATCCTCGATGCGGCATTGCATGAAGCCCCAGCCGCGGATCTTGGACCCGTCCCTGCGGATCACGCTGGCCGGCGCGGCGTAACCCAAAGCCGTATCGCCGTTGATAACCCAGGTCAGTTTGCCGTCTTTTTCCCTGACCTGCGGCACCCGCTCTTTCCATTGTTTGGGCGCCCTGGAGGTCCACAAGTCATAAGGCTCGCTCAGATGAGTGTCGCTGTCGATCACCTTGATACCGGCGAGCGATTGCCGGAAGGCTGACTCCCGTTCAGATACCTGCTGCGGGCTGGCTGCCATGTTTGATCTCTCCCCTGCGGATAGTTTCAGCTCAAGCGTACAGTTGGCCGTACTTTATCGGTTCGTCTTTTCGGATTATGAGCTTTTTGCAGGATTTGTCCAATATCCTTCGGCCCGAGCGCGCGGCCTCAAAAGCCGGCCCACACGCCGCCGAACCGGCGCTCCCGCTGACTTTTATTTCCCGCCCGACCGGCCGAAGATACTTCCATGCCAACCGCTGGCGATACGCTTGAGGGCAAACATGCTATGGTCACCGGCGCCACTTCCGGCCTGGGACGCGTGACAGCGCTGGAACTGGCCCGGATGGGCGCCAGCCTGACGCTGGTATGCCGCAACCGCCTGAAGGGCGAAGAGGTAATTTCCGCAATTCGCGATCAGACCGGCAATCGCGCGCTCACCCTGATGCTGGCCGATCTTTCAGTCCAGCAATCGATCCGCGATCTGGCCCGGACCTTTGTGGACCGCGGCGAGCCGCTGCACGTGCTGGTGAACAACGCCGGCGTATTCAATCTCAAACGCGAAGTGACCGCCGACGGTATCGAGGCGATGTTCGCCGTCAATCATCTGAGCTATTTCATGCTGACGCTCCTGCTGCTCGACCGCCTGCGCCAGAGCGCGCCGGCGCGGATCGTCAACGTGGCTTCCGCCGCGCATCGCCACGGCACCATCGACTTCGACGACCTGCAGGCCGAGCGCGGCTACCGCCCGATGCGCATCTACGGACGCTCGAAGCTGGCCAACATACTATTCACCTATGAACTGGCACGCCGCCTCAACGGCTGCGGCGTCACCGTCAACTGCGCGCATCCCGGAGCGGTAGCGACCGGATTGGGTGCGAACAACGGCGCGATAGCCGGATTGCTGATGCCGCTGATTGGGCTGTTCATGCGCAGCCCGGAGCGCGGCGCCGCAACCCAGATTTACCTGGCGTCGTCGCGCCAGGTGGAGGCAATCAGCGGCGGCTACTTCGTCGACTGCAGGCTGGCGCGCTCCTCGCCGCAATCGTATGACACCGCGCTGGCGCGCCGGTTGTGGGATATCAGCGCTGACCTGACCGGCGTCGGACAATAAGCCATGCCTTTGGCCGCTTTTCGAACCTGACGCCAGGCCGGCAGCGGGCCGCAAAATAACACGGGCGGATTCCCTCAAGCGGAATCCGCCCGATTTCGGCCTGCACTGCGGTGGCTTCTATTCCACGCTCTGAGGGGCGCCCTGGGTATCGCCCGGCGCCGTGCTGCCAAGCGCCGGATCGCCAGCCGCCGAACGCGCCTGCTTGAAATACTCATGCGCCTGCTGGCGGGTGCTCTGGCGCAACGCCACCATGTTCTTGTACAGACCTTCGGCCGCGCTCAGTTGCTTGGCGTTGAGCAACCCGCAGACCTTCGCCGCGGCGGCGTCTTCGTCCTGCGTCAGCTTCAGCCGGGCGGCCGAGAGATTGTTCTCCTGCGGGCTGACATCGCCGGTCTTGTTCAATATCGCCAGTGCCAGCTCCTGTTTTGCGCTCTCGACCTTCTGATGGTCGGCGATGATATCCGCTTTGGCGCCGCTGAAAATCGTCTTCAGGTTGGCTCTCTGATCCGGAGTCATCACGGCGATACAGGACCGCGCCGCGCCCGATCCATGATGCCCGTGCGGGCCGAACCCATGCGCCTGCGCCGCCACCGCAATCGCCGCGCTGCCGACAGCCGCGGCAGCGATCGCAAATACGTACTTCATTCTCATTTGCCGCTCCTTTGTTATCCGGGGACCTTGTTCGGTTTGTGGTCCTCAATTGAAACGACGAAACTCAATCGCGCCGGTTGACCTGGTTGGCGGCTCAAGACTGCGCAATGCGCCGTCGAAAAATGCGGCGGGTGCGGGCCTGCAACAGCCGCGGCGCAGCCCGGAAAAAGGATGCTATTCCTCCCAGTCGAAGCTGCGCGAGAAGGTCAGCATCCCGTATTCCTGGTCGATACCGTAGCCGGCCTGAAGGTTGAGGTTCAGTTTCCAGTCGCGGATGAACAAACCCAGGTCCGGACCGCCCTGTACCTTGGCCGATCCCTGTACGGTGGGGCCGCCCCAGATGATCGCGCCCGCTCCCGCCAGCAGCATCAACTTGTCCGTCGAAAGCGCAATCAGGCGCGCGTCGATAAGCCCGTTGGTGAGCTGGTTTTCGAAGTAATGGCTGGAGGTCAGGGACAGGCTGATCGGATGCGCGTCGTGGACGTTGAACCAAACCGACGCGCTTTCCTCCAAAACCGCCGAATCGCTGGCGCCGACGTCATGCCCGCCCATTATGATCAGATGAAATCCGTAGGCCGGATTCAGATCCAAGCCGCCTTCAAAGCGGCCGAAATAGAACGGAGCGCCGGGCCTGCGCGCGAACGGCGTATCGAAGGCGAAACCGTGGTAGAGTTCGTAACCGGTCGCGCGCGCGATCAGTCCCAGCCGCCGCGTCAGGGTCTGCTCCATCTCCACCCCCTGATGCGTGGTGCCGTACGCGGGGCTGCCATAGGCGGCGCCGAACAGGGTCAACGTGAAATGCTCGGGGCTTGCGGGTGTAACAAAATCCGACAGCATGTCGGCGCGGGCCCTGGCGGCGGCGATCGCAATGAATGCGGCGGCGAGCAACAACGCGGCGCCATAAGCCGCCCATCCGCTGCGATTTCCCCCCTTCCCCGCCAATCCGCACAGCGCCATCGCGTTCTACCTGTAGGACGGCGTCAGCATCTGTTCCATCCCCAGCGGCGAGGGCCGGGCCGGCGGCTGCTCGCATGGCACCGTCGTCTCGTAGCCGGCGGACGCGATGACCGGCGCGGCCTTGGGATTGAGCGGATTGCTGACTTCAACCTTTCCCTTGAGCACGCCGACGTCCGTATAGCGCAGACAATCGGGAAATCCCGGACATGGAGTGCCCGCGATGTATGCGACCTCGAATTCGGTGCCGCGCACCCCGGCAATCGCGTTGGGCGTGCGTACTTCGTAGCTGCCGACCCGGCGCAAGCCGGCGTTGAAGATGGAATGAATGCGGCCGCCGATCAGCCCCACGCGCGTGATGCCCGCCGCGCCGCCGCCCACAATACCCTGGTCGATGACCACGGTTGTCGAAGGGCCCAGCGCCAAACTGCTGTTGTCGCCGAACCTCACGGTCAGATGGCTGTCGGCCTGGGTGGTCAGCTTATCGTTGATCTCCACCGGCATCGATTGGACGATCTTTGAAGTAACCGCGGCGCGCGCCAGGGTCGCCTCGCCTTTCACCGCGCTGACCACGCCCACGCCCCCGCTCTGCGCGATAGCCGGCGCGGCGAGGCACAGGCTGATGACCAGCGGCCAAACCGCAACCCGCGCCATGTCCGGCGGGCGTGCGCCTCGATATATATGGGTTGAGACTTGCACTTGCTTCCTCGAGCCCGGGACCATGCGTCCCGTCAACTGTGCCAAACGCTCGCGGATATTGAAATAAACAAGGGGTGCACGCCAACCGCACAGGCGCGGCGAAAGGAGCGCCTCGATTATGAAACAGAAATTCGACAGCCAGCACATCGATGAACACGACTGGCATTCGCGCGAGTACGTCGACCACTGGATCGGCAGCGACATCACGCGCGATGCGGAGCGCCGTCCGATCCTGCGCCGCATGCTGGCGATGACGCCCTATCCCGCCGACGCGCAAATCCGCGTGCTGGATGTCGGCGCCGGATATGGCGTTGTGAGCGAAGAGGTTCTGCGCGCCTTTCCGCGCGCTCATCTGACGCTGCAGGACTACTCCGAACTGATGTTCGAGCATGCCCACAAACGGCTGGCGGGACTGTCGCCCTATACGACTTATATACTCGCCGATTTGACCGACCCCGCATGGGCGGCGAAGGTTGGCGGTCCGTTCGACCTGATCGTCTCGGGACTCGCGATTCATAATCTCAACCTGGAGCAGCGGATGAGGGCGTGTTACCGCGCAATTCATGGACTGCTGCGGCCGGGCGCGATGTTTCTCGATTTCGATCTGTTCGGGCTGGTGCCGGGCGGCGTCCAGACGCATACGCAATGGCTGCGCGGCGCCGGCTTCGTGCGCGTGGAGTGCGTGTGGGAGCAGTCGCCCATGGCCGCGCTGGCGGCGTGGGCGGAGAGTTTCAGGCCGGAGTGAATTTCACCGGCAGATGTTTGATGCCGGCCACGAAGTGCGAGCGCAGGCGCGACACTTCGCCGTCGATTTCCATATCCGGCAGGCGCGCCAGTACTTCCTCGATCATGACCCGGGTTTCCAGCCGCGCCAGATTCGCGCCCAAACAGAAATGCTCGCCGTGGCCGAACGCCAGATGGTCGTTGGGCGTGCGGCCCGCGTCGAACCGATCCGGATCCTCGAATACCGCCTCGTCGCGATTGGCCGACGCGTTCCAGATCACCACCCGATCGCCGGCGCGGATGCGCTGTCCATGCATCTCAACGTCGCGCTTCGCGGTGCGCATGATGTGCGTGACCGGCGAAACGTAGCGCAGCATCTCTTCCACCGCCGATGGCATCAGCGAGGGATCGCGCATCAGCCGCCGGCGCTCCTGCGGATGCCGCAGCAGCGCGAGCATCCCGCCCGAGATGGCGTTGCGGGTGGTTTCCTGACCGGCAACCACGAACAGAAAAGTATTGAAGACGACTTCCGACGCGCTCAGGCGCTGACCGTCCATCTCGCCGTCGATAATCGCGCTGACCAGGTCGGGCCCGAGATGATTGCGGCGCTGCTCGGCCAGGTGCCCGAGGTATTCGAAATATTCCTTTTGCGCGCGCTGACCGGTTTTGCGGCCGCTGCCCTCGATCTGATACTCGGGGTCCTGGCTGCCGATCGACATGTTCGCGAGCGAAAACATCAGATCGCGGTCGGCGGCCGGAATCCCCATCATCTCGCAGATGACGGCGGTGGGCAGGCGCGACGCCACGTCGAGCACAAAGTCGCATCGCCCATGCGGCGCGACGGCGTCGAGAATCTCCCGCGCGATAGTCCTGATCTGCGCCTCCAGCGGCGCGAGCGCCCGCGGCGTAAAGCGCCGGTTGACGAGCTGGCGCATCCGCGTATGCCGCGGCGGGTCATTGAAGATCAGCATCTGGCGGAATCCCAGCGAGCGCGCCAGTTCGTCCTGGCGGTCGGTGAGGATCGCGACGATGCCGCCCTCGGAGCTGAAAGCGGCCGGATTGCGATAGATCGCGAGCGCGTCGTGGTAGCGGCTGATCGACCAGAAGCCCTTGCCGCGATGCTGATTCCAATGCACGGGCGCTGCGGCCCGCAGCACTTTCCAGGCGGCGTGGGGATCGCCGTCAACGTACAAATCCAGATCGGCAAGGTCGATTTGTTCCAGGTTCATCGCGCTACCCTGTTTATCAATCATAGCCGCCCGCCGCCATAGCCGCCCGCCGCCAGACAGTCAGCTTGAACTTAACACTGCCGGCGCCCTTTCCTTGCAGGCCGGCGGAATCCGTACCACACTGGCAAACGGCGGGTCGGGGCCCCGCGCGAGTCCGGCGTCGAATTCAAATTCGGGAGGCTGACATGGACGGAATAGAAGGAATTTTTCACGTCAATATCAATTGTTCCAACCTTGAGCGTTCGCTGGCCTTCTACAAGATGCTTGGTTTCCGCGTGGTGCAGGACATGCCCAGCGGCGGCGGTCCCAAACTGGACCAGGGAATGGGCATTGCCAACATCCGCGCCAAGGGCGCCCTGATGGCGATCGGCAACGACCCCCGATCCACGCTGCTCGATCTGATCGAATGGGAAAACCCCAGGACCGACGGCCAGCCCTATCCGCATCTGGCGCACATGGGCACCGCCCGGGTGGCGCTGCGCACGCCCAACGTGCCCAAGGTTTACGAGGAACTGAAGGCCAAGGGAGTGGAGTTCGTATCGGAGCCGCAGGTGTTTCCCGGCGGCGTGGCGTTCGTATGCTTCAAGGATCCCGACGGAACTTTTCTCGAACTGATCAACCTGCCCGACCCTCCCCGATAGGCGGGCGCCGCGCATAGCGACGAGCTGAACATTGGCACCATGGAGGTATCGCGATGAGCACGGAACAGAACAAGGAAGTGGCGCGCAAGACCTGGGAAGCGGCGGTCAGAGGCGACGTCGATACGGCGTCGGCTAATTTGGCCGACGAAGTCAGCTGGCTGCTGCCCGGCAGCGTCAATCCCGGCGGGCCGCTTAAGGGCAAGCAGGCGGTGGCCGGGTTCTTCAAGAGCCTCTCGGCGGCGTTTCCGGGCGGGATGCAAACCGAGATTCGCCGGGTTTACGGCGACGGCGACACCGTCCTGATGGAACTGACCAATCGCGGTAAAACGGCGAAGGGGCGCCAGTACGAAAACGAGTATTGTTTCGTGCTGGAGTTCGAGGGCGGCAAGATCCGGCGCGTGCGGGAATATACGGATACGGCGAAGGTCAAGGAAATTTTCGCGTAAGGCGCCTGTCTCTCACACAGCTCCGAGTCCGTCGCTGTTTGTTTGACGCAGAGCGGGCCCGGGCACACTCTGCGGGCTTCCGTGCCCGCCATCAACGCCGCTCGAAAACGGGAAAATGGCGGGCAGGGACACCGCTTCGCTCTCCGAACCTTCGGTTTGAGAAAATCGACGGTTCAAGGAATACGGGCGGGGAGCGGAAATTTCCGGAGGATTGACAGTGTCGGCAGCGCGGTCTTATGGTCATGCCAGACTCATCATGTCAAAACTCCGGGGGTAACCGGGATGAATCGCGACTTTGAGTTCCGTCAACTCCTGCGCGCCTATCGCACTGGAATCATCGGCGAAGCCACCTTCGAACAGGAAATGTCAAAACTCGAGGGAGGATCCGCCGAAGCCGCGGCCAACGGCGGCGGCTTTTGCGCGATGGGCAAGATGTATCCGTCCGAGCGCGCGGCCGTGGTCAGCTACCTGGATCGGGTGCGCGCCGGCGAGAGCATGGGCGCGCAGGCCTTTAACAAATGGCTCGAAGTCTGCCGCACCGAATGCATCCGCAGCGGTCTGCGCATGATCGCCGAGCGCGAGGCCTATCACGTCCGCGTGATGGAAGCGCGCCTGCGCGACCTCGGCGTGCAGCCCACCGCGGCGGCGGGCGAGGAGACCATGAAGTTCGTCCAGTTCGTCGGCAATCCCGACATCCCCGACGCCAAAAAGCTGCTGAAGCTGACCACTTCCTACGACTCCGAAGAACTGTGGCGGCCGGTGCGCGAGTTCGTCGATCAGATCAAGGACGACCTCGAAAGCCGCGAGCTGATCCGGCTGTATGTCGAGGACGAGACTTCCAGCGGCAACTGGCTGCGTCTGGCCTGTGAGGCGCTCAACGCTCCCGCGCAGCGGGAAACCGCGCCGCGGATGAACTGAAAGGCGCAATCAAAGAAGGACACGGTTATGGATTTCGAATACCAGCGCATCGACGTCGATAGCCATTGCCAGGAAAAACCCGACACGTGGACCAGCCGGATGTCCAGGGCCAAATGGGGCGACCGCATCCCCCAGATCCGGGAGAAGGACGGGCGCGAGATCTGGCTGTGCGACGGCCGCGTGATGATGAACGGATGGCTCTGCCTGTGCCACGGCGTGATTCCCGACCGCAAAAGCCTGCCCACCCACTGGCGCGACGTTCCCTCGATGGTTTACACGGCGGACGGGCGGATGCGCGCGATGGATCGCGACGGCGTCTCCGCACAGGTGCTGTTCCCGAATACGGCGGGCGTCAGCGGCGGCGCGTTCATGAAGAAAGACCCCGAATTCGAAAAGGACTGCGTGCGCGCATACAACGACTATTTGGCCGAGGAGTTTTACGACGTCGCGCCGCATCGCTTCATCACCCTGGCGCAGTTGCCGCTGTCCAGCGTGGAAGCGGCGGTGGCCGAGCTGAAGCATGCCGCCAAACGGGGGCATCGCGGCTTCATCATGATTGGCGCCACCGAGCAGTATCGATTGCCGGCGTTCGCCGACCGCTACTGGGATCCGCTGTGGGAAACCGCGCAGGACCTCGACATCCCGGTGCACTTCCACAACACCGCCGGCGCCAACCGGCTTAACCTGGGATCGGAACCGGGCGCCAGCGACATGAAGATGCTCGCGATCGGCAGCGCCAATTCCTTCGCCCTGTCCTCCCAGATTTTCGCCAACTTCCTGCTCTCCGGAGTGCTCGAACGCTTCCAGAAGCTGACCTTCGTGGGGGCGGAGAGCGGTATTGGATGGGTGCCCTACGTGCTGGAGGCGTGCGACTACGAATGGGAGCGCAACCAGCTCTATAAAGCGGGGCTAAAGCGCAAGCCGAGCGACGTTTTCCGCCAGCAATGCTACGTCGATTTCTGGTACGAGCAGGCGGGAATCAAGCTGCGCGACTATATCGG
>JAJPJA010000138.1 GCA_021324455.1 Pseudomonadota bacterium | reverse complement strand
TTCCGCGAGATGCTGACGGTGCGCCAGGGCGGCCGCGAAGCCTCGGCGCGCAACCTGACCGCGTTTTTTCAGACGGTGAAGAGATAAAGCTGCAAACCTCCGGGAGAGCGCAAACAATGGCAGCCAAACCTGAAGTCGTACTGGTTCACGGAGCATGGCATGGGTCGTGGTGCTGGGAGCCGCTGCGCGAGATTCTCGAACGCCGCGGCGTCAGGACTCATGCCCCCGATCTCAACAGCGGCGGCGAGCACGCGGCCGGGCTCAGCGGCTTTTACGACGATGCCCGGGCCGTCCGTCAGCTCACCGATTCGATCGACGCTCCGGTCGTGCTCGCAGGTCACTCCTATGGCGGACTGGTGGTGACCGAAGCGTCGGCCGGCAGCGCCAACATCAGGCATCTGGTGATGATCGCGACCATCATGTTCGACGTGAACGAAGTCTGGAAGGAGATCCGGATGCCGGAGCGGGCATGGATTCAGCCCACCGCCGACGGCGCCGCAATCGAAATTTTGGACAAGAGCAAGGCGGCGGAATTGTTCTTCAACCGATGCGCTCCCGGCGCCGCGTCGTGGGCCTCAAGCAAATTGCATCGATACATGGGCGTCAGGGCGGTCTCGCAAAAGCTGACGCGGGCGGGATGGAAGGAAATCCCCTCCACCTATGTACTATGCACCGACGATCGGGCGATCGAGCCGCGCTGGCAGCGGCTGATGGCCGCGCGCGCGACTCATCGCGTGGAGCTCGACAGCGACCACTCGCCGTTCCTGTGCATGCCGCAAGCCACGGCGGATGTTTTCACGCGCGCCATCGAGCGGATTTCCTGAGCGCAGGCGCCATCGCGCAGCCTTAGACGGCCGCGGCGCGCCGCGCTAGACTCGCTGCGATGAGTACAGCGAATCAGCCGCCATCCCGTCCGGCGCAGCGCATCCAGTATGCGTTCACCGAGGAGCAGGAGCAGTTCCGCTCCACCCTGCGCCGATTTCTGGAGGATAAGTCTCCGCCCACCGAGGTACGCCGCCTGATGGCGACGGCGGAGGGCTACGATCCCGCGGTATGGCGTCAGCTCAGCGAACATCTGGGGCTGCCGGGAATCCATCTGCCGCAGGAATACGGCGGCGCGGGTTTCGGGATGGTCGAGCTCGGCATCGTGACGGAGGAGCTGGGCCGTGCGCTGCTGTGCGCGCCGTTTTTTTCCACCGCCGTGCTGGCCGCCAACGCGATCATGAACGCCGCGACGGAGGAGCAGAAAGCCGCGCTGCTGCCCGACCTCGCCGCCGGCGCGCATCTGGCGGCGTTGGCCCTCACCGAGCTCGACGGCAACTGGGATCCGGACGCCATCCAGTTCCGGGCGTCGGCCTCCGGCGGCGGCTATGTCCTCGACGGCACGAAAAGCTACGTCGTGGACGGGCACATCGCGAACCTGCTGGTGGTCGCGGCCCGTCTGGCGGGCGATAAAGTGGCGTTGTTCACGACACCGTCGGACGGCGGCGGCATCACGCGCGAGCTGCTCCAATCGATGGACCCGACGCGCAAACTCGCCCGTATCGACTTCAAGTCGGCGCGCGCGCAATTGCTCGGCGGCGAAGACGGCCGCGCCGCGCTCGGCCGCACGCTGGATCAGGCGGCGGTTGCGCTCGCCAACGAGATGGTGGGCGGCGCCCAGAAGCTGCTCGAGTCGGCGGTCAGCTACGCCAAAATGCGGGTTCAGTTCGGCCGTCCGATCGGATCGTTCCAGGCCATCAAGCATAAACTGGCCGACATGCTGGTGGATGTGGAACTGGCCAAGTCCGCGGCTTACTACGCGGCGCAGGCCGCCGCGGTCGAGGATCCGGAGTGGCCCGCGCTGGCCAGCATGGCCAAGGCCGCGGCCTCCGACGCGTACGTGCGCACCGCCGCCGAAACCATCCAGATTCATGGCGGCATCGGCTTTACCTGGGACAACGATACCCATCTGTGGTTCAAACGCGCCAAAAGCTCCGAAGTGTTTTTAGGCCAGCCCAATTATCATCGGGAACTCCTGATGCAGCGCTGGGAGGTTTGAGCGATGAGCAAGATCAGCGAAGCGGAAGTACGCGCCGAGGTGCGCCAATGGCTCGCGGAGAACTGGAATACCAATCTGTCGCTGCTGGAATGGCGCAACAAGCTGGCTGATTCGGGCTGGGGGATGCCGCAATGGCCCAAAGAATGGTACGGCCGCGGACTGCCGGTGGCATTGGTGCGCGTGGTCGAGGAAGAATTCGCCGCGGCCGGCGCGGTCGGCGTGCTGCGAGGCGGCATCGGACGCCTGGCGGCGGCGGTGCTGCTGGAACACGGAACCGACTACCAGAAAAAGAAATTTCTGCGCCGCATCATCACCGCCGAGGACACCTGGTGCCAGCTGTTCAGCGAACCCGGCAGCGGTTCGGATCTGGCCGGCGCCACCACCCGCGCCGACTTCGACGGCACCAACTGGATCATCAACGGGCAGAAGGTCTGGACCACCAGCGCGCATCATGCAAAGTACGGCACCTTGCTGGCGCGCACGGATTGGGACGCGCCCAAACATGAAGGCCTGACCTATTTCATTCTCGACCTCAAACAGCCCGGCGTCGAAGTGCGGCCGCTGCGGCAGATGAACGGCCATGCGTCATTCAACCAGGTGTTCTTCACCGACGCGAAAGTGCCGCCCGAGCATCTGGTATCGACCGTCGGCAACGGATGGCAGGTGGCGGTGACGACCCTGGCCTTCGAGCGGCGCTTCGCCGACGGCACGGGCGCCCCCTCAAGACGCGGCCCGCGCGAAGGACGCATCTACGAGGAGGAACGCGCCGAGACCGCGACCGTGATGGAACCATACAAATGGTATCCGCAGCGGGCCGGCCGCGTTGACCTCGTGATCGAACGCGCCAAAGAAACTGGCGCCAATCGGGATCCCAACGTGCGCCAGGAAATCGCCCGGCTGATGACGCTGGCGCGATCCGCGGAATGGACCGCGCGCCGCGCGCGTGCCGCCCAGCGTCAGGGCAAGCCGCAGGGTCCCGAAGGATCGCTGGGCAAGCTGGCTGCCAGCCATATCGCCCGCGCCGCCGCCCGCGTGCATACGATGATCACCGGGACTGCGGCGATGCTGACCGGCACGGACAGCCCGCGCGGCGGCACTATCGCCGAGATTCTGGTCTCCGTGCCGGCGGTGTCGATCGCGGGCGGCACCGACGAGATCCAGCGCAACATCATCGCCGAACGCGTGCTCGATCTGCCCAAGGAGCCGCGCTTCGACACCGGCCCCTTCCGCAACGTCAGGCGGAATTAGGCCCTTTGACCAGACTCCGGGCGTCGGGGCAACGACGCCGCCCTGCTCCCGCTCTTGAGTCTGGTGCGCAGCAGCCGTAAAAACCTGGCGGAGGTCGATTTTGCTTCTCGATAAGTAGCGGGGAGGCTGATGGTTGTAAACGCCGCTCTATTTGAACAACAACGCTGGCGAAATTTTTGCGAGCAGAGTGTTGAGCTTGGCCACAACCTCCTGACTCACCGAGCCGCCCTGTCCATCGAGCTCCAGGAGAACGCAAAACGTCAAGTCTGCCGCGCCGGCCATCTTCCTTAACTCGGAGAGCTGATCGGCGAGGTCCTGTATCTCGCTGGGGCGAAGCTCCGCTTGCGCAACCAGCAGGTTGGGCTTTAGCCTGAAAGGCGGTTCAGGCGGCTTCGGGGAGAAAGCGGCTACCCGAAGCTTGACGTTTTGTGCGCCAGCAAAATCACATGGCCATGCTGAACCCAGCGCCAGTTCGATCAGTCTCGCCCGGATGGCGCCGTCAATCGCATCGCGAACCGTCGCCCAAGGCAGATTGATGCCGGCCTTCTTTGACAGCGCGACTGCTATGGCGAGCGCGGTGGTCGCACCGTCTGTCCAGACTTCAGGCATATTAGCAGGCGTGAGGTCCGTCGCCAGAATCGGCGGTGGCGGAGATTGGAGCCTGGCGTCGTCAGTCAGAAGACCTGCTGGAATGTCCTCGCTCAGGATGCTCGCCTGTCCGGAGGTCAGCCACAATTTGCCATGCTGGACCGCCTCAGAGATCGCGCCGACCAGCGCTTCGCGGGACGCTTTGGGTATGGTGCTCGGCTCTTCGTAGCCGCCTTTATCGAGCTTGACCACGAAGCCGCCGGAGAAATAGTTGCAGATGTCGCCGAACGAGACGGCCGCGCCGTTCCAGAGTCCCGGAAGCCGGCCGGGAGCGAGAAGGTCAGGCGGAACTTCAGTTAGCTCAGCCGCTTCCGCGAGAACCACTTCAAGACTCGGATCTTTGAGCGCGGCTTCGTCCGTTTCCTGGCGCCAGAAGGTTCGAACCGAGCGATCCGGCCGGACGACGCGAAGTACGAACTGTCCTTCCTTACAGCCCTGAACCAGCGTGTCCAGAATGGCACGCCGGTTGAGCATCTTGGGAAGCTGCGGCGAAAGCGCGAAGGCGCCAACCAGGTCTCTCAACCGCCGCGATGTTTCTCCCGCTCGCCACAGATTATAAGGACCATCCGGCAGCAGCGCTTCGGCGCTTATCGCCGTGTCCTGGATGCGCGAGCGGCTGTCCTCCTTGATTTTTGCGAATAGCGACGGCCCATCCGGCGTGATCTTGAACGCCTGAACCTCGTTTTTCTCGGAGACGGCGACGACAATACAGTAGGCCTGCTGGATGGCTTCGGTGATCTTCGAGCGCGCGCCGCTTATGTTTGCGGACAAGGTCCCCTCGCGAATCGGGTCGAGCTCCTGCCCCTTCAGTTGATCCTTAAGCTGGATGCGCACCTCTTCCCATCCTAGATAGTCGCGGATGCGATTGCGCGCGGCCTCGATTCCGTCGCGCGAAGGCACGGCCAGCACCACCGCATTGCGGTAATTCCGAGGTTTGTCAGGCCCGGTGGTCTCGTCGATAAAGCGTTTTGCTTCCGCGCTCGGCTTGCCCGAGTCCGACGCGGCGCGCGGACCGAGAACCGCAAAGTGAAACTCGCCGTCGTCCTCGATATCGTTCGGGCGCTTCGGAAGATTGTGGACCACGGCGCCCGCGGTTGACGCTCCCGCCGTCAGGCTCTTAAGCTTGCCGATTTGGTCGATAAGTTGCTGCTC
>JAJPJA010000073.1 GCA_021324455.1 Pseudomonadota bacterium | reverse complement strand
TCGCACAAAGGTATGATGATCGGGGCGGGCGGACAGCGTCTGAAGCAGATCGGTCAGAGCGCGCGGACGGAAATCGAGACGCAACTGGGCAGACGCGTTTACCTCCAGTTGAACGTCAAGGTGGAGAAGAACTGGACCCGCGACCCGCGCCGCCTGGCCGAACTGGGACTGTAGACGCAAAGGGCTGTCAGCTTTTCGGCGTCCCTGCAAACAAATAATCAGCCGCCGTTTCTCCCGTGGGGTAAGCTTAAAGCTGCCCTATGGAAGAAAACGATCGCCAAAATGGCGAGACGCAGGCGGCGGCCGAAGTAGAACCCACTCTGTTGTGGGTCGCGGTGCCGCTGCTGGCCGCGATGATCATCACCGCCGCGCTGTACTTCGCGCGCGACGTGATGGTGCCGCTGTGCGCCGCGCTGGTGCTGGGCATCGTCCTCAGTCCGATCGCGCGGCGTTTGGAGCGTTATGCCGGCCGCTTTCTCGCCGCCGCGCTGGTGGTGCTGGGATGCGTCGCGATTCTGACCACCGTCGCGTATTTCGCCGTAGTGGAGTTGACCGGCGTCGCGGATGAGGTCGCGGGCTATTCCGACAATATTGGCAACAAGCTGGCCGCGCTCCAGAAAAGCACGCCGCTGTGGCTGCGGCACATCGAAAGCGCGATCGCGGACGTGCAGGAGCATCTGCGGAGGTCAGGCGCGGCAAAGCCGCCGCCGGCCGTGCGCACCGTCAATGCGTCTTCCGGTTTTTTGGAAAACAATCTGCGGCATGTGACGCCCGCGCTGGCGATGGTGGTTGAGGCGCTGCTTACGGTCGTTCTGCTGTTTTTTCTGCTCTATAGCCGCCGCGACCTGCGCGACCGCTTTGTGCGCCTGGCCGCGCGCGCCCGCATCACCGTGGCCGGTCCGGCAATCGAAACCGCCGGCCACACCGTGGGCCGCTATCTGCTGCTGTTCAGCCTCATCAATCTCGGCTTCGGCATCTCGATCGGCCTGGTTCTGTTTGCCCTGGGCCTGCCCAATCCCGAATTCTGGGGATTGCTGGCGTTCCTTTTGAGGTTTGTCCCTTACGTGGGGGCGATTACGTCATCGCTGTTGCCCGCGCTGGTCGCGTTTGCCGTCTTTCCCGGATGGACCAGGGTGTTCGAGGTGCTGGGCGCGTTCGTGGTGCTCGATCAGATCTCGGCGCAATTCATCGAGCCGTTCGTGATCGGTTCGGGTATCGACATGTCGCCGGTGGCGCTGCTGGTCTCGACGATTTACTGGTCGTGGTTGTGGGGTATCCCGGGACTGTTGCTGGCGATTCCGCTGACCGCCTGTCTGAAGGTGGCCGGCGAGCACATCCCCGCGCTTAATTTCCTGGCGCTTCTGCTGGGCGGCGAGCGGGATCTGGAAGGCTATCACGATTTCTACCGTATGCTGCTGGAGCTCGATTCCGACAGCGCGCGCGTCCTGTCCCTGCGCTACACCAACGAAAATTCTTTGGAGCAAACTTTCGACGACGTCTTCACGCCGGCCGTCAATCTGGCCGGAGACGAACATGCCGCCGGACATATCAGCGACGATCACATGCAGTTCATCGTTGGATTCCTGCGCGACCTGATTCCGGATCTGGGCAGCCGCTACTGCACGGTTCGCAGCGGCGCACGCCCCCGGGTGCTTGGTCTATGTCCTGCGGGCGAGATGCACAGCCTGGGGCTGGCGATGATGCTGGAGCTGTTTCGATGCGCGGGGGCGACGATCAAGTTTGGCGGCGAGGATAAATCGGCTCAGCAGGCCTGCGATTTGGCCCGCCTGTTTTCCCCCGAGTGGATTTGCCTCTCCTGTACGCTGACCGAAGCGCTGCCGGCGGCGGTCGAACTGGTGGTTGCGCTCAAGCGCAGTTTCCCTCAGGTGAATATAATCGCCGGAGGCGTTGCCGCGGTTTCATACCCGGCCGACCTGCTGCGCTCCGGATGCTCTCAGATATGCGGCAATCGCAATCAGAGCCGCCGCCTGATCCGGCATGTGACCACCGGCAGAAGAATGCGAACCGCTCCCGCGCCGCTAACCCCGCCGGCCGCGGCAGGTTGAGCGCATTGGGCGGCAGGCCGCCCCGCAGCCCAAAATTTACCGCGTGCGGCGGTTTACACCGGACGTATCGCGGCAGGACAGATGGGAGCGATTTTCGGACGCGAAAAAAGACAAAGCTATGCGCCGCCGCGCAGCCTCGTCCTCAGGTCCACAGCGGTCAGGACTGCAATTGCGGCGAAGTGATAGCGCCGCAATCACCGCAAAGCGATCTCAGCGTCCGGTGGCGATCGTGGCCCGGTTGAGCCACTGGTCGATAGCGGACCGGCGGAAACGCCAGTCGCTGCCAACCCTGAAGCCGGGAATCCGCTTGTTCTTGAGCAGACGGTAGATCGTGCTGGGATGACACAGCAGGTACTCCGCCAGCATCGGCACCGTAAGGATCTGGTCTGCCTGCTCCGTGGAGGGCTTATTGGTCAGCGGATTGATCGGTTTGATCAGCTTGCCGGATGCCCCATTTGACGTCCCCCTCGGGTTCCCATTGCTGGTTGCCTTCATACGCCGCACCGCTTGGTTTTTTCTGCCTAACTTTTTCACGGGTCCGCTTTTACCCAACGCAATTAGCTTGCCAAACGATGGGCGGCCGCAGATGCCCATCCCTCGGATACTGAGCCTTCACGGACTTTTATTAGCAAACGACGACTTTGACCCATAAACCGCCCCGATATTAGGGAATTAGCCTCCGTGCATACTTGCTTTTCCTGTGCGGGCGCCGCCTGACCGATCGTTCAGGCCGGGCCGGCAGCCCGGTTGCCCGGCAATTGCGAATCCGCGCAGGCGGGGAACTGTGCCACGCCGATAGTGCCGACTGGCGCAGTTTTCCACGGCCGTATTCATCATCGGCGGGAGGATGAGCCGCACACGCAAAACGGTTACAATTAACTCTATGACGGGGCCGGTGTTGAATAATCAGGATGTTGTGTCCGGACTGGGCAACGGTTTGCCGGTGGTAACGCTGGTGGGACGTGCTAATGCGGGCAAATCGACGCTTTTCAACAGAATCACCCGCCGCGGCCGAGCCATCGTTAATGCCGCTCCCGGCACCACGCGGGACTTGAATGTGCTTGCGGCCGAACATGCCAATCGGCGCTTCGCTGTGGTCGATAGCGGAGGCCTCGAACTGGGCGAACGCGAACCACTCACCGAACGAATCGTTGCCGCCGCGTTCAAGGCAGTGGCCGCCGCCGACGCGGTGATTTTTGTGGTGGACGGCAGGGCCGGCGTCAGTGCGGCCGACGCCGAGGCGCTCGGCCTCATTCGCGAAGTGGGGCGTCCTATTCTGCTTGCGGTGAACAAGATCGACACCTCCGGCCTTGAAGCGTCCGCGGCCGAGTTTCATGCGCTGGGAATCGATCGTGTGTTTATGATTTCCGCCGCGCATGGACGCGGGATCGAAGAGCTGCTCGACGCGGTGGTGGAGCTGTTGCCGGCTGAAAGCCCCGCGCCGCCGCCCGCGGACTTGCGTATCGCTCTCATCGGCCGTCCCAACGTGGGCAAATCGTCGCTGACCAATCGGCTCGCCGGCGTCGAGCGGTCGATTGTCGATTCCATTCCCGGCACCACGCGCGATCCGGTCGACGTGCGAATCAGTTCCGGCAATCAGCAGCTGATCCTGATCGACACCGCCGGCATCCGCCGTCCCGCCCGGGTTGAGGGCGAGCTCGAACAGCATTCGGTGCGGCGCGCGCTCGCGATCATCCGCCGTGCCGAAGTGCTGCTGCTCGTGGTCGACGCCGGCGAAGGCATCACCGATCAGGACGCCCGTTTGGCGCGCCTGGTCGAAAGCGAGGATCGGGCGCTGCTCCTGCTGTGCAACAAGTGGGACGTTGCCGCGCGCGCCGGAAGCAAGCAGGCCGCGTTCACCCGCGACGCGCATCAGCGCTTCCCCTTTTTGGAATTCGCTCCGATCATTTATACCTCGGCCAGGACCGGAGACGGCGTCGGCGGTATCGTGGCGGAAGCGCTTAAGGTCGGAGCGAATTTTCGCGCCGTCTTTCAAACCGCGCTGCTCAACCGTATTCTGGAAGAGGCGGCCGCCGCGATGGATCCGCCGGTGGTCGCGGGCCGCCGTCTGAATCTGCTTTACGTCACCCAGGTCTCAAGCTCGCCGCCGCGCCTGGTGTTTTTCTCCAATCTGGAACGCGACATCCCGGCGCATTACATACGCTTTCTGGAAAACCGCTTCCGGGCGGCGTTGGGGCTGAGTGGAACGCCGCTGCGGATGTCGTTTCGCAAGCGCGCCGCCAGCCGCGGAGAACATCGCAAAGCCGCCGGAAGCGCATCGCAAGATGAATGATCCGGCTGGAATGGCGCGGACTTCGCCGTCGACTATCGGCCAGATGCGCGTGGGCGACCGCGGCTACGCCGACCCCAACGCGCTGGCGCCGCTGCGCGACGGCACCAACTTCCTGCTCGGTACGTTTGCGCTAGTGCCGCAGCCCGACGCGGTTGCGCGGATGCTGGTCGAGCGGGTCGTCGGCGGATGGGTCGTTCACGCCAGCGCGGTCAGCAACCCGAACTGGCGTATCAGCCGCGGCCTGCCATGGCCGGGCGTCAGCGAAGAGGACCTGAAGCCGGTGGTGAAGGTGCTGTGAACATGAGTTCTCAGCCGCTATTCGTCGGCCTTGCGCCGTTGGTTATAGTTAACTGCGGCGGACGTTGCGGATGATTTTAATTCTTGACTTCGGCAGCCAGTATACCCAGCTGATCGCGCGGCGCGTGCGCGAGGCGCGGGTTTACTGCGAGATCCATCCCTACAATTATCCGCTGGAAAAAATCCGCGCGCTCAATCCCGCCGGCATCATCCTGTCCGGCGGACCCGCCAGTCTTTACGAGCATGACGCGCCCAATATCGAACGCTCGGTGCTGGAGCTCGGATGCCCTATGCTGGGCATCTGCTACGGCATGTACGTCATCGCGCAGCATCTGGGCGCCCGCAGCGCGGGCTCAGCGCGGCGCGAGTACGGCCCCGCGACGCTGACGGTCAGCCATGCCGACCGCCTGTTCGAAGGGCTGCCTGGTCGGGAGCATCGGGTGTGGATGAGCCACGGCGACCGCGTCGAGGAGCTGCCCGCGGGCCTGTGTCCTATCGCGCACAGCGACAACTCCCCGTATGCCGCCTTCCGCAGCGCCGACGGCCGTCTGTGGGGGATACAGTTTCATCCGGAGGTCGTTCACACGCCGCACGGCGCCGCGATCCTCAGCAACTTCGTTCACAGGATTTGCGGCGAACCCGGCGACTGGACGATGGCCAACTTTATCGAGACCAAGGTGGCCGAGATCCGCGCCACGGTTGCAAGCGGCGACCGCGTCGTGATGGGCCTTTCCGGCGGAGTGGATTCTTCCGTCGCCGCCGCCTTGATCCATCGCGCGGTCGGCGACCGGCTGCATTGCGTATTCGTCGACACCGCGTTGCTGCGGGCGGGCGAGCGCCAGCGCATGGAAGATGTGTTCGCGCGTCAACTTGGTATCGCGCTGACCGTGGCCGACGCTTCGGATCTGTTCCTGCAGCGTCTGGCCGGCGTGACCGACCCGGAACACAAACGCCGCATTATCGGCCATACCTTCATCGAGGTATTCGAGGAGCAGGCCAAAGCGCTGGGCGGCGCGCGCTTTCTGGGACAGGGCACGCTTTATCCCGACGTGATCGAATCGGTTTCCTTCAAGGGTCCGTCGGCCACCATCAAGAGCCATCATAACGTCGGCGGCTTGCCCCAGACGCTGCGCTTTGAGCTGATCGAACCGCTGCGCGAGCTGTTCAAGGATGAGGTTCGCGAGCTCGGCCGCCAGCTCGGTCTGCCCGCGGAAATCATCGACCGCGAACCGTTCCCCGGTCCCGGACTGGCGATTAGAATCGTCGGTGAGGTGACACGCGGGCGGCTGGACCTGCTGCGGCGCGCCGACCTGATCGTGATGGAAGAAACGCGCGCGGCCGGGCTGCATAACCGCTTATGGCAAAGCTTCGCGGTGCTGTTGCCGCTCAAAACCGTCGGCGTGATGGGAGACGGGCGCACTTATGAAAGCGTGCTGGCGATCCGTGCGGTCGAATCCTCCGACGGAATGACCGCCGATTGGGCGCGGATCGACCCCGCCGTGCTGGCGCGCCTGAGCAGCCGTATCACCAACGAGATCAGAGGTATCAACCGGGTCGTTTACGACATCACCTCGAAGCCGCCCGCTACCATCGAGTGGGAATAAAGTGACAGTCTGCACCCGTTACGCGCCGAGCCCGACCGGCTCGCTGCACATCGGCAACGTTCGCTCGGGCCTGTTCGCATGGCTGTACGCGCGGCATAACGGCGGCCGTTTCATCCTGCGTATCGACGATACCGACCAGGAGCGATCCACGCGCGAGTCGCTGGAAGAGATCGTCGCGAGCCTGGAATGGCTTGGAATCGACTGGGACGCCGGACCGCCCGACCGCCGTTACTTCCAGTCCAGCCGTTTCGATCGCTATCGCGAAGCCGCCGCGCGCCTGCTGCGCGAGGGCAAAGCGTATCCATGCTACTGCACGCCGCAGGAGCTCGAAGCGAAACGGCGCCAGGCCGAGCGGGAGCATCGCAAACCCGGCTACGACGGCACCTGCCGCGACAAGCCCTATCCGCCCGAGCTGGCGCTGCCCGACCGCGCTGGCGGACGCAACTACACTATCCGTTTCCGCTCGCCGCGCGACGGTCAGACCGTGGTTGAAGATCTGGTCAAGGGGCATTCGGTATTTCAGAATAGCGAACTGGACGATCTGATCATTTTCCGCTCCGACGGCGTGCCGACCTACAACTTTGCCACTGTTTTGGACGACGCCGATTTCGAAATCACCCACGTAGTGCGGGGCGACGACCATCTACCCAACACGCCGCGGCAGATTCAGATTTTTCGGGCGCTGGGGCTGACGCCGCCGGCTTACGCGCATCTGCCGATGGTGGCGGGGCCGGACGGCAAACCGCTGTCCAAGCGCCACGGCGCGACCTCGGTGTTCGCGTATCGCGATGCCGGCTATTTTCCCGAGGCGCTGCTGAATTATCTGGCGCGGATGGGATGGTCGCACGGCGACCAGGAGATTTTTTCCAAGCGGGAGCTGATTGAGTATTTCGGGTTCGACGCCTGCGGCAAGTCGCCGGGAATTTTCAATCCGGAAAAGCTGCTGTGGCTCAACTTCCATTACCTGAAGGAGCGCACGCCGGCGCAGCTTGCGCGCGAAGTGATCCCGTTTATTGAGCGGCGCGGCTACCAGGTTCCGGGCGATATGGCGTGGATCGAAAAAATGGTCGCCACGCTGCGCGAACGCGCCAAAACACTGGTCGAGCTGGTCGACTTCGCTCACTTCTACCTGAGCGACGATATCAGGATCGATCCGAAAGCGGCGGCCAAATTCCTCAAACCAGAGATCGCCCAACCGCTCGGAGCTCTGGCCTCGGCAATCGCGGCGCTGCCGGAAAATTGCGGCGAAAGCGCGGTGCAGCAGGTGTTCGAGCAGGTGCTCGCACGCTTCGGCATGAAACTGGGCCAGCTTGCGCAGCCGGTGCGCGTCGCTTTGACCGGCGGCACCGTCAGCCCCGGAATCTACGAAGTGATCGCGGTGCTCGGCCGCTCCCGCACCGTCGCGCGTTTAAATCGGGCAATCGCGCAAATCGGCGCCTGACGCCATCCCCGGCCCCCGCGCAGGGCGCCGCGGCGGCATACTCAAGTTTGACGCCGCGCCCTGTGGGTTCAACTTGTCCGGCGCAACCGGGCTGAAGTAGCTTGTCAACGGAGATTGCAATCCCGCGCAGACAGGAGAGCAGCATGTTTAAAATCGGCAAGCTATTCCACCTGACGCATCTGGTCGACGACCTCGACGCCTGCGACCAATGGTACGACGAGGTCTTCGCCTGCAACCGCTTCTATCGCGGCTATGAAAAGGCCGCCGTGCGCGACGCTTCGCTGCTGACCATCGGCAATGTCGTGATGGAGCCGCTCAGTTTGGCCAAAGTGCCCGACGCCGAAAAATCGCCGATCGGCAAATTCAAGGCGCGCTTCGGCCAGCGGTTGCATTCGATCGCCTGGTACGTAGAGGATGTTCCCGATTTGGCCGCCCAGTTCGCCCGCCACGACATCCAGATGTTCAACTTGGTCGGCCGGCCGGTGAAGCCGCCGTACAAACCGGGCCTCGCCATCTGGACGCAGCCGCGCCAGACGCACGGACTGCTGGAGTTCGCCGAGATCCCTCGATTCACCACCGACGCACGCCTGCAGCCCGGATGGTCGCCCGCCTTCTGGCGCGAGCGGCATCCGCTGGGAATCGAGCGCGCCTCGCACATTACCGTGCTGGTGCGAGATTTGGCGCCGGCGATCCATTTCTATCGCGACGTCCTGCGCGGCAGCCTGATACATCAGGAGGAGCGGGCGGGGGAGAGCAAAAGCGCCTTCGTTGCGGTGGGCGAGGACACCGTCGTCGAACTGCTCCAACCGCTGTCCGCGTCGAGTCCCGAGGGGCGCGATTTGGCCGAAAACGGCGATAGCATCTACGGCGTTACGTTCAAGACCATCAATCTCGCCAAGGCCGCCGACTATCTCAACTCCAGGCGCCAACGCATCGAGAGGCGCAGCGGAGATTCCCTGACGCTGAACCGGCAGGATACCTTCGGAATGGTGGTAGGCTTCACTGAACGCGCCATCCCGAATGACCCACGATCGTAGCCATGCACCGTCGGCTTGAATTTCATGAGTGAGAGTCGGGAACAGCGCCAAACAAAGTAATCCCGGAGATCAACCGATGCCATCGAAATCCGCTCAAATACACTCCCGCCTCGGTCATCCGGTAATCGACTGCGACGGTCATCTGTTCGAGTTCTATCCTCTGTTTCTCGACTACCTCAAGGAAGAAGCGGGCAGCGGGGCGGCCGATCGCCTGGTCAAAAGCTTCTCCCACTCGGTGGTGGGGAGCCTGTGGTTTCAGCTCACGCCCGAGCAGCGGCGCGAACGGCGCATCACGCGTCCGGGATTCTGGAGCGTGCCGACCAGGCGCGCCGAAGACCTGGCCACGACCATCCTGCCGCGCCTGTTGTATGAGCGGATGGAAGAAATCGGCCTGGACTACACGGTGCTTTACCCCGGCATGGGTATCGGCGCGATCCATCTGGGCGAGGAGGAACTGCGCCGCGCTTCGTGCCGCGCGCTTAACCGGATGTTCGCCGATCTTTACCGCGACTACGCCGACGCGATGACGCCGGCCGGGCTGATTCCGATGCATACGCCGGCCGAGGCGATCGAAGAGCTGGAATTCGCGGTCGGCAAGTTGGGATTGAAGGTGGTGATGCTGCCGGGTTATGTGCGCCGTCCAATCGCGGAGGTGGTGCGCAAATACCCCGACGCGGCGCGCCACGCATTCTGGCTCGATACATACGGCGTTGAAAGCGAGTTCGATTACGATCCGGTGTGGGCGAAATGCCAGAAATTGAAGGTTGCCGGCACCTTCCATTCGCTGGGCTCCGGATGGGGCAGCTTCACCACCTCCACCAGCTTCATGTACAACCATATCGGCCACTTTGCCGCCGCCGGCGAGGCGATCTGCAAGTCGCTTTTTTTGGGCGGCGTGACGCGGCGCTTCCAGCTCAACTTCGCCTTTTTGGAAGGCGGGGTCGGATGGGCGCGCAGCCTGCTCGCCGGCATTATCGGGCATTGGAAAAAACGCAACGTCGCGGCGCTGGACAATTACGATCCGCGCAATCTGGACCTCGATAAATTCGGCGAGCTGATGGCCCGCTACGGCGGCGAGTTAATCGGGAAATACGGCGGCAAACTGACGCTGAGCGACGTCGCGCATCGATTCCTGCCGGCGGCCTTCAAAGCCTTCGACCGCGACTTACCTTCCGAAGACCTCAACCTGCTCGATGAATGGGCCGCGTGCGGCATTCAAACCGTCGAGGACATAGGTACCCTGTTCGCGCCGTTCTATTTCGGATGCGAAGCCGACGATCCCGTCACCGCGTCTGCATTCGATCCGCAACACAACCCGCTGGGAGCGCGGCTCAATGCGGTATTCGGATCGGATATCGGCCATTGGGACGTGCCCGACATGACCGAAGTGCTGGAAGAGGCTTACGAGCCGGTTGAGGAAGGAAAAATGACGCCGGATGACTTCCGCAATTTTGTCTTCACCAACCCGGTCAGATTGTGGGCCGGCGGCAACCCGGATTTCTTCAAGGGTACGCGCGTGGAGTCCGCGGTAAAGAGCATCCTGGTCTGAGTGGCCGATGCGGCGTGGAGCCCGGCTATCGCTCGCTCCGGCCGAAGCGCATTTGGTAGGCGGGGTCGAAAAAGCGCATCGCGGCCCAGCTCTCGCCCGCCGGAGTATGGAAGTGCGGAGTAAAGCCGAGCTTGCGGATTTTCCATCCCTCTGATGTCCGCGCGAATTCGTCTTCGTAGATTCCCACCAGCCACGCCGCGACTTTTTCGTCCGCGGTTATCAACGGGATGATGCCGTGCCACTTGCCGGTGGCGGTGTCCCCATTGATCTCAATCAGCGGCGTTGCGATACAATGGATGGCCATCGGCAGCCGCTGGATGGCCTTATAATACTCGCGGATCGCGTCGCGGCCCTCGCATCGTCCGACCCCTTCCAGGCGGGCGTCCTCGGTGAACAGCGACGTTACCATCTCGTAATCGACGTAGCGGCCGCGATTGACGTCCTGGCTCGCTACCCCGTCGCATCCAAAACAGTACCGCGCTTTCAGCCGCTTGATTTCCTCGATGTCGAGCAGTTCCTGGATTTTCCGCTCCAGCGTTCTGGCGCCGCTCATGCTCCACCTCTGACGCGAAACGGTTGCGGCCCCGCTGGTGGCGGAGCCGCAACGAAACGGACAGCCCTGATGATATCGCCTAGCTGATATCTACGCCGTAAAGACGCGCGGCGTTGTCGCAGACGATTTTGCGCTTGACGGCTGGCGGGATGCCGGCGAAGTCGCGCTCGATCACTTCGCGCGAATGCGGGAAGGTCGAATCGGTATGCGGATAGTCCGAGGCCCACATGAAGCGGTCTTCGCCGAAATACTGCCACGTCAGCGGCCCGATCGGATCGTCCTGGAACGTCGCCCAGAGCTGGCGCCGCACGTAGTCGCTTGGCTTCATGTCCAGCCTGGTTTCCATGAACACGCCGAATTTCTCAAACGCGTGATCCAGCCGGTACATGTAATGCGCGATCCAGCCGCTGTCGTTCTCGGCCGAAACCAGCTTCAGCTGCGGGAATCGCATCAGCACGCCGCCCAAAATCATGTCCGTGAACGACGCCTGGGCGTCCAGCGGCAGCTTCATATAGCGCGTGACGCGGCTGGCCCCCTTGAGCTTCACCGGGGCCTTTTCCGCACCAGCCTTGCGTCCGCTGGTGCCGGGCGCGCCGGTGATCACGTGCAGCGACAGCGGCATCGACAACTCCTGCGCCGCCGCCCAGAACGGGTCGTAGAGCTGATGCCAGAACGGCTTGTCGGGCGGCGCCGCGCCCCAGATCATCGCGCCCCTGAGCCCGGCCTTGGCCACCCGCCGCAGTTCCTCCGCCCCCTGATTCACGTCCGCCAGCGAAATCAGCGCGATACCCACAAACCGCTTGCGGTCGTAGGAGCAGAATTCACTGACCCAGTCGTTATAGGCGCGGAAGCAGGCGTTCTGCAGTTCGGCGTCTTCCAGCCCGAACAGCGACATGCCCAGCGACGTGTACAGCACCTCGGCGCTGACACCGTCGCGGTCCTGGTCCTCGATCCGCAGGGCGGGGTCGCGATAGCGCGCCGCCTGATCCTCGGTCGCCTGGTCGACAAAGTCCTGCATCTCACGTCCGCTGCGTCCGGCGGCAAAAGCCACCGCGACCGGATACGGCTGCATGCCGGGGGCGGAAAAAATCGGCTGCGAGCTCCGGTCATGGGTGATGACGCGCGGCGCGTTGTCTTTGAATCTGCGATCGAGCCGGTTAACCCACAAATCTCCCGGCTCCATCATATGGGAGTCCGCTGATATTACCCGAAGCGTTGTCATAGGCTCACTCCTGAAGTTTGGATCATTGCGAATGTATCCAACTGTATTACCTTAAAATGATCGGCCGCCGCCGCGGTCCCCGTTTGGATACCCGCTTCAGATTGCGCGATAGTTGGCGAACGCGGTCGTGGCCGATCGCGCCTTGGGGTCGGTTATGACGTTGACCACCGACACCTTGCCCGAGGCCTTGGCGCGCTCCAGCGCGGGACGGATGTCCTGCGGCTTTTCCACAAACTCGCCGTGGCCGCCGAAGACCTCGGCCATCTTGTCGTAACGACTGAAGTCCAGGTCGCGTCCAGCGCTCATCCCGCCCACCGACGCCCATCCGCCATTGTTGCTGACCACGATCAGGGCCGGGATTTTGTGACGGATCATGGTATCGACTTCGATGCCGTTGAATCCGAACGAGCCGTCGCCGCTGAGCACTATCACCTGGGTGTTGGGCTTGGCGACCTTCGCCCCCATTCCAAACGGCACGGCGACGCCCATGCATCCGTTGGGTCCGGCGTTGACGGAATGGCCGGCGGCGAAGATCGGAATCGACTGGCGCGCGAAGTTGAGGATTTCGTGCCCGTCAACGATGATGATCGCGTCGCGATCCATGAACTCGCGCACTTCCTTGCACAGGCGCAGCGGATGAATCGGGATTTGGTCGGAATTGAGCAGGGCGGCGGATTTCTCCTGCGAGCGCTTGTCATAGCCGCGCAGGGTCTCGATCCAGGCCAGCTCCTTGCGCCCCTTGAACGCGCCGCGTCCCTCTTCGATCAGCTGGCGCAGCACCATTTTGGCGTCGCCCACGATAGGGACATCGACCGGCCGGTTGCGTCCGATCTCTTCGTCGCTGATATCGACCTGAACGATTTTCAGGTCGGCGGCCCATCGCGGCGGCATCCCGTAGCCGGCGATAAAGTTGAGCCGCGTGCCGATGACCACGGCCAAATCGGCTTCCTTCCACGCCTGGTTGCGCGCGCCCAGAAAGCTCAGCCGGTGATCTTCGGGAATAACGCCGCGGCCCTGCGGTGTGGTATAGAACGGAATCCCGCTGAGTTCGACGAATTCCTTCAGTTCCTCCATCGCGCCCGACCACAGGATGCCGGTACCGGTCAGGATTACCGGGCGCTGCGCTTCTTTCATCAGCGCGATCGCCTTTTTCACCATCGCCGGATCGCCGCTGACGCGCGCCACCGAATGCGGATGTTTGGGAAAGAGCACCTTGCTTTCGTCGGCGACGTTGTAGAGCACATCGGCCGGAAGATCGATATACACCGGTCCCGGCTGCCCGCCGGTGGCGATGCGGAAAGCTTTGTTGATGATCTCCGGGATTCGGCTCACATGCATCACGCGCTCGGACCACTTGGTGATGGGCTTGAACATCGCCACCTGGTCCATCTCCTGGAACGCGCCTTTGCCGACTTCCGACAGCGGACTGGCGCCGCCCAGCGCGATTACCGGGACCGCGTCGAGGAAGGCGTTGCCGACCCCCGTGATAAGATTCGTGGTGCCCGGTCCGGAGGCGGCAAAGCATATTCCGGGCTTGCCGATTACCCGGCTGTAGGCATGCGCCGCCATCGCCGCGGCCTGCTCATGGCGGCAGTCGATGGTGCGGAAGCCGGCTTCGATGCAGCGCGCGCCGACGTCCACCATCGGACCGCCGGTGAGATAGAATACCGTATCCACCCCTTCGTCCTTCAGGGCTCTGACCACCAGGGAATTGCCGTCGATCTTTGCCATGGGAAATCCTCCTGTTGCTGCTACAAGTAGCGCTTGCTGCGGGCGCTGTCCAAAGCGTCAACTCACCACGGCGCGCCCGGCCACGGGCCCGGTCTCGCGCGGCTGCAGGTAGCGGCGGATGAAGTGCGGACGCCACCATGAGATGAATGAGGGCAGAATCAGGCATCCGGCCACCATGTTGGTTCCCATCAGGAAAATCAGCAGCACGCTCATTTCGTTGTGGAACAGCAGCGGCGAGAACGCCCACGGCAAAATACCGCCGATCATGACCGCGAAGGTGCTGAACACGGCCGCTCCGGTGGTGGAGAGCGCGGTGGTGATGGCGTCGTCGATCGCGGCGCCTTCTATCACCTCGTCCTGGATTCGCGCCACGACGTAAATGCCGTAGTCGATGCCCAATCCGATCCCGAGCGAGATTACGGGAATGGTGTCGATGGTCAGGCCGATACCGCGCGCGTTCATATAGATAAACGCGCCGAAGTTCGCCATCACCGCCGACACGATGAACAGCGCGCCCGCAATCGGGGATCGGAACGAGAACGTGCAGCACAGGTAGATCACCACCAGCACGAATGTGATGTTGATCAGATCGAGCCGGTAGAGCACGTCATTGGCGGCCAGGTAGAGTCCCGAGTCGCCGCCCAGAAAGCTGACCTGTACCTTGTCCAGACTGGGGTCGGTTCTGACGTGCGTATTGACGAAGTCCTCCAGCTGCTGGCGGACGCGGTTCAGCCGGTCGTAGGTGTGATCCTTCAGGAACAGGCGGATACAGGAACTGGTCATCTTGGGGCTGTAGGCGAAAAAGCGTTCGATCTCGCCCGGCGCCGTTCCGCCCAAAAACATGTACCACAGCGCGCCGGCCAGCTTCACCGAAGAGGGGACGTTGCGGTACTTGGGATGGCCGTTGTGGAACATCTGGTTGATCGGCGCGATTCCCACACTGCCGAAGCTGACCACGCCCACCACGTCGCCGCGATTGAGCAGGTAGTCCTGCATCCCATTGAGCATCCGCATTACATTGGGCGCGATACTGGACTGCACGCTGGGAAAGTCAGGTGTTTTCAGCACCACCCAGCCCTCGTCGGTGGGCATGTAATGGCTGATCGTCTCCATGTCCCGGTTCACCTTGGAATCGGGCCTGTAAAGCGGCGTTCCCGGATGCTGATAGCCGATACGGGCCCGCTGTCCGGACGAGATGCCCCACACGATAAAGGCGGCGCCGCCGAGCAGCAGGGCGGTGCGGAAAGCTCCCGGCGTCACCGGCACTCTGACCAGCCAGTCCACCGCTGAACTCAGCGCGGTGCGGCGGCCCGCTTTAGCCTCGCTCTGCCACCATCGGGTTGCCCGCACGCGCGGCCGCGGCAGGTAGCTCATGAAAATCGGCTGGAACACGAAAACCATGGTCACGCTGCCGGCCAGCCACACCGCCCCGGCGAAGCCGATTTCCTTCAGCACTGGAATTCCGCCCAGCGAAATAAAGATGATGCCGGCGATGTCGGCCAGGATCGACAGCAGTCCCGGCGGCAGCATCACGTTGGTGGTGGTGATGCAGGCCAAAGTCTTGTCGTCCAGCGCGTCGAGTTCGTTGTAGTAGCGCCCCTGCCACTGGATACCGTGGCTTAAGTCGCGCGCGGTCAGGATGAACGGTATCACCATCATGACCGGGTCGAAGTTGTAGCCCATCAAACCCATGAAGCCGAGGCCCCAGATGGCCGAGAACGAACCGGTCAGAATCGGCGCCCACCAACTGCTGCGCTGGCCCAGGCTCAGATACAGAATCAGCAGCATCAGCGCGATCGAAATGCAAAATATGATCGTGATCCGGAACAGATAGTAGTAGCCCCATCCGGCCACGACCGGCAGCCCGGCAACGTAAAAATCGGTATTGGCGTCCTGGTACTTATGGATGATGTTCTGGATGCCGTCGAACAGTTTTCGGTAATCCAGCCGGTCTTCGACGAAACTGGCCGTGATCACCGCGCCGCGATTGTCGTAGTTCACAAAAGGAGTGATCGATTCGCGATGGCTCGCGACCACTTTCTTGAGCTTGTCGATCTCCGCCTGCGTCTCGGGCACGAACGGATACATGAAGCATTTCGAGATCAAGGCCCCGGGACGCGCCTCGGAGTATACGTTGCGCAGGGACGCCAGCGAGAAAATCTCGTTGTGATTGACCCCGGGCAGCGCGTTGGCGTCGAAGGTCACGTCCTGGATCTTGTGCAGCGTTTTGGCGTTGAAGATGTCGCCCTGCTTGAGCCGCATCAGGATCACCAGCGTCTGCGCTCCGCCATACTGGTATTGGAACTTGCGGTACAGCCTGGTATCGGGATGATTGGCCGGGAAGAAGTTGTTGAACTGCGTCCCAAAACGGGCGTGAAGCGCCCAGTAGACCATGAACGCGGTGATCCCTATCAGAATGATCCCGATCGGCGCGCGGTAGTGGATTACAAACCTGCCGATTCCCTCGGTGCTGCTGCGACTTGTGCCTGCCATCAGAAACTCACCTCAAAATCGATCCGGCCGATGCGGACCGATTTGCCCCAGTTGTTCGAACTTGATTCAATGCCCCGTCATCCCCTTGCCAGCAATTTTGCGAATTCGCGCCGGAAAACTTACCAGAGCGGCGCCGCCAGGCGATAGTCTGGCCCGAGACCCGACTGCCAGCGGTAAATCGCGCGCTATCTTAGCACGTCGGCGGGAAAACCAAAGGTTTGCGCCGCCGCTATTGCGCCGGATAAACCTGCATCATGGCCTTCGCCCCCGGGTTGGCCGCGCCGCATCATTGGAAGGATTATGAACGCATCCAGGACGCTCTTCGATCTCGCCGGCCGGGTCGCCGTCGTGACCGGCGGCAATCGCGGAATCGGCCGCGCTATCGCAATCGGACTGGCGCAGGCGGGAGCTTCGGTCGCCGTGCTGGCCCGCAACCAGGACCATAACCGGGCTATATGCGGCGAGTTGACGCAGCTCGGGGCGCGCGCTGTCGCCGTCGAACTCGACGTCCGCCAGCGCGCCGAACTGCAGCCCGCTATCGCACAGGTCGAACGAACGCTCGGCCCAGTCGATATCCTGGTCAACAACGCCGCCATTGCCTACGTCAAGCGCGCGCTGGACGCCGATGAGAAATCATGGGACCGGGTGATCGAAACCAATCTGACCTCGGTCTTCCTGCTTTCCCAAATCGCGGCCCGTTCGATGGCGCCGCGCGGGCGCGGCAAGATCATCAATTTGGCCAGCGAATATTCGATCTTCGGAGCCGGCTCGATTCCCAGCTACTCGGCGTCCAAGGGCGCGGTGGTGCAATTGACCAAATCGATGGCGATCGATTTGGCGCCGGCCAACATCCAGGTCAACGCCATCCTTCCCGGATGGATCGACACCGACCTGACCGCACCGGTAAAACATACTGCGCAATACGACGAAATCATCCTGCGCACGCCCGCCGGCCGCTTCGGCGCGCCCCAGGAAGTCGCCGGCGCGGCCGTGTACCTGGCCTCCGACGCCGCCAACTTTGTCACCGCCAGCGTGCTGGTCGTGGACGGGGGCTATTCGGCGCGATGATGAAGGAATTGCGGCCCGCTCCGCCGCTGCCCGAGCCGTTAACGCGGCGCCCTCGGCGACGCTCCGCGATGCTGGGAGTCGGAGTGCTGTGCGGCTATCGGGTATATCGCGACCCGGCCGAACCGGACGCGCGGCGCCGCCAATTTGGGCCCGGTGTCTGATGAATAATGGAGGTGCCTACAACTCTGGACAGTCGATGATTGGGTCACTCGTCTGTGCGTCCTTCATCGGCTAAGCTCGTTGGCTGCGGGCGAAGACGAACCAACGGAGACGGCGGCCGGTGAGGATCGCGACTTTCAACGTAAACGGCATCAGCAGCCGCCTGCCGGTGCTGTTGCGATGGCTGGGCGAAAGCAAGCCCGATGTGGTGTGCCTTCAGGAGTTGAAGGCGCCGCAGGAAAAATTTCCGCTGGCGGCTATCACTGAAGCCGGTTACGGCGCGATCTGGCATGGACAGAAGAGCTGGAACGGCGTTGCGATTTTAGCCCGCGGCCGCGACCCGGTGGAGAACCTGCGCGGCCTGCCGGGCGATTCAGAGGACATCCATAGCCGCTACATCGAAGCGCGCATCGAGGGTGTGCTGATCGGATGCCTCTATCTGCCCAACGGCAATCCCGCGCCGGGTCCCAAGTTCGATTACAAGCTGAAATGGCTCGAACGCTTTTTCACGCATGCCCGCGAGCTGCTCAACAGCGGCGAGCCGGTTGTATTGGCCGGCGACTACAACATCATCCCGGCCGAGATCGACGTCTATAAGCCCGAGCGCTGGGTCAACGACGCGCTGTTCCGGCCCGAAGTGCGCGAGGTGTTTGCGCGCTTGACCGCTATGGGATGGATTGACGCGCTGCGCATCCTGCATCCCGGGGAGCGTATCTTCACCTTCTGGGATTACTTCCGCAACAACTATGCGCGCGACGCCGGCATGCGCATCGACCACTTGCTGCTGAGCCCTTCCGTCGCTCCGCGTCTGATCGCGTCGGGCGTCGACCGCGAAGTCCGCGGATGGGAAAAAGCCAGCGACCACGCTCCGACCTGGGCGGAGATCGCCGGCGCATCCGCGCCGTGAACCGCAATCGGAGCGCGGGCGGCTGACGCGGGCGCCGCCGGTTGCGGGCGGATTTTACGAAAGCGTTTCGCCAAACAGCGCCAGGATGCGCTCCCAATGCCGCTCGGCCGCGTCGCGGTCGTACATCGGCGTGCCGTTGGCGGCGAATCCGTGCTGCACGCCGGGATAGATCTCCACGGTGTGATTGACGCGGGCCGCCTCCAGCGCGGCCTTGATGCGATCGGTCTCGCCCGGCGTAAGCCACGGATCGATTTCCGCCACTCCCAGATAAATCCTGCCGCGCATCTTCGGCGCCAGCAGGTGCGGGCTGTCGGGCCGATCGTTGGCGAGGTTGGCGCCGTGAATCGAAGCTCCCGCCGCGACCCGATCGGGAAATGTGCCCGCCGCCGTCAGCACCAGCGGTCCGCCCATGCAGTAGCCGACGCATCCGATCTTCGATGCTTTGGCTTTGGGCTCCTTGTCGAGAAACTCCAGCAGCGCCGTGGTGTCGCGCATCGTGCCCGCGTTGTTGACCGACTGCACCAGCGCCATCATGCGGTTGCGCTCCTTCTCGTCGGTGAGCATCGTGGCCATGTTAAACGGCGCGTAATCGCCCGCCCGGTAGTACAGATTGGGCAGCAGCACGAAGTAGCCGTTGGAGGCCAGCCGCTCCGCCATCGCGCGCAGCTCGGGCCGGATACCAAGGCCGTCCATATACAGGATGATCGCCGGGGCAGGCGCGTTCCCCGGCGCAGTGTAGGTATAGCAGTCGCAATTGCCGTCGGCAGTTTTGATGGTGACCCTGTTTTCGCTCACGCTGACCTCCAGGCCGCGGCATCTAATCGCGGCGCCGCTTGCGGCAAAGCTTCAATCGTTCACTAGCGGGCCCGCCGATCGTAGTGTCGGCCGGCTGGCGGCGTCAACCACCGCATATCACACGCCCGATCAGAAACAAGCCTGCACCGACGGCGACGCCTCCGATCACTCGCGCCACGCGCTCACCCGATGGTGCGAGGCGTTCGACGGTGATGGCTGCCGCCACCGCCGTCATTATACGAAGGTCCATGACCCCGATGACCAGCAGGATCGCCGTCAGACCGGCGCAGCAGCAGCCGCAGTGGAGAGCGAGGCGGAGGCCTTCTCGCCAGGCCGTGTCGGCAATGGATGGCGAGGTTGGCGTGCGCCCGGGAGAGTTCCGGCAGCAGGCAAGGTGACGCTGCTTCCACGCGGTGAACTGCAGCGCGCCGCCCATCAGGACGATGATGCCGGCGGCGATCGGAACGGCGCGCGCCAACGCCGGCTGCCGCATCTCGATTGTCGCCAGCGCCGCGCCGAATGGAAAGGCGGCGATTCCGAACACCGTCCATACGACAAAGTAGGCCGCGCCCATCAGCACGGTCAGCCGACCGGGGCGGGTCGCGCCGCTCGCGCGGGCGGCCTGATGGTAACGCCACAATGCCGGGACCAGCGAGGGCAGCATCATCGCCAGCATCATCACGCCCCACATGCCGGCGAATGACGCGCCCGCGCCGGCCCACGTCTGCCCCGGCATCCGCATCCACGCCATCGACATGCTCCAGCCGCCGGGCATCGGCATCCCCCTCGCCGGCATGGAGCTGCACCAGAGGATCGTCAGCGCTGCGCTGGCGGCGAAGAGCAGTGTTGAGAGGCCAAAAAACCACCGCCGAAAAGCCCGCCCGGATGCCATCGCGTTGTGAGATGTGCAGTCCCACGTTTGTGCCACGACTACGATGCTCTCACTGCTGCGGGTACTCGTCGCGGCGGCGCCACCATGGCCCCGTCTCGTTGCGTCCCCTGGGTGCGCGGTCGAGCCACTGGTACATACCCCAGAGTCCGTCCAGTCCGCGCGCATAGGTGGAGTAGGTGTGGTAGACGATGCCGTCCTCCAGTGCGAACGCACTCATGCCCGGCCGCTCGCGCGCATAGGTGGCCAAATCGGTTCCGGACATGGCCGCGAAGCCGGAGGGAGTTCCTTGCGCGGGTTCCGGCTTTACGTCCAGTCTCTGGCGGCTGGGCTGGTAATTGTATTCGATGGTCCCGGCGCGCTGCTGCTCCTCGGTGACCGAGACGTTGAAGTCAAAATTGAAATCGCTGCCGTGCGAGGACGCCCAGGGAAACGTCCATCCCATCCGCCGCTTGTACTTTTGCAGTTTCGCCAGCGGGGCCCGCGACACCGCCAAAAGCGTGACGTCGTGGTTGGCCAAATGGACGACGGAGCGGTCGAACCCGTCGGCAATCGCCGAGCATGACGGGCATCCGGCCGTGTAGTCGGGCCCGAACATGAAATGGTAAACCAGAAGCTGCGAGCGCCCCCCGAAGAGATCCGCCAGAGAGGCGGTCCCCTCGTCGGTCTCGAATCGATACTCCTTGTCGATCCGAACCCACGGCAGTTCCTGGCGCCGGCGCGCCAGCTCGTCGCCGCGCCGCGTCAGCTCCTTCTCGGCCGCCAGCAGTTCGAGGCGGGCGGCCAGCCACTCCGCACGCGTCCCGGTCCTGTGTTTTGTCATCGCTCTTCTCTCCTTTCCTGTTCCTGATGGTTGCTTTCATCGCCGCCCGTTCAGCCAGTGTCACGGCGTGCTTCCGCCTTGCCAACGTGGTTGCCGATGTGACTTGGGCGTATCGGTCGTGAGATATTTAGCGCCGGCCATCCCAAAGGTGTGAGTTACAAGTGTGACGGGATTGCGATGGACGCGCTGATCACGGCCGCGGCGCGCGCACTGGCGGCTGGCGACCCCCTGGGCGCATTGAAGCGGATCGCCCTGCGCGAGGACGCGCCCGCTCTGGCGCTGCGGGGTATCGCGATGGCGCAGCTCGGCGATTACGTTCGCGCCAGGGCTCTGCTGCGGCGGGCTGCGCGCCTCTTCAACCCGCAAGACGCCGTGGCGCGCGCCCGATGCGTGGTCGCCGAGGCCGACGTCGCGCTGGTTGCGCGCGACCTGGGCTGGCCCGCGAAGGCGCTCGACGCGGCCCGCGCTACGCTCCAGGAGCATGGCGACCGGGTCAACGCCGCGTATGCGCGGTACCTTGAGGTGCGGCGTCTCCTCCTGATCGGGCGAATCGACCAGGCCGAGCGTATGCTCGCCGAGCTTGACCCCGCGCCGTTTCCTCCGGCGTCGAGAATTGTCCACGAGCTGGTGGCCGCGGGGATCGCGATGCGCCGCCTGCGTACGGAGGCGATGCGCGCTGCGCTCGCCCGGGCCGCCCGCGCCGCGCGCCGCGCACGTATCCCCGCACTGACGGCCGAGGTCGAAAACGCCTCGATGGTCCTGAGCACGCCCGCCGCGCGGCTGATTGCCAATGGCGCGGAGCGACTTCTGCTGCTCGACGAAGTCGAAGCGGTGCTGGCCTCCAAAGCGTTGGTGGTGGACGCGTGCCGCCGCGTCGTGCGCGACGCGCGCACGATGGTCTCACTGGCGCGGCGCCCGGTGCTGTTCGCGCTCGCACGCGCGCTGGGCGAGGCGTGGCCGGCCGACGTGCCGAGAGACACGCTGGTGGCGCGCGCATTCGGATCAAAGCGCGCCGACGAGTCGCATCGTGCGCGGTTGCGCGTCGAAGCAGGGCGGCTCCGCGCCGTGCTTCGGGCGCTGGCCGGCGTCAGTGCGACGCCGCGCGGATTTGTGCTGACGCCGCGCCGCGCCCCCGAAGTCGTCGTGCTGGCGCCGCCCGTCGAAGGACAGCATGCGGCAGTGCTCGCGCTTTTCGACGGTCAGTCGTGGTCGAGCTCGGCCCTCGCGCTCGCGCTTGGAATTAGCCAGCGCACCGTGCAGCGGGCGCTCGACTCGCTGGAGGCCGCCGGCAAGGTGCAGTCGTACGGCCGCGGGCGGGCGCGTCGCTGGATGGCCCCGCCTATCCCTGGATTCACCACCGCCTTGTTACTCGCTGCGCCGCTGACGGCTAAGATGGACCCATGAGTCGCTCCGCCGCCGCGATCGTCCGCGAGTACGGACCCTTTCCCGGTGTCGACCACGTGCATGGAGTTACCTACGACGGCAGACACGTCTGGGTTGCGGCTGGAGACCGGCTGATCGCGTTGGA
>JAJPJA010000092.1 GCA_021324455.1 Pseudomonadota bacterium | reverse complement strand
GGCAATTATAGCCGATCATGGTGAATCGACCAAACTCAAGGATGAGCAGGCGCTTAGGGGGGAGCGGATGGCGGGCTTTTTTCGCATTCGGAATTTCGAGCGTTTCCAGCATTACAAGGACCGCAATCCGCCCTGGATTCGGCTTTATGGAGCGCTGTGGCGGGACCGGGCTTTTTTTCGCCTGCCCGACGCTTTCAAGGCGCATCTGATTGGCCTGTTCACGCTGGCGGCGCGGCTGGATAACCGAATCCCCGACGACCCGGAATGGCTCGCACATGAACTGTGCGCCTCGGAGCCGATTGATCTCGACGCGCTGCTCGCCTCAGGATTCATCATCCCGGAGCATTCGGCTAGCGCCATGGATGCGCCGTGCAATCCCGACGCTACAGGCTCTGTCTCTGGATCTGAGTCTCAATCTGGATCTGATCTGTCGGCTGGCGCAGTGCAGGGAGCGGTGCGCGACCCGGTTCACGAAGGCCGGCGCGGCAAGCGCCCCGAGGTCAAGTGGCCGGCCGGCCTCGTGCTGGACCAAGACATGCGGCAGTTCGCGCAGCGGCTGGGGATCGATGCCGAGGCCGAGTTCGAGGCCTGGCGCGACGACTGTGCGGCGCATGACCGGCGCTATGCCGACTGGCGAGCGGCCTGGCGGGGACGGTGCCGCAACGCGCTGCGATTTGGCGGCGCCGGCGCGCGGAGGGGAGTGGGACAGAGCGCGATGGAAATGGCGCTGCGGCGGCTGCGCGAGGCGAGCGAACGCGAACGCTCGGGAGATGCGTCATGACCGAAGTCGAAACCAAGCGCATCACGACCTTACTGGTGGCGGCCTATCCGGGATGGAAACCGAGCGAGGCGACGCTGCAGCTTTACGAACGGATGCTGCTGCCGCTGGACGCCGGGGTTGCCCAGGCGGCGGTGCTGCGAATCATCCGCAGCCCGCGCGAATTCGCTCCGCCGGTCGGATCAATCTGTCATGAGGCGGTGCGGCTGACATTGGGGCAAGGCGACAGCGGCGCCGAAGCGGCGTGGGCGGAGGTCGCCGCCGCCATTCGCAGCCACGGATCATACCGGATACCGCGGTTTGCAAATCAGGAATTGGCGCGGGTGGTAGCCGCGATGGATTGGAAAGAGCTGTGCCGGAATCCCAACGTTGAAGCTACGCGGGCGCATTTTTTTCGCCTGTACGAAGCGTTTCATCAAAGCACAATCGCGCGCCGGCTCGAGGAGCTCAGCGGCGGTGCGCATTGCAGCGAACTGGCCGAGGGTTGGGCGGCGCCGCTGCCCATCGGGGGGCCGGAGAAAACCAGCCAAACGCAAAGGGGGAGCATCGCCAATGGAATCGAAGGTCGTGACCCAGGAGCCGATGAATACGCAGGCGGGGGCAGCGGAGCTGCGGGAAGGGCGGCCGGGCGGGCGGCATAAGGATCGCAACCAGCGCAGACCGGGCGCAAGAAGGGGTCGCGGGCGGCCGCGCAAAAACCCGGCGCCGTGGGATTCGGCCGCCATGATGCGCGCGGTCGAGGCGCTAGCGAGAATGGTGACGCCGCAGGTCATGCTGCCGGTGCAGCTTAAGTCCGAGCCCGAGGACCTGCCCGAGTTCGGGCTGCTGCGGGCTGTGCTGCTCAATGCCGTGGTGGAGTACGTGGATTCGTTCAAGCCGTCGCCCAACCTGGAGGTGGCGCAGCGGCGGCGCGAAGCACGGCAGGTAGCCGAGAGCTGGTTCGCGGGCGATCCGGGTGCGCCGATAGAGTTCGAGCTGTGCTGCTCGCTGTTCGGCGTGAGCGCGGATCGGATGAGAGGGAAGATAAGGGAGCTGACGCGGCGCCTGAAATCGCAGTTGGGTTAGGCAACGACGGCGTGCAGGACGCCGCAGTGTGTTCGGGATGTGCCGAGGTCGCGCAGGGACCGATTAACGGCGGGAAGGGGTGCCGCGGATTCGGGCAAGGGGGGAGCAGTCTGCCGTCTTTTGTCGCAGGCGGGGAGTGGTTTTCGCGCCAATTAGCGGGGCCGGTATTGGCATAACTACTGCTTGTAGTGGATTCACAAATCGCAGCTTTTACCAGATACCGCGTAATCCTGAGCCAAAAACCCGAGTTGGGATCGCTCGTTTCGCGAAGTGGCACATCGCAGTCGCATTGTGCGATAGGCGATAAGGCAACAATCGCGTACGGCGAAATTCCCGCAGCGATCATCAGGCGGAAAACCTGAAGTAACTTTCGCGGCTTAGAATCATGGCAATGAATCGGTCACTCAAACTGGTCGTAAAATCGGAACCGGTAGGAAAAATCAACAAAGCGATGGAAGCAGACAATCGGGGAGCGCTGCGGACCCTGCTTGAAACCTCAATGTGGGAATTGCCCATGGCGATGCAGAAGTGGATGTGCGGGATGGCGGATGACAGCCATGAGGTGGAGGACGCGGTGCTCAAAGCCTGTCAGGCCTGGACCGACATCGCCAATCAGAGCATGGAGCGGGTTTTCCAGGCGCAGGGCTTCGTCGGACTGGTGACCGGATCGGTCAAGCATATGGCGCAATGCCAGCGGGTGGTGCGCGATTTGATCGAATCGATGGTGCCGGGCAAGGGAGTGCTTCGCGGCAATGGCGACGCGCCGGAACTAGCCGAATTGAAGGAATCGGTTACGCGGTTGCGGCGCGAGGTTCGGAGTTTGACGGCGCGGCTTAACCTGGTGGATCGGCGCGAAGCTGCCAGCGCGGATTAAGCTTGAGCGGCCGTTTCGGGAACGATTTTGCGGATGAAAAGCGAACACGGTGTGGAAACCGCCGGCACGACCGCAATGGGGAAGAAAGATGCTTGAGGTAATCAACGAACTGGGACGCTACTGGCTGGAGGGCGCGTCGCGCTCGGCGGAGGGCGTGTTGAGGACGCTGCGCGATCCCTATCCGACGGAGGACGAACCGGCGGGGGCAACGCCGTTCGAGATTGTGCATCGCGGGGAGAAGCTCGCATTGCGCTACTACGCGGCCGCCAGCGAGCGGGCGCATCGCACACCCCTGGTGGTGGTCTACGCGTTAATCAAGCGTCCGTTCATTCTGGATCTGCTGCCGGGACGCAGCGTGATCGAAACGCTGACGCGCTGCGGGTTCGAGGTCTACATGACCGACTGGATTCCGCCGACGCGCGAGGATAGCTGGCGCGGGTTCGACGATTACGTAAATTGCGAACTTCACGACGCGGTGCGCGCGGTGCAGCGGCGCTCGGGCGAGTCGCGGGTCAACATGCTGGGCTACTGCTTTGGCGGAGTGCTGTCGCTGATGTGGACGGCGCTGTACCCGGAGACGGTGAAGAACCTGGTAACGCTGGCGACGCCGGTGGATGCGCGGATTGCGAACAATCCGCTGTTTGCGGTGGCGGGGCGGCTGCCGGAAGCGGTGGAGCCGCTGATCGAGATGTACGGGAACTGCCCGGGCTGGTTTATCAACGCGTGCTTCAAGGCGATGGCGCCGGTGCATCATGGACTGTCCAAGTATCTCGATCTGTACAGGAACCGCAGCGGGTCGGGCTATACGGAAATGTTCCGGCTGTTCGAGCGCTGGATGGACAGCGACGTGCCGATGACCGGGGCGATTTTCCGCGAGGTAACGGATCAGCTGTTTCGGCATAATCGGCTGATGCGGTCGGAGTTCAGAGTCGGCGGGACGCGGGTGGATCTGAAGAAGATCGCGTGCCCGCTGCTCAACGTGATGGGCCAGCATGACGACGTGGTGCCGCCGCAGTCGAGTATCGCGCTGGGCGAGGCGGCGGGGAGCCGCGACTGGAGCAATCTGAGCTATCCGGCGGGACATGTGGGAACGGCGGTGAGCGGCGGTGCGCAGCGCAAGCTGTGGCCGCAGGTGGGGGAGTGGTTGATGTCGCGCAATTAAGGGCGCGGAGGCGATATGAATCGGCATCCGACGAAATCAAGGCGCAGGCCTGGAAAGAATCGGGACCGCTACGGGAAGCAAACGGCAATCAACGGGACGATCACAGGAGAAGGAACGATGGAAGCAGGAGAATTGGGCAACGTGTTTGGCGACGGCGCGAAGAAGGCGATGGAGCTGTGGCTGGAGAGCGGCGAGAAAATGGGCAGGATGATGCTCGAGCTGCACGAGAAATCGACCAGTTGGGCGAAGGAGACCATGCTGGCGCCGCTGTTCGAAGCGCAGCGCAGCGCCGGGAAGCAGGTGCTGCAGAGCTCGGCGGAAATCGCCCGCAAGATGTACGGGATCGACAAGAGCAGCGGGCTCTGAGCGATTGTGAGATGAATCGCGGCGGCGGGTGTTGCGCCGCCGCGTTGTCGGCAACCCTCAAATTGCGCCGCCTCCCGGTTGTGGCGGACACGCCGCGCTTATTCCTGCGTCCGCGGCTGACGCTGGATCGGCCGCAATCGCAAAAAATGTAATTATGAGTGGCGCGGGCGGGGAATGCTCGCGCCTGTGTGACAGGCAGGGACGCCCGTCCTTCCTTTGATCGCGCTCACCGGGATGGAATACGGATCTGACGAACCCGCCGATCAAGGCTAGCAGGCGTCAGGCGGAGACGAAAAAGAGATTCTCGCAAGGGACGACTGCTGGCGCGAAGAGGCGCGGCGTATCGCACATCGGCGGCGCTCAGCGCTGGTAAATCACCACCCCGCTCTCCAGTATCGACCGCAGAAACGGCGCGCGGCCCGCCTGCGCCGCCGCGATTTGCTCCGGGGTGCAGAACACCAGGTCCACGCGCGGGAGGCTGCACCCGACCAAATGCCGCGCGTGACGCATCAAGTGCACAGGCTCCATGCTCCACGCGCCCACCAGCAGCAGGTCGACATCGCTGGCCGGCCGCTGGGCGGAGCGGGCCCGCGAGCCGAACAGCACCACGCGATCGGGCGCCAGCGAGCAGATCAGCCGCTGTAACACGTCGGGCGGCACGGTGTGAGTTTGGATTGGCGTCATATCAGGCCGCCGTGAACTGCAGCTCCAGGATGAGGTCCGCGAGCTGACTGCTGGTGAGCGATTGGAAGTTTCCCGCCCCCGAAACCTGGAGTTTGAAGCTCCAGGTGGCCGGCGAGACGCCGCCCGCCGGGAGCGCGACCGTCCCGTTCGCCAGCAGGTTGGGCAAGCCCGGGGAATTGAGCGCCACGTTGGCCGTCGGCAGCGGGGCCTGGGGTTGCAGTTGGAATGACCCGCCGGTCCACGACACGGCGTAGACGTTCATGCCGGTGATCGTGATCTTCTTGCCGCGCGTCCAGATTGGGAATTTGGTCGAGTTGATCGAGAGCGTGAGCACCTGGTCGGCGCCGCCCGAGGGGGCGGCCAAAAACGCCTGCCACGGCGTCAGCGGGTAGGGATTGGCCGCGGTCGGCGAGGGCGCGGAGAAATCGTTGGCGGCGCTGAACAGTTTGGTGGCGAACTGCGGCTGAGCCGCGGCCCACGCGGCCGCTTTCGAGCCGAAGTCGGGACCGCCATCCAAGGCGGTGTAGAGCACGTGAATCAGCACGTCGCTGACCGCCGCCACGTCAATCTGGTTGTTGGGCGGCAGTTCCAGATGCCAGTCGCTGATGGCGCCGGCGCCTTCGAAGGGCAGGTAGCGGGGGTCGCTGATCTGATAGTGGATCTGGTTTTCGAACAGGCCCGGATCGTCCTGCGCCTGGCTGGTCACCACCGACTGCACGGCGCCGTACTGGTAGGCGAAACGCGTGGTGTCGTTGCCGACCGGATTTTCGGCGTACGGGTCGCCGCCGCCCATATTCAAATTGGTGTTCATGCGCACCCGGTTTTTCACCAGGGTGAACTTGCACATGACGTTGTCGTTCCTGCCCGGGCTGGTGTAAACCACCATGACGCTGACACGCTTGAGCTGGCGCTGATATTGGCCCGGATAGTCGCGGTCATAGAGCGACTCGGGCAGTTCGAAATCGCAGGCGCCGGTAGCGAGCAATTGCAGGATTGGGGCCGGCTGCCCGGCCTGAATCGGCGGCAGCGACGCCAGCGAGACGATGCGGCTGATCTCGTAGCGGCGCACGTTGAGATCGAGATAGGAAGCGTGCATGCGGTGCAGGTCCGTCATCAGCGACTCGCCGGCCAGGAGGCCCTTGTGCAGGCTGTCCCAGTAGCCGAACTGGATGAAGCTCGCGGTCGGCAGCGCCAGCTCGTACTGATATGTGCGCTCGGCGCGCTTGGCCATCGCGTACGCCATGCGATAGCTCTGGAAGTAGACATCGGAGAGTTTCGACGCCAGCCAGTCGTAGAGGTCCGAGTTGGTGAACTTGTTGGTGAGGAAATCGATCTGCTGCTGCAGGTTGTCGATCATGGTCTGATGATTGGTCTGCTGCGCGGCGGCGATCTGCACCGCGAACCCGGCGGCGGTCTGCTCGTGGGTCAGGCGTTCGATCTCGATCCGGGCTTCACCGGCCTGCTGGTTCCACTTGTCCTGGCGCTGCTGGTAGCCGCCGACTTCTTTGGCGAGCTTCGCCTGACGGTCGAAAATGGTGCCCAGCGTCTTCATGAAGTTCGCGCCGGCCTTGGCGCCCTCGCCGAAGTCGCGGCCGCCCAGCGCCCCGCTGGCGACCGGCGATCCGCCGAATCCCGAGGCGCCGATCAGGAAGTTGGGGATTCCGAACAGGATTCCCGCCATCACATACTCGATCGCGATCAGTTCGAATCCCGCCAGCATCAGGTTCTGCCGGTCGATGGAGGTCTGCTCGGAGTCGTTGACGAACTGCGACGCGTGCTGGGTGTAAAACGTGTTGCGCAGTTGCTGGACCGCAATCGACTGCGCGATCGCGGCCAGCCGCTCGTTGGCGGCGTCGACCTGCCACTGAAAGATCTGGTTCTGCTCCACCAGGAGCTGCTGCAGCAGGGTCGGCAGAAGCAGGGCCAGGTCGTCGGCATCCTTCTTCTCGAGCGCGGCCAGAAGCTGCGAGCCGAAGGTGCGGACGGTATCGCAGAATCTGGTCGCCTGGGCATACAGCACATCGTAGCGATAATTGGGCAGCGGCGCGGACAGGTCGCCGAGAATGCTGGAGAGGTCGACGCCCGCGGCCTCGGCGGCGGCCAGCAGGCCGGGGTCCAGCGGCGCGTCGAATAGCGGCAGCACCAGCGGCTGCCCGGCAAGCGAAAGACAGTGGCGCAGCTTGTACAGGCGGTCGTCGATGGTCTGCCACACGTTGAGCAGTTGGGTGTTGGGGGGAATCTTGAAGTAGAAGGTCTCCGGCGGCGGCATCGGACCGCCGCCGCCCGCGCCGCCGCCCGCAGGCAGCAGGTTTTCGATCGCGACCATGGCGTTGGCGAAGGCGTCGAGGTCGGGCTGGAGGGTCAGGAACGACGCGTCGGCTCTCGGCGGCGGCGGCACCGCCTGCGGCAGGGGGCCCATGATCTCCGACGCCCGCACCAGCAGCAGCGTGGCTTCCGAGAGGTTCTCGCGCGAGGCGGTGGCGAATAGATTGTCAGCCTTGGCGATCAACGTGTTCACGTACGCGATCAGCACCGCCTTCATGTACGCCAGCGGCCGCAGATCGGCCACCAGGAAGGGATTGAACGGATTCGCCTGCCAGCTCAACACCTGTCCCACCGCGTCGGGGTCGTTCTGATTGACCGCCGTCAGCAGGTGGTTGATGTTCTGCTGCGCGGCCTGTGCGGTGGTCAGGGTCGAAAAGGGCAGGGTCACCCAGAACCGCTGCGGCTCGGGCAACGGACCGGGCGCGGTGGGGTTGAAGATGTATTGGAGCCACGCAAGCGCGTCGTCAAACTGCTGGTTCTGTTTGAGCGACTGCGCGATGTAGTAGGGCAGGTGGAAGAACAACTCCCAGTTGTAGACCGAGTACGGCGCGCTGCGGCTGAAATCGATGATCTCGCCGTCTTCGCCCCAGTGCACGCGCCCGGGCACGGGATTGTAGGTGTTCTG
>JAJPJA010000076.1 GCA_021324455.1 Pseudomonadota bacterium | reverse complement strand
CAACGTGCTGGCGAGCGCGGAGCTTTACGATCCCGCCACGGGAAAATTCACCGCGACCGGAACCATGACCACTGCGCGAATGGAATTTGCCGCCGCGCTGTTCACGTCCGGGCCGCTGGCCGGCCAGGTGCTGGTCACAGGCGGATCGGACGCGCTCGGCAGTTTCCTGTCAAGCGCGGAACTGTACAACCCGGCAACGGGAACTTTCACGGCGACGGGCTCGATGGCGGAGGCGCGGTTCCTTCATACGCAGACGCTGCTCACCAGCGGTCCCAACTCCGGCTCGATGCTGATCGCGTCGGGCAGCGGAGACCAGAGCGCGGAACTTTACGACCCGGCGTCGCAGTCGTTCAAGGCCACCGGCAGCATGACCCAGATCGTGTTCGACCCCAACGTCGCAACCTTGGGCAACGGCGAACTCATCTTCGCCGGCGGTTCCACCTTCAATTCGCAGGGGCAGATCGTTCCCATCGCGGGGGCGGAGTTGTATGACCCCGCCACCGGCGAGTTCGCCGCCGCCGATTCGATGACCACTGCGCGATGGCTCGCGGCGAGCGCTTTTCTGGATGCGTCGGTGGTGAGCGGGAGCGAGGCGGGCAACTTTTTGGTGGCCGGCGGTCTCGGGATCAACAGCGTGCTGGCCAGCGCCGAGTTGTTCGTGCCTGGCAGCTCAAGCTCTTCGTCGGTTTCGGCCGGCGCCGTTGCGGTAGCCTCAGCGCTGACGCCGGCCGAAAAGCGCCAGCAGATCGCGCGGGCGGTCAACGCGCTGCATCAGCAGTTCAGCCCTTCGGGCCGATTCGGCGCACGCTGAAAGCGGTCCTGCGAGCCGCCGCGCTGCGTGTAGTTGTCTTGCGCCGAAGGCCGGATTAGTTTCGATTACGATAATCGCCAAGGAGATCGGTCATGCAATCGAAAAAGACCAGGACCGCGGAGATTCGCGCCAAACTGACCCATCCGGTGATCGACTCCGACGGTCATCTTGGGGAATATCTGCCGGTATTGCGGGAATATTTGGACGCCGCCGGCGGCAAGACCCTGATGCGCGATTTCGGCCGCGCCTTCGGCAAGACCTTTCTCAGCACCGAATGGTACGGGCTTACGCCCGAGCGCCGCCGCGAACTCAGGTCCAAACGCCCCCCATTCTGGGGTATTCCGACCAAAAATACTCTGGATCTGGCGACTTCGCTCTTCCCCAAACTGCTGCACGAACGGATGGACGAGATTGGGCTGGACTACGCCGTGCTCTATCCGGGACTGGGTATCGGCGCCCAGATCTTTGAGGATGAAGAAGTGCGGCGCGGAACCTGCCGCGCCCTCAACAACTACTACGCCGACATGTTTGGCGATTTCCCCGACCGCATGACGCCGGTGGCCGCGATCCCGATGCATACGCCGGCCGAGGCCATCGATGAGATTGAGTATGCGGTCGGCAAGCGCGGCCTCAAGGTCGTGATGCTGCCCAGCCACGTGCGGCGGCCGGTTCCCGAAGTTGCAAAGCGATATCCCGAAGCGGCGCGATGGGCCTTCTGGATCGATAGTTACGGTATCGACAGCGATTACGATTACGACCCGGTTTGGGCCAAATGCCGGGAGCTCAAAGTAATCCCCACTTTCCACGGACCAGGCGAGGGATGGGGCAGCCGGGTCTCGATTTCAAACTACGTCTACAACCATATCGGCCATTTCGCCGCGGCCGGCGAAGCGGTATGCAAGTCGCTGTTTTTGGGTGGAGTTACGCGGCGCTTTCCCGATCTGAAGTTCCTGTTCCTTGAAGGCGGCGTGGGATGGGCGCGGTCGCTGCTGGCCGACCTCAAGGGGCATTGGGAGAAGCGCAATCGCGAGGCGCTGTCGAACTACGACCCGCGCAATCTCGATCGCGAACAATTCACCGAACTCTACCATCGGTATGGCGGCAAGCTGTGGCGCGACGTTCCAATCGGGATGGAATCGATGCATTTCCGGGGACGCGAAGAGGATCCCGCCGCAATCGACGACTTCGTGCATTGCGCCATCGGCCGCAAGACCGACATCCGCGACCTGTTCGTACCCAACTTCTACTTCGGATGCGAAGCTGACGACCCGGTCACTTCTTCCGCCTTCGACAGCCGCCGCAATCCATTCAAGGTGCGGCTCAACGCCGTATTCGGCTCGGATATAGGCCATTTCGACGTGCCCGACATGCTGGAAGTGCTGCAAGAGGCCTACGAAATGGTCGAGGAAGAAATGGCCACGCCCGAGGATTTCCGCGATTTCGTATTCGGCAATCCGGCCCGTCTGTGGACCGCGGTCAATCCGGATTTCTTCAAAGGCACGGTGGTCGAAGGCGCGGTAAACAGCTATCTGGCCCAAGGCTGAGCCGGTTTGATCAATCAGCCGCTCAACTGTGATTCGGCGCATCCTGTTCGGCACAGGGGTTCGGACAGGAAACCGGGCGGCTTGACAACTTGCCGCTTTGGTAACAACCTTCGGCATTATGAAAAAACAGGCGCGCAAACCGGCCAAGGCCCTTAAAAAGGTTTCCAAAAAGGCGGCGAAAAAGCTGGCCAAGCGAGTCGCCAAGGCGGGCAGCGCCCTGGAAAAGCGCGTCAGACTGCTCGAAGACATCGAGGAAATCAGCAAGCTCAAGGCGCGATATTGCAATTACGTCGATGGCGGATGGGATCGCCCCACGCATGATTACGACGGCGTGGCGTCAATTTTTACCGAAGACGGCGTGTGGGAGGCCATCCCCACGATTCGCGCTGAAACCCGCGAAGGCATCCGCGAATATTTCCGCAAGGCGCAGGATATCTCTTTGGCCTTCCATCGCATCACCAATCCGATCATCGAAGTCAACGGCAATCAGGCCACCGGCAACTGGCATGTGCTGGTCGCCCTGACGCATCCCAATGGCAAGGCGGTGTGGATCGGCGGGATTTACAACGACGAATTCGTTCGCACGGCGGAGGGATGGAAATTCAAGAAGCTCAGCTTTACCTTTGCCTTCAATGTGCCCTACGAAAAAGGGTGGGGACCGGGCGAATACTATCTGCGCCGCGACCGCGGCCAGGCTGACCAGGGCGAGGCGGCGGGCGGTAATGGCTCCGGGGCGGCCTCGGAAGACCGGGGAGAATAGGCGGTCAATTGCCGCGCAACCAGTCATCGCCCCCGAGGCTGACAGGAGGATTGCAAGGTGGCGCAGTACCCTGAGGCGACGGGACCGGTCGCCAGCCGGCTGCTGCTGGAAAACGAGCACGTCAAGATCTGGGAAGCCGACGTGGGTCCGGGCGAGGATTTTCCGCTGCATCGCCATCATTACGATTACATCCTGTTCACCACCGGTGATATGGCGACGCTCGAAGTACGCGACTATGGCCGTCCACCGTCCACGGTGCCGGTCCCGCCTCACGCGGCGATTTTCATCCCGGCCGGCGGCGTGGAAAGCTACCGCAACGTGGGACGGACCCGCTTTACCGAGGTGCTGGTCGAGATCAAGCGGCCGCGCCGCGCCGATCAGGAACGGGTGGACTTCGCCACCTCCAACGCGTTGGCGGGGCGCGACCCGCTTCCCGGCGTGGTCCATCTGTTGGAAAACTCGCGCATGCGAATCATTGAAACCTTTCTGAAGCCGGGTGAGAGCACCGGGACGGCGCCGCAGAGCGAGGACGCGGCGATTTTCGTGCTGAGCGGATCGAAGATCAAAATCGTGGAACAGGGCGGGAGAACATTCGAGGACAGCCGCGCCGATCACAGCGCCTACTGGCAGACCGCAGGCATCAGCCGCGACCTGATCAACGTGGGCGCTCGTCCCTACCGCGAACTGAGCGTTCAGATTAAATAGACATCGCATCGCGATTGCGCGCTGGCGCCGGGAACACCCAATCGCGCCGGTGTTCGACTGGCGGCACCAACCGCATCGCGCTAAATAAAGTCACCTATCCGAAACTGCGGAGGCAACCACGATGCTGAAACTCTATGGTACGTCCAAATCCCGTTCGGCGCGTTCGCTATGGGCCCTGGAAGAATTAGGGGTCAAATACGAGCACGTTCCGGTTGAGGTCTCACAGGCCAAATCGGCCGACAATCTCAAGCGCAATCCCAACGGCCATATTCCGGTACTAGAGGATGACGGCCTGACGCTGTTCGAATCGATGGCGATCAATCTGTACCTGGCGGAGAAATACGGCAAGCCGCCGCTGTGGCCCTCGGGCGCCGAGCAGCATGGCAAGGCTTACCAATGGAGCTTCTGGGGCATGACCGAGATCGAACCGCGCCTGATGACAGTGCTGGTCAACCGAGTATTCCTGCCGCCCGATCAGCGCGATGAAAAGGCGGTCGCCCAGGCTTTGGAAGCAATCAAGGCTCCGCTCAAGGTGCTCGACGATACCGTAAAGTCGCATCCCTATCTGTTGGGCAATGACTTCACCATTGCCGATTTGAACGTCGCCAGCGTGATGAGCTTCGCGATGATCGCCAAGATCGATTTCTCGGCGGTGCCGGCCGCGCAGGCATGGCTCAACAAATGCCTTGGGCGCGAGGCCAATCAGCGGGCCCGCGCGCAGAAGTAACCGTAGCTTAACGGGAGTGCCGCAGCGCGCTCCCGTTAATCAAACCCCCTGCGATTGTTCGCTGACGGGCTGGGTTAGCCCCCATCCCGAGCGCGCGGAAGATCGTCTTCACTGACGGCATGACCGGGTTGAAGCTTCTACCGTTGCGGCAGGTTTTTGACTGCGGTCATCGCGGCCTTTGCGGCGCCGCGTATGTTTGGGCGGCGGTTTGGCAGGAATCTGCCGGGCGCGGCCGCAAGGGCCGCGCCCGAAATTCATCGCTCAGTTCGACGCCAGATTATCGCTCTTGGCCAACTGCTCCTGGAAGCTCTTCCAGTGCTTGAGCAGGTCGACCGCCTTGTCCAACTGCACGTCCTTGGCCGACTTGGCTGAAGGCAGTGCGTTGGAGTGCCGCTTCGCGCCGGATTTCGGCTCGGCCGCGGGAAGTGCAGTCCCCTTGCCCGCCTTGCCGTTGGTGAAGTGATGAGGCAGGTCGCTTTCGCGAATCGTCTCCTCGTCGACGTCGCCGGGCATCTCGGCGGAGACCGGGGTCAGCTTGGGCTGCTCCACGACCACGTCCGGCGTAATACCCACGGCCTGAATTGAACGCCCATTGGGAGTGAAGTAACGCGCCGTGGTCAGCCGCAGCGCCGACTTGTCGTCCAGCGGCAGGATGGTCTGCACGGACCCCTTGCCAAAGGTCTGGGTGCCGACGATCGCGGCGCGGCGATGGTCCTGCAGGGCGCCGGCCACGATTTCGCTGGCGCTGGCGCTGCCGCCGTTGACCAGCACCACCATCGGATATTCGGTGTAGCTGCCCTTCTTGTGCGACAAATACTTCTGCTTCTGGCTGTCCAGCCGCCCTTCGGTATAGACGATCATACCGCCGTCGAGAAAATCGTCGGCCACATGCACCGCCTGATTGAGCAGGCCGCCCGGGTCGTCGCGCAGATCAAGCACCAGCCCCTTGATTCTGCCGTCATGCTCTTTTTGGAATTTCTGCAGCGCCGCCTCGACGTCGTCATCGGTATGCTCCTGGAAGGTGGAGACGCGGATGTAATCGTAGCCGCCGGGCAGTTCCTTGGCCTTGACGGATTTGATCTTGATGACGTCGCGCAGCAGCGGCACCGTGAACAGTTCGGGGATGCCCTCGCGATGCAGCGTCAGGGTGATTTTGCTGCCCTTGGGCCCGCGCATCGCCTTGACCGCGTCGGTCAAGGTCATGTCCTTGGTGAAGTTGTTATCGATCTTGATGATCTGATCGTTGGGTTTGATGCCGGCGCGATAGGCTGGTGTATCCTCGATGGGCGAGACCACCGTCAGCACGCCGTTTTTGATCGTGATCTCGATCCCGAGGCCGCCGAAACTGCCGCGCGTTTCAATCTGCAGGTCCTTGTACAATTCCGGTGTCAGGTAGGCGCTGTGCGGATCAAGCGAGGCCAGCATCCCGGTAATCGCGCCGTTAATCAGCTGCTTGGTGGAAACCGGATCGACGTAGTTCTTCTGCACGATCGCCAGCACGTTGGCGAAGGTTTCCAATTCCTCGTAGGAGCTTTCGGAAACGGCTTGCGCGCGCCGCACCGTCAGCACCTGGACCGCGACCAGGCAGAGAATGCCGCCGGCCGCCGCACTGATAAGCCACTTGTGTTTGTTCAAAATCGCCATTTCCTGACCTGTGATAAAAAGCCGCCGGCGAATGGCCGCTCGCGGCTAGCCTTGCTTGCTATCGAGCAGTTCGTTTAACGCCTGGCGCACGTCCGACTGCGACCAGTCGAACGCCCCCATATGATGGGCCACGATGCGGCCCTTGCGATCGATGATGAAAGTCTCCGGCACGCCGCTGACGTTATACGCGTCACCTACCACATTATCCGGGTCGAGCAGCACATCAAAATGCAAATGGTTTTTTTCCACGAAGGGTTGTACGGCGGCGCGCCCCTTGCGATCCTGACTGACCGCCAGAATTACAAAATCCTGGCGGTCCTTGAAAGCTTCGTACAGGGTTTCCATCGAAGGCATCTCTTCGCGGCAGGGCCCGCACCAAGTCGCCCAGACGTTTAAAAACACCACCTTGCCGCGCAGAGAGGAGAGCGTGACGGGCTTGCCGGACAGGCTTTGCAATTTAAAATCGGCGGCCATTTCGCCCGCCGCCACCGGCGCTTCGCCGCTGTCCGGACCGGCGGAAAGCAGCGGCAGGAGCGCGCGGCCCACGATAAAAATCATTCCGGCCGCGACCAGCACCAGGCCCAACACCGACAGCGTCTTGCTCTTCATCTTGACTGCAGTCTCAAGCCGCCTCTTTGGCAGCCGCGCCGGCCGGCGCGGTCATTCTCGACCAGGTGTAGGCGGCGAGGCCCACAGCCACCATCAGCAAGGCGATGAGCTGGGCTTCGGAAAGACCCCACAGCACACGGGGATTGACCCGGATGAATTCGACCAAAAAACGGCATCCACCCGCCATGATCAGATAGAGATAGAAAATCTGGCCCTCCAGATTAACCTTCTTGCGGATAGCCCAGAGGATCAGGAACACACCCGTATAGAGAATGGTTTCGTAAAGCGGGGCGGGATGCACGCGGACCCACGGCGCGCATCCGCTGTCGGTGCATCCGGGCGCCGCCACCAGCCGGTTGCCTGACAGGGTGAGCACGCTGCGTCCGTTCCAGCCGACAATCGCATGGGGAAAAGACATCGCCCACGGCAGATTGGACACGGTGCCCCAATCGCCGTCGCCCGACAGCAGGCATCCGATACGCCCGACGGCATGCCCAATCGCGAGACCCGGCGCCGCCATGTCGGCCAGCGTCAGCCATCGGATGCGATAGTGGCGGGCGACGAAATAGCTGGCGAGCAGTCCGCCCGCCAACCCGCCGTACCACACAAAGCCGGCGCCGGAAAAAATCATCGCCGAGGGATCGGCGGCGTAGCGCGGCCAGTTGTCGATAATATCGTAAACCCGCGAACCGGCCACGCCGGCGATGGCGGTCCACAAGATCAGCGTGGAGGCCCACTCGCCCTGGTAGCCGTGGCGCTTGAACTCGCTCGTGCAGGCTATATCGGCGGCGATAAACCCCAGCGCCATCATCAGCCCGTAGCTGTAGATGGTAAGCGGGCCGAGGTGGAAAAGGATCGGAATCATGGTGACGCCATTATAATATGCCGAGTGCGGGGTTGGTCGCCAGCCACCCGGACTTCCACCGCGTTGGGTCGGCCACTATAAAGACGTTTGCGTGCGCGCTGTTGTTCAAAGGGTCAAGCGGGCCCAGGTCACCGTCGGGGACCGCGTTACCGGCTGCATCGGACGGGGCCTGGTCGTGCTGCTGGGCGTCACCGTCCACGACACCGAAGCTGACGCCCGCGAACTGGCCGAACGCATAATCCGGATGCGGATCTTCGCGGACGCGGCCGGCAAAATGAACCTGGATCTGGCTGCGGTGGGCGGCGAGCTACTGGTGGTATCGCAATTTACGCTGCTCGCCGATACCGCCTCGGGACGGCGGCCCTCCTTTAGCGGAGCGGCGCCGCCGGATCAGGCGCGCGGGTTGTATCAGTACTTCCTTTCCCAATGCCGTCAGGGCGGCATAAAAACAGAGCAGGGAGAATTCGGCGCCATGATGGAGGTCGAGCTGGTCAATGACGGGCCGGCGACCTTCATTTTGGACAGCCGCATCAGGTAACCATGCCACGGGCGGGATTTTACGCCGTCGAGTCGGGCAGGATTTCCTTCCGGCGCGACGGCAACTGGTACACTGACGAGGACCGCATCGACAATCCGCGCATCGCCCTGCTCTTCAGCCGCAGCATCCGCCGCAATCCCGACGGCAGCTATTTCCTGCAGGTCGGCGACGAGCGCGCCTCAATTACGGTCGAGGACACGCCCTACGTGGTCAAAGCCGTCGAAGGCGACGCTCACCAGGGCTTTGTGCTGGTGTTGAACGACGACGAGCGGGAGGCGCTGGATCCGTCGTCGCTCGAGGTT
>JAJPJA010000034.1 GCA_021324455.1 Pseudomonadota bacterium | reverse complement strand
GTTGTTTTCTTCGAGCAGGGGAATATGCGGAGCGTAGCGAAGCCGTCCCGATTCAACCGCCAGCTTGAACATGCGCTTCAGAGCGGCGAGCTCGCGATTAATGCTGGCGTTCGCGGCGCCCTGGCGCTGCCGATCCGCCGCGTATTTCTTGATCCGCTCAGTCGTGATGTCGACGGCGCGGTCCAGCGCAAACCGCGCTTTCAGGTGATTGATCGAGAGGCGGACGGAGCGAATGGATCGCAATCGGTTGACCTCGTAGTCGGTCAAAAGCGCGTCCGCCAAATCCTCGAACGTGACACGCTCCTCGACCGGACCGATCAATTTTCCGTTCGCTGCTTCGCCGACGCGCTGCTTGAGGAGCTTCAGCGCCTGGGCCTCGCTCGTTGACCGCGAACTTTCCCGGTGCTCCTTCCCGCGATAGCAGTAAGCGATCCAGTAAACTGAGCCGCGTCTGAAAACGCGTCCGCTGCCTCTTGTGTTCGTGGGCTCGCGCACAATTCCTTCAGGGCTGCTCGGCGTTCCCGAAATCGGGCCCGGGGTCGTAATTGCGGGCCATTGTACCAGCTCTCGCACGTTTTAAGGGAGCGGCGGCGAAAGGTCTTGGATCGCGACGCTCTTGCCCGGGTTGGTTGCGGTTGACGGGCGGCGCCCGATCGTGTTAGGTACGCCGCGTTCGAATTTGGTCTGTATCAGATCCGCCCGGAAGAGACATCGCCGGGAAAGACGCCTGATATACCTGCCACTGCTTCAGGTAGCAGATTCGACACGGTTGGCTGATTCAGTTTCTGATGCGTGCGGCCATCCACATCAGCCGAGATGGGCGGCGCCGCTGCCGGAGTTTACTTCGACTGAGCCAAAAGGGAGAGAAGAGAAATGAGCAAACGGATCGGTCTAATCGCGCTGGCAATTTTGCTGGCGTCGGGTTCCGCGGTTTTCGCACAGCAGTTCGATCGCAAGAATTACGACGAACTGGTTGACGCCAATTCACCCGACACCATCCCGCCGGGGACCAGAATTACGGTTCATAACTGGACCCAGTACCGGCGTTTCATGATGGTCTGGATGCAGTTGGCGTTCAGCGGCAAGATGCATTTCCATATCGCCGACACGCCCGACTACACGGTCGAGGTGCAGCCCACGGGCAACTACGCGATTCCGCGCGACGCTCTGCGCGACACCGAAAAGTACGCCGGCCAGACCCGGCTGGTTAAGATCCCGAATACCGGCGGCTACAGCTGGGAGGGCTACAAGGCCGGGATTCCTTTTCCCAATCCGGAGGAGCCCAACAAGGCGGTCAAGATCATGTACAACATCTGGGCCGGTTCCTATACGCCTTTTCTGCTGCATGAGTTCAGCAAGAACTGGGAGACCGACAGCTTCGGCAACGTCACGCCGCTGGAAACCGACGACAGCTTTTATCATCTGATGGGGCTGAGCGATCCGCCCTATCCGCAGGACCTGCCCGACAACGACGGCAATATCTTCGCCAACCGGTTCATGGAACTGGCGCCCGAGCAGGCCCGCTACACTACGTCGCTGGAACTGATCTCGAAGGATCCGGCGCGGCTGACCGAAGAGTACGTATTCCTGCCCAGTCTGCGCCGTTCGCTGCGGCTGTCGAGCGCGTCGCGCTGCACCCCGATCCTGGGCGAGGATTATCTGGCGGACGATACCGACTGGAAGCCGGCCTTCTTCGCTCCGGAGTATTACGGCGAAAAGAAGCTGCTAGTTGCGGTGGCCGATCCTAAAACGGCCTATACCGAACCCTCCCGGTTGGGCTACGCGGGCGGCGATTACAAGTCCGGCGCCGCTTTTCCGGGCTGGCCGAAACCCGGCTACAATCACTGGGAAGTGCGCAAGATGTATCTGATCAACATGAAGCCGCTGCCGGTGCTGGGCGCGGGTTATTGCTACTCGCAGCGGATTTTCTACATCGACGCCCAGACCTGGGACGGCACTTCGCTGCTGGAAAACTACGATCGCAACGGCAAGCTGTACCATACCAGCTGGAGCATCCACGGCCCCATCAACTATAAGGGTGAGACCGCCGTGCTGCGCAACGCCTTTGCCTTCTCCTCGGCGCTGGACTGGCAGGGCAATCACGCTTCGCCCGACATCGGCTACGACCTGAAGATGGACAAGGACGCTCCCGGCGAGTATTTGGAATCGGGGATCTATACCCCGGGCGGGCTGGACCGGGTGATGCGTTAGCGATTGGCGGCGCTTTGACCCACAACCGGCAGCATGGATAGCCATGCTGCCGGTTTTCATATTTTTTGCCGGGCCGATTCGAGCCCACAGCCTGGTCTGAACGCTGCCCGGCGGCGTATCGCGCGGCGCGCCGCTACCGATCGCGTCCGATCAACGTCACCTGCTGGCCGACTTGCAAGGTGGCCTCGTTGACGATTCTGCCGGTGACGCCGAGATGGGCCGCGTGATGCTGCGCGGCGGTGCGCAACACGCTCAGATCGCGCGGCAGATCGGTCTGCGCATGCGTGGTCATCACGCATCGGAGCAGCGGCTTGATCCTGTCCACGCGCAGCGATCCGACGGCGAGGGTCGCGCCGTCAACCCATTGATCCTCGACGAAGCCCTTGAGTTCCTGCACAGTGCGGATGAAGACGTTGGGACGAAAGCGGCGCGGACTGGTGATTGCGGTGCCGCCCTGCAGTTGGCGCAGATGGTCGGTCGATGCGCTGGTCAAAAGGTGAATCGCAGCGGTATCGAAGAACGTCCCGCGCGACAGGCCGAAGCTGCCCGGAATGCTTTGTCCGGGTTTCAAGCCGGTGTAAATCGCGTTGATCGGAATATCGCCGAAGATGGTATCGACGTCGATATCCGCCTCCACCCGTCCATCGTGCAAATCGGCGGCGCGCTCCAGCCGCACGTCGGCTCCCAACGCCTCGGAAATCACCCGCGAGGCCCAGGCGTCGTCCGCATATACTGAGTTTTGGCCGGGAAGTTCGATGCGTACGCGGCCCGGCGCGCCGGGCGCGGGCGGCACCTCGTACCATGCGCGGAACTCGAACATGCGCGGCCATTTCTTGGCGCTGACGATGTTGCCAGTGCGCAAATCGCGCAGCGCCCACGCACGATCGCCGGCCAGACCGCCGGGGCCGGCCGCCGCGCTCTGAAGCGGCTCGCCCAGCATCGACTTGACCGGATAACGCCACAATTCCTCGATAACGCCGATAATCTGTTCACTCACTGGAAACCCCCGATCGCTGCGCTGTTAACGGTTTTATCCAATCTCCGGTTCGCTCCGGCTTACGGCGCATTTCGGCCGGCATGCTATACCGCTATTGTAGCGCCCGGCGCTTGCCGGTGCGCCCCTTTCGCCTTCGTAATAAACGCGAATGCCGGAGGTAGTGCGATGTACGACTTGATAATCCGCGGCGGGCAGGTGGTTACTCCGGGCGGCGTCGGCAACTGGGACATCGCGATTGCCGGCGAAAAAATCGCGCTGATTGGCGACGCCGGTCCCAATCCGCATGCTGGACGCGTGATCGACGCGGGCCGCAAGATCGTCGTGCCCGGCGGTATCGAGCCGCATACCCATCTGAACATGACGATGGCGATGGAAGCGGGGCATCGGGTCAGGACGATGGGCCCCGAGGTGGACACGATTGGGATGGCGTTTGGCGGCACCACGACGCATCTGGATTTCTGTTTCGTCAATCCCTCGAACGACATCCCCGGCGCGATCGCGCGGCGCGCCGCGCAGTGGAAGGGGCGCTCGCTGATCGACTATTCCTTCCACGTCGCGCTGACCGGCGCGCTGCCGCTGGCCACCTTCGATCAGCTTGGCGACGCGATCGCCGACGGCTTTCCGACGTTCAAGGTTTTCACCACCGGCATCCTGCCCGCGGACCCGTCGCGGCGGCATTCGATGCGGCTCGATCATGGACGGATCCATTGGGCGATGGGCAAGCTCGCGCGCCACGGCGGCCTGATGACGGTGCATGCCGAAGACGACGAACTGGTGCAGTTCAACTATGAGCGCTTCATCCAGGAAGGGCGCATCGACGGCATCCATCTGGCGCAGGTGCATAGCAACCTGTCCGAGCAGCTTTCCTTCACCCGGATAATCGAGCTGGCGGCGGCCACCGGCGCCGCGATCTATTTCGTCCACGTCTCGGCGCATGAAGGGGCGCAGGCGGTGGCGGCGGCGCGCGCCGGCGGGAGGCCGGTTTACGCCGAAACGCTGCATCAGTACGCATGTTTCAACGCGGAACATTACAAGCTCCCGCGCGGCTTCTGTTATCACACCTACCCCTCGCTGAAGTTTCCCGAAGATCAGGCAGCGCTGTGGGACGGGTTGGTCAACGGCGGCATTTCGGCGGCCGCGACCGACGAATTCCCCACCACGCTGGAGGTCAAGCTGCGCGGGTCGCGGATTGACGACGTCACCGGCGGCAATGTCGGCGCCGAGGCGCGCATGGGCATCATCTTTACCGAAGGCGTGGTCAAGCGCGGGATGACGCTGACGCGCTTTGCCGAGGTGACGGCCACCAACGCCGCGCGCATCATGGGGCTGTATCCGCGCAAGGGAGCGATCGCGCCGGGCAGCGACGCCGATCTGTGCGTGATCGACCCGGGGATGCGCAAGGTTCTGACGCGCGAGGATTTCCACGTCAGCGATTACAGCCCGTGGGAAGGATGGGAGGTGCATGGATGGCCGGTGATGACGGTGCTGCGCGGCAAGGTGATCGTCGAGGATGGCCGGCTGGGCGAAAGCGCCGGCTACGGCCAGCTGATCCCGCGCCGCATCGATCCCCTGATCCTGCGGCGCCCGGTGGTCTGAGCCGTCAATGCCGGACGGCGGGGTCCTGGGTTATCAGCGAATGCAGATCGCCGCGTTTGAACAGCCCCTCCACCGCGCGCGTGAAGGCCACTGACAGCACCTCGCCCGGCTCGTCATAGATGCTGGTCTCGTCCTCCGGCATCAGGCCCGGATTGTCGGGCGGGTCGCTGTAGGTCTGGGTGCTGACGCCCTGCCAGAAGGGGACGCTGAAGGGCGGCTTGTAAATGGTCGCGTCCAGTCCGAACTCGGCCACCGTCTGCCAGTTCGGATTCCTGTCGTTGTCCATTACCCGCTGCTTCTTGACCCAGCATTTCACGATGCGGCTTTGCAGCACGTAATCCACGTCCATCGGCTGGGGACGGTACTGGACGGCGGTCGAAAGCGAGGCAACCATCCCGGCTTCCTGCGCCGCCTGCTCGATCGCTTTCTGCACCGTGCCGCTCAAATCGGTCGTGAACAGGCGCTGGATACTCTGCCCGCGCGCGTCCAGCGTGATACCAATCTGCTGGCCCGCACCGCCGTCCTGCGGCGGATCGGCCGCGTTGGCGCATGCGTCGGTAACCGCCAGCACCATAATCCGCCGCGCCGGGTAGGTATGTTCGAATCCCTTAACCAGCCCGGGGTAAAAGGTGAGATTCTGGGTTGACGCGGGTTCCAGGTTGGAAGCGTTGTTGACCGTGGAGCATCCGTTAAGGACGGCGGCCGTGCAGGCGATCAGCAGACCCAAAGCAGCGCTGACTGTGTGTCGCGTCACGCCCGCCCCGTCTAGTTGCCCGGCGCATGCGCCCGTTCCCGGAACAGGAACAGGGTGGCGCCGACCTCCACACGGTCGCCGCTCTTGAGTGCCTGGCGTCCGTTCACCGGGACCCGGTTGACGCTGACCGCGCCGCCGCCGGCGGGGCTCAGGAAAAAATTCTTGCCCTCGCGGCGGATGATTGCGTGCTGCGGCAGCACCGACTGATCGCCGAACAGGCCGACATCGCTCTCCTCCGCACGGCCGATAACGGTGACCGGTTTGACCAGGGCATATTCGCGCCCTTCGCGGGCGTTGCGGCTGCCGCTGCGTACGACCATCAGGGAGCCCTGCTTGAGCAGTTCGGTAACCAGTCCGATGAAGAATCCGATGAGCGCGCCGAGGATAACGATCGCGATGGCGCGGCCGAACATCTGGGGAAAGGTCAAAGTCAGGATTTGATAGACGAACCCGCCCAGCGCGCCGCCCAGAATTCCGCCCAACGCGCCGTTGCGCTGACGGGCGCTGGAACGCGACGCGGTTCCAACTCCCAATCCGACCGCAATTCCCAGCACCGCCCATCCCACGATACGACCGTACAGGCCGCCGAGGAGGTCGAAGCTGATTTCGCCGACCAGCAGACCGACGGCGCCGCCGATCGCGCCGATGATGCCGCCGCTTCGGATTCCGCGCAGCGCCTGACGCCATTGCCCGACGCTCATCGCCTCGATGGCGGCCAAAAAGGCCCCGATGAACAACCCGATCAGCGCGCCGAGCACGGCGTCGCGGATGTAAACCGAACGGATGCCCAGAAAGGACTCCGCCCCGGCCCAGGCCGCCAGTCCGCCCAGACCGCCGGCTACCGCATAAAACAGCAGCTTTTCGCGTGATACGTTAATCGCCATCGAAAAGACCCGTACAGTCCGTCACTCGCATACTGACGGTAATACCAATCCCGGTTTGGACAGGATGACCAAGCGGCCGGTAATCGGCAAGGGTTCAGTCCACGCGTGCACTCCAATTGCCCCGGTCTCCGGCGGGCTCGGACTGAAAGCTGCCGCTCATCCCTTCGCGCCTGCGCTGGCCCTCGAAGTAAAGCACGCGGCCGCCGTAAGGCACCTGGAACTCGATATGGTTGCCGCGGATGAAACCGTCGATCGGGGTCAGACCGTACCCGGCCGCATGAATTACCAGCTCTCCATGCAGAAATCCGTTGGGCTGCGGGCGCAGGCGCAGTTCCATGGGCACGTTATCTCTGCCCGCCAGACCATCGATCCGGCCGCTTGCCACCGTGGGCGAATCCAGGCTGGGCGGCGGCGCTGAACTGAACGATCCCGAACTGGGCGCCGGCGGCAGCCCGATACCGGGGCTGAGACTGGCGGTGGTCGAAACCACGCGGAATCTGCGCTGGGCCAGATACTGCCCGTTGAGATAGAAATTCACCGTGTACACGCCCGGGGTGAACGCGCCGCCCGACGAGTTGCCGATGCGGCCGCTGAAACTGGCCGTCTTGGCCTTCTGCGAAACCATCCGGACGTCATCCACACTGCCCAGCGTATGGCCGTCGGGAGCGATGTAGGCGGCGTCCACCCGGTATTGGTTCATGTCGAGGCCGTAGAGCCGATTCTTGAACGCGACCTCCCAGCCGACAAAGAGAACCTTGGCCGCGTCGAAGGTTTGGGTCGCGCCGGAAATTGGGGTGCCGGTCTTGGTGGTGTTGCGAAACAGGATTGAAAGCAGTTCCAGCGGGCGGCGGCGCAGCTCGTCAAGCCGTGCCATGCGCGCCTCGGCGTCTTTGCGCTCCTGTTCCAGCGCCCGGGTGCGCGCCTCTTCAGCCGCTTTTTCCGCCCTGGCTTTCAGTTGCGCCTTGACGTCCTGGTCGATCGAGAACTGCTGTTCGGCCAGCAGCTGATTGCCGGAGTAAAGTCCCACCTTGTAATCGCCGCGCGGCTGATCGCTCATACCCGGCATCAGCGCAACGCCGCTGAAATCGACTTTCTTCTCGCCCGGACCGACAAAGCGGGTGCTGTCGCTTGAGGCTATCTGCAGGCCGTTGGGATTGAAGAACCTGGCCTCCACCTTCTCGCTTCTGCCTTCCAGTCCGGCCAGACCGTTTTTGAAACTCGCCACCCATGCCAGATACTGATTGGCGGCCAGTTCGGTATCCAAAAAGCGGGCTTTGGGCGGCGATAAGGGAGTGCCTTCGCGGGTGGAAAGCTGCAGCGTCATGCGCCGGAACACCAGCGGATGCTCGCGCGCCTGCTCCACCAGCTGCTCATGCTTCCACGGCAGCGAATCAATAAAAGAGTCGAGGCCCAGGCGCTTCTGCAGTTGCGGATTGGAGTAAACCACGGTCGCGCCGAAGCCGACGCCCACCAGCATGGTCAGCAACACGATCATGGCGGCCGCGCGCCGCATCCGCCCGCGCCGTCTCGGCGGCTTGGGCGCAACCAGGCTTATCCGCGTCAGGTCCGCGGTGCCGGTCCTGGGGCTGACCGCAATGGGCGCGGTGTTCAGTCCGGTGCCGTACAGCATCATGTCGCGGAACTCGGCCACGCTCTGCGGCCTGCCCTCGACCTTGTAGCTGAGCGCGCGATCGATCGCTCCGGCCAGGTTGCCGGAAACATTGGGGCGCAGCGACTGCACCGGCGGAAAGCTGAAGGGCGGAAATTTCTCCGGGTCGCGCCCGGTCAGGACGTAATGCAGCGTCGCGCCCAGCGAGTAGATATCGCTGCGCGGATCGACCTGACCCTGGTACTGCTCGGGCGGCGCGAAACCCAGCGTGCCGATCATCGTGCCCTTGCTTGCCACCTTGAACAGCCGCGCGATACCGAAATCGATCAGCATCGCCTTGCCCCGCGGCGTCAGCATCACGTTGGACGGCTTCATGTCGCGATACACGATCGGCGGCACGAACCCGTGCAGATAGGCCAGCACTTCGCATAGCTGGCGCGCGATATCGATCACCACGCTTTCGTCCAGCGGATGCCCCAGCGCGGCCATCTCCTCCTCGAGGTTGCGCCCCTCGACGTACTCCATCACCAGGTAATGGCGATTGGACTGGTCGAAGCGGTCGCTGATGGCGGGGATTGACGGATGGCGCAGCTGGGCCAGCGTGTCGGCCTCGCGCGCGAAATATTCGTTGGCCTCGCGCCGCTGCTGCGGGTCGATGAAGTGATCGACCATCTCCTTGATCGCGCAGGGGCGGTTGGCCAGGCGCTGATCCTGGGCCAGATACACCACGCCCATGCCGCCGCCGCCGATCAGTTTCTGAATCAGGTATCTTTTCTGGAGCAGCGTACCGCTGGGGAGAGGTCCGGTTTCTGCGGCGGCTTGTGCGGAGTCAGCCATATGTCATTGCGCATCTATGACAATTACGGAAATGTTGTCCGTGCCGCCTCCGGCGTTGGCCGCCGCCACCAGTTCCCTGGCCGCCTCCATCGGATCGTCCTGGCGCGCCAGGACCTCCGCAATCGCGGAGTCCTCCACGTGAGCCATCAAACCGTCGCTGCACAGCATCAGGCGGTCGCCGCGCTTGAGCCGGATCTTGATTGACTCGGCGCCGGCGGGTCCGTTGGCGCGCGCGCCCAACGATCGGGTGATCACGTTTTTGTGCTCGTGATGGCGCGCTTGCTCGGCGGTGATCTGGCCGATTTCGACCAGCCGCTGCACCAGCGAATGATCTTTGGTCAGTTGCCGCAGGCGGCCGCCTTCGAACAAATAGGCGCGGCTGTCTCCCACCCACGCAATCGCCGCGTCGGGAGGGGTAAGCAGCGCGCTCACCGCCGTGGCTCCCATGCCGCGGGCCTCGGGATGGCCGGCCTGATACGCGACGATGTCGCGATTGGCCTGCTCCAACGCGCCGCGCAAAAGCTCTTCGTACGATTGTGCCGGCCGCTGCCCGCCGGCAGCCGCTTTCTCAGTGATACTGGCACGATCGGAAAACACCCCAGACTCAACATAATACCGGATCGTCTCAACGGCAATCGCGCTGGCGGTTTCGCCCGCTTCGGCGCCCCCCATTCCGTCGGACACCACGTATAGATAGTGGCGCGCGGGCGATACCTGGGAATCCTGCGCGAATTCCATCGCCATGATCGAATCTTCGTTATGCTCGCGCACCACCCCGACGTCGGTGAGCGCCGCCGAACGAATCCACATCTGCGAGTTGAGCTTGAGCAACTCGGCCTTGAACTGATCGGTGGTCGCCCAGCGCTCGGCCGGCTTGAACGCCAGGGCCCGGCGCAGCGCCTTTTCGAGATCGGGAGAGACGACATGCGGCGGATAAAATCGGATCGGTCCGGCTTCCTCGCGCCAGCTCTCGCATTCAATCCGCTCGCCGGTCAGGCAGGTGTAGAGCACGCATCCGATGGAAAAAATGTCGGCGCGCTTGTCCACCTTTCTGGCGCGATAGATCTCGGGCGCGGTGTAGCCGTCGTTCAGGATGGGCTCCGCCTGCAGTTCGTCGTCGTTGCTGATGTAATCCAGCCCGGTCAGCTTCACGCGGCCGTCGGCGCCATAGGCCAACGCGGCCGGACAGATGTCGTTCACCCGCATCCCGCGGTTGTGCAGATATGAAATCGCCTGACAAATCTGAATCGCGGCGTTGAGCGCCTCATGCTCGGGCATCGCACCCGCCTTGCGCGGCGCGAACGGTTTGAGCTGTTCGTCGGCATACGCCAGGTAGACCCGTCCGTCCTGCGCAAAGCCTTCCTGGGCGCGATAGTAGGCCGGATGCGTGATCGTCTGCGACAGCGCCAGCACGCGTTCGAAGACTTCACCGAGGTCGGCGCGCGGCGCGACCTGGCGCTCTTGCGGTGCGAAGTTTTCGGCAACCGGGGAATCCGCGCTTTCCGCATCCGGTGCGGTCTGCGCTTCGCCGCCGGACTGGGCGCGGGCGCCATTGGCATCGGCGTCCGGCGTTTCCCGCCCGGAATCGGATTGCGCAGGCGGCTGCGATTGGGCGCCTACCTCCTGCAGGCCGTCGGCGGCGATTTCCACGTCCGGAGTTGCCGCATCGTTGTGCGCGGCGGCTTTGGCCAGGGGCGCCAGGTCGCGGGTCTTGGCCTGCGGTCCCGCGGGATCTTCGAAGCTCTCGAGGGCCGCCGGGGCCTGGGGCCGAAGTTGGGCGTCCTCGACGTTTTCGGCGGGCGGAGCGGCGCGTTCGCGCACAATGAAGCTGCGTTGGGAATCCTCCAGGGCCGCCGCGCGATAACGATTCTCCTGCGAACTCAGGCTGATTACTTCGACGATTTTGAAGCGCCCCTGCAGCTCATGCCCCACGGCGAGCGGTTGCAGGGCAACGACCGGCGGCGGCAGGTCATGCAGACCGCGACCGCACTGCTCACAAAACCGCGCATCATCGGGCGCCGTTTGGCCGCAATCCGGACATGTGATCATGCTTGTTTCAGCCTCTTCTAAACTCCAGCGTAGCGCCCCCGATTACGACCTGCGAGCGGTCTTCAAGTTTGTACAGCTGATCGCGGCCCAAACGTCCCTGACCGAGGATAAAGGTGCCGTTGCGGCTGCCCAAATCCCGGATGTAATAATCCTCGCCGCGCTTGATAATCTCGGCATGGCGGCGCGACACGCGATCCGCGCCGACCTTCAACACACCTAAATCGATGTCGACCTCGTCCGCAGGTCCGGTATGCCGCCCGATAATCGCCTTGACGCCGGATACGCCGAATTTCAGCGCCTCGTTCTTGCATATCAGGCTGGCGGTCGGAACCGTTGGTGCGGGCGCGGAGCCGTTGCTGCGCGCCGCTCCAACCAGCCGCGACAGCGGCCCCATCTGTGGCTTCGAAATCGGCGGCCGCGGAGCCGGTGAACTGATCGGCCGCGCGGCGGATACCGCTTGCCGCGGCTTCGGCTTGAGCTGGCCTTTCAGATCGGCGGTCTTGGCCGTCGGCGACACGGTCGGAACCGCGGCCGGGAGCGGGACCGGTTTGGCCGGCGGCGCTGTTCGTATCGCGGCCGGAGCCGGCCTGGCCAGCACCTGCGTGCTCATCGTGGAGAGCGATGGATGCGCCTCGGCGGAGGCCATCGGCAGCGGATCGTCCGCGGCCGGCGTAGGGATGGCCTCGAGCATCGCGAGCGCGGACGCGGGGCGCTTGTCGGCCTGTTGCTCCAGCGCCCACATCACCACTTTTTCGGTCTGTGGCGATACTTCGGGGGCAAGCTGTCTGACGCTGGGGAAGCTGAACGGCGGCTCCAGCTGCGGGTCGCGGCCGGTCAGCAGATGATGCATCGTGGCGCCCAGCGAATAGAGGTCCGATCGCGGTTCGAGCTTGCCCAGGTATTGCTCGGGCGGTGCATAGCCGACTGAACCGATTTGCGTGCCGCGCCCGCCCGGAGGCAGGAAGCGGGCGATACCGAAATCGATCAGCATCGCGCGCCCGTGCTGATCGATCATGATATTGCCGGGTTTGAGATCGCGGTAAACGATGGGCGGAGTCTGACTGTGCAGGAAGGCGAGCACGTCGAGAATCTCGCGCGCCCAGCGCAACACCTGGGCTTCGGGCACGCGCGAACCGGCGCCGCGCTGGTCCAGCCATCCCTGGAGGTCGCCGCCCGCGATGTATTCCATCACCAGGTAATGGCGGCCGTTTTCGGCGAAATAGTCGATCAGATTGGGGATTCCGGGATGCGAAAGGGGCGCCAAAACGCGCGCTTCGCGGGCGAAATCCTCTACCGCCTTCTGCTCCTGCAGCCCCTGCCCAACCATCATCTCTTTGACCGCGACCGGACGGTTGGCCAGGCGCGAGTCGTTGGCGAGATAAACCCGCCCCATGCCGCCCACACCGATCACCTTTCCGATCCGGTAGCGGCCGTCGAGCAAATGACCGGCCGCAAGGGCGTCACCGGCTTTCATTACTTTGGCATCCTGATCAATGCGCGCCGGCGGCCCGAATCCTCGCGCCGGCGCTGCTGCCTAGGAAACGGGTTCGACCACCACCTTGAAGAAGGTCTTGCCGATGATGATCTCGTCGCCGTCTTTCAGATCCTGCGGTGTACCCGGAGCCAGACGCGGCTGGCGGTTGACATAGGTGCCGTTGAGGCTGCCGATATCCTCGATGGTAATCTTGCTTCCCTCGATTCTGACCAGCGCATGCTTGCGCGAAATCTTGGCTTCCGGGTCGTCGGCTTCGAGGTCGACTTCGGGAAATGAGCCGGTTTCGGGATCCCATCGGCCGACCAGATTGTTGCCCGGCTCCAGCGGGAACTCGTGTCCGATCCGGTTTCCGCCGCGAACCAGCTTGAGCTTGGCTTTGAAAGTGGGCGCGGCAGCGGGCGCCGGCTCGGGCGCAGGCGCCGGTGCCGGTTCAGCCGCGGGCTCCGGCGCCGCTTCAGCCGCCTGCGCCTCATTGTGGTCGGTGGCCGGATGATCGGTGGCCGGCTGCGGTTGCGCCGCTGCCGCGGGCGATGGGGTCGGCGCGATCGACCCGGTGGGAGCCTCGGAAGAAACCGCAGCCGCCGATGCCGGTGCGCCGGCCTGTTCGAGCCTGGCCCCGCAGCCATCGCAGTAGTCCAGCCCGTCCATGTTTTCGTATCCGCATTCGTTGCACTTGATCATCGTATTCTTAAGCCTCTTGTACCCATGGTTGCCGGCCGGTCCGCTGCGCAAGGCTGCGAGGCCACGGTCTCGGATTCAGCTCGCTTCCAGGTTTACGCTTGGGTCTTTATTCCTGTTTGAGATCTTCGATCATCTTCGGATCGAGCATCTGGGTCTTGCGCACCACCGCCTGCGCGTTGAGCAGCGTGGTCTTGGCCGCCTTGCCCTGCAGGCTCTGGGTCTGCTGGATCTGATCCATCAGCCCGGTCAGGGCCTGGGTGGCCTTGACGTTGCCCAGCCGCTGCGTGCCCTGGATCGCGTTGGTGAGCAGGCGGGTGGCGCGATCGACGTTGCCGGCCTTCAATTCCTCTTCGGCCTTGCTCTGCAATTTCGCGATCGACACCTGGTCAACCAGGTTCATCACGCGGCCGTTGACCTTGCTGGTAAGGGTCCGATCCAGGGTGTAATCGATGGTCACGTCGGTGGACACCGACTGCTCCTCGGAGCCCGGGACCTGGTAATGGAAGCTGCTCTGGGCGATGCGCACGGCGCCGGGTTTGCGCGGCGGCAGCACCAGGGTAATGAGGACGGAAGCGGGAACGCCGGCCTCAAGGTCGCCGACCTGGTAGCTGATTTTCCGATCGGCGCCCACCAGCGGCTCGCCCAGAGCGTAGATCTCGGGGCTGGCGCGGAACGCCTCACGAATCTGGACGCCCTGCGAGAGCACCAGGTCGATCCGTCCGTTGCGGACGGAAACCGCGCGCAGGCCGGTCAATTCATCCTCAAAGATAGACGGAATCTCGGCGGAGTCGCCGATGAAATGATACTTGCCGCCGGAATCCTGCGAAATCCGCATCAGCAGCTTTTCATTGAAATCGACGCCCACGCCCATCGCGGAAAACTGGATATCGGGGTTCTGACGCACCAGGTCAACGCAGGCCATCTCCTCGTAGGTCTGGCCGTCGGTCAGCACCAGCACGCGATTGAGCCGCTGCGGGGTGAGATTTTTGCGCACCTCGTCGATCGCCGCGCGCATCCCGAGCGCCATCTGGGTACCGCCGCCGATCTCGAGCAGGTCGATATCGTCGATGGCGCGCTTGGCGCCGGCGCGGTCGGTTGCCGCCCCCGAGGTCAGTACCTGGGCGCGGTCGGCAAAGGCAACGATGGTCACCTTATCGTCGGGACTGAGATTGTCGATTAGAAACTTGACGGCTTCAACGACGAATTCCAGCCGCCGCTCGTCATACATCGAGCCGGATCGATCCAGCACGACACCGAGATTAAGCGGCAGGCGCGCCCCGGCGCCGCCCTGGGCGATCGCCTCGAGCAGCACGTAAAGGACGAAATTTTCCGCGCTGGACAAGACGTGCTCGCGGCTGGGCAAGGCCTGGAATGTGAGCGGTTGGGCCATTTAAAAACCTCTTTCAGCGAAATATTAAGCGGTCCTGGCTACCTGATCTCAGACGCACCGGAAACCCGTTTCGCTACATTATTGGCAGCGCGGCGGGCAGCGCTCCGGAGCGGGCGCAACATTGTACGGTTCCAGGCCGTCCATCCGCAAATGGAGCAACATTTTACGAACTATTCTGACCCATTGGAATTGTATACGAAAGTCCCCCATGATGCGGACCCATTTGATGCTGTACCGGGCTTTAGGCCTGGTATCCACATGTTAGTTTTTCCCCCGCATGGGTTGAACCATGTTGCGCCGGTCGATTATGACTTTGGCTTGCGGGAGGTATGCTCCATGAGTCTGCGTGGCAAGACCGCGATCGCCGGCCTCGGTATCACCAGAATGGGCAAGAACTACGCCCATCCCAACGCGATTGGCTTCGCCGCCGAGGCCGTGGAGTTGGCGCTGGCCGACGCTGGTCTGCGCCGCTCCGATCTGGACGGCGTGCTGGTCAATCCCGGATTGACCTGGGGCAGCGATGTGATGGCGTCGTACACTCTGCAGCAGGTAATGGGGCTGAGGGACATCCGCCTTACGGCCACCACCAATCTGGGCGGCGCCAGCGCGGCCGCGTTGGTGATGCACGCCGCGATGGCGATCGACGCCGGGATGGCGTCGGCGGTGGCCTGCGTGTTTGCCGACGCTCCGCTCAAACCGCCCAAGCCCAATTCCAAGGGGCCGGGCGGCGGCGCCGCCTACGGCTTCGCGCGCGGCCTCAACGCCGCCTACGGCCTGTACGGCGCCAATTCGGGCTATGCGATGGTGGCGCGCCGGCATATGCATACCTACGGTACCACCAGCGACCAGCTTGCCGCGATTGCCATCGCCGAGCGCAAATGGGCCAACCTCAACCCAATCGCGGAGTTCTACAAAGAACCGCTTACGGCTGAGGATTACCACAATTCGCGCTGGGTCGCCGAACCGCTCCATCTGTACGACTGCTGCCTGGTCAGCAATGGCGGCGTATGCGTAATCGTCACCTCGGCCCAACGCGCCCGCGACCTGAAGAAGCCGCCCGTGTACATCCTCGGGATGGGCCAGGGGCATCCGGGAGACGACCCGGTCGACTCGCTGGCGTCGGGCGCGCCGATAGCCAGGGATACGGCGTTCAGGATGGCGGGCGTCGGTCTCAAGGATATCGACGTGGTGGAATTTTACGACTGCTACACCATCACGGTTTTGATCACGCTGGAAGATTATGGCTTTTGCCCCAAAGGTGAGGGTGGTCCTTTCGTTGCCGACGGGCGCATCGGGCCCGGCGGCGCGCTGCCGGTCAATACCGGCGGCGGACAGCTAAGTGCCTATTATATGTGGGGGATGACGCCGCTGTCGGAGGGCGTAATCCAGGTTCGTGGCGAGGGTGGGGCGCGGCAGGCGCCCAGGCACGAGGTCTGTCTGGTGTCGGGCAACGGCGGCATTCTGTCCACCCATTCAACTTTGGTCCTGGGAGCGTCGGCCTGAAGCGGCCGGGAGCAGCAGAGATGGCAGAAATCGTTCGACCGATTCCGGAAATTACCCCTGAACTCAAGCCGTTTTTCGAGGCCAGCAGGAACGGTCAACTGGTCGTGCAAAAGTGCGACGGATGCGGCGCGCTGCGCTTTCCTCCCCGCCGTTTGTGCCCCAATTGCCTGTCGCGCGCAGCCTCATGGACCCCGGTCAGCGGCGAGGGCGAAGTTTACAGCTTCATTATTATGCATCGCGTCTATCATCCGGCCTTCGCCAGCCAGGTCCCGTACGCGGTTGCCACGATTAAGCTTAAGGAGGGGGCCAAAATGCTCTCCAACGTGATCGGCATCGACCCGCATCAGATCAGGTGCGGGATGCCGGTCAAGGTCTCGTTCGAAAAGCTCAACGACGAGGTAACGCTGCCGATGTTCCGTCCCGCCGGCGGGTGAATTGACGCTCTGGTCCTTGACCATCCGGTTAAGGGGGCACTTGCATTGTGCCCGCCCCTGAGCGATGCTGGAAGTAACTGCGCGCCAGGGGACGTTTTTCGCAAGCGCCCGGAGGCGCGTGGCAAGATGCATTTCCTAGACCCTAAATACCTCAATCGCCTGGTTGAAACCTCGCCCGACATCATCGTTGCAGTCGATATCAAAGGGACTATCGTCTATTACAATGACGGTGCCCGGCGCGGACTGCATTATTCAACCGAGGAAATCATCGGTCAGAATGTGACCCGGCTCTATCCCTCGATCGAGGAAGCGCGCCGCGTGATGACCGCGATGCGCAATTCGGGCGATACCGGCAGAATTTCGAGCTTCGAATCGACCTTCCGCAGCAAGGACAATGAAGACATTCCGGTGGCGATTTCGGCCTCGATCATCTATGACGACGACAACCAGGAGATCGGTTCAATCGGCTTCGCGCGCGATATCCGCGGGATGCGCCGGCGCGAGCAACTGGCCACCGCGGGCGAAATCGCCATCAGCCTGGCGCACGAGATCAACAATCCGCTCGAAGTTATCGTCAACAATCTCGAACTGCTGGCGCGCGATGTCGAAGCCAAGCTGACCGATGCCGAATTGGTGGTCGAAAGCGAGCGCCTGGATTCGATTAGATCGGGCGTCGACCGGGTGCAGGCCATCGTTCGCCGCCTGGACGAGATGGCCCGCAAAGGGACTTACGAAACGCGCGATTATCTCCAGGGCAAGCGGATGGCTGACCTCGCGCCGCGCGCCGCCGACTCTCCCCATGAACATGAGACCGCTCCGGTGCGCGACTGGCCCCTGACCGGGATGTCCGTGCTGGTGCTCGACGACGACCCCGGAGTGGTGAACTCGCTGGCCGACCTGCTGCGGGCCGAGCGATGCGTCGTGCATACCGCGATGCGTCCGAGCAAGGCACTGGCCGTGCTGCGCAATATCAAGGTCGACGCGGTGATCTCGGACGTGGTGATGCCGGAGATGGACGGCTACGAGTTCTATCTCCAGGTCAAGGAAGAATGGCCCAACCTGCCTGTGATCCTGATGACGGCTTACTATTACGACAAGGATCACATCATCAAGCGCAGCCGGCTGCGGGGGCTTGAGGGCGCCCTGTTCAAAAAACCGATGAATCCGGCCAAGCTGCGCCAGGTGCTGCTGCAATGCCGTAACAAGGCGGTGCAGCCGCAAAAGGGTCCGATTCCGGTCCCGCGCGACTGCGCCGACGGCCTTACCCCCAACCCGCCGCCGCCCGCCGCCGGATCTGAACTCGCCCGCCCCTCCCGGGCGTAGCCCTGATTTCTCCGCCTCCAGTGGGCGGGCCTCCGTGCTTGCCTTGACTGGGCGCCGCCAAAGGCTCGCGCGGCCGTTGGCCGCGCGCCCTCCTACAGTGTGCCGTGCTCAACTTCGATCACGTTGCGCACCTTGTGGTGATCGATCTTCTTCAGCAGATGAAACCGGCCCCGCACGCTGAGCGCCTCGCCGGCGGCGATGCGCGGATGCCCCCAGGCGAGCACGTTGAGGCATCGGGCGCCGCAGATTTTGAAGGTCGTATAGTGCGGCGCCGCAGTCAGTTCGCGCACGTGCCCGAACACCGCGACCTCATGCTCGTTGAACGCGCCGGGCGCACGCAGAATGTCGTGGATATGCACGGCGGTCTGAGCGGCGGCGGAAACCGCACTCGCCACCAGCATCGCACCAACCGCGATTTTGCATTTGACTGACATCCGCATCGTCTGCCGCCTTTCGCTGCCGACAGTGTAAGGATTCACGTCCAATCGTCCAAGTGTTCCGGCGCCCCAAGGCGCTGCCTCTATCCGCCGCCGTTCGTGCTAACATGCCGTCTATGGCGGCGTTAACTGCTACTGGCGGACGGCCTCATGTCTGACCTGCGCATCACCTCCGCGCCGATCCCAACCGCCCGCCGCGATTCAAACGCGGATGAGGAGCCCGAGGCCCTGTTCGAGCGCGACGACGGCACCCTGGTAGTGAGACTGACGGGGACATGGTCGCTTGATGCCGGCCTGCCGTCGACGTCAGCGCTGGAAGCCGAATTGGTCAGGGCGCCCGCGGCGCGGCGCGTAATCTTCGAAACCGGCGAACTGGACGCCTGGGACAGCGCGTTGGTGACCTTTGTGTTCAAGGTGCTGGAGCTCTGCCGCATCCGCGCAATCCCGGCTGAACGCGGCGGGTTGCCAGCCGGGCTCAACCGGCTGCTGGATCTGGCGGCGGCGGCCGAGACCGCCCCGCGCCCCGTTCTGCCGCGCCCCGGGCTGCTGGCGCGCATCGGCCAGGCCGCCGTCAGCTGGGTTGGATCGGTCAACGATGCGCTGAACTTTGTGGGTGAATTCACGCTGGCGCTGCTCAACCTGCTGCGCGGCCGCGCCCGCTACCAGCTCTCCGACCTCGTCCTGATCATCCAGCAATGCGGCGCGGACGCGCTGGGCATCGTGTCGCTGATCAGCTTTCTGGTCGGCGTGATTTTGGCTTTCATGGGCGCGGTGCAACTACAAAAAGTAGGCGCACAGATCTTTGTCGCCAACCTCGTGGCGATCGGAATGGTGCGGGAGATGGGCGCGATGATGACCGCGATCATCATGGCTGGCCGCACCGGCGCCGCCTTTGCCGCCCAACTGGGTACCATGAAGGTCACCCAGGAGATCGACGCGCTCCAGACCATGGGCATCCCGGCCATGGAATTTTTGGTGCTGCCGCGCGTCATCGCGCTGGTCCTGATGATGCCGCTGCTGTGCGCCTACGCCGATTTCCTGGGCATCATGGGCGGCGCCGCCGTCGGCACCACAATGCTGCATATCGCGGTCCCCGCCTACCTGGACGCATCGATCCATGCGATCGATTTGACCGGCGTGTTCGGCGGGCTGTTCAAGGCGGCCGTCTATGGCGTCCTGATCGCGCTCGCCGGATGCCTGCGCGGATTCCAATGCGGCAACAGTTCCTCGGCGGTGGGCGACGCCGCGACCGCGGCCGTCGTTACCGGCATCGTGCTCGTCGTGGTCGCCTGCGGAATCTTCGCGGTGGTCTTCAACATCCTTGGTCTTTGATGACGCCCGGCCAGATCGCGAACTCGCCCCCCGCGGACCGCATCCCTCATATCGAAGTCCGCAATGTCACGCTGGCCTACGGCAGCTTCGTGGTGATGAAGGAGATCAATTTCGCCGTCAGGCGCGGGGAGATCTTTATCGTCATGGGCGGCAGCGGCAGCGGCAAAAGCACCCTGCTGCGGGCGCTGATCGGATTGCTGGAACCGGCGGCCGGCGAGGTGCTTTACAGCGGCTTCAATTTCACCCGCGCCGATCCCGACCAGCGCCGGCAGATGCTGCGGCGCTTCGGCGTTACCTATCAGAGCGGCGCCTTGTGGACTTCAATGACGCTGGCGGAAAACGTCGGCCTGCCGCTGGCCGAATTCACCGGCCTCAGCGCCCAGGAAATTCGCGAGGTGGCCGCGCTCAAGCTGGCGATGGTCGGACTCAAGGGATTCGAAGACTTCTATCCCGCCCAGCTCAGCGGCGGGATGCACAAGCGCGCCGCCATCGCCAGGGCGATCGCGCTCGACCCCGAGATCCTGTTCTTCGACGAACCCTCAGCGGGCCTGGACCCGATAACTTCACGCCTGCTCGACGATCTGATCCTGGAATTGCGTGACAGCCTCGGCGCGACCGTGGTTGTGGTGTCGCACGAACTCGCCAGCATTTTCGCGATCGGCGACAACAGCGTGCTGCTCGACGGCGAAACTCACACGCCCATCGCATCGGGCAACCCCGCGCAACTGCGCGACCACAGCGACAATCCCAAGGTCAGGCGCTTTCTGACGCGCGGCGCCAGCGCCGGTTTGGTGCGCGAACATGGCTAAGCGCGCGAATCCGTCGCTTATCGGGGCGTTCGTGGTCGGAGCGCTGGCTCTGGTGGTAATCACCATCACCCTGCTCGGTTCGGGCCGCCTGTTCCATCGACGCCATCTTTACGTGCTCTACTTCACCAGCAATGTGAACGGGCTGCGGGTCGATGCGCCGGTGAAATTCCATGGCGTGCAAATCGGTTCGGTATATCGCATTCTGCTGAGCCTCAGCCGGGGCCACTACGCCGGTGTCGTCAATCCGACTGTGATGCGGGTGCCGGTGCTGGTGGAACTGGACGAAAAAAGAATCGTCAGCCGCGGCGGAGCGATCGACCTCGAGAATCCCCGCACTTTGAAAACGCTGATTGACGAGGGTCTGCGCGGCCGGCTCGCGATGGAGAGCCTGCTGACCGGGCTGCTGTACGTCGACCTCGACATGCATCCGGGCACTCCGGCTCATCTGGTGCTGCCGCCGAATTCCTCCTTCCAGGAAATCCCGACGCTGCCGACCGAGTTCGAGCAGTTTCAGCAGAACTTCAGCCGCGTTATGGCCAAACTGGGGCAGATCGATTTTCCCGGCGCAATTCAGTCGATGGTGCGGATGACCGACGCGATCCGCGACCTGGTCCAGTCGCCCCGGCTCCAAATCACCGTGGATCGGCTCGAACAGGCCACCAGGTCGCTGGAGGCGGCGGCGCGCAGCGCGCAGCGCATGAGCGATACCATCAGGACCGAAGTGGTGCCGCTGTCGCGCAGTTTGCAGGGAGCCTCCAACAATACCGCGGAAACGATGCGCCAGGCGCGCGCCGCCATGATCGCCGCTCAGCACGCCTTCGATCAGGCGCAGTCGGCGTTCGTCGAAGCCCGGGCAATGCTCGACCCGGCGTCCCCGGTCACCTACCAGTTAAGCAAGGCATTGCAGGAGATTTCCGAAGCCGCGCGCTCCACCCGCGAGCTGGCGGATTTTCTGCGCCGCAACCCCAGCGCCCTGATTCGCGGCAGGGCCGTGTCTCAGGACGGGCAATGAAGCACTCGCTTAAGCTCCATACTCTGGCGCCGCTGTGCGCGCTCACCATCGTGCTGGCCGGATGCACCTTTCTGCAGCCGGTGCCCGACCACACCCGATACTTTCTGTTGACCGCAATGCCCTCGGCGCAAAGCGCTCCGATCGGCCGCAACACCAGCGCACTGGTGCTGGGTCTGGGGCCGGTCAAGCTGCCGGACTATCTCGATCGCTCGGAGATCGTGACCAGGACGCAATCCAACCAGGTGCAATTTTCGGACATGGACCATTGGGCCGAACCGCTGAAGGACAACTTCACGCATGTTTTGGCGCAAAACCTCTCCGCTCTGCTGGGCACACAGCAGATCGTCAATTTTCCCTGGTACAGCTCGACCCATATCGACTACCAGATTGCGATCGCGGTGGACCGCTTCGAATGCGACTGGGAGGGCAACGCGCGGCTGGCGGCGCGCTGGAGCATCAACAACCCGGTCAACGGGAAAATCCTGTACCGCGACAATTCGGATCTCAGCGCGCCGTGCGGGACGAATCCCGATCAGGCGGTCGGCGCATTGAGCCGCACGGCAGCCGATCTAAGCCGTCAAATCGCGGCGGCAGTTGCCCAACTCGCCGTGCGCCCCTGAGGCACACGCCGCGCCAGCCAGATTTGAAGCTGACCGCGCTGCGTGCCAGACTTGAATCGCGATTGCGGCGTTTTTACGCCCCGTATCCGCGGTCCACGACTTTTCTATGCAAGAAGCCACTGCCTCATCCACCGAAAGCCGCGCGGCCAGAACGCTGCGCGAGATCTTCCAGTCCGGACGCCCGCTGACTTACATCCGTTCCGCCGAGGAACAGCGCATCGCCCGGGTGCTGCGCGAAACCGGCAGCCGGCTGTCGGAGTCCGCGCCGCTTCCGGTATGGAGCTGGAGTTTGACGGAAGGGATGCGGGGAGAAGGCGGGGAGGCGCAATCCGCCGCCCGCAGCCCGCGCGAAGTGCTGGACTTTATCGCCGCGCATCAGCATCCCGCCATCTTCCATCTTAAGGACTTCCACGATCCGATGCGCGAGGAACCCGCCATCCGCCGCCGCCTGCGCGACCTCTACGACGTCTGTCTGGATCGGCAGAAGTTCGTGGTCATCAGCTCCCCGGTGCGCTACGTGCCCGAAGAGGTGGAACGCGATCTGGTCTATCTGGAATTGCGGCTGCCCGACTTCGTCGAGCTGCTCGCATTCCTGCGCGATGAAACCGCGCAGATCGCGGCGCGCGGCGGCACCGCCGACCAGAGCGAAGCCACACTGGCCCAACTCGCGCGCACGCTCCAGGGTCTGACCATGAACGAGGCGCGCCATGCCGTGCGCCGCGCCGTCAGCACCACGCGTCATCTGGGGTCCGACTCGCTGCCCGCGCTGCTCGAGGAAAAACGCCTGCTGGTCAACCGCAGCGGGGTGGTCGAATTTGTCACCGCCGGTACGGACATCGCCCAGATTGGCGGGCTCGAGGTCCTCAAGCAATGGCTGGTCGAGCGCAAGAAGCTGTTCCTGCTGCGCGACGACCTCAGCACCGACATCGTGCCCAAGGGCGTGCTGGTCATGGGTATCCCGGGATGCGGCAAGAGCCTGTGCGTCAAGGCGATCGGCTCCTACTTCGACCTGCCGCTGTACCGCATCGACATGATCGAGGTCTTCTCCGGACGGCATGGTCCGGCCGAAGGAGCGTTTGTGCAGGCGTGCAAGATGCTGGAAGAAATGGCGCCGGCGGTGGTCTGGTTCGACGAGATCGAAATGGGCATCACCTCCGCCGACACCGGCGGCGAGCAGGGCCGCATCTTCGCCTTCTTCCTCACCTGGATGCAGGAGAAGACGCGCGGATTGTTCGTCGCCGCCACCGCCAACCGGATCGATCTGCTGCCCGCCGAGATGATCCGCAAGGGCCGCTTCGACGAGGTGTTTTTTGTCGACCTGCCGCTGGATGACGAACGCGCCGAGATCTTCAGAGTCCATCTGAGCCGCCGCGGCATGGACCCGGCCAGCTTCAATATCGGACGCCTGGTGGCGTTTGCCAACGGCTGGACCGGCGCCGAAATCGAGCAGTGCGTGGTCTCGGCCTTGACCCGCGCCCGGCTTGAGGACCGCGAGCTGACGGAACAGGACCTGGTCAACATCGCCTCGGATATCGTGCCGCTGTCGCGCACCATGAAGGAGCAGATCAATCACATCCGCGGATGGGCCTCCGAGCGCGCGCTGCGCGCCTCGCGCCGTCCGATCACGCGCT